>NZ_JABGCB010000007.1 GCF_013149295.1 Novosphingobium sp. SG751A
AGTGGGCATGATCTATAGCCAGCAAGATCATCTACTCATGGTAGAGCTCCTTTATACTTCCGCCGTTACGGCGCACCATTGAAGACGGTAAAGCGTTTGAGGAACGGAACCGATCTTGCATCCTCGCCGCTTTCCTGCGCGCGTGCCTTCTCGGCCTGCGGGGTGAAGCGGTCAGCATAGACCACCGTGACGCCCTTCTCGCCCTTGCGGACATGGCCGCCTGCTTCCAGAGCCTGCCGAAAGGTCAGCCAGCCTTGCGAGGGATAGCCGCCCTCGATCACGCTGCCCCAGAGCAGCAGGACATTGACGCCTGAATAGCTTCTGCCGGTCAGCGCATTATGCGGGAGGGCCGGACCAATACCAGCCCCCTGCCCCGAACCGTCCACCGTTCCCCATGGCTGCACCCATGGAAAGCGTCCCGCCTCAAGCTGGGCGATGATCTTTGCGGTCACTTCATCGTAAAGGGCATTGCGGTTCCCGCCGCGCGGCGCTTCACCCTCGCCCGCAACGCGAGTTTTGCTTGTCTGACGCATGGTATCCTCCTTGCGCCACCCCAAACCAGCATCGGCTTCCCCCGGAGCGGGGGGTGGGCGGCACCAGCGTCCGTCAGGGCGGGACCACAGGGCCGGGCTGCACCTCTGGCCGCAACAACGTGGAGGAGCCGGGCAGCATGACCGGCTTGCAGCACGGACGGGACCGCCCAAAAGGGCGCGCCGCCCTCCCGCGCTCCGAGGGGAAGGCAACACCAACGCCGCCGTGCGGCACGCGCGGCGTCAGCAGAACTTCAGGACTTTGGACAAAGGATCGTCACCCGAAGGGACGGAACGCAGACATGCGGTCCGGGGGCGCCGGAGGCGACCTGGAGCCTAGTCATGGACGGCGCGGAAGCGACGGGCAGGATGGCCCTAAAGGTTCAGGAGATCACAGCGATACGCTACGTACAGGAGTTTCCAGTTCCTCCCAGTAATGCCGGAAACGGCGATAATGGGCCGATTGCGTAATGGCCACTACGAACTCAGCAGAATGAGCGTAGCGCCAAGGATACGGTGCGCATGGCGAGGACATCGTGCGCCTCGTTCTCTACTTCGCCCTGCTCTCGGACGATTGTGCAGCCAGCGTTCAAGGGGAACTACGGCGCCTTACTTCATTAGGAAAGGGCTACGAAGAAGACGATGAATTGGCCCAACGAGTATCAGGCGTTCAAGATGGAGGTATCTTTGGTCGGCGCAGCCTCCTCAGATAGAGCTTGCCGATGACGTCAAGCCGCTATTGTCCACTGAGCAATACCCCGCGATGCTGCACCTCGACCTTGTAGTTATTGGAAAGAGGCTCGCGGAGAATTCGTCAAAGCCGCTCTTCCTGATTGATTTGAAAAATTAGTGTTCTGTCTGTCGGGACCGTTTGAGGCAGCGTAGCAGGATTTGAAGTCGGCTTGTGGGGAAATAGATCGGAGCCTTGCATGTTCGATGCAATTTTCAGATACCGCTATTTGTTGGCCGGTAAATTTGTGCCGCAGGATCAATGAGGTCAAAATGGAAAATGGTGTAGTGGACTTCGACGCCTTTCTGGCATCTTGGCGTGAAAGTATCGTCGAGGGAACCCCCTCCACCGTTGAATTGGGCAGGCGCTTCGCCCAAAAGTTGGTAACGCAGTGGCTTGACGCTTCCGAGGCTGGGACTGAACTCATCTATTGCGATGGCGCAGGTGATGGCGGCATTGATCTTGCCGTTCTGGACGTGGGGTCCGATGAAGAATCTGACAGCCAGCCCGGCCATATCTGGTATCTTGTTCAGAGCAAGTATGGAGGGGCCTTCCAGGGTCCGACAACCTTGCTGGTTGAAGCTCAGAAGGTGATTGACACACTGGATGGCAAAAGGTCCAAGCTTAATTCTCTGGCGGAAGGTCTGCTGGAGAGGCTGGCCTTATTCCGATCTCAGGCGTCAAATAATGATAAAATCATTTTAGTTTTTGCAACTGAGCGTCCGCTCAATGAAGCGGAGCGGCGTGCGCTAAACGACATCAGGTCCATCGGCCGCGAGAGATTGGGCGGTCTTTTTGATGTGGAGACAATTTCCGTCGAAACCATATTTTCTCGACTGGGGGATGAAATTTCAGAGTCCCGCGACCTACTAATCATTGATCTGGTGTCGCACGCTGTTCCTTCCGGCAAGGAACTTCTGGTGGGTTCGACGCCATTAACGGACCTGTATCATTTCCTTCTCGGATACAGAGAGAGGACAGGAGACCTCGATCAGATTTACGAAAAGAACGTCCGCCGATTCCTCGGCGGTCGAGGCAAAGTAAATCGTGGGATGCAAGAGACGCTTCGGAATGCGCCGGAACGCTTTGGCCTTTATAACAACGGAATCACGATTGTTTGCTCAGACTGGGAGCAAGACGGGGCACATATCAAATTGATGGAGCCATACATTGTTAATGGCTGCCAAACCTCTCGCACAATTTGGGAGGTTTTCCATCAGCGTTTCAGCTCTGGCGGCACTGGAGTGAATCCAGAGATAGAAGAGTGGAAGCAACGTGCTTCGGCAGGGGCGGTGGTCACCAAGATCGTGAAAGTTGGCCAATCGGGCGAGCAACTCCTCCAGGCCATCACGCGCTATACGAACAGTCAGAATGCGGTTCGGGAAAAAGACTTTCTTGCCCTCACTAGCGATTTCCGGTCGTGGCAAAATGCTATGGCAAACAATTACGACATTTATTTAGAAATTCAACGAGGTGGTTGGGATTCCCAGAAGGCCTTGCAGAATGCGAACCCCGCAACACGTCAATTCAATCGTCACGTAAATGCGGCCGACCTAATTAAAGTTTTCGGCGCAGGCTGGCTTCGAGAAGCAGGGATGGCATTCGGAAAGAATCCGCCGTTTTTGCCAGAAGGGTCCGTCTTCAAGAAAATTGTCGCTACACCTGAGGAGGGGCAACCCGCCTTCGGTGTTGAGGATTTGTACGCATCGTTTTTGCTTCAAGAAGCAGCAGATAGCTATGGGTTCGGGCGTGGGGCACAATTGACCCGCAGGCAAAGTCGCTTCATCTTTTATATGGTCGCAATCGATCTGTTAAAAGATGTGATGAACCGCGAGCGATTACCCGTTGATAATCGCAGCATTTCCGTTGCACTTGCAAAAACGCTAAATAACGAGGCTTCTCGTGACGCGCTGCTGAGTAATGCTATCGAGGTGATCGATACCTATTTTACCCAAGGTAGCGATGAAAGCATCTTTGAGGAGCCTGCGTTCCGCAATACATTCAACGGCGATCTTAATGCGTTTTTGAAATCAGAGAAATTTGGGAAAAGTATGGAGCTGACGCCAAAGTTGACGGAAGGTATCGCTCTTACGAAACGGGGTATGGGCAAGGCGTTCGGCGGCGTAGCTCCACGCGATCTCATTGCAGGTGCATTGAAATAGCAACACGTTACCTGAGGTATACGCCGGTTGGAATTTTTGGGGACGACGGCGGACACGCCGCCGCCCCTTACCCGGCCTGCTGCAAATGGCGAATCACCCCAGTATTGGGTTTTCAAAACACCTGGATTTCAAAATGCGCCGCTGACCTTGATGCAGATGGGCTTGACAAAACTCGCCCCTTGGTCAACAAACTCCTGCATGAAACGCTTTGATGCAAATATTTCGAAACTGGTGGGCCAGATTGCCACAATCTCTGCCGGATACCCGTTTCGCGGCAAGATCGACGAACTTCCCGACGGTGACGTTGCTGTGATCCAGATGCGCAACACCGACGCAGCCGCTGGAATTGATTGGCCGGGCCTTTCGCGAGTGGAACTTCCGCGCGTCAGTGCAAAGGCCTTCTTGAACAAGGGGGATGTAATTCTCTCGACACGAGGCGGGCGCAATATTGCATATTGCATTGGTGAACGGCAGGAGCAGGTCGTGTGCTCCCCCCACTTTTTTGTCATTCGCACCAAACGGCAGTCTGTCCTGCCGGAGTTCCTTGCTTGGCAACTGAACCAGAAGCCGGCTCAGGGTCACTTCACCGCCGGCGCCACTGGCTCCTATATTCTGAATCTTAAGCGTGAAGTTGTTGAGCAGTTGCCGATTGTGATCCCATCGCTGGCCGAGCAGCAGCGGATAGTGGAACTGAGTGCTGCAGCAAGGACCGAGCGGGCAATCCTCAATCAGCTTATTGAAAATAGATCGCTTGAAATGGATGCCATCGCAAAACGATTGCTGGAAACTTCGTCAACGCTGAATACATCGAGATTATCATGAACGATCAGATCAAACAGGATGAAGTCAACAAGGCCGTATGGTCCGCCTGCGACACCTTCCGCGGGACGGTCTCGGCCGACGTCTATAAAGACTACGTCCTAACCATGCTGTTCCTCAAGTACCTGTCAGACGTGTGGCAGGATCACTACGCCGAGTACAAAAAGCAGTATGGTGACACGCCCGAGCTGATCGCAGAGCTGATGGCGAATGAGCGCTTTGTGCTGCCTGAATCCGCCAACTTCACCACGCTTTATGCCGCGCGGTACGAACCGGGCAATGGCGAGCGGATCGACAAGGCGCTCCATGCTATTGAAGAGGCTAACGTCCGCAAACTGCGCGACGTATTTCAGGATATCAGCTTCAACTCCAACAAGCTGGGTGAGGAAAAGCAGAAGAACGACATCCTGCGCCACCTGCTGGAGGATTTCTCACGTCCAGAGCTAAACATGCGCCCCTCACGCATTGGTAACCTTGACGTGATTGGCAACGCCTATGAATTCCTGATCAAAAACTTTGCCGCCGACGCGGGGCGCAAGGCGGGTGAATTCTACACGCCGCCGGAAGTTTCCGAGCTCATGGCCGAAATCATGGATATGGCCGAAGGCGAGGAAGCCTGCGACCCAACCTGCGGCTCTGGGTCCCTCCTTATGAAGTGCGGTCGCCGCGTGCAGGCCAAATTCGGGGGTTCAAAGCGGTATGCGCTTTTTGGGCAGGAATCGATCGGCAGCACTTGGGCGCTCGCCAAGATGAACATGTTCCTTCACGGCGAGGACAACCACCGCATCGAATGGGGTGACACGATCCGCAACCCCAAGCTGCTCGACGCGGAAGACCGGCTGAAGCACTTTGACGTGGTCGTCGCAAACCCGCCCTTCAGCCTGGAAAAGTGGGGCGTCGACACGGCGGAGAATGACAGGTTCGGGCGCTTCCGTCGCGGGCTGCCGCCCAAGACGAAGGGTGATTATGCCTTCATCCTTCACATGATCGAGACGATGAAGCCGAGGACCGGGCGCATGGCCGTGGTCGCGCCGCATGGCGTGCTCTTCCGAGGATCGAGCGAAGGCACGATCCGGCAGAAGCTGATCCAGGAAAACCTGCTCGAAGCCGTGATCGGCTTGCCGGAAAAGCTGTTTTACGGCACCGGCATCCCGGCTTGCGTCCTCATCTTCCGCAAGACCAAGACGGACGACAAGGTGCTGTTCATCGATGCCAGCCGCGAGTTCAAAGCGGGCAAGAACCAGAACCAGCTTGATGCAAACCATCTGACGAAGATCGTCGAGACCTATCGCAAGCGGGAGAGCGTTGACAAATACGCCTATCTCGCCACGCCCGAGGAGCTGGCCGAGAACGACTACAACCTCAACATCCCGCGCTATGTCGATACCTTCGAGGAAGAGGAAGAGATCGATCTGGTCGCTGTTCGTGCCGAGAGGCTGAAGCTGAAGGCTGAACTCGCCGCGCTGGAAGAGAAGATGGACAGCTACCTCAGGGAGCTTGGCTACTGATGGCTGGCGAGATCATCCAGTACCAGACGGAAGACGGCGCCACCGTTATTCGCCTTCACGCGAGCGACGGCAGCGTTTGGCTCAGCCAGGCCGAAATGGCCGAGCTGTTCCAGACCACCAAGCAGAGCATCAGCCTGCATGTCAGGAACATTCTGGAAGAGGGCGAGTTGGAGGCAGCGGCAACTGTCAAAGAAAACTTGACAGTTCAAACTGAGGGAAAACGCAAGGTTTCCCGCCAGATTTTGCTCTACAACCTGCAAATGATCCTCGCGGCGGGCTTCCGCGTGCGGTCGCTGCGCGGCATGCAGTTCCGGCGCTGGGCATCCGACGCGCTGAGCGAATATCTGGTCAAGGGATTCGTCATGGACAACGCCCGGCTGAAGGAGCCGGACAACGACTATTTCGAAGAGCTGCTGGCCCGCATCCGCGATATCCGCGCATCGGAAAAGCGGTTCTACAAAAAGGTGCTCGATATCTACACCACCGCCGTAGACTATTATCCCAAGGCGGAGACCAGCACGCAGTTTTTCCAAACGGTGCAGAACAAGATGCACCACGCCGCCCATAGCCAGACGGCAGCGGAAACCAAACTGGCCCGCGCCGATGCCGCCAAGCCGATGCACATGGCCGACTGGATCGCCAAGCTGGACGACTTCCTCAAGCTGGGTGATCATCCGCTGCTCGATGGCGCGGGCCGGGTTTCCACCAAGCAGGCGCAGCGGCATGTCGATGCCGAATACGACCGTTGGCACAATCGCGCGATCAATGCGCCCAGCACGGTCGAACAGCATTTCATCGAGGCCACCGCCAAGGTGAAGAAGCTCGCCGCCGATAAGAAGCGGGACGTAAACTGATGGCGCGGCGGATGGAGGCCCCGGAGGGCTGGAAAATCTCGCTGCTCGACAGCGTCACAAAGCGCGGGAGTGGTCATACCCCCGACAAAGAATACCCCGAATACTGGAACGGTGGGATCAAATGGGTCTCGCTCGCCGATTCCCACAGGCTTGATGCGGGTACTATTTCGGAAACGGACAAAGAAATTTCGGAGCTCGGCATCGCCAAATCCTCCGCCGTTGTTCACCCATCTGGCACAGTAATTCTTTCGCGTGACGCAGGCGTAGGGAAGAGCGCTGTTCTGGAGGGTGACATGGCCGTGAGCCAGCATTTCATTGCTTGGCGTTGCTCCTCTTCTCTTGGCCTTCACAACTGGTTTCTCTATATGTGGCTCCAGTTTAACAAGCACGAATTTGAACGTCAGGCGGTCGGCTCTACGATCAAAACAATCGGACTACCGTACTTCAAGCGATTGCAAATCTGCTATCCGCCATACGCTGAGCAGTCTGCTATCGTCGATATCATCAGAACCTGGGATCGTGCCATTGAGACGGTCGAGGCGCTGATCGCCAACGCCCGCGCGCAGAAGCAGGCGCTGATGCAGCGGCTACTCCCGCACGGCACCACCCCACCCAAAAAACGCCTCCCCGGCTTTTCGGGCGAGTGGCGGGAAACCACCATCGAAAGCGTTGCGAGCGTCCTTGTATCAAACGTCGACAAGAAATCGGTGAAGGGCGAGCGGCCAGTTCGGCTGTGTAATTACATGGATGTATACCGGTCCGACCAGATCGTGTCCGACATGGATTTCATGGCCGCAACAGCGACCGAAGCGCAAATCCGCAAATTCGGCCTCAAGGTTGGTGATGTCATTATCACCAAGGACTCAGAGACGCCTGACGACATCGCAATCGCCACATTTGTCCAAAATACCGCGCCCGATCTTGTCTGCGGCTACCACCTCGCTATTTTGCGACCGAAGGATGGCACTGATGGTCAGTTCCTGAAGTTCTTTTTCGAGCACCCGCGAACGCGCCACTTCTTCGCCTCTCGGGCGAATGGCGCAACGCGTTTTGGCTTGACTGTCGGAGCAATCGAAACTGCGCCAATCAGTTTGCCGAGCCATGCCGAGCAAAAAGAGATCGGTAATGTGATCCTGGCGGCAGAGACCGAAATTCATCGCCTTAACCCCATCCTCACCGCCCTCCGCCAAGAAAAGGCTGCACTGATGCAGCAACTGCTCACCGGCAAACGGCGGGTCAAACTCCCGGAAAGCGAGGTGGTCTGATGGCAATCGCGCCCTATGGCTATGCCTATGAAAAGCTTCTGGGCGCGATGGAGATCATGGCGACCGGCAAGGGCACCCGCCCTGAACGCCTCGCGCGCGCTGGCAAGCAGTATCTCCTGCCGATCCGCAGCCCGAAAATGCACAAGCTGCCAGCCGACCTCGCGGCTGCACTGGACAGCCTTTACCGCGAACTCACTTCCGTCCCGCCGCCAACGCAATGGGACAATTCCTTCGACGCCACCGCGCAGCGCATGTCCTGGCAAAAGGCCGAGCGCCTGGCCGGGCAGCTATTCAGCCTGTTCCTGGCGGTGGCTGAGCTGAGGAGCCAGACGGCTGCTAAACTAGATTTTGAGGGGGAAGCATGCTAACTACAATTTCATTGGGAAATTCGGCATGTGATCCAGTGCACGTCAATGCGATGAGTCGCATTGACGTGCACTGGACCAAAAGTCAAGTTCCGATTGACATTTTGGAGCGTAGTCGCTATCAACGTGGCAACAGAGCCCGCCACGCCTCTCAACGATGCGCACCTGGCGGGACTTTTTTTGCCCGTCTTCCGGGCAAGGCGGTGCAGCCATGAGCCTCCCGCCTGCTCCTCCCCCAAAAGTGCCCTACACCAAACCGGCGCTTACCATCGCCCAGCAAATTGCCAAGTTGCAGGGCGAAGGGATGGCAATCGCTGATCAGGCGCTGGCACAGCATTGTCTCCAGTATATCAGCTATTATCGCCTGAGCGCTTACTGGCTGTTTTTCGAGTACCCCAAGGGTCAGCCCGGCCCGCGTTTCAAGCCCGGAACCACCTTTGAAGATGTCGTCTCGCTCTACGAGTTCGACCGGCACCTGCGTTTGCTGGTGCTCGACGCGGTGGAACGCATCGAAGTCGCCGTCAGAGGAAGCTGGGCTTATGTCCTCGCCACCAAGGCTGGATCACATGGCTACCTGAACCGGCATCTCTATTCAGACCAGCGAAAATTCGTGGGCAACTGCCGCAAGCTTGACGAGGAAACCGACAGGTCGAAGGACACGTTCATCCTTCACTACAAGGCAAAATACACTAGGCCGAAGCGCCCGCCCGTGTGGATGGCCTCCGAACTCATGTCGTTTGGCTTGCTCTCGCGTTGGTATGCGCTTCTCAAGGATCGCCCCGACCGACAAGCAGTATCCGCTCCCTTTACGCTCGACGAAAAGATCTTCGTGCCGATGGTCCAGCACATATCGACCGTGCGCAATATCTGCGCGCACCATGGCCGGCTGTGGAATCGGCCGTTGAAGGCAACCCTCAAGCTGCCGAAGAACAATCCGCCCGAACTGGCAAACGCGCTTAACCGGATGGCAAACGACAAGCTCTACAATACATTGACTTTCCTCAAGTATCTGCTTGACCAGTGCGATCCGACGCACACGTGGGGGCAGCGCCTCATTGCTCACATGGTTACGCTGGCAGCGGGGCGCGAATCGGCGATGGGCTTCCCCGCAGACTGGCAGGATTACAAGCTTTGGGGCGGCACGAAGTGACAATCACCCCTAACACCGCCGAGCTCTACAGCTCCCATATCCCGGCCCTCGCCACGCTAGTCTCATTGGGCTGGGAGTATCTTTCCCCTGACGACTGTCTCGCCTCGCGCGGCAGCAACCAGGGAGTGGTTCTGCGCGATGTGCTGGTCGAGCAACTGCGGCGGCGGACCTTCGACTACAAGGGGCGGACCTATTCGCTTTCAACCAACGCGATCGATCAGATTGTCCGCGAGCTGACTTCGCCCGCGCTCAATGAAGGGCTGATCACCGCCAACGAGAAGCTCTACAACGCCTTCACGCTGGGCATCACTGTGACCGAATTCGTTGACGGCAAGAAGCACAGCGTCACCGTGCCAATCATCGACTGGGCGCGGCCGCAGGCAAACAGCTTCGTCATCAGTGATGAGATGGAAATTCTCGCTGTGCCCGGCACGCATACGCGGCGACCCGATATCGTCGGGTTCGTCAACGGCATTCCGCTGCTGGTGATCGAGGCCAAGCGGCCGGACAGCGGCAATCCCAACAAATCGATGGTTGACGAAGGGATCAGCCAGACCATCCGCAATCAGGGGCAGGAGGAAATCCCGCAACTGTTCTCCTATGCCCAACTCCTGATGTCTATCGGCATGACCGATGGCCGCTATGGAACCACCAGGACCCCGCGCAAATTCTGGGCGCAATGGCGCGAGGAGGAATTCTCAGAGGACCACTTTCACCAGATCAAGAACACCGCGCAAGAGATTGATCCGCACATCGCTATCCTGACGAACCATGTTAGCGATGTGCGGGCGCACTTCCAGCACCTGTGGAGCGAAGAGCAGGAGGTGACCGCGCAGGATCGCCTGCTGATTGGCCTTTGCTCGCCCGAGCGGTTGCTGGAATTCGTGCGTTCCTATGTCCTGTTCGACCGCAAGGTGGATAAGATCGTCGCCCGCCACCAGCAGTTTTTCGGCATCCGCGCGCTGCTGGACCGGATCAGCCAGGTTAAGCCCGATGGCGCACGTGAAGGCGGAGTGATTTGGCATACCACCGGATCGGGCAAGAGCTTTACGATGGTCATGCTGTGCAAAGCGTTGCTGCAGCATGAGAAGCTGAAAGCGTGTCGCCTGGTTGTGGTGACGGACCGGCGCGATTTGGAAAAGCAACTGGCAGGTAATTTCTTAACCGGCGGGGCCTTCGGTTCGGATATCGCCTCCAAAGATGCCGTGAAGGCGAAGGCGCAATCCGGCCGAGACCTCGCGAAGCGCATCGGCAAAGGCGCCGAGCGGATCATCTTTACCATCATCAACAAGTTCGGCAGCGCGGCTCGCCACCCGGAATGCCGGAACGACAGTGCAGACATGATCGTGCTGGTCGATGAAGGGCACCGCAGCCAGGGCGGCGAAAACCACGAACGGATGCGTAACGCCCTTCCTAACGCCGCTTATGTCGCGTTTACTGGCACCCCCCTGCTGAAGGACGACAAGACGGCCAACAAATTCGGGCGCATCGTTCATGCCTACACTATGAAGGACGCCGTTTCCGATGGAACGGTGACGCCGCTGCTCTACGAAGAACGCAAGCCAATCCTCGACGTGAACGAGCGAGCGATCGACAACTGGTTCGAGAAGGTCACAGCTGGACTTTCCGACGAGCAGAAAGGCGATCTCAAGAAGAAGTTCGGAACCAAGGGCGCGGTCTATGGCTCCGGCGACCGGATCAATCTGATCGCACTCGATATTGCGACCCACTTCAAGGAGAACTTCAAGGATCTGGATCTTGGACTGAAAGGGCAACTTGCAACGGAATCCAAGCGCGCCGCCATCCGCTACAAGAAAGCGCTGGATGCAACAGGCCTGATCAGCAGCGCCATCGTCATTTCAGCTCCCGACACACGCGAAGGCCATTCGGAGGTCGATGAAGCAGAGCTGCCCGAGGTTCAGCAGTGGTGGAAGGAAAATGTGCATGGCGACGCTGAAGACTATGAACGCCAGGTGATCGAGGATTTCTCAACCGAAGGGCGGCCAGACATTCTGATCGTGGTCGACAAGCTGCTCACCGGATTTGATGAACCGCGCAACGCCGTCTTGTACATCGACAAGAAGCTGGAACAGCACAATCTGATCCAGGCCATCGCCCGAGTGAACCGGCTGCATGAGCAGAAGAAGTACGGTTTGCTGATCGATTACCGCGGCATTCTGAAGGCACTCGATAGCGCGCTCACGGAATATCAGGACCTAGCAGAACGGACGCAGGGTGGCTTCGATCTCGATGACATCGACAAGCTGTATGCCAATGTCAGCACCGAATATAAGAGATTGCCCGGTCTTCTTGCCGATCTGTGGGCGATTTTCAAGCCGGTCAAAAACAGGGCTGACATCGAGCAGTATCGACAATTACTGGTTCCCCAGACCCGTGAAAGCGAGGACGGCACATCGGTCGACCTAAATCAAAAGATTAGAGAAGACTTTTACGAGGCGCTAACGGCGTTTGGCATGTGCCTCAAGATCGCGCTGGGATCACGTTCATTCTTCGAGGACACGTCAATCACAGAAACGCAAATTGCTGCATACAAGCGCGACCTCAAGTTCTTCACCAATCTGCGTAAGATCGTAAAGCAAGACGCTCAGGAAATCGTCGATTACAGCGCCTATGAGGACCAGATCCGGAGGTTGGTCGATCGATACGTTGTCGGCGAGGATATTGAGAATGTGGACGGCGTTCTGATCGTCAATGAGCTTGGCAACCACCAAGCTGCTGAAACTTGGTCAGCCGAGAAAACCCGCAACGAGACCGACATCATCAGGTCGAGAGTCCGCAAAACGATCGAGCAGGAATTAGCCGACGACCCTTATGCTCAGCTGTTCTTTTCCGACCTCCTCAAGCAGGCCATCGCGGAGGCTTCAGCGCTGTTCGACCACCCCTACAAGCAGTATGTCCTGTTCAAGGATTTGGAGGAAAAGCTCACAAACAAAACCGTCGACGATTTGCCACAGCGCCTTGAAGGGCATCGACATGCGGGCGCCTATTTCGGCATCATCCGGCTTGAGATCGGTGATGCAGTTGCAAATGAGCACGAGCAAAAGGAGTTCATTCAGGCAGCATTGGATATGGAGAAATCAGTCGAGAGCGCTATCGCTGAAAACTCGCTGAACCCGGCAAACATCGAAGCTGCCATTCGGAAGGCCCTGTTACCGCGCCTCTTTGGCCTGACTGGCTTAGAAAAAGCGAAAGCCATCACTGACAAAGTCGTTGAGGTCACTCGCGTCGGCCTTGCACGTGACGGTGTTCCGAAGCCATGATCGTTCAATATGGGGAGCAAGAGGTAAAATGCTCCGTTCGACGGACCGCTAGTGTCAGCGGGCGAGTGCGCATTCACGTGTACCCTAGCGGCGATGTCGAAATTGAAGCCCCCGAAAACATTGACGTCGATCAAATCAAGACGGCTGCGCAGCGGCGGGCGCGATGGATATTCAAGCATCGGGATGCGGCAATCGCAACTCGACTCGACGCTCTGCCACGCGAATATGTGAGTGGTGAAACACACTTTTACCTTGGCAGACGGCACAAGCTAATCGTCAAAATAAGCGGTGCGCAACCCTCTGAGGTAAAGCTGCTTCGAGGTAAGCTCGAAGTTTCTTTGCCGGTTGCTGATAGAGCCGCCGTAAGACGCAGATTGAACGCGTGGTACAATGCACGGGCAACTCAATACCTGGGCAATAAATTAGCCGAAATCTGCAACCACATTACATGGGTCGATGATTTGCCGCCCTTTAAGTTAATGCGTATGAAAACCCAGTGGGGCAGCTGCTCTCCCAACGGGACAATTTACCTCAATCCAGCCCTTATTCGGGCACCGCGCCATTGCATCGAATACGTGATTTTGCACGAACTTTGCCACCTTGTGGAGCACAATCACAGCAAGCGGTTTTTTGATTTGCTGACCAGGAACATGCCTAGCTGGCTGGCTGCAAAGCAAGAGTTGGACTCGCTTGCAGAGCTTATTCTTGCAGGAGATGATTGATTGGCAAAATAGCATCTCCAAAGGGATCTGCTGCAGGTCAACAAGATGTACTACGCGTTTGCCGTTGACTTGCGTCACGCGCTATGGACGAAGGTCAATTTGGGTCAATAGACAGAAAAAAGATTTTCGGCATGCTCCCCCATCAGGTGGCCGATATGGGGGCCTTCGAAAACCCTCATTCATTTTCTTTATTGAAAATCAAATACATATTCAATCTTTTCGATGCCCCTAAGCGCACCATTTCCACCTTCGCCAAAGTCCGCTGAAGGTTGAAAAAATACCAGAAATCTGCCACTTTGAGCACTGGCTTAACCGCCGGTGCTTGCCTCTGTCTGTCGGTAATTGGACGATTCTGGCGGCCTGTGCGGGGGCCTATTCGTTTTGCCGCAATCAGGAGGCCCCAAAATGCCCCCTGTTCGTCTCTGCAATACGCGCATTAAAGCCCCGAAAGACGGCCTATAAGGCCTCGGACAAAAAAACCTACTTTTCCAAGTACTTCCCTAATTCGGCAATCAGCACCCTGCCCTAGACCGGCAATGCTCTTACGCGCGCGCCAAACACGGCAAACCCCCGCTCCGTATCCCGAAGCGAGGGCATGCCTGTGAGAGAAGCGTTACAGCATCAGGCGGCGCGGCCGAAGTCAGCGTCATCCTCGTCTTCACCGCCGCTCATCATATCCAGCGCAAAGCCTTTGACGCGCTCTTGCTGGTGCATGACGGAATTGGGCTTGGACTTTTTCGCCTTGGCGCGGGGCGGCGGGGCGGCGCGGGTCTGGCGCGCGGGGGCGCTGCGCTGGACGGGCTGGGCGCTGCTCATGCTGTCCTCGGCGTTGACGCGGAAGAAGGAAACGATGTGCTGCAATTCATCGGCCTGCGAGGCAAGTTCCTCCGAGGTCGAGGATATCTCGACCGAAGCGCTGGCATTCTTTTGCGTCACGCGATCAAGCTGCTGAATTGCCTCGTTGATCTGGGATGCACCAATGTCCTGTTCGCGGCAGGCGGCGCTGATTTCCGACACCAGTTCGGCGGTGCGGCGAATATCGGGGACCAGTTTGGTCAGCATCTCGCCCGCCTCGGCTGCGGCCTTCACCGTATCGGAGGACACGGCCACGATCTCGGCAGCGGCCACCTGGCTGCGCTCGGCCAGCTTGCGGACCTCGGAGGCGACCACGGCAAAGCCCTTGCCATGTTCGCCCGCGCGCGCCGCCTCGACCGCCGCGTTCAGCGCCAACAGGTCGGTCTGGCGCGCGATTTCCTGCACAATGCCGATCTTGGCCGCGATGGTGCGCATCGCGCCCACCGCCTTTTCCACCGCCGCGCCCGACAATTCGGCATCGCGCGAGGATTGGCGGGCAATCTTTTCGGTCTGGGCGGCATTGTCGGCGTTCTGGCGGATATTGCCCGCCATCTGCTCCATCGATGCCGAGGCCTCCTCGGTCGAGGCGGCCTGTTCATTGGCGCCCTCGGACAATTGCTCGGAACTGGCCGCCATCTGGTTGCTGCCCGCAGCGACATGGTTGGCCGCCCCGCCCACGTTCATCGCAAAGGCGCGCAGATTGTCGATCAGTCGGTTGACCGAATTCTTCATCTTCTGATGGTCGCCCTGACAATCGATCTCGACCCGTTCGAGCAGATCGCCCTTGCTGGCCAGGTCCAGCACGCGGTTGCCCTCGCCAATCGGCAGCAGGATCGCATCGAGCATCCCGTTGATCCCGGCGATAAGGCTGGCAAAATCACCGACAAAGCGACGATCATCGCCACGCTCGTTCAATTGCCCCGCTGTCGAGGCATCTATCAGGCGGTGAATTTCGCTGGTGATGGCACGCAGATTGGCGCGCAGAGCCTCGATAGTATCGTTGATAAAAACCTTCTTGCCGGGGAATTGTTCGAGCGGCGCATCGAAATCGCCCTCGCCAAACGCCTTGACGCAGGCCATCGCCTTTTTCTTCACCGCAATATGTCCGGCCACCATATCGTTGATGCTCTGCGCCACGGTGGCAAAATCGCCCTTGAACTTTTCAGCCCGGACCTTGACGTCAATATCGCCCTTGTCATGCTCGGCCGACATATAGTTCAGTTCGGTAATCAACCCGCGCAAATTGGCGCGCAGCGTTTCGATCGTCTCGTTGATAAAGGCTTTCTTGCCGGGCAACTGCTCCATCGGCGCGTCGAAATTGCCGATGCTGAATTCCTTGATGCAGGCCATGGCCTTTTTCTTCACCGCGATATGCCCGCTCACCATAGTATTGATGCTGCGCGCCATTTCGGCCAGTTCGCCCCGGAATTTGTCCACCGGCACCATCACGTCAATATCGCCCCGGTCATGCTCGCTCGACATGGTCTGGATGCTGCGGCCCAGCGTCTGCACCGGCTGTGCGGCGCTTTCCAGCAGCCGGTTGACGGCGGCCAGGATCACCTGCGTCTGCCCCTTGCCCACCGAAGGATCGACCCTCGCGCTTAGATCGCCGCTGGCCATGGCCGCTTCGACACGCTCGATTTCCGCCACGATGGATTCGGGCGAAACGCTGGAGAAAATGCTAAGCGCCATGAACCAATTCCTCTTTACCGGCTCTTTATCGGAATGATTTTTCAAATTTTTCCGGACGCACACCTCTTTCGCGCTTCCACGAATGACAAATCAGGCATGGTCCGGTTTTCAAGAATTACCCAATAAGTACATGGATCTTCTCGAATAACGGTAAATTGAGAGAGGGCCTTATCTAGGCAAATATCCGATGGGCGCTTTAGAACCGGATTCGCCTTAGAATGCCCGCCCAGTCCGGACGTGAAAAAGGACGGCCCCAAGGACCGCCCCTTTCCATCACCAAGCTCTGGGCTCAACGGGTCGCGCCGCCGACCTGCCCTTGTGCGGCATTCTCGATCTGCTGGCCATTCATGGTCGAGATCAGGCTCTTGCCATTGCCGCTGGCGGCAAAGTTACCGGCAGGCAGCGTGACATCGCTGTTGCGGGCGCGCATCACCACGCTCTGCACCCGACCATTGCTGTCGGCCACCACCTGACGCACCTTGCCCAGACGCGAGCCATCGGGGGCGGTGATCGCCATGCCGGGCTTGACGGCAGCGCTGCCCGCGACCTGCGAGGCCGCGCTGCCCGCCAGCGCCAGATTGCTGCTGCCCAGCGAACCAGCGGCGGAGAGCGAGTTTTGCGCGCTGCCCTGCGCGGCGGCGCTCAGGCCATTGGCGCGTCCGGCGACATTGGAAGCGGCATTGGAGGCCGCATCCTTGCCGCGCGAGGCCACATTGGACGCCGCCATATTGGCGCGCGAGGCCGCGCCCGAAGCCGCGGAGCGAGCATCGCCCACCGCCCCATTGGCCCGCGAAGCGGCCGCTCTGGCGCCATTGGCCACCTGATCGGTGCCGATCAATTGCGCATTCGCGCTGCCGCTGCCGGTGGCCGAACCGCTGGCCGACAGCGCGCCATCAACCGCGCGCGTGCCGGTCACCGGGGTGGTGGTCGTGGCCGCAGGCGTCAGATTGGCCGCGCCATTGCCGGTCACGCTGCGATTGGCGTCCACCTTGCCGTTGCGGGTGTTGACATGCTGGCTGCCGGTGGTGTTGCCGCTGGCCGTGGCGGTGCTGCGCGTGGTGGTTTCAACCTGCGAAGTGGCCGAACCGATGGTGCCCATCGATCCGAAACCGCCCATCGATCCTGCGCCACCAATCGCGCCGCCCAAGCCGCCGCCGACAGCACCTCCAAGACCGCCGCCGCCCAGCAACTGGGCATGGGCAGGCACCGAGGCGAGGCTGAGAACCAGAGCGGCGAAAGTAAGGCTGGAAATGCGGGTCATGTCGTGTCTCCTTCATGATAATGTTGGGAACCACGTCTTGGGGTTCTGCTGAGTAAACGAGCGCCGAAGCAGATTTCTTCCAAAGAAAATTCGAAGTTTTTAAAAAGAAATCCCCGCAGAAAGGGATGAACCTCTCTGCGGGGACCTGCCGCCTGCAGTTGGTAGCCGATAATCAGGCGGCATAGGGGGTGAGGATGATTTCGACGCGGCGATTGGCCGCGCGCCCGCCGATTGTTGCGTTGGAGGCAATCGGTTCGGTCTTGCCAAAGCCCTGTACATGCATCCGGGCGCCATTGACACTGCGGTCGGCCAAATAATCGGCCACCGCATCGGCGCGCTGTTCCGACAGGCGCTGGTTATAGGCATAGGAGCCGATCGCATCGGTATGGCCGTTCACATCGACATAGGTGGCCGGATATTTGCCCAGCGTGCGCGACACCGCGTTCAGCACGCCGTAAAAGCGCGGCTGGATGTCATGCTTGTCAAAGGCGAAGGTCACATCGGCGGGCATTTCCAGCACGATCTGATTGTTGCGCTTGATGACCTCGACCCCGGTGCCGCGCAGGTCATTTTGCAGCACGACATATTGGCGGTCGATATAGGCGGGCGCATCGGCATAGGCCACCGGCATGATCCCGGCGTTGACAATGGCCACCCGGCGCACCGCAACATCGGGAATGGCGGGGACCACCACGCCGCGAATAGCGGGAACGGCCACCACCGTGTTGACGCGGCTGACCACCGGCACGGAAACCGCAGGGCGGGCGATGACGGGCGCGCGCACCACCGGCGCCTCAACCGCCTGCCTCACCGATCCGGCCACGCCCAGCGAACCCGTCGCTCCGCCCAGCGCCCCGCCGATCCCCAAACCACCACCAAGCCCACCGCCCAGCAACTGGGCGTGAACCGGGGCGGCCAGAGCCAGCGTCATGGTGGCGATAGCGGCGATGTTGAAAGTCTTGCTCATGATCTGTCTCCTTCATCTGTGCCAGCCCTTGGAAAGAGAGCATTGCGACTGGCTATGATGAGGAAACGATGGGGCGATGGGTTTTCTTCCCTGCGCGGCGCGGATTTTTTCAGATGCCCTTACGACAGGAATTGCAGAGGATGCCCCGCCCGGCGCGCCCGCCCGCGGCCTCCGCCTCGCGGTCCAGCGCCACCAGACTCCGCCCCGCCCCTGGCACCGGCCCGGCATAGGCCGCCAGACGCGCGGCCACCAGCGGCGCGGCAAAAGAAGTGCCGCGCAAAGTCACTCGCCCGGCAAGGCCAACGGCGGTCATGTCCGCGCCGGGGGCGGCATAATCGAGATGGCTGGCACGCCCCGCCTCGAACAACACGCGCCCCTTGCCGTCCACCCCGGTTACGGCCACCACATCGCGATAAGAGGCCGGATAGGACAAAGGCGAGGCCGCGCCATCATTGCCGACGGCGGCGACGACGAACATCCCCCGCGCCTGCGCCGCCGCAACTGCGCGCTCCAGCAAGGGATTGGCAGGCCCGACAAGGCTGATCGAGACGACCGGCACGCGCTGCTGCGCCATCCAGCCCAGCGCCTTGGCGATGGCCAGCGCATTGCCGCCCGCCGGGTCCGCACCATAAACATCGGCAGCAAACACATGCGCCACCCCCGCCCCGCCCAGCAGCGAAGCGATGGATTGGGCATGTTGATTAGGGCGCGGGGCGCCGATGGCAAAACCGGCCTGCGCGGCAAGGCGGGCATCGGGCCGGATGCCCCCGTCGATCAGGCCCACCGTGCCGCCCCGTGGGGATGGCATGGCCGAGGGGCCAGAGGCCGGCGCCGTCTGGCCGCCCGGGAAATGGATCTGATCGGCCGTCACGGTCTTGGCGGGCAACAGCTTTTGCAAGGCCCGCGTGGCATCGGGCAATGTCACACCGGCGGGCGTCTCCAGCCGGGCAAAGCCCACGCCCAGCCCTTCCAGATCGCCCTGCTCCATCAGCCGATAGCCCGATTTTTCCGCCAACATCAGCGCAGCCGGGTCGGGATCGAGCAGCAGCAGTTCATGCGCGCGGGCGGGCGATCCATTGGCGTCCATCGCCACCGTATTGCGATTGCGGCGCACGAAAGCATCAAGCCGCGCCAGCCGCAGATCGGCCAGCGCGGCCACATCCTCAAGCGGGCGCGCCACCAGCGTGGCGGCCCCGTCCAGCGTGCCGCGCAGCCTGTCGACCGCCCCGCCCAAGGTCTGACCAACAGCGGGCAGGCCAAGCTGGGCCAGCGCAGGCCCCGCCGCCGCCAGCAGCAGCGCGCCGGCAATCCCCAGCCTGATGAACCGCTGTCGCACTCTCTTGCCCTTTGTTCAAAAAAATCGCACCAACGCGGAAGAAACGAGCGTGGTCGTCCGTTTCATCCATGACAAGGTGCAAATCATTGCCAACGGCTCAATTCAGCGAAGGACTGGTCAGGCTTTTGCCGCAGATGCGGCGGTTTGCCCGAGGCCTTACGCGCGACGGGGCCGATGGCGACGATCTGTGCCAGATGACAATCGAACGCGCGCTCAAATCCTCGCATCTGTGGACCGAGGGGACGCGCCTTGATTCATGGGTGTATCGGATCATGCGCAACATATGGATCGACGAGGCCCGCGCGCGCAATCGCGCCAGCCAGACCTTCGCCCCCGAAGAGGATGGCGAGCATGTGGGCATGGCGGGCGATGTGGGAATCGAAGCTCATGTCGAACTGGGCAATGTGGACCGCGCGATGGCGCAATTGCCCGATGAACAGCGCGAGGCGGTGATGCTCGTGCTGGTCGAAGGCTTTGCCTATAAAGAGGCGGCCGAAATCATCGGGTGTCCGATAGGCACGCTCACCTCGCGTCTGGCGCGTGGGCGCGAGGCGCTGATGCGCGCTTTGGGAGAAGAATCATGAGCGTGAGCCGCGAAGAGATCATGGCCTATGTCGATGGCGAAATCGACGAAGCGGCACGCGAACGCATCACGCTGGCGGCGCTGAGCGACCTTGACCTTGCCGAAGCGATTGCGCGCGAGCGGGCCTTGCGCGAACGGCTGCAGGGGCATTTTGCGGGCGTGACGCAGGAACCCGTGCCCCCGGCGTGGGAGGCAATGATCCGCGAGCAGACCACGCCTGCTCCCGTCATCGACCTTGCGCAGGTGCGCCGCAGGAAAGCGGAAGAGGCCAAGGTCGCCCAGCCCAAAATCCCCCTGTCGCAGCGCAAATGGTTTGGCGGGGCGATTGCTGCTGCGCTGGTCATGGGCCTGTTCCTTGGCGGACAGATGATGGGGCGCGAAGGGCCGATCACGGCCAAAGACGGCGCGCTGCTGGCCTCGGGCGATCTGGCCCATGCGCTCGACCGGCAACTGGCCGCCGACGATGGGGCGACGCGGATGATCGCCACGTTTCGCCGGGGCGATGGAGCACTGTGCCGCGCCTTTTCGGGGGCCTCGGCCTCGGGCGTTGCCTGCCATGGCGGCGATGGCTGGCGGCTGGAGCATGTGATGCCCGGATCGGGCGCATCGGGCGCGCAATATCGTCAGGCAGGCTCAGCCGATGGCGCCGTTATGGCCATTGCGCAGGACATGGCAGTGGGTGAGCCGTTGGACGCGGCGCAGGAAAAAGCGGCCAAGGACAAGGGCTGGCGCTGAAATTTCCATCGTTTGTACTTTTTCGTTTGAACCCTGTGAAAAAACAGGGTTGAACTCTCCTGCCCTTGCACTCTAGTCTCCCTATGACAACGGTAACATAAAGAGCGCCGAAAGCGGGGGCAACAATCGCTTTTCCGGCGTAGGCAGAGGATAGTCGTGACCACCATCAAGGATGTGGCCGAGCGCGCGGGCGTTTCGATCAAGACCGTTTCGCGCGTGCTGAACGAAGAGCCGCATGTGCGCGCGCAGGTGAAGGAGCGCGTGCTCGAAGCCGCGCGTGAACTGGATTACAAGCCCAATCGCGCCGCCAGCCGCCTTGCGGGCGGGCGTTCCTTCCTGATCGCGCATCTCTATGACAATCCCAACCCCAGCTATATTTCGGCGCTGCACATCGGCGCGGCGCGGCGGTGCCGGGAACTGGGCTATCATCTGGTGGTCGAGCCGGTGAACAGTCAGGACAAGGATCTGCTGGGTCTGGTCCGGCGCCTGTTCGCCACAATTGCCCCCGATGGCATTTTGCTCAGCCCGCCTTTGTCGGAAAACACCGAATTTGTCGAAAGCGTGCGGCAATTGGGCGGGCGGATCGCGCTGATCTCGGCCACGCATGGCGATGAATGGACGCATATTTCCACTGATGAACGCGGGGCCAGCAAGGCGATCATGGCGCATCTGCTGGGTCTGGGCCACCGCCGCATCGGTTTCGTGCGCGGACACCCCCAGCATTTCGGCGCCACCTTGCGCTATGACGGCTATTGCCAATCGCTGGTCGAGGCCGGGCTGGCGCTGGAACCGGCACTGGTGGCGCAGGGTTATTTCGACCTGCAATCCGGGCTGGAGGCAACCCGCAGCCTGCTGGCCCTGCCCCAGCGGCCCACGGCGATCTTTGCCTCCAACGATGAAATGGCGGTGGGCGCGCTGATGGCCGCACGCGAATTCGGGCTGAATGTGCCGGAGGATCTCTCCATCATCGGCTTTGACGATACGCCGATGAGCCGCCTGATCTCGCCCGCGCTGACCACCGTGCGCCAGCCCCTGGAAGCGATGGGCGCGGCGGGGGTGGAAACCATCGTCTCGCCCGACAAGGCGCCGGGGGATTATCTGGATTTCGAGATCATCCTGCGCGATTCCTGCGCGCCGCCGAGGGGGTAAGAAAGTTTGCCTCCGGCGGGCAAAGGGCGGGGGCCCTTTGCAATCCAGTTACTTGGGTATGGGCCTGATGGCGGGTGAATATTCCATGATAATGGATAGCCGCTGCGCGGCGGGGTTTTAGCACGGCGTGGAACTTGCCATTCACGGTGCGGGGCGTCATCGTAGGACACGTTTCGCCATGAAAGGATGCGGCATGAAGGCAGGATGGGCAGCATTACTAGCCGGATTGCTGATCGCGCCCGCATCCGCGCAGCCCATCGCAGGCGGATGGAGCGCAGGGCAGACCGACAATCCCGAAGTCCGCGAGGCAGCCCGCTTTGCCGCAGGCCAATTGGGCCGTCACGCCCGCCTCGCCCATATTGACGCTGCCAGCCGGCAGGTCGTCGCGGGCATGAATTACCGCCTGACGCTGCGCCTGACCAATCGGCAGCGCTGGGAGGTGACGGTGTGGCGGCAGTTGGACGGCACGATGAAGCTGAGCGGGAAGCAGCGGCTTTGAGCGCCCCAGCCCCCGTCCTTGGCGCGATCATGGCCGAGCGTTCCGCCAGCGCGCAGGCCCTGTTGGCGCAGATCGTCGAGCGCTGGGGCGGATCGCTGCGCATCGCGGGCGTAATCGAGGAGCCTCCGGCAAGCGGCGAAGACTGCTCGCCCGGCACGCTGGTCAGCATCCACGATGGCGCGCGTTTCCCGCTCGGTCAGGATCTGGGCTGCGAAGCGCAGGGCTGCACGCTCGATTCGGGCGCGCTGGTTTCGGCGGCGGCATGGGTGGAGGGGCGCCTGTCCCAGCCTTGCGATCTCCTCATCCTGAGCAAATTCGGCAAGATGGAGGCCGAGGCGGGCAGCGGTCTGCTCTCCTGCCTGCTGGCGGCGCTGGATCAGGCGGTGCCGGTGCTGCTCACCATCTCGCCCCGTTTTGTCGAGGCGTGGGGCGAATTTGCCGGACCCTATGCCCAGACCCTGCCGCCCGACCTTGCAGCGGTCGAAGGCTGGCTGGAACAGATCACAGCGCCCGCATCGCTGCCGCCGCAATAGAAAAGCTGCGCCGCCGCGCTTCCTGATCAAACATCTGGCTCGCCACGATGATCTCATCGGCCCCGGTCCGTGCGATCAGGCCGCGCAGCATCGCCTCAACCTCGCTCTGCGTGCCAATCGCGGTGCAGGCCATCACCTGATCCAGCATGGCGCGATGGGGCGCGGGCAGGTTTTCATAGTAATTTTCAACCGGCGGCCGCACCAGTCCCCCGCCCTGCCCGGTACGCAGCGCGACAAAGCCCTGCTGCATCGTGGTGGCAAGGAAACGCGCCTCATCCGCCGTATCGGCGGCAAACACATTGCAGGCCACCATCACATGGGGCCGGTCCAACACCGCCGAGGGGCGGAACAGGCGGCGATAGGTTTCGATCGCCTCGTCCAGCATGGCGGGCGCGAAATGCGAGGCAAAGCCATAGGGCAGGCCCATCGCGGCGGCCAGTTGCGCGCCATAGGTGCTCGACCCCAGCACCCACATCTCCGGCTTGGCCCCCGCGCCCGGCACGGCGGGAAAGCCCGCCCGCGCATCGCCCGCGAAATAGGCCTGCAATTCCATCACCTGCTGGGGGAAAGCATCGGGATCGCCATGGCGCAGCGCCATCGCCACCCGCCCGTCCGACCCCGGCGCGCGGCCCAGCGCCAGATCAATCCGCCCCGGATAGAGCGCGTCAAGCGTGCCGAATTGCTCGGCAATCTGCAAAGGCGCATGATTGGGCAGCATGATCCCGCCCGACCCGATGCGGATGCGCGACGTATGCCCGCCCACATGCGCCAGCACCACCGAGGTGGCCGCCCCGCCGATGCCGGGCATACCGTGATGCTCGGCCACCCAATATCGGGCAAACCCTTCGCCCTCGGCATGGGCGGCAAGGGCGGCGGCATGGCCATAGGCCTCATACAGCGTGCCGCCTTCGAGAACGGGGACAAGGTCGAGGACGGACAGGGGGATGGACTGGCTCATGGCCTCCTATCTGGGCATGGCCAAGGCGCGCTGCAAGGAGCGCGTTGATATGGAGCGTGATTTAGGCGCAGGCCGGGCAGGCTTCCCCTGCGATATAGAGCGGCGAGGCCTGCTCCGCCTCGCCCACCGGCGCACCGCAAGCCGCGCAGGACACATGGCTGCCCAGCGCAAGGCCATGGCCCAGCGTCACGCGCTCATCAAAGACGAAACATTCGCCTTCCCACAAGCTTTGTTCCGCAGGCACCTTTTCGAGATAATTGAGGATGCCGCCTTTGAGGTGATAGACCTGCTCTACCCCTTCGGATTTCAGGAAAGCGGTGGATTTTTCGCAGCGGATGCCCCCGGTGCAGAACATGGCCACCTTGGGCTGTTTCCCCTCTCCCAGCAAAGCCTCCCTCTGGCTGCGGAACCATTCGGGAAATTCGCGGAAAGAACGCGTGTTGGGGTCGATGGCGCGCTGGAATGTTCCGGCCACCACCTCATAATGGTTGCGCGTGTCGATCACGATGGTCTCCGGGTCCGCGATCAGCGCGTTCCAGTCCTGCGGCTCGACATAGGTGCCCACAATCGCCAGCGGATCGACGCCCGGCACGCCCATGGTGACGATCTCGCGCTTCATGCGCACCTTCATCCGGCCAAAGGGCATGGCCGCCGCCGCGCTATATTTGACCTCCAGCCCCGCGCAGCCCGGAAGCGCGCGAATATGATCGAGCACGGCGGCAATGCCTTGCGCGCTGCCCGCGATGGTGCCGTTGATCCCCTCGCCCGCCAGCAGCAGCGTGCCCTTGATCCCCTGATCTTCGCAAAGAGCCAGCAAGGGTTCGCGCAAAAGCACGGGATCGGCAAAGGGCGTGAAATGATAAAGTGCGGCAACGGTGATCATGGCGCGGCCCTTTAGCGAGAAATGGCGCGATACGCAAAAGGCGGCTCTGGCGGTGGCGGCATTCGCCTGCTAGGCGGCCCGGATGCTCAATATCTCCGATGTCACCGTGCGCCTCGGCGGCCGCACCATTCTTGATCGCGCCAGCGCAAACCTGCCTACCGGCGCCCGTGTGGGACTGGTAGGGCGCAACGGTGCGGGCAAGTCCACCCTGGTGAAAGCCATCATCGGCGAGATCGAACCCGACGAGGGCGGCATCGAGATGCCCCGCCGCTCGCGCCTTGGCTATATCGCGCAGGAAGCGCCCACCGGCACCGCCACGCCATTTGAAACCGTGCTGGCCGCCGACACCGAACGCGCCGCGCTGCTGGAGGAAGCCGAAACATCGACCGATCCGCACCGGCTGGGCGATGTGCATGACCGGTTGATCGCGATTGACGCCTATACCGGGCCTGCACGCGCGGCGCGCATCCTGCTGGGCCTTGGCTTTACCGAGGAAATGCAGGCCCAGCCCCTCGATTCCTATTCGGGCGGGTGGAAGATGCGCGTGGCGCTGGCCTCGCTGCTGTTTTCTCAGCCCGATGTGCTGCTGCTCGACGAACCCTCGAACCACCTCGATCTTGAAGCGACGCTGTGGCTGGAGAATTTCCTGCGCGCCTATCCCGGCACGCTGCTGATCATCAGCCACGAGCGCGATCTGCTCAACAATGTGGTCGATACGATTCTGCACCTTCAGGGCGGCAAGCTGACGATTTACGCGGGCGGATATGATTCGTTCGAACGCCAGCGCGCCGAACGCGCCGCCCAGGCCGCCGCCGCCAAGGCCGCGCAGGACGCCCAGCGCGCCAAGCTGGAAGATTACGTCCGCCGCAATTCAGCCCGCGCCAGCACCGCCAAACAGGCCCAGTCGCGCGCGAAAATGCTGGCCCGGATGCAGCCCGTGCTGGGGATGATCGAGGACCCCTCGCTCTCGTTCAACTTCCCCGATCCGGCCGAATTGCGCCCGCCGCTCATCACGCTGGACCGCGCGGCGGTGGGCTATGGCGATACGCCGATCCTGCGCCGGCTCAACCTGCGCATCGACCCGGATGACCGCATTGCTCTCCTGGGCCGCAACGGCAACGGCAAGACCACGCTGGCGCGCCTGCTGGCCGGACAATTGCCCGCGATGGAGGGCGAGATGGTGACGGCGGGCAAGCTCAACATCGGCTATTTCACCCAGTATCAGGTGGAAGAACTGGCCGGAGGCGACACGCCGCTGGTGCATATGGCCCGTGCGATGCAGGGCAAGGCCGAAAGCGCAGTGCGCGCCCAGCTTGGCCGCTTCGGCTTTTCCGGCCCCAAGGCCACCACCTCGGTCAGCCAGCTTTCAGGCGGCGAGCGTGCGCGTCTGGCGCTGGCGCTGGTGACGCGCGATGCGCCCCATCTCCTCATCCTCGACGAACCGACCAACCACCTTGATGTCGATGCGCGCGAGGCCTTGGTGCAGGCGCTCAACGATTATCAGGGCGCGGTGATCCTGATCAGCCACGATCGCCACATGGTTGAAATGACCGCTGATCGCCTCGTGCTGGTCGATGGCGGGGCCGCCGAGCCCTATGACGGCAGCATCGAGGATTACATCGACTTCATCCTCGGCCGCAACCAGCCCAAACCCGCCCCCGCCGAGGGCAGCGCCAAAGCCGCACCCAGCGCCGCGGTCAAGGCCAACAACCTTGCCTGGGCCGAGGTCAAGGAATTGCAGAAAAAGGTCGCCAAGGCCGAAAAGGACATGGCCAAGGTTCAGGCCCGCATCGCCGAAGTTGACGCCGCCCTGTCCGACCCCGCCAAGGCCGCGCCCTCGCTCAAGGGCATGAATATCGGCAAGCTGGGCCAGATGCGCGAAAAGCTGGAGGCCGAACTGTCGGGCGCGGAGGCGCATTGGATGGCGTTGGTGGAGAAGCTGGAGGGGTGATTTTAGCCGGAGGTGTTTTGCCTCCGGCGGGCAAAGGGCGGGGGCCCTTTGCAATCCCGAATCTGAATTTCTAATTTTCGAGAAATCAACTCATAGACAAAAAATAATGCTCTCGACTTTACGTCTAAGATAGAAGAGAGTGTGAAAAGAGTGAGAGATGACTGATAGCCCTTGTGGAGGGGGCGTCATGGATTCGAGGCCTCCATCTCTCACTCTTTTCTCCGATAGCGTTGGATTTCCACCGGACGGGTTTCTTCTGCCTTAGTTCCCTTTGCATACGCAAGGGCGATATCTGCAAAAATTTTGAAATAATTGGCTTGACAGCGTAACCCGAACAAATGCGCCAATTCCGCGTAATGTATTGATTTTTTTGATAAAAATCACGCGTTATGCGCAAATAATTGAAAATGTTAGATTTTTGAAACGCTCAAAAAAGCTACCACTTCCCACACCTCGCCTATTGATTACTTGAGCGCCCAAAATTCCTACGGCTTTTAATGTCTGCTTAACCCGAATCGCCCTCCATTAACGGGATTGCAAAGGGCCCCCGCCCTTTGCCCGCCGGAGGCACAAATCCCCGAAACCAAAAAACAGGGCGAGGAAAGCCGAAACCTTCCCCGCCCCACCTCGCACTTCTAATCGAACGGAGCCTAAACCCCGTCCGTTAACTCACCGCGTCGCCTTGGCGTCTGCGGCGGTCACCTTGTCCTTGTACTTGTTGCCGAAATTGCTGCGCACATAGTTCACCACATCGGCGGCCTGCTGGTCGGTCATCATCTTGCCGACGGGGGGCATGCCGTTCTTGCCGTGGAGAACGATGTAGAGCGGGTAGCCGGCCGTGGCGAGGTTCTTGTTGGCGGCCAGCGCCGGGTACATGCCCGCCGCCTTGGCGCCCTTGGCATCGGGCATATGGCAACCGGCACAGACGCGCTTGTACATGGCCTCGCCGGTGGGTTCGTTGAATTTGAACAGGCTGGTGAAGGCACCATCGGCATCGCCAACGGTCTTTTCGCCGGGCTTGGCGATCAGCGTGGTGGGCGTGGCGTCGCCGCGCTGGGCAAAGGCGGGTGCGCTCAGCCCAAGGCTGAGGGCGACGAGAGGAAAGAGGATCTTCTTCATGGATTTCACCCTGCCACAACACGTTGATGCAGACGCCCGATAGCGTCGAGCGAGGAGGTCAGCGCGCCTTCCTGCCATGCCGGAATGAACGAGGCATGCTCGCCCGCCAGCAGGATGCGGCCATCGATCTGGCACAGGTTGTCGTAATGCTCCTTGCGGGCTTCGGGGCTCCAGTTGCCGAAACAGCCCTGCGTCCACGGCACCCGGTGCCAGCCAACGGCCACGCCGTTGAGGAACTCGTCCTTGTATTGCGGGTGGATCTTGGCCCCCCATTCCACCGCGCGGGCCACACGTTCGGCGGGCGGCAGCGAGGTGAATTCATAGGCATAGGCGCCGAAGGTGTAGCCGCCCAGCAGGGTGGCCGGACCGGTCGAGCCATAGCGCGAGGAGGGGTACGAGATCTGCGTGATCGGCAGGTCGGTATAGGAAATACCGCCGAAGATGTGGTCGTCCTGCTCCCAAAAGCGGCGCTTGAATTCAAGGCCCACCTTGAAGCCTGCCTCATAGGGCACCGCGCGGATGGCATTGGCCATCTTGTCGCCCACATTCATGTCGATCTGCGAGAGGACCGAGAGCGGGATGGTGCAGAGGCAATAGTCGGCGCTGGCCGTGCCGCGCTGGCCGGTCTTGGTGTCCTCAAACGTGGCGGTCACGCCCTTGGCGTCCTGCTTGATCGAGACGACCTTGCTGTTGAAGCGCACGAACTGGCCGACATGCTTTTCAAAGCCCTTGGCCACATTGTCCATGCCGCCCACCGGCTGGAAGATCGAGCTTTGGCGCTCGATGCCAAAGCCTGCCGACAGGCCGGTCCACAGATGCGATTGCAGCACGGTCGAAAACTTCATCGGCTCGGACGCTTCGGGATAGGCCGAAAGGCCGCCGCCCGGATTCTTGGCCCAGCCGCGACGATCCGAGCTTTCCGGCCCCTTCACATAGCGCAGATCCTTGTCCAGCGAGCCCCAGTCGCGCAAGGCTTCGAGCAGGATCTCGGCGTCTTCCTTGGTCACTTCGTCCGACAGCGCCTGCTTGTTCACCGCCTTGGCCAGCAATTCGCTGGTATGGCCCATGAAATCGGCCTGGATCTCCCGGTAGCGGATCGGCTTGCCGCCAAAGGCCTGCGTGTTGTGCAGCAAGGCATTGGTGTTGACCTGCATGAACGGTTCGAGCGCGACGCCCAGCTCGTTGCAATACGAAATCATGCCCTTGTGGTCATAGGGCAGGCGCCACGGGCCGGGATTGATATAATTGCCCGGCGCGAAACCGACATTCTGCGTTGCCCCGCCCAGCTCGGTAAAGCTGTCGCCGCCGCGCAGCGTCCACGAACGGCCGCCCACGCGATTGTTATATTCCAGCACCTGCACCTTGTAGCCCGCGCGGCTGAGCTCCAGAGCCGCCACCAGCCCCGCCACGCCCGCGCCCAGAATAAGCACCGAGGCGCCCTTGACGTCGCCTTCCAGCTTGGGCTTGCCCTTGAACGTGGTGGCATGGGCCTGATTGAGGCTGGACATGGCCATATACATGGCCGAAGCGCCCGCGGTCTTGCCAATCATGGACAGCAGATCGCGCTTGGTCATCTTTGGAAGGAGCCCATTCGCGGCTGAATTGTCGGTCATTCTCAGGTTCCTGTTCGCATGTGCAACGAGGGGGGCAACATAAAGGGGCAACAAAGGCGGCTCTGCGACCTCTTCTGTAATACCATAGGGATTGTCAGGCTCTCAGGACAATTGAGGATTCCTAACAAAGCTTGGGGGCTGGATTGGGAAATCGGCGCAAATTTCGCATTTGTTGATACGCCAATGTGCTTATTCCGCATGACCCTGCCCAAAAGAACCGGAAGGCCGATTTCCGCCAGAATGGGCGGGATGCCGCATTTTATGGTCGATCCACGCCCTTTTCCGGCATAAAATGCCGCAGCACGGCATCCGCATGACATAAAGCAATAAAAGCGACATAAAACCCCGGTCTATACGCCGAAGCCAGTATATGCCCGCCTGCTCCCCAAGGCGTAGCCATTCCTCATCGGGACCCCGCCCCCGGTTTCACAGCCCCCGTGAATCCGGTCGCGACCATGCCCCGACCCAGGGATCAAGGTTTAACCATGAGGGAAATTTGCATGAAGAAACTGCTGTTCACCACCACGGCGCTTGCCCTCTTCGCGCCGATGGCCGTGCAGGCGGCTGAGGCCGATCAAGCCGAGCCTTCGAGCGAGATCATCGTTACCGGTACGCGCCAGACCGGCATGAAGGCCGCCGACAGCGCCGCCCCGATCCAGTTGATCGGCACGCAGGCATTCCAAAGCGTGGGCCAGCAGGATCTGACACAGGTTCTGGCCCAGACGCTGCCCTCGCTGAACTTCCAGGGCTTTGGTGGCGATACTGCCAACCTGACGCTTTCGGCCGCGCTGCGCGGCATCAATCCCAATGACACGCTGGTGCTGATCAACGGCAAGCGCCGCCACACCACCGCCAACCTCGCCGTGCTGGGCGGCAGCCCCTATTCGGGCAGCGCCACCACCGACCTGTCCTTTGTGCCCACCAACGCCATCGGCCGCATCGAAGTGCTGCAGGACGGCGCGGCGGCCCAGTACGGTTCGGACGCGATCGCGGGCGTGGTCAACATCATGCTGAAAAGCGCCGACCACGGCGGCAGCTTCACTGCCACCGGCGGCAGCAATTATGAAAACGGCGGCAAGACGGCGGCCACCGCGCTCAATCTTGGCTTCAAGCTGGGCGAAAAGGGCTTCATCAACATTACCGGCGAGTATAAGTTCCACGACTATACCTCGCATGGCAATTACGACCGCCGCTTCTTCTATTCGGACGGCTCGCTCAAGCCCGGCCAGAGCAGCGTCGTCACCAACGGTCTCAAGAGCTTCCCCGGCTATCCCAACGTCAACAACATCAATGGCGATGCGCGCTATTCGATTTACAACCTGTCGTTCAACGCAGGCTATGACGTAGGTTCGGACGCGCAGGTCTATGCCTTCGGCACCTATGGCAACCGCAACGCCAAGGCCTATGAAAACTATCGCTCGCCCAGCCGCGTTTCGGGCACCACCAGCACCGGCGTGACCGTCTATCCGCTTTCCTCGGGCTTCCAGCCGCAGGAAAACATCCGCGAGGAAGATTTCTCGCTGACCGCCGGGATCAAGGGCAAGGCCGCCGAGTGGAATTATGACCTCTCGCTGACCTACGGCAAAGACGCGGTTTCACTCTACACGATCAATTCGGCCAACCCCACCCTGTTCGCCATGGCCCAGTCGGCCAGCGCGACGGCTCTGACCGGCCTCCAGCGCAATTTCTATGACGGCCAGCTTTCGAACAGCGAATGGGTCGGCAATGTCGACATCAGCCGCGATTTCGATCTGGGCATGTCCAAGCCGCTGACGCTGGCCTTCGGCGGTGAATATCGCCAGGGCAACTATTCGATCGCCCAGGGCGAATATGCCTCCTATGCCTTTGGCGGCGGCCAGTCCTATCCCGGCTTTGCGCCCACCGATGCCGGTTCCTATGGCCGTACTTCCTATGCCGGTTACATCGATGTGGCCGCCGACCCGATCGAACATCTGCATGTCGATGTGGCGGGCCGTTACGAACATTATTCCGACTTCGGCTCGACCGTGGCGGGCAAGTTCAACGCCCGTTATGACTTCAGCGAGCAGCTGGGCATTCGCGGCACCGTGTCGAACGGCTTCCGCGCTCCCACGCTGGCCGAACAGTATTATTCGTCGGTCAACGTCGGCCCCGGTTCGACCTTTGGCCAGCTGCCCCCCAACTCGGCCGCGGCCCAGCTCCTTGGCTTCCCCAAGCTGAAGGCGGAAAAGTCGACCAACTTCTCGCTCGGCTTCGTGGCCCATCCGCTGCCCAAGCTGCAGATTACGGTTGACGCCTATCAGATCAAGATCCGCGACCGTATCGTTCCCTCGGGCGATATCTTCGGTACGCTGGGCACCACCGTCGTGTCGCAGGCCGTGGTCGATGCGCTGATCTCGCGCGGTGTGTCGCTGGCTGATGCCTCGTCCTATGCCGGCATCGACATCTTCACCAACGGTGTTGACACCCGCACCCGCGGTGTCGAAGCCACCGCCAGCTACAGCAGCGACTTTGGCGAAATGGGCAAGGTCGACTGGTCGTTGGGCGCGAACTACAACAAGACCGAGATTACCAAGGTCAATGGCCTGCCCGCCGCGGTTTACAACGCCGCTCAGGGTCAGACCGACCTGTTGACCCAGAACGCCAAGGATGCGCTGACCACGGCCACGCCGCGCGTCAAGCTGATCGCCAACGCGCTGTGGAACATCGGCCAGTTCTCGGTCAACCTGCGCGAAACGATGTATGGCACCACCAGCCAGCATATCAGCACCGACGGCACCGGCAATTGCGCCGGCGGCGATACCGCCACCTGCCGCAACATGAAGATCGGCACGACCTTCATCACCGACCTCAACGTGGGCTACAAGTTCACCCCCAAGATCCGCCTCGACCTTGGCGCGAACAATCTGTTCGACAAGCAGGCGCCCACCATGCCCACCATCAACAAGGGCACGACCAGCGAACGTCCGCTGGCCAACAATGTGTACAATGCCCCGCTTTCCTTCACCCCCTGGGGCATCAACGGCGGCTATTACTATGCCCGCGTGACCATCAACTTCTAAGTCTTTTACCGTTGCCTGCCGCCCGGCCTGCCGCCCTTTACGGGACGCGCAGGCCGGGCTTTTTCTTTGCCCATTGCGGCCCTTTGGCCCTATGCGGATAATGTGATGAGCGATCCTTTTGCCCAAGCCGCAGCGGCGCTGGCCGATGCCCCCGCCCGCGCAGAAAAGCTGGCACGCACGCTGGCCGCCCGCGCGCCGCAAGACCCCCGCCCGCGCCTGATCCTTGCCTCGGCCCTGCGGCGACAGGGGCGGTGTGTCGAGGCGCTGGGCCTGCTGGCTCCCTTGGCGCAGGCCTTCCCCCGCGCGGCGCGCACGCGCTATGAATTAGGCCTGTGCCTGCGCGCGACCGGACGGGCGGGCGACGGGCTGGCACAGCTTGAGGCGGCGGTCCAGCTTGACCCCGCGCTGGGCGAGGCGTGGCAGGCGCTGGCCGATGCGGCCTTTGCCATGGGCGATGGCGCGCGCGAGATGCGAGCCAAGGCGGCGCTGGCGCGACTTTCGGCCGATCATCCCGATGTGGGCCGGGCGGCCGAAATGGTCGCCCTTGGCCACCATGGTCAGGCCGAGCCGATCCTGCGCGCCTTTCTGCTGGCCCAGCCCAACCATGCCGAGGCCTCGCGCCTGCTGGCGGCTTGCTATGTGACGGTGCGGGCCTTTGATAATGCCGAAACTTTGCTGCGCCATGCCTTGACGCTTGATCCCGGCTTTACGCTGGCCCGCTTCGATCTGGCCCGCGCGCTGTTCGTACGGCAAGAGGCCGAGGCGGCGATGCGCGAGCTGACGCCTTTGCTGGCTGCTGAACCGGCCAATCCGGCCTATCGCAACCTTCAGGCCGGTTGTCTGGCGCTGCTGGGCGACGAGGCCGGGGCCGAGGCTTTGCATGCCGGCCTTGCGCGCGAATTTCCCGGCAATCCGCGCGTGGCAATCAATCATGGCCATGCGCTGCGCACCAAGGGCGAGCGTGACGGCGCGATCGCCGCCTATCGCCGCGCCGCCTCGCTGGCGCCGCATGTCGGCGAGGCGTGGTGGTCGCTGGCCAATCTGAAAGTGGCGGCGTTGAGCGAGGGCGATCTGGCGGCGATGCGCGGATTGCTGGCACGCGGCGATCTGGCCGAGGTGGACCGGCTGCATCTGGAATTTGCCGTGGGCCGCGCCGCCGAGGATGCAGGCCGCGCGGGCGATGCCTTTGCCCATTATGCGCGGGGCAATGCGCTGGTGCGGCGCCATTTCGCCATGGCGGCCGAGGATTATCCGGCGCAGGCGGCACGGATCGAGGCTTTGTTTACACCAGAGTTTTTTGCCCGGCGCGAAGGATGGGGCGCAGACAGCAATGCGCCGATCTTCGTCGTCGGCCTGCCGCGCTCCGGCTCCACACTGGTCGAACAGATTCTGGCCAGCCACACGGATATCGAGGGCACAATGGAGCTGCCCTATATCGGGGCGCTGGCGGCGCGGATTGCGGCGGGCGGGGATGATGCGCTGGCCACGGCGGATGCGGCGCAGGTGCGCGCATGGGGTCAGGAATATCTGGACCGGGCGGCGGTGCATCGGCGGCTGGGGCGGGCTCGGTTTATCGACAAGATGCCGAACAATTTCCGGCATATCGGCCTGATCCGGCTGATCCTGCCCCATGCGCGGATCGTCGATGTGCGCCGCGCGCCGATGGCGGCCTGTTTTTCAGGGTTCAAACAGCTCTTTGCCGAAGGGCAGGAGTTTTCCTATGATCTCAAAGAATTGGGACGCTATTATCGGCACTATCTCGCGCTGATCCGCCACTTTGCGCAAGTAGCGCCGGGGGCCGTCCACACGCTGGTCTATGAGGATCTGGTCGAGGATACCGAGGGGCAGGTGCGCCGCCTGCTAGACGCGGTGGGGGTCGGCTTCGATCCGGCCTGTCTGCGGTTTTTCGAAAATGATCGCGCGGTGCGCACCGTTTCCAGCGAGCAGGTGCGGCGGCCGATCTATCGTTCCGGGCTGGATCACTGGCGGGCGTTTGAAAGCGATCTGGGACCGTTGAAGGAAGTCTTGGGGGATGCGTTGGAGGGGTGGCGGTAGGGGATTAAAAGGTTTTGCCTCCGGCAGGCAAAGGGCAGGGCCCTTTGCAATCCCGTTACGGAGGGCGCTTCGTTGGCGGCGGGGGCGCTATGCTTATATATTGAAAGCCTGCGGCGCTTTTGGCCGGCGCCGCAGGCTGTTAAATTTCAACCTCGCGTCCAACACCTAAGCCCGAACTCATGGCGCCACAAAGACAGTCATGGGAGCGCGAGGGGCTAGCCCCTCGCATTTTAAAAATCGCAAAGCGAATAAGCCACCAAACGCTTATTCCGCCGCAATCCCCGCCGCCTTGAACATATCCTCGGTCCCCGCGCCCTCATCAAAGATCAGCGCGGCAGGGTCGATGGCCTTGGCCTTGCGGCGCGAATCGAAGCTGGTCCACACCGTGTTCCAGTCGCCGCGGGTAGCGCCCTTGGAGTATTCGGTGGCGCGGGTTTCGAAGAAGTTGGCGTGTTCGACACCGTTAAGCAGCGGCTGGAGCCAGGGCAGCGGGTGGTCTTCGATCATGTAGATCGGCTGAAAGCCCAACTGGCCAAGACGCCAGTCAGCGATGTAGCGGATGTAGCGCTTGATGTCCTTGGCGCTCATGCCCGGCACAGGGCCTTGTTCAAAGGCCAGGTCGATGAAGGCGTCTTCGAGGCGCACCGTCTTCTGGCAGCAATCGATGATGTCTTCCTTGACCGCCTTGGTCAGGCAGCCGCGTTCCTGAACGAAGGTGTGGAACAGCTTGATGATGCCTTCGCAGTGGAGCGATTCATCGCGAATCGACCATGTGACGATCTGGCCCATGCCCTTCATCTTGTTAAAGCGGGGGAAGTTCATCAGCATGGCGAAGGAGGCGAAGAGCTGGAGCCCTTCGGTAAAGCCGCCGAACATGGCCAGAGTGCGAGCGATATCCTCGTCCGAATCGACGCCAAAGCTGGCCATATAGTCGTGCTTGGCCTTCATTTCCTCATATTCGAGGAACATGCCATATTCGGTTTCGGGCATGCCGATCGTGTCGAGCAGATGCGAATAGGCCGCGATATGGATCGTTTCCATGTTCGAAAACGCCGCCAGCATCATCTTGATTTCGGTGGGCTTGAACACGCGGCCATATTTTTCGTGATAGCAGTCCTGCACTTCCACGTCGGCCTGGGTGAAGAAGCGGAAGATCTGGGTGAGCAGGTTGCGCTCATGCTCGGAAATCTTCTGCGCCCAGTCGCGGCAATCTTCGCCCAACGGCACTTCTTCAGGCAGCCAGTGGACCTGCTGCTGACGTTTCCAGAAGTCGTAAGCCCACGGATATTCGAAGGGTTTGTAAGTCTTACTGGCTTCGAGAAGGGACATGCGACTACTCCAGAATCGGCGGTTTTCAAGGCCCGAGACGGGCGGGAGCGCCGATAGAAGCGCGGTCCGACCCATCAACAGATAGATGGTATTGCGAGCAGGCAACCACAAGGTCTTGTGGATATGCGTTACATCGACTGTGCGCGCTTGATAACAGTTTCGGCGCCGCGATGCATCGGCCCCGGATGCTTTCCCACAGATTCGGCGGAGGATTTTTTTGGGGAAGGAAGAAGGCAGGAAATATGCGAGGGACTGGTTGAAAGAGCCGATTTGTCGAGACAAATCGGTTGGTCCCTCGCGCTCCCGTTACTGTCTGCGTTGCGTCAGGGGTTCGACCTTGGGTGTCGGACGCCGCGTAGAAACAGGAAAGCCTGCGGCGCCGATAAAAAGCGCCGCAGGCTTTCAATATGCGAGCATAGCGCGCCCGACCGCAAGGTAACTCCATTAACGGGATTGCAAAGGGCCCCCGCCCTTTGCCCGCCGGAGGCAAAGGCTTATTTCCAGAACCAACGCGGCGACAGCCCGCGCCCCTTGCGGAACCCCCACATCTGCACATAGAGCCAGATGCCCGAGATCGAGAAGAAGAGCAGCGCAAAGCCGGTGAGCGTCGAGATCACCACGCCGATCGGGCCGAAAGTCTCGCCCGAATGCAGGTGGTGGAGCAGGCCGACGAGGCTCTGGCCGCCCTTTTGCTTGGGCCGGCACATCACATCGGCGGGGCAGACGAAGTCGGGCTGGAGCTTGGAAATCGAGGCCGGGGTACCCTGCGCCTGCTGCGGCTTGGCCTGCGTCAACGGCACAATCTGGCTGAGCACGCCGGTAACGGCCATCCACAACATGAAAACGCCGAAAAACAGGCTGAGCCAGCGGTGCCACTTACGCATTGAATTCCCTTCCTAGAATGCTGTCCTGACCGAGCGCGGTCCCGTTGCGCGCCCAAGGTTACGCAAGGATGCAAAGCAGGCAATGCGACATATTGGCAAGCCGCGAAGGGTGAGAAAGTGTCGCAAGGCGTGTCAGGGGGAAGAAGGAAGGGATAGATGCGAGGGACTCGTCCCTCGCGCTCCCGTTACTGCCTGCGTTGCGCCATGGGTTCAGCCGATGGGTGTCGGACGCGATATTTGAATGATTAAAGCCTGCGGCGCCATTAACAAGCGCCGCAGGCTTTCAATCCATCACCCCATCTGCATTGCAGCCAACAAGGCACCACCAGTAACGGGATTGCAAAGGGACCGAGTCCCTTTGCCCGCCGGAGGCATTAAACCCTGCCAAAACTCACTGACAGGCCAGACATTCCTCATAGTCCGTCTGCTCGCCCGCGCTCAATTCGATCTTGGGCGCCTCGGAAGTGTTGTCCGCCTCGACCCCGCCGGCAAACCCTGCGCGCTGCACCGACTTCGAGCGCAGGTAGTAGAGCGACTTGATGCCCTTTTCCCACGCCTGATAGTGCAGCATCATCAGGTCCCACTTGTCCACGTCGGCCGGGATATAGAGGTTCAGCGACTGGGCCTGATCGATATAGGGCGTGCGGTCGGCGGCGAATTCGAGCAGCCAGCGCTGGTCGATTTCGAACGAAGTCTTGTAGGTCGCCTTCTCGTCGGGCGACAGGAAGTCGAGGTGCTGGACCGAGCCGCCCTGTTCAAGGATCGAGTTCCACACATTGGTGGAATCCTTGCTCTTTTCGGCCAGCAGCTTTTGCAGATAGGGGTTCTTGACCACGAACGAACCCGAGAGCGTCTTGTGCGTATAGATGTTGGCCGGGATCGGCTCGATACAGGCCGAGGTGCCGCCGCAGATGATCGAAATCGAGGCGGTCGGCGCAATCGCCATCTTGCAAGAAAAGCGCTGCATCACGCCCATGTCGGCCGCATCCGGGCATGCGCCGCGTTCCTGCGCCAACAGGATGCTCGCCTCGTCGGCCTTGGCCGAGACATGCTTGAACATTTTCAGGTTCCACGCTTTTGCCATCGCGCTTTCAAAGGCGATGCCCTTCTTTTGCAGGAAGGAGTGGTAGCCCATCACGCCCATGCCGACGCTGCGCTCGCGGCTTGCCGAGTACTTGGCGCGAGCCATTTCGGAGGGCGCGCGGTCGATATAGTCCTGAAGCACATTGTCGAGGAAGCGCAGCACGTCCTCGATAAAGCGCTTGTCGCCATTCCATTCGTCCCACGTCTCAAGGTTGAGCGAGGAGAGGCAGCACACGGCGGTGCGGTCATTGCCCAGATGGTCCTTGCCGGTGGGCAGGGTGATTTCGCTGCACAGGTTCGAGGTATAGACCTTGAGCCCCAGATCGCGGTGATGCTTGGGCATCATGCGGTTCACCGTGTCGGAGAACACAAGGTAAGGCTCACCGGTGGCCAGACGCACTTCGACCAGCTTCTGGAACAGGCTGCGCGCATCGACCTTGCCGCGCACGCTGCCGTCCTTGGGCGATTTCAGCTCAAACTCGCGCCCGTCGCGCACCGCCTGCATGAAATCATCGGTCAGCAGCACACCATGGTGCAGGTTCAGCGCCTTGCGGTTGAAGTCGCCGCTGGTCTTGCGGATTTCGAGAAACTCCTCGATTTCCGGGTGGCTGACATCGAGATACGCCGCCGCCGAACCACGACGCAGCGACCCCTGCGAAATCGCCAGCGTCAGGCTGTCCATCACGCGTACAAAGGGGATGATGCCGCTGGTCTTGCCGTTCAGGCCCACCTGCTCGCCAATCCCGCGCACCTTGCCCCAATAGGTGCCGATGCCGCCCCCGCGCGAGGCGAGCCAGACGTTTTCGGTCCAGGTCGAGACGATGCCGTCCAGGCTGTCCTCAACCGTGTTGAGATAGCACGAAATGGGCAGGCCGCGCCCGGTGCCGCCGTTGGAGAGCACCGGCGTTGCAGGCATGAACCACAGCTTGGAAATATAGTCATAGATCCGCTGGGCATGATCGGCATCGTCGGCATAGGCGTCGGCCACACGGGCGAACAGGTCCTGATACTTTTCGCCGGGCAGCAGATAGCGGTCATCGAGCGTCTCGCGCCCGAAATCGGTCAGCAGCGCATCGCGCGAAGGATCGGTGACGATGTTGAACCGGCGCGCATCGACGCGCTTGGTGTCCTCGGGCTGTTTCGGCGAGGAAGCGGCAGCCGCCGCCACACTGAGCAGATCACCCATCGCGCGTTCGGCAGTCAGTAAATCGGCGGCCATATCGGTCTTATCATTCATCGGCATAGCCGGGCTTGCGCCCGCCTCCTTCTTTTCGGACAGAACGGCGGCGCCATCGGCACCCGTCTGCGGCTCCGTCAGCGGCAAAGTCGAAAGATCGCTGTTGCGTTCGGCTCGCTCATCCCCGCTGCTGAAATCCACGTTCTGCCCCTCCATGGTGTTGAAATCGATCATTCCGGCGCTTGCAGGGGCTGCTCTTTTCCACAGAATCGTCTCGCATCGAGGCATTCCTGCCTCAAGCAACCGAAACTAGGGATAGAGGTCGGTGCCCTTCACCGGCCACAACTTGTTGTGCCTCAAAGGCGGAAACATGCGCAAGAGGAAAGCGCCCCGTCGCGCATTTTAACCGCGCCCATCCGCTGGCGCGGCGACGCGGCGGAAATCGGGCATTGGCCTGTCATGCAAGCGTCAAATTGGGCAAAAAGCAAAAAAGTTCTCCACATCTGCATGTGCCTTGCGGATCGGCTTTGCGCTTCGCGCCGGACTGTACTAATCTTCTACAACACCCAACCCTTCCGGAGAAAACCGATGTTCCGCCTGATCGCCGCGCTGTTTTCCGGGCTTGTTGTCGGGCTGATCGCCCGCTTCGTTTATCTGGGCACGGTGCCGATGGGGTGGTGGATGACGATTCTGCTGGGCATCGGGGGATCGCTGCTGGCCGATCTGGTGGTCAATCGCGGCGATGTGGGGCGCCCCGCCCGCCCGGCCGGGTTCCTCGCCTCGGTGGTGGGGGCTATGGCGCTGATCTTCATCGGGCGGCATATGGGCTGGCATTGATGTAAATAAGCAACGTCTTGTAATCTTCACACAAACGTCACCAAAGCGCCTCTGTTCCGCCACTTGTCCGTAACAGGCCAGTCTTAGGCCGCGCCCCATCACTGCATTCACGCACATGGGGGTCGTCATGTCCAAACTTTGCCATCTTCTGCTTGCCGCCAGCGCGCTTTGCCCGCTTGGCATCGCCCATGCCGCCGAGGCGCCCGCCGCCGTCGATGCGGGCGAATCGGACGCCATCGTCGTGGTGGGGCAAGGCATCGTGCGTCAGGCGCAAACGCTGACCACCAAGGATCTGGCCGTGCTGGTGCCCGGCACCAGCCCGTTCAAGGCCATCGAGAACCTGCCCAGCGTCAATTTCCAGAGCGCCGATCCGTTCGGTTCGTATGAATGGGCCACGCGCGTCTCGATCCGCGGCTTTAATCAGAACCAGCTTGGCTTCACCCTCGACGGCGTACCGCTGGGCGATGCCACCTATGGCAACCTCAACGGACTGCATGTCAGCCGCGCAATCATCACCGACAATATCGGCGCCACCCGCGTGACACAGGGCGCAGGCGCCCTGGGCACGCAGGCGACCAACAACCTTGGCGGCACGGTCGAATTTTCCAGCATGGACCCGCTCGACCATTTCGCGCTGGACGGCGCGGCCACCTATGGCAGCTTCAACAGCTGGCGCACCTTTGGCCGAGTCAATGCGGCCGATGCCAATGGCAACGTGCGCGGCTTTATTTCGGTCGATCACCACGAAACCGCCAAGTGGAAGGGCTATGGTCAGCAGCGCCAGACGCTGGTGAACGCCAAGATCGTGGGCAAGGTGGGCGCGACCGAATTGTCGGCCTATGGCTCCTATTCCGACCGCGCCGAGGTCGATTATCAGGATCTCAGCCTCGAAATGCTGGGCCGCCTCGGCTATAACTGGGACAATATCTCAAACAATTACGCGCTGGCCGTGAAGGTGGCCGATGTGGCCGCCAACAATGGCTATTCGGGCGCGGTGGCCACCAATCCTTCGGCGGGCACGGCATGGCCCGCCCCCTTTGCCAATGCCGATGACGCTTATTATTCGGGCGGCGGTCTGCGCAAGGATTTCCTCGGCTGGATCGGCGCCAAGACCCGGTTGAGCGAGAAGTTCACCGGCGAGATCAAGGGCTATTATCATGACAACAAGGGCCGCGGCCTCTGGTGGACGCCCTATGTCAACAGCCCGAACGGCATCCCGCTCTCGCTGCGCACCACCGAATATGCGATCAAGCGCGGCGGCATCTTTGGCCATATCGACGGCGAGATCGGCGCGCATAAGCTGACCGTCGGCGGCTGGTGGGAACACAATGCCTTCAATCAGGCCCGCCGCTATTACGCCGTGCTCAGCCGCACCGATCCGGGTCAGGGCCTGCTCGACTGGCCCAGCAACCCCTTCGCCACCCAGTGGGAGCTGAACTTTGCCACCGAGACGCTGCAATATCATGTGGCCGATACGGTGAAATATGGCGACCTGACCATCAATCTGGGCTGGAAGGGCTTTGCCGTCATCAACAAGGCCACCCCCGTGATCGCGGGCGGTCGCGCCTCGGGCCGGATCGCGGCCAAGGACTGGTTCCAGCCCACCATCGGCGCGGCCTATAAGATCGGCGGCAACAGTGAAATCTACGCCGGTTTTGCCCAGTCCACCCGCGCCTATCAATCCGCCACCACCAGCGGCCCCTTCTCGGCCACGCAGGCCGGGTTCGACGCGGTGAAAGGCAGCCTGAAGCCCGAAAGCTCGGACACGTATGAGGCCGGCTATCGCTATTCGGACGCGCGCATCAATGCCACGCTGGGCGCCTATCTGACCAACTTCCACAATCGCCTGCTGGTGATCCCCACCGCCGCCGGGATCGTGGGTTCGGCCAATCTGCTTTCGAACGTGGGCGGTGTGCGCTCGGCAGGCATCGAGGCGCTGGTCAACGCCCGTCTGGGCCATGGTTTCTCCACCACCCTGTCCTATGCCTATAATGACAGCACCTATCGCGACGACATCGGCACCTACAGGCTGGTCGGCAAGACCACGGTGGATGCGCCCAAGCATCTGGCCCGCGCCGAACTGGCCTATGACAACAAGGTGATCTTTGGCCGGGTTGCGGTCAATTACATGTCGAAGCGCTATTTCACCTATACGAATGATCAGTTCGTGGGCGGGCGCACGCTGGTTGACGCCAGCATCGGCTATCGCGTCAAGACGCCCTTCTCGGACCGCCCCATCGAGCTTCAGGTCAATGCGACAAACCTGTTCGATGTGAAATATGTCTCGACCATCGGCACCAATGGCTTCGGCTTCAGCGGCGACAACCAGACCTTGATGGTAGGCGCGCCGCGCGCGGTGTTCGGCACGGTCAAGGCGGGCTTCTGATGGGTGTGAAATCCGCGCTTCTGGGTCTGTTGCTGGCGGTGGGGTGCATCCCTGCCGCCACGGCGAAACCGGCAACAAAACCGGCGCATCACCCGGTGCTGCTGATCTCCATCGACGGATTGCGGCCGGGCGATGTGATCGAGGCCGACCGGCGCGGATTAAAAATCCCGGCCCTGCGCGCGCTGCTGGCCGAAGGTGCGCATGCGGGCGGCGTGGTGGGCGTGCTCCCCACGCTGACCTATCCCAGCCATACGACGCTGATCACCGGGGTCGATCCGGCCCATCATGGCGTGGTCAACAATGTGACCTTCGACCCCACCGCGATCAATCAGGACGGCTGGTACTGGTATGGCGCCGACATCAAGGTGCCGACCCTGTGGGACGCGGCGCGGGCGCGCGGGCTGACCACCGGCAATGTCCACTGGCCCGTCAGCGTGGGGGCAAGGATCGGCTGGAACCTGCCGCAGATCTGGCGCACCGGGCATGAAGATGACGCCAAACTGTTGGCCGCGCTTGCCACCCCCGGCCTGTTGCCGGAACTGGAGGCCAAGGAAGGCCCCTACGCGCCGGGCAAAGCCGAGGATTTAGCCGCCGACCAGACGCGGGGGCGGTTTGCCGCCCGCTTGATCGCCACGCATCATCCCGATTTCCTGACCGTCTATCTGGCCGCTCTGGACCATACCGAGCATGAGACCGGGCCCGACAGCGCGGCCGGCCATGCCGTGCTGGAAGGGCTTGACACCATCGTCGGCCGGTTGGTGACCGCCGAGCGCAAGGCGCATCCCGATGCGGTGATCGCGCTGGTCTCCGATCATGGCTTTGCCCCAGTGGACAATGCCTTTAACCTGAGCCGCGCGCTGATTGATGCGGGCCTTATCCGCCTGTCCGCGCCCGATCCGCTGGGGCGGCAAAAGATCGAGAGTTGGGACGCGGCGGCATGGGCCTCGGGCGGGTCGGTGGCGGTGGTGCTGGCGCGGCCCGATGATGCGGCGCTGGTGGCCAGGGTGCGCGACCTGCTGCTGGGCCTGAAAGGTGATCCGGCCAATCGCATCACCGATATGCTGGAGGGCGATGCCATCGCCAAGGCGGGCGGCAATCCTCAGGCCAGCTTCTATCTTAACCTTGCCCCGCCGATGCTGGCCACCGGCTTTATCGCGCCGGGCCTGCCGCTGCGTTTTGTGCCGCCCTACAAGGGGATGCACGGCTTCTTCCCCGGCGATCCGCGCATGCGCTCAACCTTTATCATGGCCGGGCCGGGCGTGCCCAAAGGCCGCGATCTGGGCGAGATCGACATGCGCGCGATTGCGCCCACGCTGGCGCGGATCATGGGCGCGCGGCTGGATCAGGCCGAGGCGCCCGCCATCACCTTCTCAAATCTCTGACGCGCAGGGCCTTGCACCTGCGCGTCAAATGCAAATTGTTTATTGGATTTTTATTTGCCGCTCCGCCGGCTTTCCCATACCCCACAATCCGACAGCGATAGAACATAGTATAGTCAGTCGTCCGTCGGGAGGGTTCTGGAAATACGGGATTAAGCCCTCGCGGAGTTCGATTACTGATGCGATCACACCATATTCTGGTGCTTTTTCTGCTGAGCGGCGGAAACGCCATGGCACAGGAAAACTATACTCTCGATCATCTTGAGCAATTGGCTCAGGACACCAATCCTGCTCTTCAGGCTGCTCAGCGCGATGTCGCCATCGCCCGCAGCGAGGTGAGCACCGCGCGCGCCCTGCCCAACCCCACGGTCGAATTCATGACCGGCCCCATGCGATACAAGCCAGTGGCCAGCGGGATTTCAGGCACCGCCACCAGCTACAGCTTGTCGCAGCCGCTCGACCTGCCCTTTTCGCGCACGCCGCGCATCGAGGCGGCCCGCGCCGGATTGGCGGCCAGCGAGGCGGGCTTTGCCGGGCAGGTGACCAACTGGCTCGCCAATCTGCGCATGGCCTATTACGACCTGCTGCGCCGCAGCGCCGAACAGGTCGTGGCCGAGGAAGATGTCGGCATCGTACGCTCGATGCAGCAAAAGGTGTCCTTCAGCGTCAAGCAGGGCGAAACGGCCAAATTCGAGTCGATCCGCGCCGAGGCCGAATTGCTCAACGTGCAAAAGACCGCCGCCGCCGCCGCGCTGCGGGTTCAACAGGCGCGCAGCCAGTTGCGGATGATGGTAGGCCCCGCCCTGCCGGAAAATTTCACCGTGACGGGCCGTTTGCAGACCTTGCCCAAATTGCCGCCGTTTGACGAATTGGTCGAGCAGGTCGCGCACACCAACCCCGATCTGGTTCAGGCCCGCGCGCAACAGGATCAGGCGCGCTATCGCCTGCGTACCGAAGAGGCGCTGCGTTTGCCGCAGATCGCGCTGCGCGCCGAACGCAGCGGCGACGCTGAGCAGGATCAGACCCGTTTTGGCGTCAGCCTGACCGTGCCCATCTGGGACCGACGCAAGGGACCGGTGGCCGCCGCCGAGGCGCAGTTGTCCAAGTCCACGCTGGGGCTTGAGGCGCGCGAATATGCGGTCCGTCAGGAACTGGTGATCGCGTACAAACAATATGAGATCGCCCAGAACACGGTCGCCGCGCTGGAAGGCGGCGTGGTGTCGCAGGCGCAATCGGCGCTCAAGGTCGCCGAGGCGGCCTATCGCTTTGGCGAACGCGGGTTGATCGACGTTCTGGACGCCCAGCGCGTTTTCCGTAGCGCGCGCGCCGATCTTATCAACAGCCGTTTCGATCTTGCCGTGGCGCTGGTCGAAATCCAGCGGCTCAGCTCCAATCTTGCGCAGAGATAAACCCATGAACAAATTTCCTTTTGTGGCGCTGGCTCTGTCCTTGGCGCTTTGCGCCTGCGGCGATGATGAAAAAGCCGCCAAGCCCAAGATCGACCCCGAGACGGTGGCCGCCGGCGCCAATATGCAGGGCCGCGTCAAAGTCGCCCCGGTGGGCGTCGAGGCTGTGTCCGATACGCTGCGCGTAGCGGGCCAGATCACGTTTGACGAAAACCGCGTGGCGCGCATCGGCGCGACCGTGACGGGCCGCGTGACCGACATGGCCGCCAATATCGGCCAGAACGTGGCGCGCGGGACAGTGCTGGGCCGGATCAACAGCTCGGACCTTTCCACGCAGCAGCTCGCTTATCTGCGCGCTCGCTCGCAATATGAGCTGAACCGCCGCGCCGCCGAACGCGCCCAGCAGCTTTACGCCGCCGATGTGATCGCGGCGGCCGAATTGCAGCGCCGCCAGAGCGAGGCCAGCATTTCGCATGCCGAAATGCGCGCCGCCGCCGATCAATTGCGCCTGCTGGGCGTATCGGCCTCGGCGCTGGGGCAATTGGGGGGGCAAGGGGTGATTTCCTCCTCCACCCCGATCCTTTCGACGATGAACGGGGTGGTGGTCGAACGCAATCTGGCACTGGGGCAAGTGGTGCAGCCGGCCGACGCTTTGTTCGTGGTGGCCGATCTGTCCAAGCTCTGGGCCACCGCGCTGGTGCCCGAACAACAGGTGCGTTTCGTGAAACAGGGCCAGACCGTTGCGCTGGAAATTCCCGCGCTGGGCGGGGCCAAGCGTGAGGGAAAGCTGGTCTATGTGGGCCAGGTGGTCGATCCCAAGACGCGCACCGTGGTGGTGCGCACCGAGCTGGATAATCGCAGCGGGGAGTTGAAGCCCCAGATGCTGGCCACCATGCTGGTGACGGCCACGCCCGAAAAGCAGCCCGTGGTGCCCAATGCGGCCATCGTGCGCGAGAACAACAAGGACTATGTCTTTGTCGAAACCGCGCCTTCCAAATTCCGCATCCGCGCTGTGTCGCTGGGCGAGGAGGTCGCGGGCAAGAGGGTGGTGATTTCGGGCGTCAAGCCGGGCGAGCGCATCGCCATCGAAGGCGCCTTCCATCTGAATAACGAGCGCAACCGGCAGGCATTGGAAGGCCAATGATCCAGTCCCTGATACGCGCGGCGCTGCAACAGCGCCTGATCGTGATCGTGGTGGCGGCGGTGCTTTTGGGCTTTGGCCTGAATGCAGCGTCGAAACTGTCGGTCGATGCCTTTCCCGATGTGACCAATGTTCAGGTCCAGATTGCCACCGAGGCTTGGGGCCGCAGCCCCGAAGAGGTGGAGCGCATGGCCACCGTGCCCATCGAAGTGGCGATGACGGGCCTGCCCGGCCTTGAGGAGATGCGCTCGCTCAACAAGCCTAACCTGTCGCTGATCACACTGGTCTTTACCGACAAGACCAATGTCTATTTCGCGCGCCAATTGGTGATGGAGCGCTTGATCGAGGTCGGCTCGAAAATGCAGCCGGGCATTGCCCCGGTGCTGGGCCCGGTCTCGACGGGCCTTGGCGAGGTCTATCAATATACGCTGGACAAGCCGGGTGACGGCAATTCAGTGCTGTCTCAAGAGGAATTAACCCGCCGCCGGACGGTGCAGGACTGGGTGGTGCGCCCGCTGCTGCGCTCGATTCCCGGCGTGGCCGAGATCAATTCGCAGGGCGGCTTTGCCAAGCAATATCAGGTTCTGGTCAACCCCGATCAGCTGCGCCACTATTCGGTCAGCGTGGCCGAGGTCTATCAGGCGGTGGCCCGCAACAATGCCAATGCGGGCGGCGGCGTGCTGCCCCAATATGCCGAACAATATCTGATCCGGGGCGTGGGTCTGGTCAAAAGCGAGGACGACCTGCGATCGATCGTCATCCGCGAAAGCGCGGCCACGCCAGTCTATCTGCGCGATGTGGCCGAGGTGAAGATCGGGCCGGGCGTGCGCGACGGCGCGCTGATCAAGAATGGCGTGACTGAAAGCGTGGGCGGGATCGCGCTGATGATGGCGGGCGGCAATGCCAAGGCCATCGTCACCAAGATCAAGGAGCGCGTCGAGCAGATCAACAGCAAGGGCATGTTGCCCGATGGCCTCAAGATCGCGCCCTATTACGACCGTTCCGAACTGGTCGATGCGGCCATCCACACCGTGGTCAAGGTGCTGATGGAAGGCATCGTGCTGGTGGTGATCGTGCTGTTCGTCTTTCTAGGCGATGTGCGGTCCTCGGTCATCGTGGTGTCCACACTGGTGCTGACGCCGCTGCTGACGTTCATCTGCATGAATTACCTTGGCATCTCGGCCAATCTCATGTCGCTGGGGGGCCTTGCCATCGCCATCGGCCTGATGGTCGATGGGTCGGTGGTGGTGGTGGAAAACGCCTTCCTCCTGCTGGGCCAGACGCGCGACAGCGGGGAAAGCAAGATCCGTATCATCCTGCGCGCCGTGGTCGAGGTGGCGACGCCGGTGATCTTTGGCGTGGGGATCATCATCCTCGTCTTCCTCCCGCTGATGACGCTGCAGGGGATGGAGGGCAAGATGTTCTCTCCGCTGGCCTATACGATCGCCATCGCGCTGGCCATTTCGTTGGTGCTGTCGCTGACGGTGACGCCGGTGCTGTCCTCCTATCTGCTCAAGGCGCCTAAGGCCCATGAGGGCAGCCACGGGGGCGAGGAAGACCACGACACCCGCGTCATCAAGGTGATGAAGAAGTACTATCTGCGGATGCTGCATTGGGCGCTGGGCAATGAAAAGCGCACGATCAGCCTTGCCGTGGGCGGCTTTCTGGCGACGCTGGCGATCCTGCCCTTCCTTGGCACGGCCTTCATTCCCGAAATGAAGGAAGGCTCGGTGGTGCCCGGCATCAACCGTGTGCCCAACATCGCTCTGGATGAATCGATCAAGATCGAGATGGAGGGCATGCGCCTGATCATGCAGGTGCCCGGCGTCAAATCGGCGGTGTCGGGCGTGGGTCGCGGCGAAAGCCCGGCCGATCCGCAAGGCCCCAATGAATCCACCCCCATCGTCAGCCTGAAACCGCGCGAGGAATGGCCCAAGGGGTGGAATCAGGACGATATTGCCGACGCGATGCGCGAAAAGCTTAAAGCTCTGCCCGGCGTGCAGATCGTCATGGCCCAGCCCATTTCCGACCGTGTGGACGAAATGGTGACAGGCGTGCGCTCCGACATCGCGGTCAAGGTGTTTGGCGATGACATGGACGAATTGAAGCGCGTGGCCGAGGAAATCGCCCGCGTGGGTCAATCGCTGCAAGGCGCCGAAGATCTGCGCATCGAAAAGGTCAGCGGCCAGCAATATCTCTCCATCGAGATCGACCGGGCGGCGCTGGCGCGCTTTGGCCTCAATGTGGCCGATGTGAATGATCTGCTCGAAACGGCTGTGGGGGGCAAACAGGCCACCGAGATCTTTGAAGGCGAGCGCCGCTTCCCCGGCGTGGTCCGCCTGCCCGAAGCCTATCGCAACAATATCGAGGCGATCTCGAACCTGCTGATCACCTCGCCGGGCGGCGCGCAGGCGCGTCTGGCGGACGTGGCCAAAGTGGTAGTGTCGGACGGCCCCGCGCAGATCAGCCGCGAAATGGGCAAGCGCCGCATCGTCATCGGCATGAATGTCAAAGGCCGCGACCTTGGCGGCTTCGTGGCCGAGCTTCAGCAGAAGGTCGATAAACAGATCAAGCTGCCCGATGGTTATTATCTCGAATGGGGCGGGCAATTCCAGAATATGGAGCGCGCGCTGGGCCATTTGATGATCATCGTGCCGATCACGGTGGCGGCGATCTTCTTCCTGCTGTTCGTGCTGTTCAACTCGCTGCGTCTGGCCTCGCTCATCATTCTGGTGCTGCCCTTTGCCTCCATCGGCGGGATCGTGGGGCTGGCGGTGACGGGGGAATATCTCTCGGTGCCGGCCTCGGTGGGCTTTATCGCGCTCTGGGGCATTGCGGTGCTCAACGGCGTGGTGCTGGTCTCCTATATCCGCAACCTGCGCGATGAGGGCAAATCGGTGCGCGAGGCGGTGGTTCAGGGGGCAACCCTGCGTTTCCGCCCGGTGATGATGACGGCGACCGTGGCTCTGCTGGGCCTCATCCCGTTCCTGTTCGCCACAGGGCCGGGGTCGGAGGTGCAAAAGCCGCTGGCCATCGTGGTGATCGGGGGGCTGATTACCTCCACGGTGCTGACGCTGGTGGTGCTGCCCACGATCTATCGCTTCTTTGATGATGAACGCGTCGAGGCCTGAGGGGAGAAAACACCATGGCCATGATTGAAATCCGCGCCGTAGTTCGGCCCAGCCGTCTTGAAATGCTGCGCGTGGCGCTGCGGCAATTGCCGGAATTTCCCGGCATGACCGTGGCCCGCGTCGAAGGGTGCAGCGGCACGGGAAAGCTGGGCAACAATCCATGGACGATCAAGCAGGATCTGGTCGATTTCACGCCCAAATCCATGATCCACATCGTCGTGGACGAGGCCAATGCCAAGCCGATCTATGACACGATCCGCCAGATCACCCGCACCGCCCGCCAGGGCGACGGGCTGATCTGGACCATGCGGGTCGAACAATGTCTGTTCATCGCCGCCGAGGCAGAGGATTAAGCATGGACGAAGAGGGCTGGCGATCAGCCCTCTTCTTCTTTTTCGGCCTTTTTGCCGCCTTCGCCCTCGCCATGAGGATGGCGCAGACCCTCGATCTGATCGGCCCGACGGCGCAGATAATTGTCGCGGGTGGTCGTATAGGGATCGGCTGCTTCCTTTTCCTGCCGCAGCCGCTCCTTGTTGACCACGCGGCGATCAACAATCCCCAGAACGATCATCGGCACGACGGCCGCCGTCGGCAGGACATTGCGGCCGATTGCCAGAGGCAAGGCCGCACGATCCACAATGCGCCCGGTCAGATCGCGCAGGGTCGTCGATCCGAACAAGGGCATGTAAATATACGGCCCGTTAGGCACACCATAAAAGCCCATCGTATCGGCAAAACCGTTTTCACGAAAAGGCATTCTGAACGGCTTGCGCTTGGCCATATCAAAGATCCCGGCCAGACCGATCGTCGAATTGAGGACAAAACGGGCCACGGTCTCGGCCGTCTTGCCGATCTTGTGCTGCATCAGGAAATTGGCCGCGATCACCGGTTCGCGCAGGTTATAAAGCGCATTGTGAATGCCATCGCGCACCGGCGAAGGCACGACCGCTTCATACCCTTTGGAAAAGGGTTCGAGCACCGCATTGTCAATCGCCTGTGTCACGGCAAAGGAGGCCTGATTGATGGCTCGGCCGGGATCGGGCGCCAGCGGACGCGAGGAAACCACGATGCCGGGCTCTTCCTCGGCGCCACGATGGCCGGTGTGACGCGGCGGCTCGGCAGGCTGGGTTTCGGCGGAAGCTGGGGTGGATGCCGCAGGCTGAGCCGATGTCGGAGCGGCGTCCTGAACCGGGGGAACATTGGGCGTTGTTGCCGCATCCTGCGCCACGCCCGCGCTATGCTGCGCAGCAACGCCCGGTGCAGCATCGGCTGAAACCGATTGCGCCCAACAGGGCGATGCGGCCAGCATCCATGCCAGCGCCAGCCCGCCCTTCAACAGGCTGTCCTTTCCCCCACGACCTGACACGGCCCGTCCCCACATTACACAGTTCCCCAACTCAGGCCCCCGCCATCGCACATTCCTTGTAGAGAACTCGTGCCGACTGCCTAGTGGTAACTACGACAAATTGCGACAAACCGGTGGGAAAATGTCCCTTTTAGGGAAAGCTGCCCGCCATTAACGCATTTCGCGCAAAAGCCACGCGCGGATGACGCAGGGCAGCAGGCGACCAGACCAGCGAATAAGTGTGAACGGGGCGCTCGACCGGGGCGATGATTTCGGCCAATTGCCCTCGCGCAATCAGATCGCCGCAAAGATAGCCGGGCAGCGCAGTCCAGCCGAATTCCTGCATCAACAGGCTGCGCAGACAGCGCAGATCCTGCCCCACCACCGCCGGGCTGACAGGCGGGCCGGGCAGGCGGTTTTCCACCAGCCAATCCTCGACCAGCGGACGTTCGAGATGATAGGCCAGCACCGGTTCGGCCATTAACGCCCGGCGCAAATCAGGGGCCGCCATGATGCGCGCGGCAACTCTCGGCGCGGCCACGGCATAGACGCGCTCTTCATGAATGCGCGCGCTGCGCAACCGACGGTCGGCAAGCACATAGGCAGAGAGGCCAAGGTCGTAATTGCCCTCGATCAGCCCCTGCCGGATCGCCTCACGGTCGCCGGTATGCAGGCTGATGCGCAGGCCCGAATGGAGCAGCGGCAACAGGCGCGGCGCCACCACCTCGGCCAGGAAATCGCCATGGCCGATCAATCGCACCGACCCCGTCATGTCGGACGAGCGCGCCCGCGCCGCCGCCAGCGCCGCCTCGGCAATATCGAGCCGGTCGCCAAGGCTGGCGGCCAGCTCCTCGCCCGCCAGCGTGGGGATCACGCCCTTGGGCTGGCGGGTGAACAAGTCGCGCTCGATGGCAGCCTCAAGCGCGGCGATATGCTGGGAAACCGCCGGTTGCGTCAGGCCAAGGCTGCGCGCGGCCCCGCTGATCGAGCGCTGGCGATAGACTTCGACAAAGGTGCGCAGATGTTGGAGCGACATAAGCCATACCATAAATATATTTATAGCTAAACGCCAGACTGCTGTGTGGTATGAGGGCATAAGGAGGCCTAAGGCACAGATGTCCCCCCTTTCGAGTCGCCCCTTCGTGATCGATCTGTTGCCCCATTCCGCCTGCGGTCGTTGCGCATGACATTGCCCAATTGGTCCGCATGGGCCTATTCCGCCAAGACCGCCTTTGCCGCGCTGCTCGCTCTGTGGATCAGCCTGTTCGTCGGCCTGCCCATGCCCTTTTGGGCGATGAGCACGGCCTATATCGTGTCCAGCCCGCTCTCGGGCGCGACCCGGTCCAAGGCGATCTATCGCGTGATCGGCACGGGCGGCGGCGCCACGGTGGCGGTCGCGCTGGTGCCGATGCTGGTGGAATGGCCCGAATTGCTCAGCCTTGCCCTCGCGCTCTGGGTGGGGGTCACGCTGGCCGTCTCGCTGCTCGACCGCTCGCCGCGCGCCTATATGCTGATGCTGGCGGGCTATACCGCCGCGATCATCGCCTTTCCCGCCGTGGACCGGCCCGAGGCGGTGTTCGACATTGCCGCCGCGCGCGTGACCGAAATCGTGCTGGGCATCACCTGCGCCACGCTGGCGCACAGTTTGCTCTGGCCCAAATCGGTGGCCACCGCGCTCGAGCCGCGCCTGAAACGCTGGCTGGCCGATGCGCGCGGGTGGTATGACGATATTCTGGGCGGAGCGGCGCCCACCACCTCGCTGCGCGACCGCCAGCAACTGGCCGTCGATGCGGTGGAATGCACGCTGCTGGCCACGCACATCCCCTTCGACACATCCCACTGGCGCGAGGCGACCGCCAGCGTACAGGCGCTGCTGCGCCGCGTGCTGCTGCTCTTGCCGGTGCTCTCGGGCATGGCGGACCGGCGGCGCGCGATCGGCGATGGCGAGGACGAATGGAGCGAATTGCTGCGCGAAAGCTATGAACTGAGGCGGCGGCAGGCGGGGGTGCTGCTGGACGAATGCGATGCGCTGCTGGTCCATCTGGGCAATCCGCAAAGCCCCTCGCCGCTCTCGGCTCAGGAGCAGAAGGGCACGATAGAACTGCATGCCGATCCGATGTCGGCGCTGATCGCGGGCGTGGCGGCCACGCTCACCATTCTGGTGGTCTGCGCGATCTGGATCCTCTCGGGCTGGCACGATGGCGCCTCGGCGGCCGCGCTGGCGGGGGTGTTCTGCTGTCTGTTTGCGGCGATGGACAATCCGGTGCCCGCCATCCTCAATTTCGGCGTGGCCACGCTCTCGGCCATGCCGCTGGCGGGGCTGTATCTGTTCTATATCCTGCCCCAGATCGACGGGTTCTTTCCGCTGGTGCTGGTGCTCTCGCCCGCGCTGCTGCTCTTTGGCAGCCTGCTGCCCAATCCGCGCTATGGCCTGTTCTCGCTGGCGCTGATGATGGGTTTTTGCAGCACGCTGGCCTTGCAGGAAACCTATACCGCCGATTTTGCACATTTCCTCAACACCAATCTGGCCCAGTTCGTGGCGATGATCGTGGCCGCAGGGATGACGGCGGGCCTGACCACGATCAGCAAGGATGTGGCGATTGCCCGGCTGAACGGACGGATGCGACGTGATCTGGTGGCGTTGGCGCGCTCCTCCTCGCCGCCCGATGCGCTGGCTGCCCTTGGGCGCAGCACCGATCAGCTCGCGCTCATCACCCAGCGTCTGGGCGCGGATACCGATATGGCGACGGCGGGCCTGCGCGACATTCGCATCGCCATGAACATCGTCCAGATCCAGCATCTGCGCAGCCATGCCACGCCCGCCCTTGCCGCCGCGCTCGAACATATGCTGCGCCTTGGCACCGCACATTGGTCCGACAAGCGCGCCACGGCGGCGCCTGAGGAAATGCTCGAGGCCATCGACATTGCGCTGCGCCTGACGCAAAGCCAGCCCTTGCCGCAACTGGCCACGTCGGCCACGCTGATCACCGAGCCGGAACAGGGCCGCGCCGCGCTGGTGGCGCTGCGCCGCAATCTGTTTCCCCACGCCCCCGCCTTTCGCGCCGGAGGTTACGCATGAGCGCCGAATATATCCTTGGCGGCATCTATATTGACGCGGCCCCCGTGCATGGCTGCATCGCGCTGCTGATCGCGCTGCTGCTGCACCGGCTGTTGATCGCCATCCGTTTTTATCGTTTCGTATGGCATCCTGTGCTGTTTGACACCGCGATGTTCATTCTCGTCTGGGCGCTGGTCACGCTGTGGCTGCCGCCGCTTGTGCCGTCCCTGCTGCATTCCCCGCTATAAGGCCCCCTGCCATGACTCTCTCGCTTTCTCCTGCTGGCTCCAAAGTCGTCCGCTATGCTGTGACCGGCGTGCTGGTGGCGGCCGCGCTTGTGGCGGGGCGCGCGCTGATTACCTATTATCAGGCCGATCCATGGACGCGCGACGGGCGCGTGCGGGCCGATGTGGTGCAGGTGGCGCCCGATGTGGCCGGGTTGGTGACACAGGTTTTCGTCACCCACGATCAGGCCGTGCGCAAGGGTGACCTCTTGTTTCAGATCGACCCGGCCCGCTTTGATCTGGCCATCCGCCAGGCCGACAGCCAGTTGCAGAGCGCGCAGGCCGATGTGACGCGCGCGCGCGCCGCGATCCAGAGCGCCAATGTGGTGCTGACCCAGGCCCGCCGCGACGCCACGCGCAACCAGAAGCTGGGCGATCTGGTCGCCGCCGAGGCCACCGAGCAGAGCCAGTCCAAGGCCGCCGAGGCGCAGGCCAAAGCCGCCGAGGCATCCGCCATGCTGGCCGAGGCCGAGGCGCGGGTGACGGCGGCGCGTGATGCGCGCGATCTGGCGCTGCTCAACCGGGCGCGCACGCGGGTGGTGGCGCCCACCGACGGGCGCATGTCCGACCTCAACCTGCGCGTGGGCAATTATGTCAGCGCGGGCGCGCCGGTGATGGCGCTGATCGACACCGCCTCGCTGCGCGTCGAGGGCTATTTCGAGGAGACTAAGCTGCCCCATGTCCATGTGGGTCAGGCCGCCACCATCCGCATGATGGGCGAGAGCAAGGTGCTGACCGGCCATGTCGCCTCGCTGGCCGCCGCGATCGAGGACCATGACCGGTTGGCCAGCTCCAAGATGCTGCCCGCGATCAATCCTTCCTTCAGCTGGGTGCGTCTGGCCCAGCGCGTGCCGGTGCGCATCAAGCTGGACAATCCGCCCGCCGACATTGCCCTGATCGCCGGGCGGACCGCCTCGGTCACACTGGCGCGGGACGGCGCGAAGTGAGGCGGGGGTTACTGACGGCCTGCACGGCGCTGGCGTTAAGCGGATGCGTGATGGGGCCGAATTATCAGGCGCCCAAGCCCGTTTCGGCCAAATTGTCGCAGGCCGACGGCATGACCGCGCAGGCCCCCCTGCCTCCGCGCTGGTGGCATCTCTATGACGATCCGGTGCTGGATCGGCTCGAAGAACAGGCGCTGAGCGCCAACACCGAATTGCGCGTGGCGGCGGCATCTCTGGGCCGGGCGCGGGCGATGACCGAGGCGGCCGAGGGCGCCAATGAGCCGGAATTTTCCGTCGAGGCCGCCGCCCAGCGCGCAAGGCTTTCGGGCGAATCTTATCTGCTCACCGAACCTTTGCCGGTCATGAATCTCGGCTCGGTCGGCGGCGGGGTCAGCTATCAGTTCGACCTGTTCGGCCGTCTGAAACGGGGGGCCGAGGCCGCGCGGGCCGATGAAGGCGCTGTTGGCGCACTGGCCGATGCGGTCAAGGTGACGCTGGCCGCCGAAGTGGCCAAGTCCTATGTCGAGGTCTGCGGCGCGCAGGAGATGGAAGCCATCGTCGAGCATTCGGTGGAAGTGCAGGAGCGGCTGGTCGAATTTGCCGAGCGCCTGCAGGCCGAAGGCCGGGGCAGCGCGATCGAGGTTTCCGCCGCCAAGGCCCGTCTGGCCGATGCGCGGGCCGCGCTGCCGCTCGACAAGATCAAGTCGCGCGCGGCGCTCTATCGGCTTGCCTTCCTGATGGGCCGCACGCCCGATGAATATCCGCGCGAGGCCGAAGCCTGCCACCACCTGCCCAAATTGTCGCAGCCGCTGCCCACCGGCGATGGCGCAGCAATGATCGCGCGCCGCCCCGACATCCGCGCCGCCGAGCGCCAACTCGCCGCCGCCACCGCCCGAATCGGCGTGGCCACCGCTGAGCTTTATCCGCAAATCGGCATCGGATTGACCGGCGGTACCACAGGCATTCTGGAAGATCTGGGCCAGGCGGCGACCAATCGCTGGAGCATCGCCGGGCTGATCCACTGGAATTTCCCCAGCGCAGGCCCGCGCGCCAAGGTCCGCGCCGCCAAGGCCGATACCGCCCGCGCGCTGGCCCAGTTCGACGGCAAAGTACTCAACGCCCTGCGCGAGGTGCAGACCGCGATCTCCACCTATGGCGAGAACCATAACCGCCTCCTTTCCCTGACCGAGGCGCGCGAGGCCGCCGACCAAACCGCCGACCAGCTCCGCCGGTTGCGCGAGGGCGGCAAGGCCGCGGCGCAGGTGGACATCGGCGGGCGCAACACGGCGCTGCTGGCGGCGCAGCGCGAGCAGGCGGCCAAGGAAGCGCTGGTGCTGGATCAAATCAATCTGTTCCTGGCGCTTGGTGGTGGGTGGTGAGGTTTTAGAAGCGCCTCCGGCGGGCAAAGGGACTTGTCCCTTTGCAATCCCATTACTGTCGGTGTTGCGCTTCGGTTTCGGCCAAGGTTGATGGGCGCGGTGTTGAAATTTTAAAGCCACTGCCCCAACGCCGCCCATGCCGGTTGCTTCGCCTCAATCCCCACCGCATGAGCCGGGCTGCTGGACGGCAGGGCGATCAGGGGCACCGGAAAATCATCACCGAGCTGCCCCCGCCCAATGGCGAAGGCCTTGGCCCCGTTAAACCCCATCGCCCGCAGCGCGGGCAGGCGGGCCGCCGCGCCGCGCAGATCCCGCGCCTCCACCTCGCGCAGGTCGGCGTCGAGACTGCCGCGCCTCCGGGCGCTTTCCACCACATCCCACAGGCCGATTCCCGCGCCCAGCAGCGTAGCAAGCCGCGCCTGATATTCCATTGCCATCAGATCCGCCCCGACCACCGGCGAGAGCAGGCGCCAGAACTGGTTGCGCGGATGGGCATAGTATCGCCCCGCTGCCAGCGAGGCCTGCCCCGGCAGGCTGCCCAGCAGCAAGAGTCGGGTCCGGTCATCAGCCACCATCGTAAATGCCGCAGAGCGCATCTCGCCTGTTACGTTCTGTTGCAATTGACGATACTTTCTTCGTTGTCAGCTTGTGGCAATCTGCCAAATGTAACCGATGGGCAAGCTGTGGATCGCTTGCCGCGTTCTGATGTCCTTTGAAACACCGGTCTTGCCGCCGATGGAGTATGCCACCATGTCCGACACCGCGCCCTATTATGAAGACCATCGGCCCCGCCGCAAACCTTGGCTGGCCTATGCGCTGGTGGTGATCGGACTGGTGGCGGTGGCGCTGATCGGCAAATGGTTTGCAGGCGCCGGGGCGCAAAAGAATGCGCGCTCCGGGCGGCCTGCGGCGGCGGTTTCGGCCGTGCCGGTGGGCCTTGGCGATATGCCGGTCGAGGTTAACGCCATCGGCACGGTGACGCCCATCGATTCGGCCGCCGTGCGCAGCCAGCTTTCGGGCACGGTTTTCGCCATCCTGTTCAAGGAAGGCCAGCAGGTGCGCGAAGGACAGGTCATCGCCCAGATCGACCCGCGCCCCTATCGCCTTTCGCTGGCTCAGGCCGAGGGGACTCTGGCCAAGGATATGGCGCAGTTGAATTCGGCCAAGCTGGACCTCAAGCGCTATGAGACGCTGGCCTCGCAGGATTCGGTGGCGCGCCAGACGCTCGACACCCAGCGCGCGACGGTGGGCCAGTTGGAAGGCACGGTTTCGGCTGACCGCGCCGCCGTGGGGACGGCCAAGCTGAATTTGCAATATACCGCGGTCAAGGCGCCTTTCTCGGGCCGTATCGGCCTGCGTCAGGTCAGCGTGGGCGCCTATGTCACGCCTTCGGACACGGCGGGCATTGCCACGATCACGCGCACAGATCCCATCGATGTCGCCTTCACGGTGCCGCAGGGACAATTGAACGCGATTGCCGCCAAGGGTTCCGGTCTGCCCGTCATCGCCTATGATCAGGACGGCAAGAGCGAGCTGGCCAAGGGCACATTCTCGACCTTTGACAATCAGATCGACACCACCACCGGCACGGTCAAAGCCAAGGCGCGCTTTGCCAATCCGGCGGCGGTGAAGGCCCTTTTCCCCAATCAGTTCGTCAATGTGAAGATGCTGGTCGATACGCTGCATCAGGTGCCGGTGGTGCCGGTTTCGGCGCTGCGTCACGGCGCGCCGGGCGATTTCGTGTTCGTGGTGCAGCCTGACAAGAAGGTGAAGCTGACCGTGGTCAAGGTCGGCCCCAGCGATGGCAGGAACACCGCCGTTCTGTCGGGCCTGAGCAAGGGCCAGATGGTTGTGGCCGAGGGCGCGGACGGGCTTGATGATGGCTCGACCGTGCGTCTGGCCGGATCGGGCGGCCCCGGCGGTGCGGGCGAACACAAGGGCAAGCGCAAGGCAGCCCAATGAGCGCGCCCGTGGAAACCGGCCCGGACGCGATTCCGACCGAGAAAGTGATAGGCGGCCCATCGCGGCCCTTCATCCTGCGCCCTGTGGCCACCACGCTGATGATGATCGCGCTGCTGCTGGCAGGCTTCATCGCGTGGAAGCAATTGCCGCTCTCGGCGCTGCCGCAGGTGGATTATCCCACGATACAGGTGCGCACGCTCTATCCCGGCGCCAGCCCCGATGTGATGGCGCTGACCGTCACCAGCCCGCTGGAACGCCAGTTCGGCCAGATGCCGGGCCTGACGCGCATGACCTCGAATTCCTCGGGCGGGGCCTCGGTCATCACGCTGCAATTCGATCTGGGCATGGCGCTGGACGTGGCCGAGCAGCAGGTGCAGGCCGCGATCAATGCGGCGAACAGTTTGCTGCCGTCCGATCTGCCCGCGCCCCCGGTCTATGCCAAGGTGAACCCGGCCGACGCGCCGGTCATCACGCTGGGCGTTTCCTCGAAAACCCGCCCGCTGGGCGAGGTGCAGGGGATTGTCGAGCGGCAGTTTTCGAACAAGATCGCGCAGGTTTCGGGCGTGGGCCTTGTCTCGCTCTCGGGCGGACAGCGCCCCGCCGTGCGCATCATCGCCAATGTTCAGGCGCTGGCCACGCGGGGGCTGAGCCTCGAAAGCATCCGCAGCGCGATTTCCAACGCCAATGTCAACATGGCCAAGGGCAGCTTTGACGGGATCACCAAAAGCTGGACCATCGACGCCAATGACCAGTTGGGCAGCGCGAAAGATTACGCCAATCTGGTCATCACCTATGCCAATGGCGCGCCGATCCGCCTGTCCGATGTGGCCAGCGTGGAAGCGGGCGTGGAAAACACCCGCACCGCCAGTTGGATGAACAAGCAGAGCGCCGTCATCATTGACGTTCAGCGCCAGCCCGGCGCCAATGTCATCGCCACGGTCGATGCGATCAAGGCGGCGCTGCCGGACCTCACCGCGCAATTGCCCGCCGACGTCAAGGTCAACATCCTGACCGACCGCACCGAGGGCATTCGCGCCAGCGTCGAGGATGTGCAATTCGAACTGGTGCTGGCCGTGGGCCTCGTGGTGCTGGTGATCTTCCTGTTTCTGGGCAGCATCCGCGCAACGATGGTGGCGGCGATTTCGGTGCCTCTGTCCTTGGTGGGCGCCTTTGCGGCCATGTGGGCGCTGGGCTTTTCGATCAACAATCTCACGCTGATGGCGCTGACCATCGCCAGCGGTTTCGTGGTCGACGATGCCATCGTGGTGATCGAGAATATAGCCCGCTATGTCGAGGAAGGGATGAAGCCCTTTGACGCCGCGCTCAAGGGCGCCAGCGAGATTGGCTTTACCATCATCAGCCTGACCGTCAGCCTGATCGCGGTGCTGATCCCGTTGTTGTTCATGGGCGATGTGGTCGGGCGGCTGTTTCGCGAATTTGCCATCAGCCTTGCCGTTACCATTGCCCTGTCCGCGCTGGTGGCGCTCACCGCCGTGCCGATGCTGGCCGCGCGCTGGCTGCGGCCCGAGCATGAGGAGCGCCGCTTTGTCATCGTGGACAAGGCGATGCACCAGTTCGACCGCCTCGCCGCCGCCTATGCCCGCGCGCTGGCCTGGGTGATGGAACGTTCGGGCCTGACCATGCTGGTCTTTGCCGGTTCACTGGTGGTGACGGCGGCGCTATTCTGGGCGATCCCGAAAAACCTGTTTCCGACCCAGGATACCGGGCAAATCCGCGCGACGTTGGTCGCCGCGCAGGACATCAGCTTTACCCGCATGGCCCATCTGCAACAGCAGGTGGCGGCCAGGATGCTGGAGGATCCGGGCGTGGAATCGCTCTCCTCCAGCGTGGGCGTCGATGGCACGAACACCACCGTCAATCAGGGGCGGATGGTCATCAACCTGAAGCCCATCAGCGCGCGTGAGGGTCAGGAGGCGATCATGACCCGCCTGCGCGAAAGCGCAGCCGGTGTGCCGGGGGTTCAGCTCTATTTCCAGCCGGTGCAGGATCTGACCATCGACACCGAAACGGGCCTGACGCCCTATCGCTTTGCCCTGCATGGCGCGGATCAGGATACGGTCAACACCTGGGGGCAAAAACTGGCACAGGCGCTGAAAAGCGAAAGCTCGCTGCGCGATGTCAATGCGCCCGCGCTGGGGCAAGGGCGCAGCGTGATCGTGGACGTCAACCGCGATGCGGCGGCACGTCTGGGCCTTTCGGTGCTCAGCGTCGACAATGCGCTCTATGATGCCTTTGGCCAGCGGATCATCTCGACGATCTATACCCAGTCGAGCCAGAACCGCGTGATCCTCTCGGCCAGCCCGCAGATGCTGTCCGATCCGCAAAGCCTTGGGCAGCTCTATATCCCGCTGTCCTCGGGCACGCAGGTGCCGCTGGGCACCATCGCCACGATCCGCGAGGGCACCAGCCCGCTGGTTCTGGCGCGCGAGGGGCAATTCCCCTCGGCCACGATCGGTTTCGATGTGACGCCGGGCGTCTCGCTGGGCCATGCGGTGTCCTCCATCGAACAGGTGGCCAAGGATCTGGGCATGCCATCCTCTTTGACGATGGATTTTTCCGGCTCGGCCTCGGCCTTCCGCTCGGCGCTTTCGAACGAACTGGTGCTGGTGCTGGCCGCGATCATCACGGTCTATATCGTGCTGGGCGTGCTGTATGAAAGCTTCATCCATCCCGTCACAATTCTCTCCACCCTGCCCTCGGCGGGCGTGGGGGCTCTGATCGCACTGGCGCTGACCTCTTATGGGCTGGGGGTGATCGGGATCATCGGCATCGTGCTGCTGATCGGCATTGTGAAGAAAAACGCGATCATGATGATCGACTTTGCCATTGCCGCCATGCGCGAGGAAGGAATGGAGGCGGGCGAAGCGATCCGCCGCGCCGCCCATCTGCGCTTCCGTCCGATCATGATGACCACCTTTGCCGCGCTGTTTGCCGCCATCCCGATGATCTTCGGTTCGGGCATGGGCCATGAATTGCGCCAGCCTTTGGGCCTGTCCATCGCGGGGGGCCTGATCCTGTCTCAGGTTTTGACGCTGTTCACCACGCCGGTCATTTTCCTCGCCTTTGAAAACTGGCGGGCGCGGCGTCAGGCCCGCCGGAGTCGCGCGCAAGGGGAGCAGGCGGCGTGAATATCTCCGCGCCCTTCATCCGCCGTCCGGTCGGCACGATATTGCTCACCATCGGGGTGGCGCTGGCGGGCATTGCAGCGTTTTTCCAGCTTCCCGTCGCGCCCCTGCCCCGCGTCGATATTCCCACGGTGATGGTGCAGGCCAGCCTGCCCGGCGCCAGCCCATCGACCATGGCCAGCACCGTGGCCAGCCCGCTGGAGCGCCGCCTAGGCACGATTGCGGGCGTGACCGAGATGACCTCGCGCTCCTCGCTCGGCTCGTCTCAGGTGGTGCTGCAATTCGATCTTTCTCGCAATATTGATGGCGCGGCACGCGATGTTCAGGCCGCGATTGCCGCCGCGCGGGCCGATCTGCCCTCAACACTGAAAACCAATCCCACCTATCGCAAGATGAACCCGGCCGATGCGCCGATCCTGATCCTTGCCCTGACCAGCCCGACCCGCACGCCCGAGCAGATCTATGATGCGGTGTCGAACATCGTGCAGCAAAAGCTGCTTCAGGTGAACGGGGTGGGCAATGTCGAGCTGGGCGGCGCGGCTTTGCCCGGCGTGCGGATCGAGATCAACCCGATGCAGCTGGCCCGCGCCGGGATCGGGCTGGAGGATGTGCGCACCGCCCTGCAATCGGCCAGCGCGAACCGGCCCCGAGGCGTGCTGGAAGGCATCGACATTTCCAAGGGCGGCCTGTCCTGGCAGATTTTCTCCAATGCCGCCGCATTGAAGGCCAGCGATTTTGCCCCCATGATCATCGCATGGCGCAATGGCGCACCGGTGCGCCTGTCCGACATCGCCCGCGTAGTCGACGGGCCCGAAGAACTGCACACGATGGGCCTGTTCAACGGCAAGAAGTCGGTGCCCATCATCATCACCCGCCAGCCCGACGCCAATATCGTGCAGACAGTCGATGCCCTGCGCGCGCAGGTGCCGGGGCTGCAAGCCTTGCTGCCCGCCGACATCAAGCTCAACATCGCCACCGACCGCACGATCACCATCCGCTCCTCGCTGCATGAGGTGGAGATCGCGCTGCTTGTCTCCACACTGCTGGTGGTGATCGTGGTCAGCGTGTTTCTGCAAAGCTGGCGCGCGACGCTGATCCCGGCGGCGGCGGTGATCGTCTCGCTGCTGGGCACGTTGGGGGTGATGTATATGTCGGGCTTTCTGCTCGACAATCTTTCGCTCATGGCGCTGACCGTGGCGACCGGCTTCGTGGTCGACGATGCCATCGTGGTGGTTGAAAACATCGCCCGCCATGTCGAGGAAGGGATGCCCCCCTTCCCCGCCGCCCTGCGCGGCGCGCGCGAAGTGGGCTTTACCGTGCTGTCCATCTCGCTGTCCCTTGTCGCGGTGTTTGTGCCGCTGATCTTCATGGGCGGGGTGATGGGGCGGCTGATGCGCGAATTTGCGCTGACCATGACGGCGGCGGTGGGCATCAGCCTGATCGCCAGCCTGACGGTCACGCCGATGCTGGCCAGCCGGGCGCTGGCCGCACCGGGGGTGGAAAAGGACAATGCCCTGTTCCGCGCCTCGCGGCGGTTTTTCGATGGACTCCATGCGCGTTATGCGCGGCGGCTGGATTGGGCGCTGAACCATCGCGGGCCGGTGCTGCTGCTGCTGCTGGGCGCGGTGATCCTGAACGTGTTCCTGATCGTGGTCGCGCCCAAGGGATTGCTGCCGCAACAGGATACGGGCGCGATGACCGGCGGCCTGCGCGTCGATCAATCCATGTCCTTTACCGCCACCGCCGACAAGCTGACGCAGGCGGCCAACATCATCCGCGCCGATCCGGCCGTCGCCACGCTGGTGGCCTTTACCGGGGGCGGGCGCGCGGGTTCGGGCTTTATGTTCGTCAATCTGAAACCGCGCGGAGAGCGCCCGCCGATCAACGATGTCATCGCCCGCCTGCGCCCCAAACTGGCGCGGGTGCGCGGGGTCAGCGTGTTTCTCAACCCGGTGCAGGATTTGCAGGCGGGGGGGCGACAGACCAGCGCAACCTATCAATATGTCCTCCACGCCGAGAGCGCCCAGATGCTGCGCGAGGCGGGCGAGAAGCTGGTCAAAGCCCTGAAGGCCCAGCCGCAGGCGATCACCGACGTGGATATTGACCAGCAGGACGCGGGCGCCAGCGCCTTTGTCACTGTTGACCGCAACCGCGCGGCCAGCCTCGGCATCACCATGAACACCATCGACCAGACGCTCTATGACGCCTTTGGCCAGCGGCAGGTCGCCTCGATCTATCAGGGGCTGAACCAGTATCATGTGGTGATGGAGGCCGACCCGACCTATTCGGGCAAGCCGGAAGCGCTGGGCAATCTCTATCTGCCGGTGGGCGGCACCTTGTCCTCGTCCACCACGGCCACCAACGCCAATGCCTCGCTGGGCAGCAATGCGGCCAAGGGCAGCGCGGTGAGCAGCGCGGCCACCTCGCAGGTGCCGCTCTCGACCGTGGCGGCATGGTCCAACGCATCAACCGCGGCCAGCGTCAGCCATACCGATGGCGAGCCCTCGGCGACGATCTCGTTCAACCTGCCGCCGGGCCTCTCGCTGGGGCAGGCCGCGCAGACCATTGCCAAAACGCAGGCCGATCTGGCGCTGCCCGCCGGCGTCCATGGCGATTTCGGCGGCACGGCCAAGGTGTTTCAGCAATCGACCGGTTCGATGCCGATGCTGATCGTGGCCGCGATCGTCACGATCTATATCGTGCTGGGCATTCTGTATGAAAGCGCGATCCACCCGCTGACAGTGCTCTCCACCCTGCCCTCGGCGGGCGTGGGGGCGATCTTTGCGCTGATCGTGACGGGGGGGCAGTTCGATATCATCGCGCTGATCGGGGTCGTGCTGCTGATCGGCATTGTGAAGAAGAACGCGATCCTGATCATCGATTTTGCCATCGAATCGGAACGTTCGCGCGGGCTGTCCTCCTTCGAGGCGATCCGCGAGGCCAGCCTGCTGCGTTTCCGCCCGATCCTGATGACCACGCTGGCCGCCGCGCTGGGGGCCTTGCCTCTGGCCATCGGTTTTGGCGACGGCGCCGAACTGCGTCGCCCGCTGGGCATTGCCATCGTGGGCGGGCTGATCGTCAGCCAGATGCTGACGCTGCTGACGACGCCTGTGGTCTATCTGGCGGTGGACAAATGGCGCCGCCGCTCTCCCCATGAACATCTGCTGGCCCGTCATGGTGACGCAGAACCTCTGGAAGCCTGATATGATGAAGCGCACCCTTTTTGCCCTTACCACAGCGCTGGCCCTGTCGGGATGCAGCATGGCCCCCAAATATCATGTACCCACCAGCGCCGCCCCCGCCGCCGCCTTCAAGGGCGATGCCGGATGGGCGCCCGCCATGCCCGCCGATGATGTGGCCAAGGGGCAATGGTGGAAGCTCTTCGGCGATCCCGCGCTGGACGCTTTGGAGGAAAAGGTGGAGGTGACCAACCAGAACGTCGCCTATTACCGCGCCGCCTATGCGCAGGCCGAGGCGGTGGTGCGCGCCAATCGCGCCGCGCTCTTCCCCACCATCAGCGCCAGCGCCAGCGACACGCGCAGCGGCACCTTTGCCGCCAACAGCACCGGCACCACCACAGGGTCGGGCGGCAGCGTGACGCGTACCGGCACCACCATTTCGGCCACCGGCAGCGCCAGTTGGACCCCCGACATCTGGGGCAAGCTGGCCGATACCACGCGCCAGTCCAAGGCGCAGGCGCAGGCATCGGCCGCCACGCTGGCCAATGCCACGCTCTCGGCGCGGGGCACATTGGCCACCAATTATTTCCAATTGCGCGGGATCGACGCGCAAAAGGCGATGCTGACCGACAGTGTGGCCTCCTATCGCCGCTCGCTGGAGGTGACGCGCAACAAGCTCTCCGCCGGGACCATCAGCGAAGCCGATGTGCAAAGCGCGCAGGCCACCTTGTCAAATGCCGAGGCGAATTTGCGCGATCTGGAGCGCCAGCGCGCATCCTATGAAAATGCCATCGCGGTGCTGGTGGGCGAAAACCCCTCCACCTTCCATCTGGCCCCGGCGGCGTGGAACCCGGCGCTGCCTTCGGTGCCGGGCGTGATGCCGGGCGACATCCTGCAACGCCGCCCCGACATCGCCAATGCCGAAAGATCGGTGGCTGCCGCCAATTCGGCCATCGGCATTCAGCGCTCGGCCTTCTTCCCCTCGATCACCCTGTCCGGCTCGGTGGGGTCGAACTCCACCACGATGACCAACCTGTTCAGCGCGGCCACCTCGCTCTGGTCGCTGGGGGCGAGCGCTGCCGAAACGCTGATCGACTTTGGCGCGCGTTCGGCCAAGGTGGCGCAGGCCCGCGCGGCCTATAATGCGGCTGTGGCCACCTATCGCCAGAGCGTGCTCAATGCGTTTCAGGAGGTGGAAACCAACCTGTCCGCCGTCTCGGCCTATCGCGCCGAGGCACCCCATTACGCCGCCGCCAATGCCGCTGCGGCACGGGCCGAAACCATCATCCGCAACCAGTATCAGGCCGGCACGGTCGATTTCACCAGCGTTTCCTCCGCACAATCCACAGCCTATTCGGCGCGTGTTAATCTGATACAGAATACCGTCAATCAACAGACCGCCGCCGTGGCCCTGATACAGGCCATCGGCGGCGAATGGCGAGACGGTGTGGAGTTGCACCCCGCCGTCAAATGATGAAACGGGGGAATATAAGACATGCGTGGAGTTTGGGGCGCGGTGGCAGCACTGGCGCTGATGGCGGGCGGCACGCCGGTTTTGGCGCAACCTTTGGCCCCGCCGCCTGCGCAAATGGGCAAGGTTGCGCTGACTTTTGACGATTTGCCGGGGTTGAGCCTGTTCAACGATCAGGCATGGCTGGATTACATCAACCGAACCTTGCTGCGCGGGCTGCGGCGCAACCATATGCCCGCCATCGGCTTCGTCAACGAATCGAAGCTGGACGAGGCAGTGCGCGCGCGCCAGATCACCAATCTGAAACTATGGCTGGATGCGGGCAAGGATCTGGGCAACCACACGTTCAGCCATGAATCGCCCAATGATCTGGGCGCGGCGGGCTATATTGCCGATATTGCCAAGGGCGAGCCGGTGACGCGCGAATTGCTGGCCGCGCGGGGGCGCAAGCTGGACTGGTTCCGTCATCCCTATCTTGAAACCGGCGCGCCCGAGGCGGTCAAGCACGCAATCAACGCATGGCTGGGCCAGCATGGCTATCGTATTGCGCCGGTCACGATCGACGCTGACGACTGGATGTTTGCCGAACCCTATGAGGATGCGCTGGCCCGCCATGACGAGGCGCGGCGGCTGCGCGTGCGCAAGCAATATCTCGATTATACCGAACGCGCGATCAGTTGGTATCAGAAGGCCTCGGACGCGCTGTTCGGGCGCCAGATCGCCTTTGTCATGCTGCTCCACGACACGCGGCTCAATGCCGACAGCATCGACGAACTCTCCGCGATCCTGAAGCGGCGCAAGCTGCGGCCCGTCACGCTGGAGGCGGCGATGCGCGATCCGGCCTATAAAACCCGCGATCCCTATGTCGGCAAGGACGGGATCGAGTGGATGGAGCGCTGGTCCTATACGCTGAAAAAGGGCCTGCCGTGGACGAGCTGGCAGGATGCGCCCAAGCAGATCGAGGACGAATACGAGCGCCTCGAAAACGACCAGCACAAGAATTGAGGAAAAGGGCGGCGGCGCAAAACCGCCGCCCTTTTTTCATCAGGCCTTGTCGAGCATCTTGCCTGCGCTGAGTTCCACAAATTCGGCCACCTGCCCCTGCATCATCCTCATCAGAGCGGGCACCTCAAGGCTGCCGCTGAGCCGGTCTTCCTCGATGGTCAGCGACACCGGAATGCGCGAGCCGAGCGCCGTAATCGTCATGTTCAGCACATAATCGCCCGCCCATTCCGAGGTAAGAGCCCCCCCGCCCGGAATATGGGCGGCAAGCTTGGGCAGGCCCACCTCGATGCGGCGCCTGGCCTCAACCCGGCCAAGGCTGTGGGGAATCGAAATGTCCATCAGAATTCATCCTCGGCAAAGGCCATCAGCGCGCCCTTGCCCGCCTTGATGGCAAGGAAATGCGTGGTCGCCTGCGGCAGGATCTTTTCAAAGAAGAAGGTCGCGGTCTTGATCTTGGTCTCGTAAAACGCCTTGTCCTCGGTGCCGAAGAACAATTGCAGCCCGGCGATCTTGGTCGATTTAGCAAAGCAATAGGCCATGCCGACAAGGCCGAGCAGGCGCAGATAATCGCTGGCCGCCGCCCCTGCTTCCTCGGCGTCCTTCATGCCCTTTTCGGCAATCGTCGCGGTGGAAAGCTGCAAAGCGCCAAAGGCCTTTTCCAGCCCCTCGATCATCTTCTGCATCGGGCCTTCGCCCTTGTTCTCCTCGATAAAGGCCGACACGGGATGGAAGAAGCTGCGCAAATAGCGCCCCATATGCGCGCCCAGTTTCCGCCCGACCAGATCGAGCGCCTGAATGCCGTTGGTGCCTTCATAGATCATCGCGATACGGGCATCGCGCTGATACTGCTCGACCCCGCTTTCATGGATATAGCCATGGCCGCCATAGACCTGCACCGCAAGGCTCGCGCTGTCATGGCCAAGGTCGGTGAACAAGGCTTTGACCACCGGCGTCATCAACGCGACGAAATCCTCGGCCCGCTGGCGAACCTCGGGGTCGGTTGCGTGCTTTTCCGCGTCCAGCCCGCGCGCCACCCATGCGCCCAGCGCCCGACAGCCCTCATTATAGGCCCGCATGGTCAGCAGGTTCTTGCGCACATCGGGGTGAACGATGATCGGGTCCGCCGCCTTATCGGGATATTTCGCGCCCGAAAGCGAACGCCCCTGAAGCCGATCCTTGGCATACCACACGGCCGACTGATAGGCCGCCTCACCAATGCCCAACCCCTGAATGCCCACGCCCACGCGCTCGGCATTCATCATCGTGAACATCGCCTCAAGGCCCCGATGCGGCTCGCCAACCAGCCAGCCGATAGCCTCATCGAACTGCATCTGACAGGTGGCACTCGCCTTGATCCCCATCTTATGCTCGATCCCGCTGGCGCGCACGCCATTGCGCGCGCCCGGATTGCCCGCCTCATCGGGCAGGAACTTGGGCACGAGGAACAGGCTGATCCCCTTCACCCCCTTGGGCGCATCGGGCAGACGCGCCAGCACCAGATGGATGATGTTGCTGGTCAAATCCTGCTCGCCCGCCGAAATGAAGATCTTCGAGCCGGTCAGCTTGTAACTGCCATCGCCCACCGGCTCGGCCTTGGTGCGCAGCAGGCCCAGATCGGTCCCGCAATGCGGTTCGGTCAGGTTCATCGTGCCCGACCATTCGCCGCTGATCATCTTGGGCAGATAGGCCGCCTTCAATTCCTCGCTGGCATAGGCGTTGAGCGCCGTCACTGCCCCCGCTGTCAGGCCGGGATAGAGGCTGAAGGAGACATTGGTGGCGCAGATCATCTCCTCGACCAGCTTGCCCACCGCCTCGGGCAACCCCTGCCCGCCATATTCGACCGGCATGACAAGGCCGCCCCAGCCGCTCTGCACGAACTGGTCATAGGCCTCCTTGAAGCCCTTGGGCGTGCGCACCACGCCGTTTTCATAGCGGCACCCTTCGGCATCGCCCGAAAGGTTGATGGGCAGCAGCACGTCCTGACACAGCTTGGCCGCCTCTTCCAAAACGGCATCGGTCAGATCGGTGGTGAATTCCTCATGCACCGAGAGCCCGCCAAAGCCGTCATCCTGATGCAATTCATTCAGAACAAAGCGCATATCGCGCAAGGGTGCGGTATAGACCTGCATAAAACCTCTCCTGTTATACCGGCGTCAATTGCGCAGCGGCTTGCCGGTGGTCAGCATATGCTCCACCCGCGCCTGCGTACGACTATCGCGCACCAGCGTCATGAATTCGCGCAGCTCCAGCGCCAATAGCTGCTCTTCGGTTACAGTATCGACCACATCGGCATCCCCCCCGGTCAGAACCGTGGCCAGCTTGTCGGCCACCACCTCGTCATAGGGCGTGGCAAGGCCGCGCGCGCGGAAGCCCTTGACCGCCAGTTCCAGCGCGGTCTTGCCGCTGGCGCCGGGCAGGCGGAAAGTGGGCGGCGCGGGCGGGGTATAGCCCTCGACCATCGCCAGCGCCCGCGCCTTGGCGTCTGCCAGCAGGCGGTCGCGGTTCATGGTGATGCCGTCGCTGGGGCGCAAATAACCGATCTCCTTGGCATTGGCCGCCGATTTGGCGACCGTGGCGGTCGAGATCGTTTCAAACGCCTTGGCCACCGGGGGCATCGGCCCCTTGGGCGCCTTGGGGCTTTGCGCGGCGCGGACCATCAATTCCCCGCATCCGCCCCAGCCGGGGATCAGCCCCACGCCGCATTCGACCAGACCGATATAGGTTTCGGCATGGGCCTGCACCGCATCGGCATTGAGGCAGATCTCGCACCCGCCCCCCAGCGCCATGCCAAAGGGCGCGGCCACCACCGGGAAGGGTGCGTATTTCAGCGCCTTATACGCCTTCTGTCCGCCCGCAACCAGCTTCTCCACCTCGCCCCATGCGGCGATGTTGATGGCGAAGATGGCAAGGCCAAGGTTCGCACCAGCCGAGAAGTTCGAACCTTCATTATAGACCACCAGCGCCTTGTACTGCTCGGCCACCAGCGGAATCGTCTTCTCGATCAGCTTCATCACCTCGCCGTCGAGCGCGTTCATCTTGCCGGTGAATTCCAGCGCCACCACGCCGTCGCCAATATCCCACAGCGCCGCCGAAGCGCTTTTCAGCACCGGCTTGGACGCCGCCTTGATGTCCTCCAGCAACAGCACGCCATCGGGCCGCGCAATCGCGTGATACTCGCCATCGGCGCCCAGATATTGGCGCACGCCTTCCTCAACGCGGTAAAACGGACGCCCCGCCGCCAGCGTCAGGATCGCGGGAATCTCGCGCCCCTCGGCCTGTAAACGGGCAACGAAATCCGCGCCGCCAATCCGGTCTATCAGCTCAAACGGGCCATATTTCCAATTATAGCCCAGCTTCATCGCTACATCGATGGCCAGAATGTCGTCCGATGCCTCGCCAATCAGCCCCGCCGCATAGGCCAATGTCGGCCCCAGCACGGCCCAGGCATAGGCACCCACCACGCCCGGCGCGGAAATCAGCGCCTTCAAATCCTTCTGCGCCGCCGAAGGGATCGAGACGGGCTTGGCCGCCTTGGCATAATCCCCGGTGCTCAGGTTGATCGCTTCCTTGACCTTCCCGGCTTCCTTATTGATCCGGTAAAAGCCGCCCTTGCCCTTGCGCCCGGTATAGCCCTCCGCGATCATTTTCAGGATCAGCGGATGGTCATGGGCGATGGACTGATAGGGGTCATTGGCAGGCAGAGTGCCGGTCAGGCTGGCCTTGAGATAGGGCATGAGATCAATGCCCACCAGATCGACCAGACCGAAGATCCCGGTCTTGGGCACGCCCATCGGTTTGCCGCCGATGGCATCGGCATCCTCGATGGAAACGCCCTGCTCAAAAGCCGCATTGATCGCCGCCTGAAGCCAGTATGTCCCCACGCGATTGGCGAGGAAGCCGGGCGTGTCTTTGGCGCGCACCACGGTCTTGCCCATTGCGCGATCGGCAAAATCGGAAACCTTGGCCACCAGTGCGGGGTCGCTCTTGGGCCCGGCCACAATTTCCAGCAGGCGCATGTAACGCGGAGGGTTGAAGAAATGAGTGATGAGGAAATCGCGGGCGAAGGCCTCGCTGCGCCCCTCGATCAGGCGGTCGAGCGGAATGGTCGAGGTGTTCGACGAAATCGCCGTCCCCGGCGTCCGCACCGCCTCCAGCTTTTCATAAAGCGCGTGCTTCAGCTCGATCTTTTCGACAATCGCCTCGATCACCCAGTCGCATTCGGCAACCCGGCCCAGATCATCCTCAATATTGCCCGCCTCGACCAGCCGCGCCGCCGCCTTGCTCATGAAGGCCGCCGGTTCAGCTTTCTTCAGCCGCTCAATCGCGCCAGCCGCAACAGAGTTACGATCCGCAGCGTCCCGCACGATATCCAGCAGCAGCACCGGCACGCCCGCATTGGCCGCCTGCGCCGCGATGCCGGCGCCCATGGTCCCGGCGCCGATCACACAGAGTTCCTTCACCATCAGATGGCCTCCAGAACCGTGGCGATCCCCTGCCCGCCGCCGATGCATTGCGTGGCCAGAGCATAGCGGCCCCCGGTGCGCTTCAAAAGGCTGGCCGCCTTGCCGACGATGCGCGCGCCGGTCGCGCCCAGCGGGTGGCCGATGGCAATCGCCCCGCCGTCAATGTTGACCTTGGCCACGTCCAGCCCCAGTTCGCCGATGCAGGCAAGGCTCTGGCTGGCAAAGGCTTCGTTGAGTTCGACCACATCAAGATCGCCCACCGAAATCCCCGCGCGGGCCAGCGCCTTGCGGCTGGATTCAACCGGCCCCATGCCCATGATTTCGGGCGCACATCCGCTGATGGCCACCGATTTGATCCGCGCCAGAATGGGCAGGCCGTTGGCGACAGCATAATCCTCGCTGCACACCAGCACGGCGGCGGCGCCATCGGTCAGCGGGCTGGCGGTGCCCGCCGTCACGCTGCCATTGGCGGAAAAGGCAGGCTTGAGGCCCGCCAGAGCCTCAGCCGTGGTGCCGGGGCGCGGGGTGCCGTCGGCCTCCACGCCGCCCACGGCCACGATTTCATCGGAAAGCAGGCCCGCCGCGATGGCCGCGCCCGCCTTGCGCTGGCTCTCCACCGCAAAGGCTTCTTGGGCCGCGCGGCTGATGCCGAATTTGGCCGCCACGTTTTCGGCCGTATCGCCCATGCCCAGATAGGCCGCGCTCTTTTTGGCCAGCGCCGGATTGGGCATCGGGTTAAAGCCCATCATCGGCACACGGCTCATCGATTCCACGCCCGCAGCAATGAACACCTCGCCCGCACCAAGCTGGATCTGGCCCGCAGCATAATGGATGGCACTCATCGAAGAGCCGCAGAAACGGTTGACCGTCATGCCCCCCACCGAGAGCGGCAGATCGGCAATCAGGCCGATCAGGCGGGCAATGTTAAACCCCTGTTCGCCCTCGGGAAAAGCGCAGCCGACAATCAGATCTTCGAGCGCGGCGGCATCAACGCCCGTGCGTGCGATCAGCCCCCGCACCACATCGGCGGCCAGATCGTCGGGCCGCACCCGCGCCAGCGCGCCCTTGCCCGCCAGATGGAAAGGAGAACGGGCATAGCCCGCAATCACCACGTTACGCATCGCACATCCTCTTTTTGTCGACTTATTGGCCGGGATTGTAGCACGGGAATCACGCCCCGCACCCTTCTGCTCTAATGGTGCCCAAGTTTCCCTATACGTCAACCAATTTTTGATGCATACACTGATTCGCCGCAAGGAACAGAGTGCAGCAAAGCACCTAAACGCCTGCGGCCCCGCACCTTGGGGATCACCCCGATGCGCAGGTCAGGAGAAGGAGCCGAAAGGATGATTGCCCTCTTAGGGATATTGGCGGCCGCCGCCGCGCCATCCGCCCAGGATGCGCTGGGCCGGTGGCAGACCGAAACGAAGCATGGCGTGGTGGAAATTGCCGCCTGCGGCCCCTCGATCTGTGGGCGGCTGGTGGAATCGGATGCGCTGCGCACCAATCCGCAATTGCGCGATACCAAGAACAAGGACGCCGCCCAGCGCGACCGGATGCTCAAAGGCCTGACGATCCTGCAAGGGTTTCATGCCAAGAGCGGCGAATGGGCCGGCGGCACGATCTATAATGGCGACGATGGCGGCACCTATCAGGCCACGCTCAGCCTGATCGATCGCGACACGCTCAAGGTAAAAGGTTGCATCGTCTGGCCTTTGTGCAAGAGCCAGACTTGGAAGCGCTTGCGCTGACCGCAACAATCCCATGAAGGGGAGGCAAAATATGACTTCGGTTCGCAAATTTTCTCGTGCCGCAAAAATTTCCGCGCTGCTGCTGGGCCTGATCCCGGCGCAGGCGATGGCAAGCGGCTTCTATATCGTCGAGCAAAGCCCCAAGGCCACGGGCCGCGCCTATTCGGGCGAGGTGGCCGATACCGGTCCTGAATCCTTGTGGTGGAACCCGGCGGCGATTGCCGGGCAAAAGGGCATCGCCATCCATGCCGGGGCCAGCGCGATCCTGCCCGCCGCCAAGATGACCAATGTCAACACGATCATCGTGCGCCCCGCGCAATCGCCCGCAGGCGTGGGCGGCGATCAGGTGAGCAGCAACCCCATTGAAAACGGCGTCGTGCCCACCGGCGCGATCTCCTATGGCCTGACCGACACGGTTGCGCTGGGCCTTGCCATCACCGCGCCGTATAATTTCACCACCGATTACGCCACGACAAGCTGGGCGCGCTATTCGGCGCTGCGCACCTCGCTGCTGACCATCGACATTCAGCCCGGCATCGCCATCGAAGTGCTGCCTGGTCTGCGTATCGGCGCGGCGGCCAACATCGAATATGCCAAGGCCGAACTGGGCAATGCCCTGCCCAACCTCTCGCCGCTGCTGGCCGACGGGTCGCAGAAACTGTCGGGCAATGGCTGGGACATGGGCTGGTCGGCCGGTTTCCAGCTCCAGCGCGGGCCGGTCAGCATCGGGGCCAGCTACAAGTCCTCGGTCAAGCATACGCTCAATGGTTCGGTGACGGTGGCGGGCCTGCTGGGGCCGCTGGCGGCCAACAATGGCACGGTCAACACCTCGGCCAGTTTCAGCACGCCGTGGCAGGCGATTTTCGGCATCCGCTATGCCGTGACCCCGGCCATCACGCTCAATGCGCAGGCCACCGCCAGCGGATGGTCCAAGTTTGACGCGATCCGCCTGGCCGCGCCCTATAACACCGCGATCCCCGAAAACTATCGCGACAGCTGGAGCTATGCGGTGGGCGTGGATGTGGCCGTTTCGCCGCGCTGGACGCTGCGCAGCGGCGTGGCGCGCGACCTGACGCCGGTGCGCAGCACCGAGCGCGATGCGCGCGTGCCCGACACCAACCGCTGGGTGTTCGCCATGGGCGCCACGCATCAGATGTCGAAGCGTTTCGCGGTCGATGTCGGCGTCAATTACCTGACGCTGGACAGCGGGCCGATCAACCGCACCACGGCGGCCTATGTCGGCACGGCGGCGCAAACGCCTATCCTGATGAACGGCACGGTCAATTCGGCCCATGTGTTCATCTTTGCGCTGGGCGGTCGATTTACCATCTGACGCATAAATAACGATAAAATAACGGAAAGGGCGAGCGATGATTGCAACGGATGATGCCAAGAGCCTTGAGCAGGAAGGGTGGATGCCGCAAGAACGGCTGATCACCGATCTGCTGGACAAGGCGGTCGAGCATCATGCCGAAAGGATCGCGCTCGACTTTCTGGGCCGCACATGGACCTATGGCGAGGTTGGGCGTCTGGCCGACCGGGCGGCGCGCGGGCTTTACGCGCTGGGCCTGCGCAAGGGGGATCGCTTTGCGCTGTGCCTGCCCAACACGCCCTATTTCGTGGTGATGTATTTTGCCGCGCTGAAAATCGGGGCGGTGATCGTCAATCTCAACCCCATGTACACCCCGCGCGAGATGGATCACCTGATCCGCGATTCCGGCGCGCGGATGATCGCGGTGCCCGATGTGGCCAGCATCTATGTCAAGGTGCGCGAGGTTGGTCCGGCGGCGGGCATTGAAAAGATCGTGATGTGTCCGCTGGCCCCCATCCTGCCCACGCTGCAATCTTTGGGCTGGCGGGTGCTGAAACGGCGCGAACATGCCCGGTACAGCGAGGATGATCTGCATATCGGCTTCTTCCGCCTGATCGAGCGCAAGGGCGATATGCCCGCCATTGAGCGCAGCCCGCAGGATCTGGCCGTGCTGCAATATACCGGAGGCACCACCGGCACGCCCAAGGGCGCGATGCTCAGCCATGCCAATCTGACCGCCAATTCGGCCCAGATGCTGGCCCATCTGGGCCATGCGATGAGCGCGCAGGAGCGCGTGCTGGGCGTGTTGCCGATGTTCCATGTCTTTGCGCTGACCACGGTGCTCAACTTTTCCATCGAGATCGCCGCGGAAATCGTGCTGCTGGCCCGGTTTGACCTCAAACAGATGCTGGCCACGATCCGGCGCACAAAGCCCACCATCATGTTTGGCGTGCCGACCATCTGGGTGGCGATGAACAATGAGGTGGCGCCGGGCGAGGCGCCCGATCTGTCGCATCTGTCCGCCTGCGTTTCGGGCGGGGCGCCGCTGCCGCTGGACGTGCGGCAGGCGTTTGAAAAGCTGACCGGCGCGATCATCACCGAGGGCTATGGCCTGTCGGAGGCCAGCCCAATCATCACCTGCAACCCGATCAACGGGCGTATCAAGGACAACAGCTGCGGCCCGGCCTTCCCCGCCACGATCATCGAGATCCGCAATCCGGAAACCGGCGAACTCCTGCCCACGGGTGAACGGGGCGAGGTTTGCGCGCGCGGGCCGCAGGTGATGCAGGGCTATTGGCACCGCCCCGAAGACACCGAAAAGACTTTTGTCGACGGCGCGCTGCGCACCGGCGACATCGGCTATCTGGATGATGAGGGCTATCTGTTCCTGGTCGACCGGATGAAGGATGTGATCCTGTGCGGAGGCTTTAACGTCTATCCCCGCGTGATCGAGGATGCCGCCTATCACCACCCGGCGGTGGAGGAAGCCATCGCCATCGGCATTCCCGACGCCTATCGCGGGCAAAGCCCCAAGCTTTTCATCAAGCTGCACGCCGGAATGACCGCCACGCCGCAGGAATTGCTGCATTTCCTTGGCGATTATCTCAACAAGATCGAGATTCCCAAGGAGGTCGAGATCCGCGACCATCTGCCGCGCACGCTGGTGGGCAAATTGTCGAAAAAGGAACTGGTGGAGGAGGAGCGCCGCAAGCGCGAAGGTTAGGCCATGCGCGGCTAGGCCTTCTGGCCCCTTGCGAAAAGCGCAACATTTTGGTCGAATAGGCCGATGGGGGATCGTGAGATGGACGCAAAACTGGAGGAGACCGGGCCGAACAACAATGGGCCGGAGGACACGGGCAGGAGCCGCGACCTGATGGGGATTCAGGAGGTCGCCACCATGCTCAATGTCACCCATCGCACCTTACGCTTTTACGAGGACAAGGGGCTGATCGAGCCGCAGCGGGTGGGCAACACGCGGATATATGCGCGGCGCGAAGTGGCGCGGATGCAATTGATCCTGCGCGGCAAAAGGCTGGGCTTCACCATCCGCGAGATCAGCGAATTCCTCGACCTGTATGATGCCGATCCCGAGCATGTCGAGCAATCGAAGCTCCTGCTGCGCCGCATCCGCGAAAGGCTGAAACTGCTGGCGCGGCAAAGGGCGGCGATCGAGGAAACGGTGGGCGAGCTGAAAAAGCTGGAAGCCGAGACGCTGGCGGAAATTGCTGCTGCGGGGGGATAGTTCGCAGGGCTTGTCTGCGCCGGGATGGCGGCCTATCTCAGCCGCGATATTGCAACGCAGCAGGAGCCAGCCATGAGTGACACCGCCAATTGGGCAGAAACCCACATCGCCTTGGTGACGGGGGCCACCTCGGGCTTTGGCCGGGCGGTGGCGCTGCGCCTGTTGGCCGGGGGTGCGCGGGTGATCGCCACCGGGCGACGGCACGAACGTTTGAATGAACTGGCCGCAGAAGCGAATACCGACCGCCTGCTGACCATTGAACTGGACGTGACGGAAAAGGACTGCGGCGAGAAACTGCTGGCCGCCCTGCCCGAAGCCTTTGCCGGGATCGACATCCTGTTCAACAATGCCGGCCTCGCGCTGGGTCTGGGCCCGGCGCATACAGCCGATCTGGACGAATGGGAGACCATGATCGAAACCAATGTGACGGGCGTTGTGCGCATTGCCCATGCGGTGCTGCCCGGCATGGTGGCGCGCGGGCGCGGCCATGTCATCAACGTGGCCAGCATTGCGGCGACCTATCCCTATCCGGGCGGCAATGTTTACGGCGGCACCAAGGCCTTTGTGCGCCAGTTCTCGCTGGGCCTGCGCGCCGATCTTCTGGGCACGCCGATCAAGGTCACCTCGCTGGAGCCGGGCGCCTGTGAGACCGAGTTTTCGCAGGTCCGCTTTGGCGGCGACAAGGACAAGGCCGCCGCCGTCTATCAGGGTATGAAGCCGCTGTCGGCCGATGATGTGGCGCAAACGGTCGAGGCGGTGCTGCGCCTGCCCGAACATCTCAATGTCAACACGATCGAGATCATGCCCGTGGCTCAGGCCTTTGCCCCGCTGGCCATGGCGCGCAAGTAATGCGCACGACCTATGAAGATGCTTCGGTCCGCCTCTATCATCTGGATGGCGGACCAGAAGGCGGAGCAGCGACCACTTTGTTCTACGGTCCGCTCAGCGAGGCCATGCGCATCGCCGAGCAGCAACCAGCAGAGGTGCAGGAAGGCCTGTTCATCGCCACCGACAATGACGTGGTGGCCTTCCTCGACCTGTTTGAGGGCTATTAAGCCAGAATAGCCTTGCCCTGGGTGGTGGTCTTGGCGGCCATCTCTTCGGCGGTGGGAGGAGTGGGGATCAGCAATCCGCGCTGCACCGCAGGGCGCGCGCCAATGTCCGCCATCCAGCGCGCGATATTGGGCAGGCCATCGAGCGTGACCCCCGCCCATTCGTGCCCGCGCACCCATGGGAAACAGGCGATGTCGGCAATCGAATAATCGCCAACAAGGTAATCGCGCCCCTCCAGCGCCGCATCCAGCACGCCCAGCAGGCGGCGGCTTTCGCGCGTGTAGCGTTCGATCACCGCGGGCAGCTTTTCCGGAAAGTAGCGGTTGAAGACCGTGGCCTGCCCCATCATCGGGCCAAGGCCCGCCACCTGCCACATCACCCACTGGATCGCGCGGCTGCGGCCCTGCGCATCGGCGGGAATGAAGCGGCCAAATTTCTCGGCCAGATAGAGCAGGATCGCGCCGGATTCGAACACTGCAAAACCATCGTCGACCAGCGCGGGGATCTTGCCATTGGGGTTGATGGCCAGAAATTCCGGCGTCTTCTGCTCGTGATTGGTCAACGAGATCGGCGAAACCTTATAGGGCACGCCCAGTTCCTCCAGCAGGATCGTGACCTTCCAGCCATTGGGCGTTTCGGAGGTGAAAAGTTCGAGCATCGCGGCATCCCTTATTTGTTGGCCTTATTTGTTGACCCGCGCAGCAAACACGCCCCAGCCCCCGCAACAAGGCCAGCGTCCCCGCTATCATTAGGGGTGACAGCTTCAGAGAGCCGGCGCCCATCCTGTTACTCTTGCTGATAGTATTCGTTTCCCCCTTGGCAGCGCGCCAACCATGCACCAGATTGACAGTAACACATACAAACAGATCAGCGGGAGCGGTCCATGGCCAAGGATAACAAGATCACCTTTTTCGACCTCAACCACGAGAGCGGCTGCACCACCAGTCCTTTCGTCTGGGCGACGAAATATGCGATTAAGCACAAGGGTTTCGATCTGGATGTGGTGCCCGGCGGGTTCACCGGCATTCTGGAACGCACGGGCGGACGCTCGGAACGCCTGCCGGTGATCTGCGATGATGGCGAATATGTCCTCGATAGCTGGCTGATTGCCGAATATCTGGATGCCAAATATCCCGACCGCCCCACGCTGATCGGCGATCCTTCGGTCAAAGTGCTGGCGCAATTCCTCGAAACCTGGCTGTGGAAGACCGCGATCAGCCCGTGGATGACCTGCTATATCCTGCAATATCGCAGCCGCGCCTTCCCCCACGACCACGCCTATATCACCGAATCGCGCGAACGCATGTTCGGCAACCGCAAGCTGGAAGACATTGCCGTGGGCCGCGAGGATCGCCTGCCCAAGGTCTTGCCGGAACTGGAATTGCTGCGCGGGCTGCTGGGCCAGCACAAGTGGCTGGGCGGGGAAACGCCCAACTATGCCGACTATCGCGCGCTGGCCGTATTCCTGTGGTGCGCCAGCGTGGCCGATATTCCGCCGATGACCGAAGATGACCCGCTGCGCGACTGGATCGACCGCGGTTTCGACCTTTACGGCGGCCTTGGCCGCATTCCGGGTATGAGCCCGCTGTTCGGCCTGCAATTGCGCGAGGGCGATCCTGAACCCTTTGCCAAGGGGCCCTCGCTGGTGGCGGGTCTGGTCAAACGCAACACGGGTCCGGCCAGCACGGCAGCCGAAACCGCCCATATCACCGGAGCCAAAAGCACCAATCAGGGTGAAAAGGCCGAGGCATGATGCACACTTCGGGCGAGCAGGAACCGCCCTCGGGCGTCCTGCGCATGTATCACATCCCCGGCTGCCCCTTTTCCGAGCGGGTAGAGATTTTGCTGTCGCTGAAAGGGCTGGCCGACAGGCTGGCCCATCATGACATCGACATTTCCCGCCCCCGCCCGGAATGGCTGTTGCGCAAGACGCGCGGGACCACGGCCCTGCCCGCGCTGGAACTGGAAAATGGCGAGACGCTGAAAGAAAGCATGGTCATCATGCGCTATTTCGACGAGCGCTTTCCGCAGGTCCGCATCGCCCGCGCCGATCCTTATGAACATGCCGTGGAACAGATGCTCTGCGCCACCGATGGGGCCTTTACCGGGGCGGGCTATCGCATGATCCTGAACCGTGACCCGGCCCAGCGCGAGGCGTTGAAGGCCGAGGTCGATGCGCAATATGCCCGGCTCGATGCTTTCCTGCGCGATTATGCGCCGGATGGCGATTACCTGTTCGACCGTTTCGGCTGGGCCGAGGTGGCTTTTGCGCCCATGTTCAAGCGCCTGTGGTTCCTCGAATATTACGAGGATTATGCGGTGCCGCAGCTCCTCACCCGCCTGCTGCGCTGGCGCGAAGCATGTCTGGATCATCCGGCGGTCAAGGCGATTCACAGCCACCGCGAACTGATGACGCTCTATTACGATTATGCCCAAGGCGGCGGCAATGGCCGCATTCCCGAAGGGCGCGCCGTCTCCAGCTTCACCCTCGATCCGCCATGGGACACCCGCCCCATGCCCCCCCGCGACAAATGGGGCCACGCCGCCGGCGATGCCGAGCTTGGCCTGATCCCCGCCTCATAAAAGGACATATCTCATGAAGAACTATCCGCAGAATTTCATCGACGGCCAGTGGGTCGACAGCATCGGCGGTACCGCCCACACGGTCATCAACCCCGCCACCGAGGGCGCGGCCAGCCAGATCACGCTGGGCACAGCCGCCGATGTGGACGCCGCCGTGGCCGCCGCGCGCCGCGCCTTTGCCAGCTTCAGCCAGACCACCAAGGAAGAGCGCATCGCCCTGCTTGGCGCGATCATCGAGGCCTATAAGGCCCGCATCGGCGACATTGCCGAGGCGATCAGCACCGAAATGGGCTGCCCGATCAGCACCTCCTCCACCGCGCAGGCGGGGTCGGGTCTGGGCCATCTGGCCAATGCGCTGGCGGCTTTGCAGGCATATGAGTTTGAGGAAAAGATCGGCGACAACAAGGTCGTGCGCGAGCCGATCGGCGTGGTGGGCCTGATCACCCCGTGGAACTGGCCGATGAACCAGATCGTCGCCAAGGTCGCCCCGGCGCTGGCGGCGGGCTGCACGATTGTTTTGAAGCCGTCCGAAGAAGCCCCCACCTGCGCCGCCGTGTTTGCCGAGGTTTTGGCGGCGGCAGGCGTTCCGGCGGGCGTGTTCAATCTGGTGCAGGGCGACGGGCCGGGCGTGGGCGCGGCGATTGCGGCGCACCCCGACATCGACATGGTCAGCTTTACCGGATCGACCCGCGCCGGGATCATGGTGGCCAAGGCCGCCGCCGATACGGTCAAGCGCGTGACGCAGGAACTGGGCGGCAAATCGCCCAACATCGTCCTGCCCGGCACGCCGCTCGACAAGGCGCTGCCCGGTGGCTGCGGCGGCGTGCTGCTCAATTCGGGGCAAAGCTGCGTGGCGCCCACGCGCCTGTTGGTGCATGTCAGCCAGCATGACGAGGCGGCGAAACTGGCGGGCGAAATCTTTGCCGCCAAGCCGGTCGGCGATCCGCTGGCCGAAGGCGGGCATATCGGCCCGGTGGTCAACAAGGCGCAGTTTGACAAGATCGAGGCGCTGATCGCCAAGGGTATCGAAGAAGGCGCCACGCTGGTCACCGGCGGCCTCGGCCTGCCCGAGGGCGTGGACAAGGGCTATTTCGTGCGTCCCACCGTGTTTGCCAATGTCACCAATGATATGGCGATTGCGCGTGAGGAAATCTTTGGCCCCGTGCTGGTCATCCTGCCGTATAAGGATCTGGATGAGGCCGTCGCCATCGCCAATGACACGCCCTATGGCCTTGGCGCCTATATCGCGGGCGATCCCGCCGTGGCCAAAACCATCGTAGGCAAGATCCGCGCCGGCTCGGTCTATGTCAACGCCGGGGGCCTTGCCATGGACATGCCCTTTGGCGGGTATAAGCAATCGGGCAATGGCCGCGAATTCGGCAAATATGGGCTTGAGGAATATCTGGAGGTCAAGTCGGTGATCGGCGCGCTTCCGGCCTGATCGAACGGGGGTGCGGTCCGCCGCACCCCGTTTTCACGCCATCTCAGCGGCCAGACGGCGTAATTTGGCCGCGCTGGCATCATCGGCGGGGGCGAACAGGATCAGGCGCTGGCCCGGCACTTCCTCGATCGCATAGGACGTGTGGTGAAAAGCGATTTCACCCACGTCGGGCAGGGTGGCGCTGTTCACATCCTCAAAATGGCTGCGGATTTCGGCGGCCTCCCAATATTCGCGGAACAGGTCGGAGGCTTCGTTCAATTCCGCAATCAGCGTCTCGAACACCTGCGGCTGGGCGGTGCGGCTGTAATCCCACTTGAAGCGCGCGACCAGACGCCGCGCCATTTCGCGATAGCGCTCCGGATCGATCCGATAGCGTTCGTTGAGCATCAGGATGCGGAACAGGTTGCGCTCTTCGCGCGGCAAAGGCGCATAATCGCGGAAAAGCTGGGTCACCAGCGCGTTCCAGCCCACCACGGTCCAATCCTCGACGATCACCAGCGCGGGGATCGAGAGGCTGTCCATCAATTGCTGGGTGGATGGGCGCACGGCCTCGTCGGCCTTGCCGGTCAGCGGCGGCGGGCGATGCTGGGCCAGCGCGAAGAGAAATTCACGCTCCTGCGGCTCAAGGCGCAAGGCCTTGCCCAGACGCTCGATCATCGCGGCGGAAAGCTGAACCTCGCGGCCCTGCTCGAACCATGTGTACCATGTCACGCTCATCCCCGCGAGCGTGGCCACTTCCTCGCGGCGCAGCCCGCGCGTGCGGCGGCGCTCGCCCGCGGGCAGGCCCACATCGGTGGGGGCCAGCCGCCCGCGCGCGGCCTTCAGAAAGCGGGTAAGTTCCTCTCTTTGCGCCATATCCTTGCCTCTTGCCCGTATTTCCTTCCGCGCCCCTTACACTATATGGGAAACCACGAAAGTCTGTTCTGCCTGTTACTCTCAATAATGGCACAGACAAAGGCCTGTTCAACACCTGTCAGACGGGCATAGCGTATCAATCAGAACATTTTCCCCCAATGGAGAGGACATTCAATGGCCGATAAGGTCTTTATCACCTGCGCCGTCACCGGCTCGCCATGGCCGCTGCCCAAGCATCCCAATTTCCCTTTCCGACCCGAGCATGTGGCGCAGGAAGCGCTGGATGCCGCCGCCGCCGGGGCCTCAATCATCCACCTTCATGTGCGGGATCGCGAAACCGGCCATCCCAGCACGGAACTGGAGGATTACCGCGAGGTGGTCGGCCTGATCCGCGCCAAGAATACCGAGGTGATCCTCAACGTCACCACCGGTCCGGGCTGCACATGGATGCAGAGCGAGGAAGACCCCAGCCTGCCCGGCCCCGGCACGCTGATGTTCACCGCCGAAAAGCGGCTGGAGCATATTCTCGACCTCAAGCCTGACATGTGCACGCTCGACATCTGCACGATGAACCTGTGGGGCGGGGCGGCGATCAATCTCAAGCCCATGGTCACGCGGCTGGGCCATATGATTCAGGACGCGGGCGTCTTGCCTGAGATCGAATGCTTCGAAGCGGGCGATTTCGTCTATGCCGAGGATCTGATTGCCGAAGGCGCGCTGCCCGCCCATTCGCCCTACACCTTTGTGCTGGGCACCAAATATGGCCTGCCCGCCACGCCCGAGGCGATGCAATATTCCAAGAACCAATTGCCGCGCGGCGCCACCTTCACCGGCTTTGGCATTCAGCGCCATTCCTTCCCCATGGCTGCGCAATCGGTGCTGCTGGGCGGGCATGTGCGCACCGGGTTTGAGGACAGCACCTATCTGCGCAAGGGCAAGCAGGCAGCGGGCAATGCCGATATGGTCAATTGGGCGGTCGAGCTGATCGACCATCTGGGCGCAGATCTGGCAACGCCGGGCGAAGCGCGCAAAATGCTTGGTCTGAAGAACTAAACCACACGAATATAAAGGAGAGGATCATGGCTTACACTCCCCCCGCGCCCGCCCAGAACGCCGCGCCGATGGCCGATGTTCGCGGACGTACCGCCTTTATCACCGGCGGCGCCAATGGCATCGGCTTTGGCATCGCCAGCGCGCTGGTTCGTGCCGGCGCCAATGTGGTGATCGCCGACATCCGCGAAAGCGCGCTGGCCGAGGCCAAGGCCGCGCTGAACGCCGACGATCAGGTTGAAACCGTGCAACTGGACGTGACAGACCGCGCCGCGTTTGCCGCCGCCGCTGACAAGGCCGAGGCGCGCTTTGGCAAGATCCACATCCTTGTCGGCAATGCCGGGATCGGCGTGATGGGGCCGATCATGGATGCGCGCTATGACGATTGGGACTGGGGCATGGGGGTGAACCTTGGCGGGGTCATCAACGGGCTGGTCACCATCCTGCCGCGCATTAAAGCCCATGGCGAAGGCGGGCAGGTCGTCACCACCTCCTCGCAAAGCGGACTGCTGCCGATCTCCTATTCGGCGATCTATTCGGCGGCCAAGGCGGCGATCATCGGCATCACCGAGGCGGCGCGCGGCGAATTGGCGGCGCTCAACATCGGTATTTCGGCCTTCTGCCCCGGCCCGGTACAGTCAAACATCGCCCATTCCGGCGAATTGCGCCCCGAGGACAAGAAGCAGGACACCGGCTATCTGAAGCGCGAGGAAGAGCTGGAAGCCCGCCCCGTCTCGCCGCTGTGGATGAGTCAGGACGAAGTGGGCGAGCGCGTGCTGTCGGGCATTCGCCGCAACGATCTCTATATCCTGACCCACCCGGAATTCGGCCCCGGCATGCAGCGCCGCTTCGATTCGATCATGGCCAGCGTGCCGGATGAAGAGATCAACGAGGCCCGCGCCAAGGAGATCTTCTTCCTGCTCGACAATCCGATTTTTGCGGAACAGAGCGCGCGCTGCGCCAAGCAGCCTGCCGAAGCGTAATCAACCAAAGCCCCCTGCCCGCGCGGCGGGGGGCTTTATTTTTCGTCCTGCGCCAGCCCCCGCGCGATCACCGCGCAGGCCATCAACTGAATCTGGTGAAACAGCATCAGCGGCAGGATCACCACACCCACCTGCGCCGCCGGGAACAGCACGCCCGCAATCGGCACCCCGCTGGCCAGCGATTTCTTCGAGCCGCAGAACAGCAGCACGATGCGGTCCGCCCGCTCAAAGCCCAGCATCGCGCCCAGCCCCCATGTGGCGGCCAGCACGACCGCCAGCAGCACGGCGCTCAAGCCGGCGATCAGCCCCAGTTCCCACAGCGGCAGATGGGTCCACAGCCCCTCGACCACGGCGGCGGAAAAGGCGGTATAAACCACCAGCAGGATCGAGCCGCGATCGACATAGCCGATCATCGCCTTGTGCTTGCTCACAAATTTGCCGATCACCGGGCGCAGCCCATGGCCCAGCGCAAAGGGCAGCAGCAGTTGCAGCACGATCTTTTCAATCGAACTCCACGACATGCTGGCCCCCGAACCGCCCATCAGCAGGCTGGCCAGCAGCGGCGTGATGAAAATGCCCGCCAGATTGGAGAAGGAAGCCGAACAGACTGCGGCGGCCACATTGCCCCGCGCAATCGAGGTAAAGGCAATCGAGCTTTGCACTGTCGAGGGCAGCAGCGTCAGGAACAGCATCCCCGAGGCCACCAGCGCGGGCAGCCCCGGCAAAGCCGCCAGCCCGAGGCCCAGCAAAGGGAAGAGCGCGAAGGTCGTGCCCATCGTGGCCAGATGCAGCCGCCAATGGCCCGCACCCGCCACAATCGCCTCACGCGAGAGTTTCGCGCCATGCAGAAAGAACAGCAGCACGATGGCCGCATCGGCGGCATGGTCGAACAGGTTCGCCCCCATCCCCCGCGCGGGCAGCACCGAGGCAAAGGCCACCGTGGAGAGCAGCGCCAGAATATAGGGGTCGAAAGCTGATTTGAGACGGTCGAGCATCCCCCCTGCCTAAAGATTGCCGCGGCCCAGAGCAAGATGGCGGCTTGCGTACAGGATCGCGCTGTCATATCGCTATGAAGCATAACCAATTAAGCGCGACGATTCCCTTGCGGGATCGCCCGACAACGGGCATCAACAGTCTAACCCGCGTTAATAAAGGCGGTATCGAGAGGATGGAGAAAGACTTTGGCATCTGCGCCCCTAAACCCTGTTGATCCGCGCCGGGTGCTGGCCGACAGCCCGATGGGCTGGCGCCAGATCGTGGGCATTGCCCTGTGCGCGCTGCTCAATGCCCTTGACGGGTTCGATGTGCTCTCGATCAGCTTTGCCTCGCCCGGCATCGCGGCCGAATGGCATGTCGAGCGCAAGGTGCTGGGCTATGTCCTCTCGATGGAAATCTTTGGCATGGCGGCCGGATCGATCCTGCTGGGGCGGTTGACCGACCGGCTGGGGCGCATCCCGACGATGGTCATCTGTCTGGTCATCATGGCATCGGGCATGATCGCCGCACCCATGGCCTGGGATGTCACCTCGCTGGCGGTGATCCGCCTGTTCACCGGGCTGGGCATCGGCGGAATGCTGGCCGCGACCAATGCGGTGGCCGCCGAATATGCCAATACCCGCTGGCGCAGCGCAGGCGTCGCGCTGATGGCGGCAGGCTATCCGCTGGGCGCGGTGGTGGGCGGCACGATTGCCAGCAAGATGCTGGTGACGGGCAATTGGCGCGATGTGTTTTATCTGGGCGCGGCGCTGGCGCTGATCCTGCTGCCGCTGGTGCCGCTGCTGATGCCCGAACCCATCAACGCCATCCTGCACCGCCGTTCGGCGGGCGCGCTGGAAAAGCTTAACCGCTCGCTGCGCGCCTTTGGCCATGCACCGGTCGATGCCCTGCCCCCGGTGGACACTGCACCCAAGGCGCGCGTGGCCGATCTGTTCGGGCCGGAATTGCGCAGCGTCAGCCTGCTGCTGCTGCTCTCCTATTTCGCCCACATCCTGACCTTCTACTTCGTGCTGAAATGGGTGCCCAAGATTGTCGTCGATATGGGCTTTCCGGCCTCGGCGGCGGGCGGCGTGCTGGTCTGGGCCAATGTCGGCGGTTTGATCGGGGCTATTCTGTTCTCGCTCTCGGCGCTGCGGCTGCCGCTGCGTCCGACGCTGATGGTGATGATGGTGGCCTCGACGGTGCTGGTGGCGCTGTTTGGCCATTCGCCTGCCGATCTCTCGCGCCTCTCGCTGGCTGCGGCGGCCGTGTCTTTCTGCACCAACAGCGTGATCGTGGGCTTCTATGCGCTGATCGCCCAGAGCTTTCCCACCCCGCTGCGCGGCACGGGCACGGGCTTTGTCATCGGCGTCGGGCGCCTGGGCGCGGCCACGGGGCCGATTGTCGCGGGCTATCTGTTCGAGGCCAAGCTGGGGCTGCCGGTGGTGGCGCTGGCCATGTCGGGCGGCTCGCTGGTGGCGGCGGCGGCCTTGCTGGTCATGCCGCATCGCGAAAATGCCGCCCACTGATTTTCAACCCTGATCGATCCTGCTAGGGGCGGCCTTATGACCGCCCCTATCGAACCGTTCCGCGCAATGGCCATCGGCCAACTGGCCCACAAGCTGGCGGCAGAGGGCCGCAGCGTGATCCATATGGAATATGGCCAGCCATCGACCAGCGCGCCTGCCGCCGCGCTGGCCAAGGCGCATCAGGTGCTGGACACCGAGGCGCAGGGGTACTGGGAAAGCGCGCCTTTGAAAGAGCGCATCGCCCGGCATTACGCCGACACGCAAGGCGTCACCATCCGCCCCGAACAGGTGATCCTGACCTGCGGCGCGTCGCCCGCCCTGCTGCTTGCCCTGTCCAGCGCCTTTGCGCCGGGCGCGCGGATCGTCTGCGCCCGCCCCGGCTATGTCGCCTATCGCAACACTTTGCGCGCGCTGCATATGGAACCGATCGAAATCCCCTGCGGCGCGGCGGAGCGTTATCAGATCACGGCGGCGGCCCTGGAGGCCATCCACCCCGCCCCCGACGGCGTCATCATCGCCAGCCCCGCCAACCCCACCGGCACGATCATCGATCCGCAAGAACTGGCCGCCATCGCAGCGGTCTGTGCGCGGCGCGGCATCCGCATCATCTCTGACGAGATCTATCACGGCCTGTCCTATACCGGGCCTTGCGTCTCGGCGCTGGTCCATGCGCCCGATGCGCTGGTGGTCAACAGCTTCTCGAAATATTTCTCGATGCCGGGCTGGCGTCTGGGCTGGTTGGTGGCGCCCGATGATCTGGTTGATGCCGCCTATGCGCGGATGAGCAATCTGATGCTGACGCCTCCGGTTTTGGCGCAACATGCGGGCCTGATCGCCTTTGATTGCGACGAGGAGTTGCAAGGCCATATCGCCACCTATGCCGCCAACCGCGAGGCGATGCTGGCGGCGCTTCCCGCGTTGGGCCTTGCCCGGATCGCGCCGCCTGATGGGGCCTTTTACATCTGGGCCGATATTGGCCACCTGACCAATGATTCGATGGAATTCTGCACCCGCCTTTTGCAGGAAACCGGGGTCGCCTGCGCGCCGGGGGTGGATTTCGATCCGGTCGACGGCCACCGCTTCATGCGTTTCAGCTTTGCCGTCTCCACGCCGCTGGTGACCGAGGCGATTGAGCGCATGATTCCCTGGTTCGCGCGGCAGGGGTTCGCGCGGCAGGGTTAAGGCCCGCACGCCCCCGATTCCGGCCCAAAGTGCAATTCACCCGCGCCGCCTCATCGTGGCATGGCTTGGCATCCCCCCAAGAATGAGGATGCCATGATGAAGTCCATTTCTCTGATTGCAGCGCTGGGCGGTATCGCGCTGTCTGCCACGCTTTCGGCCACCACCGCCTATGCCGCGCCGGCGCCCACGCCCGCCACCTTCACCTCGCGCTGCGCGGTATGCCACAATGCGGAAAAGGGCGGCGCGGACAAGGTCGGCCCGGATCTCTTCGGCGTCTATGGCAAGAAGGCCGCCACCGGCAAGCACAACTACACCGAGGCGCTGAAGAAGGCGAACCTGAAGTGGGATGACGCCAATCTGGACAAGTGGATCTCAGGCCCCATGCAGATGGTGCCCGGCACCGCCATGGCCTTCCCCGGCATCAAGGACGCGGCCAAGCGCGCCGAGCTGATCGCCTGGCTCAAAACGCTGAAGTAAGCGGCACCGCATAAGCCCGAAAGGGTCGCAAGAGGGCGGGAGGGGTTGGGCCTTCCCGCCCTTTTTGTTTGCCCTCCCCTTTTCAAGCCCAAATGCCGCGCACAAAAAAGGGCGCGCGAGCCTTCCCTCGCGCGCCCATCTTCCTTGGGAGTGATGCTTCCTTAGAAGATTTTGGCTTAGAAGAACAGAATACCGCCCAGCGCCACCGCATCGCTGGTGGCCGAATTGCCATTGTGCGCCTTGGCGTTCGAGTTGATATATTCGCCGATCAACGTCACCCAGCTGTTCAACCCATAGCGAAGCTGGCCCACGGCGCTGCTGTTTACGCGCACCAGCGTCGGGTTGGCGGCGCGGTCGGCAGCGTCGGTATGGTTGAGATAGCTGGCGCCATAGCTGCCCGCGATGGTGAACTTGCCCTGCGTCAGCGCGGCCTGCACGTAATAGCCTTCGCTGCTGCGCGACTTGCCCGCAGCGTCGGTGTCGAACAGGTTCAGCACCGTCGTGCCCAGCCCCTTGGCCGTGTAATAGGTGCCCACCAGCGTCAGCGGGCCATAGGTCGTGCGCGCGCCCACATCCAGGCCCTGCCCGGTATAGCTGCCGCCCGCCACGAACTTGTGCTCCTGCGTGATGCCCGAGGCCCACAGGTGGAGCTTGACCGCATCGAAGGCGCCGTCATAGGTCACCTTGCCCTGGAAACCGGGGCTGGAATTGTTCTGCGCGCCCGCCGTCAGCGAGTTGAGCGGCTGGAACACGCCCACCGATGCCTGGAACCCGCTCATGCTGGGCGTGGTATAGGTCATCTGGGGCTGGAAATCGGTGTAGATATAGCCCGAGCCGATGCGGCCCAGCGTCGTGTTGGCAGGCGCCGCATTGCCGCCGGTCGGGCCGGAGGAGAGCAGCGTGATGTCATTGAGGATCGCTTCGGAACCATACAGACCGATGGCGCGGCCGATCTTCAATTCACCAAAACCCTTGCGGCCAATGGTCAGATAGGTTTCGCGAAAGTCGATGCCGGCCGTCGCCAGAGCGGTCGGCTGACCGCCATTGTTGGCGCCCAGCGCGCCCCATGCCGCGCTGTTGATGCCCGGATACATGCCGAAATGCGCGCCCACATCCCATCCGTTCTGGGTGGTGGTGGCGTCCACCTTCAGGAAGCCGGGGAGCAGGCCGTTGCGCACCGCGCTGGTGTTGCCGCCCACGCTGGCGATGCCGCCGGTAACAGCGGTGTTCGCGCCGGGCTTGGCCGCGCCGTCATAGACGTAGAAGCCATTGATCGAGCCGGAAAACTTGATCGTGGCCGGGCCGACCTGAAGGCCGATCCCGCTGTCGGTGGCGCGCACGAATTTGGCGGTGTCCCCCGCCACCACCGGAGCCCCCATCACCGGAGCTGGCGCCGCAGGAGCAGGCGCTTCGGCCTCATCCTTGAGCAACTCGTTATATTCCGCGTCCGAGAGGATGCCCTTGTCATGCAGACGCTTGAGCAAGGCCTGCGAATTGCCGGCATAGGCCGGGGCCGAAACACCCATCATGGCCACGGCACTCGCGGTGCCGAGCAGAACTTTCCAGAGCATGATACTCTCCCTTGTCGATCCACTTTATCTGCTGTGGTGATGGGAGAATGAGGCTCGAAAGGCCCTTCTTGAAATTGGACTTTCGGGTCTGGTACTTTGGGAGAACGAGCTTGTTCCTAGGTATCAGACCCGATCAGCTTTACGAAAATCAGGGTGCAATCGCCACGCCCCAAGGCCCCGCGCCCGCCGGAATGGTGGCGGTCACGGTGCGGGTGTTAAGATCCACCACGCTGACATCGTCGCTGATGCCATTGGCCACGATGGCACGGCCGCCATCGGGCGTGATCGCCAGATGCCATGGCCGCTGGCCAACCTTGATATAGGCCTCGACCGCATGGCTGGCGACATCGACGATGGCGATATGATTGGCCCTGCCCAGCGCGACAATCGCCTTGCGCCCATCGGGGGTGAAACGGATGCCGCAGGGCATCACGCGAATCGGTTGGACGCCGGGTGGGGCAAAAGCGATGGTCGCGGTGATCGCGCGGGTGGCCGGGTCGGCAATCTGGACCACGCCGCCCATTTCCGCCGCGATCCACAATGCGCGCCCATCGGCAGTAAATTCGACATGGCGCGGGCGCGCCGCCGTCTCGGTCGTGTCGATCACCTGGTGGGTGGCCGCATCAATCCACGAGATCAGCTTGCCATCCTCGCTGGTGACGACAATCACCCTGCCATCGGGGCTCTGGGTGATGCCCTCGGGCTCCTTGCCCACCGGCACCTGCCACGCCACGGCGCGCGAGGAAAGGTCGATCGCGGTCATGGCCGCATCGTCCTCATTGCTCACAAACAACAGTTTTCCATCGCGCGAGGGGTAGAATTGCTCCGGGTCCTGACCCGATGGCAGATGGGCCACCAAGGCTCCGCTGGCCCGGTCACGCAGCTCGACCGCATTGTCCAGCCCGCTGGCCACCAGCAATTGGGCGCCATCGCGCGTCAGGGCGATGCCGCGCGGGCGCTGGCCCACTTTCCATGTGGCCACCGCCTTGCCCGTGGCCAAATCGATCACGCTGACCGAATTGCCGCGCTCGTTCGAAACATAGGCCGTTTGCGCCGATGCCGGGGTGGGGATCAGCGTATTACCCAAAATGGCAATAAGCAGGGCGGGAATCGCGTGTTTCTGCGCAGTTCGCTTTGTCATGATGGCAGCATATCCCCCCGTATCAGCCCATGAATAGCACCAAGGTCCAATATAGACATGACCGCAGGGATCATAAACTCGCATCACGGAAACAAAAGACGCGGGCCCGGCACATCGGCACCGCCTTGTGGTGAGAAAGAAGAGAGGAAGATCTGATCATGTCCGGATTTTTCAAGCGCGTCACGCGCGCCCAGACGATGCTTGCCGCCGCCACGCTGCTGGCCGCCGCCAGCGTCGGCACGCGCCTTGCCGCCCATGGCGACGTTACGCCCCAGCCGGTTGATACCAGCGCATTGCCCGATATTGGCGACGCATGGGTGACGCATAACCCCTATCGCGGCAATGCCAAGGCCGCCGAAATCGGCAAGTCGGCCTTTGGCCAGAACTGCGCGCGCTGCCATGGTCTGGATGCGATTTCGGGCGGGATCGCGCCGGATCTGCGCTACCTTGAACTAGGCGATTCGGGCGACGAATGGTTCGTTCAGCGTTTCCAGCATGGGTCGAGCCGCGATGGCAAAGTTTACATGCCCCCCTTTGGCGAAGCGTTGGGCCAGAAGGCCGGTTGGGCGATCCGCGCGTGGCTGGAAACACGCCACACGGATGACTGATCTGTTGGCGACTGATTTACTGGCGACTGATATTAAAAGATAAAAACGGGAAGAAGGCGGCACATGGGCAAGCAGGCAACCGGCATTGGGCGCAGGGCGTTTCTGGCGGGAGGGCTTGCCGCTCTGGCCGCCCCCTTGCCGCTTTCGGCGGCGCCTCTGGCCAAGGTGCGCGAATTGGGCACGCTGCGGGTGGCGGTGTATAAGCACAACCGCCCGTGGTCCTGGGCCGAGCCGGACAACAGCACCAACCTGCGCGGGATCGATGTCGATCTGGCCGGGGCGATTGCCAAGACGCTTGGGGTAAAGCTCGATATTGAGGAGTTTACCGCAGGCGATGATATGGCCACAGACCTGCGCAATGCGGTGTGGCGTGGGGGCCTGCTGGGCTTCAAACCCGCCGACATCATGATGCATGTGCCGTTTGACCGGCAATTGATGGTCGAAAACGACCAATGCGCGATTCTGGCCCCCTATTACCGCGAGAGCTTTGCCGCCGCCTGCGGGCCGGAGCAGAATGATTGCGACGTGCCGGCGCCGCAATATCGCGGGCGGCGCATGGCCGCGGCTGTTGCCACCATTCCCGACATTTATCTCCTATCCAGCTTTGGCGGCACGCTGCGCTCCAGCGTGACGCATTTCAACACCGGCCATGACGCAGTGCTGGCGCTGGGCACAGGTCAGGCCGATGTGGCCGTGGCCACCAGGGCCGAGGTCGAGGCCGCGATCTTCGACATGAAAAACCCCGCCATCAAACCGCGCAAGCGCGCATTGGAGGCGATGATGTCGCCGGGATGGGACATTGGCATGGCGGTCAAGGAAAACAGCCGCTCGCTGGGCGATGCGGTCGAGGGGATCATCGGGAAAATGAGCGCCGATGGCCAGATGAAGGCGATTTTCGGCGCTTATGGCGTCGAATGGCGCCCGGCAATTTCGGCCTGAACATATGGGACAAGTCTGAGCTTGGCCTAAGGTCCAATTGCTGCGCAGCAGGGGGCCGATAGGCTGAACACCACGGGGGAGAAGCGCGTTAGGACGCGCGCGACAGCACAGACCCGAAAACCGACCGTTTCAAAAACAATTGCGAACGACAACAGGAGAGTCGAGATGAAGGGCAGAATTTCGCGCTATGTCGCGTCCTTTGCAGCATTGGGCATGGCCGCCGGTCTTATCGCCGGCGGGCCTTTGCTGGCCGCCGGCCCCACCAGCCAGGATCTGCTGAACGACGCGGCCACGCCCGGCGACGTGCTGACCTATGGCATGGGCCCGCAGGCGCAGCGCTTCAGCACGCTGGCCAAGGTCAATGTCGACAACGTGAAGAACATGGTCCCCGCCTTTGCCGCCTCGCTGGGCGGCGAAAAGCAGCGCGGGCAGGAAGCCCAGCCGCTGGTCTATGACGGCACGATCTATGTAACAGGTTCGTACTCGCGCGTTTTCGCGTTTGATGCGCGCACCGGCGAAAAGAAGTGGGAATATTCTGCTCGCCTGCCCGACGGCATCATGCCCTGCTGCGACGTGGTCAACCGCGGCGCGGCGATCCATGGCGACAAGATCATCTTCGCCACGCTCGACGCTCACCTGATCGCGCTCAACCGCAACACCGGCAAGGTGATCTGGAACAAGACCACCTCCGATTATCAGGCGGGCTATTCGGCCACCGCCGCGCCGCTGATCGTGAAAGACATGGTCATCACCGGCAATTCGGGCGGTGAATTCGGCATTATCGGCGAAGTGCAGGCCCGCAATGTTGATACGGGCGAGCTGATCTGGAGCCGCCCGACCATCGAAGGCAATATGGGCACGCTCAAGGGTCAGCCCAACGGCATGACCGGCAAGCTCAACGCCACATGGCCCGGCGACATGTACAAGACCGGCGGCGGCGCCACCTGGCTGGGCGGCACCTATGACCCCGACACCAACCTGATCTTCTTCGGCACCGGCAACCCCGGCCCGTGGAACAGCCATCTGCGCCCCGGCGACAATCTCTACACCTCCTCGACGCTGGCGATTGACCCCGACACGGGCGTGATCAAGTGGCACTATCAGACCACGCCCCATGACGGCTGGGACTTTGACGGTGTGAACGAATTCATCCCGTTTGACGCCACGATCAACGGCAAGGCGATGAAGCTGGGCGCCAAGGCCGACCGCAACGGCTATTTCTATGTGCTCGACCGCACCAACGGCAAGCTGGTCAATGCCAGCAAATTCGTGATGCAGACCACATGGGCCAATGGCATCAATCTGAAGACCGGTCGCCCCAACTATACCGAAGATGGCCGCCCCGGCGCGCCCAGCGGCACCGAAAAGGGCAAGGTGGTCTTCTCCTCGCCGTCCTTCCTTGGCGGCAAGAACTGGATGCCTATGGCCTATTCCAAGGACACCGGCCTGTTCTATGTGCCCTCCAACGACTGGGGCATGGACATCTGGAACGAACCCATCGCCTATAAGAAGGGCTCGGCCTATCTGGGCGCGGGCTTCACCATCAAGCCGATTGCCGAGGACCACATCGGCGCGCTGCGCGCGATGGACCCCAAGACCGGCAAGATCGTGTGGGAATACAAGAACAAGGCTCCGCTGTGGGGCGGCGTTCTGACCACGGCGGGCAATCTGGTGTTCACCGGCACGCCTGAAGGTTACCTCAAGGCCTTTAACGCCAAGACGGGGGAGGAACTGTGGAAGTTCAACACCGGTTCGGGCGTGGTCGGTTCGCCCATCACCTGGGAACAGGATGGCGAGCAATATGTGGCCGTGATGTCGGGCTGGGGCGGCGCTGTGCCGCTGTGGGGCGGCGAGGTTGCCAAGACCTTCAAGGAAATCAGCCAGGGCGGTTCGCTCTGGGTGTTCAAGCTGCCCAAGGGCTGATGAGAGGTGCGGCGCGGGGGGTAAAATTCCCGCGCCGCTCATCTTTGGAATTGACGCCGATGTACCATCAGAGAGATATGCTGATTAGTATGGCAACGCCCGACAGCATCCTGATCGTTGATGACCACGCGCTGGTGCGCGATGGCATGCGGACCCTCCTTGAAGGATGCTTTGCCCAGTGCAGCATTCTGGAGGCGGCCAATTACGCCGAGGCGCGCGAGGCACTGGCGAGCCATGCCGATGTCGATCTGGTGCTGCTCGATCTCAACATTCCCGATGCCAAGCGTTTTTCCGCCCTGCAAGGGCTGCGCGAGGAACATCCCGCCGTGCCGGTGGTGATGGTGTCGGGCACGCTCGATGGGTCGGCGGTGCGCGAGGCGCTTTCCGCAGGTGCGGCCGGCTTCATCCCCAAGAGCCTGAAGCGCGACCAGATCGTCGAAGCCCTGCGCCAGGTGCTGGCGGGCGAGATCTATGTCCCCGATTTCGACTTTGCCGAGGAAGCCAGCAGCGGCGAAGAAACCGCGATCCGCCAAAAGATCGCCACGCTGACGCCGCAGCAGAAGGTGGTGCTGGGCCTGCTCGTCTCGGGCCGATTGAACAAGCAGATCGCCTATGAGCTGGACGTTTCGATGACGACGGTGAAGGCGCATGTCTCGGCCATCCTGCAAAAGCTGAATGTGTTCAGCCGGACGCAGGCGGTCATTCTGGCCAATCGGGTCAATTTTCCGGGTTAAGCGCTAGGGGGCACCGGCCCTCTCCCCCGGCTCCGCCACCCATAGAGTATGCCCGTAGGGCAGCGGGGCCGGGAGAGAGGGCCGGTGCCGAACACCAAAACTTGAGTTTAGGGCCAATTACGCCCCGTTCCCCAACATATTGCGCATCAGCGCCCGCAATTGCGCAGGCTTGACCGGCTTGTTCAGCATCGGCACCCGCGCCTGCGCCAGCGCGGCTTTCACCTCGTCGCTGCGGTCGGCGGTGATGACCAGAGCGGGAATCTCGCGCCCCGCCGCCTTGCGCACCATCGCAATAGCCTCATCCCCGCGCAGCGCGCCGTCGAGGTGATAATCGGCGATGATCAGATCGACGCCCTGCGCAATGGCCTTGCCGGCCTCCTCATCCTGCGGCCCGGCGGCGGTGGCTACCTTATGCCCCCAATTGCGCAGCAAAGCCGCCATGCCCGCCAAAATCGCCGGATCATTGTCGATCACCAGCAGGCTCTGCGTGCCGCTGGCGCCGGGCAGCGCGGGGCGTGAGGCATCGCCGCTCTTGTCGCTGCGCGCCTCGGCCAGAGGGACCAGCACGGAAAAGGCGCTGCCCTGCCCCGGCGTCGATTCCACATCGAGACGGTGGCCCAGCATCGTGCTGGCGCGGCGCACAATGGCCAGCCCCAGCCCCTTGCCGGGAATGCGCTGGGTCGATTCCAGACGGCGGAACTCCTCGAAGATCGCTTCCTGATGCTCGGGCGCGATGCCGGGGCCGGTGTCGCGCACGGCGATGCGCGCGCCGCCCTCCTGCGCCGCAATGGTGATGCTGACACAGCCCTGCGCGGTGTATCGGATCGCGTTGGAGAGGAAATTCTGCAAAATGCGGCGCAGCAGGCGAATGTCCGAACGCACCCAGATATCGGTGACCGGAATGTCAAGCGAAAGCCCCTCGGCCCGCGCCACGGCGGCAAATTCGATGCGCAGCGCGGCCAGCATCGATTCCAGCTCAATCGCGCTCCACACCGGCGTGATCGCACCGGCGTCCAGCCGCGAGATCTCGAACAGAGCCTCCAGCAGATCCTCGACCGAATCGAGCGCCACCCCGGTCTGGCGCACCAAGGCCCGGCTGGGCGCGGCAAGCCGCCGTTCGGCCAGCGCCGAGACAAAAAGCCGCGCCGCGTTCAAAGGTTGCAGCAGATCATGGCTGGCCGCCGCCAGAAAGCGCGTCTTGTCGCGATTGGCGTGTTCGGCCGCCGTCTTGGCCGCGCGCAATTGTCCCTCGACCTCGCGCCGCTCGGCAATCTCGGCCTGAAGCGCGGTAGTGCGTTCGGTCACGCGGCGCTCCAGCATCTCCGCCGCCTCGCGCAGCGCGTCGCGATCCTGCACCCGCTCGGTGATGTCGTCAAAGCTGAAGGCCATGCCGCCGCCGGGCGTCAGGGGTGTTGAGCGGATGATGAAATGCCGCCCGCCCAGCACGCAGGGCCCCTCCATCTGCTCGCCCGTCTCGCGCCATTCCAGCACCGATGTGCTGTCCATCCCCAGCCGGTCGCGGCAATAGGAGAGCAGGCCCGCATGGGTTTCCAGACGCTTGCTGCCCCGCGCGTCCAGCCCCAGCAGCCGCACCATGCCCTGATTGCGCACCAACAGGCGGCGATCCAGCCCATAGTGGCACACGCCCTCGGACAAAGTATCGAGCGTGGCCTGAAGCACGAGATTGCGCTCGGCCAGTTCGCGGGCGCGTTCGCGCGCATCCTCGGCCTTCACCTCGGTCACATCGGTATAGATGCCGACGCGCCCGCCCTCCGAGGTCTTCAGTTCGTTGATCTGAACCCAGCGCCCATCGGCCAGCGCCTGAACATGCACCCGGTCCGCCTTGGCATGCTGCGAAAGCCGGTCGGCCAGCCAGCGCTCACGCGAGACCAGCGAGCCCACCGGCAGCCCGCTTTGCGCCGCCATTTCCGCAATCTCGCCAAACGTCACCGAGGAAAGATCGCGCCCGCGCAGCGCAGGCCAGAAGCCTAGATAGGCCTCATTATGCAGCAGCAGCCGGTCATCGGCATCAAACAGCGCAAAGCCATCGGGCAAGGATTCGATCGCGTCGCGCAGCCGCACCCGCGCCGCATCGGCATCGCGGTGGGCCTCGGCCATGTCGGCATTGGCCTCGTTCAGGCTGAAGAGCGCATTTTCCAGCGCCGCCGTGCGGTCGCGCACCATGCCTTCCAGCGCGATGGCCGCCTCGAACATCGAGAAAGCGCCGCCCTGAACATCGCTCGACCGCTCCACCCGGTCGATCAGCGCCTCGTTGATCTTTTCAAGCTGGCGGATGCGCTCCACCAACACACCGGCGTCGGACAGGTCCGCCTCGGCCATCCTCACGCGCCGATCGCCAGACCGCTCAGCGTCTGGTTATTATGCGCGGCGCGGAATTGCTCGCCATAGGTGTTGAAGCCCACGACATGGCGCGCGGCATAGAGCTGGGAAACCTCGCGCGTGATCTGGCGATTGTCGGCATCCACCCGGTTCAACACACAATCAAAGCCGATCACATGGTCGATCTCGCCCACGCGGGTCTCCACCTCGGAAAACAGGCGTTCGAGATGGGCCAGCCGGTCCACCCGCTCGCCCACGCGCAGCACGATGCCATTGTCGATGGCGCAATAGAAAGTCAGGCTGCCGTCGGGATTGGCGCTTTGCACCGCCCGGATGTGATATTCGCCGCCTGCACGCACCATGGGCGGATTGGCGGCAAAGAAAGCCGCGTCAATTTCTCCGCCCAGCAGCCCTGCGATCCGCGCATATTCCTGCGCGGCGGGGCGGGCGTTGATCTCGAACACCACCCGCGCCTGAGCGTCCGCCGAGGTCACGACCATCCGCTCCTCACGCGGGCGATAGTGGTGCGAGCAAAAAGCGTGCAAGGGCCGCGTGCTGGACAGCATCGCCACCACCGCGGCATCCTTCACAAACCGCCCATCGACCAGCACGCCCGTCTCGCGAAACACCATGCCATCGCCCGACGATCCGCCCACCATCACCGTCTCGCCCAGCGCGTCCTGAACCGTCATGGTCACCAGTTCCTCGCGGTGGGAAAGCCCGTCGACCAGAAAGATCGCGGCATGGTGCAATTGTTCGCCCAGCCGCCGCGCCGAGGCCGCCGCCTGCGCGGCCAGTTCGCGCACCGCGCGCCGCCCCTCGGCCACATCGAAATCATCCAGATCGTCGAAATGCAGCACGCTCATGGCAAAGCCGTCGGCGGGAAAACCGATAAAGACGAGGCTGTCCTCATCATAGCCGCGCTGGGTCAATTCGCCCGCGCTGGTGCAGCCGATCAACGGGAAATCGCCCAGCCGCCGCGTGAGTTCGCGCGCCAGTTCGTCCCGGTCATAGCGATGCGAGCAGAACAGCAGCGCCCCCGCCAGCGCCATCCCGCCGATCGCGCGCACCACCTCGTCCACGGCGGTCACCGGATCGCTTGCATGAGATGATACCACAGCCAAAGCCGAACGCGCCATGTGCGCCATTACCCTCTCCAACCACCGGATGCCTGTTGCCGGCATTCTCGGTTAACCCACCTTAGCCGGACTCCCCCTCAGGGCCAAGGGGGCGCGATGCGCTCGACATAGGACTTAAGGATAATAGACGGAAGATTCCGATGCCGGATGGCCCGCGAAATTGACACTTGGCAAAGACGCAGGCACCCCTGATGCGCAAAAGGCCCCGCACAAGGCCGACAGGAGGCAAAACGGGTGGTAAAGGCGCGTTACGTCATAGGCTTGGGGCTTGTGCTGGCGGCAGGTGCGGGCGTGTGGGCATGGCGCGACCGGCCTGTTGTCGTGCAGGTGGCGCAGGCACAACCGGGCACGGCCTCCGAGCAGGTCTATGCCACCGGCTATGTCGAGGCGCAGCAGCCGGTTTCAGTCTCCTCGCGCATTACGGCGCCTGTGGCAAAGGTGCTGGTGGAGGAAGGCGACCGTGTGAAACGCGGGCAGGCGCTGGTGCTGCTTTCCGATGATGAACAGCACGGATTGCTCGATCAGGCCCGCGCCCAGCAGCGCAGCGCCGAGGTGGTCGAACGGCGCAATCTGGCGCTGTTCCGCGATGGATGGGTGACGGCGGCCGCGCGCGACAATGCCACCACCACAGCCGACGCCGCCCGCGCGGCCAGCGCAACCGCGCGCGCCCGGCTAGACCAACTGGTGGTGCGCGCTAATTCCGATGGCATCGTGACCAAGCGCGATGTCTATCCCGGCGATCTGGCAACGCCCACCAAGGTGCTGTTTCAACTGGGCGATCCATCGCGCATCCGCATCACCGCCACGGTGGACGAGCGCGACATCACCCGCGTGAGGGCGGGGCAAAAGGCGCTGATGTCCTCCGATGCACTGCCCGGCGCGATCCCGGCGCATGTCTCCGAGGTGACGCCCGGCGGCGATCCCACGGTGCGCGCGTTCCGCGTCCGGCTGATGCCCGATGGGGCGGGCGCCCTGCCGATGGGGTTGACGCTGGAGGTCAATATCATCACCAGCGAGCGCAAGGCGGCAGTGCTGGTGCCGGCCACGGCGCTGACGAGTGATGGCACCCAAGTCTGGGTGGTGGCGCAGGGCAGGGCCACGCCGCGCACCATCGACAAGGGCGCGAACGGCACCGACAAGGTGGAGATTGCCCACGGATTGCGCGTGGGCGAAACCGTGATCCTGAACCCGCCCGCCGATCTGCAACCGGGCCAGCGTCTGCGTCCGGCGCAGCGCTGATGTTCGCGCGTTTTTCCCTGCTGGTCCATATCGCCTCGCGCCATCTGATCGTGCGGCGGCGGCAAACGCTGGTGGCCACCAGCGGGGTGGCGGTGGGGGTTGGGTTTTTCCTCGCCGTTTCCGCGCTGATGGTGGGCAGCCAGAATGATTTCGTGCGGCAGCTGATCGATGTCGCGCCCCATATCATCATCTCCGACGAGTTGCGCAGCCCCCCGCCCCAGCCGGGCATCGCGGCCTATCCGGGCGGCGCGGTCGAGCTGCATGGCTATCGCATCCGCAACGAGGTGCGCGGCCTGAAAGACTGGCAGCGCATTCTGGCCAGCGTCAATGCCATCCCCGGCGCGATCGGTTCGCCCAGCCTTTCGGGGGCGGTGACGCTGCGGCTGGGCGGGCGGGACGAGCCGCTGGCCATTGTCGGCATCGAACCAGGGCTGGAGGCCAAGGTCAGCTCGATCAGCGACAAGCTGCGCGCGGGGCATCTGGACGATCTGGAGCGGGTGCAGGGCGGCGTGATCATCGGCGAGGAACTGGCGCAAAGGCTGGGGCGCGGCATGGGCGATATCGTGCCCGCCACCGCCGCCAACGGCACCACGCGATCCCTGCGCATCGTCGCGCTGGTCAAAAAGGGCAACAGCCAGCTTGGCTCCTCCTCAGGCTATATGCTGCTGCGCGAGGCGCAGAGCCTGCTGGGGCGGCCCTTCATCATCAACCGGATCGGGGTGAAGCTGAGCGATCCCTATGCCGCCCAGAGCGTGGCCGCGGGGCTGGAGGCGCGCTATCGTTACAAGGCGCAAAGCTGGCAGGAGCGCAGCGCCGATTTCCTGTCCTTGCTGCTGACGCGCAATGTCATCATGTACACGGTGGTTTCGGCCATCCTGCTGGTGGCCTCTTTCGGCATCTATACCGCCGTGTCGAACAGCGTGGCCGACAAGCGGCGCGACATCGCCATCCTACGCTCGATGGGCTTTTCGCAGGGCGATCTGCAACTGGTCTTTGTGCTGGAGGGCATGGCGCTGGCGATAATCGGCATTGTGCTGGGCTGGGCGCTGGGCTTTGGCCTGATGACCATTCTGGGCAGCCTTGAATTTTCCATCGGGGGCGAGATCCAGCATATGCCGCTCGACCGTTCGCCGCGCCAATATGCGATTGCGGCGGCGGCCTCGCTGGCGGCGGGCGTACTGGCGGCATGGCTGCCCGCGCGCAAGGCCTCGCGGGTCGATCCGGTCGATATTCTGCGAGGGGCGGTCTGATGGTCGATCCGGTTCTGGTTGCCCGCCATCTGCGGCGGGAATTGCCCGGCGATCCGCCGCCCGTGCTGGTGGCGGACGCGGATCTGGCGGTGATGCCGGGGCGGTTTACCGCGATTGTCGGGCCATCGGGCTGCGGCAAATCCTCGCTGCTCTATCTCCTCGGCCTGATCGACCGGCCCACGGGGGGCGAGTTGCTGTTTGACGGGCGCGATCTGGCGCAGATGTCGGGCGATGAACGCGCGGCGATCCGGCTCGAACATTTCGGTTTCGTATTTCAGTTCCATTTCCTGCTGCCCGAATTTACCGCGCTTGAAAATGTCATGCTGCCGCTGCGCCGCCTTGGCCGCCTGTCCGCGCGTGAGGTTGAGGCGCGGGCGACCAGCCTGCTGGCCGATGTGGGCCTTGCCGAAAAAGGGTGGAAATTGCCCGAAAAGCTGTCGGGCGGGGAACGCCAGCGCGTGGCCATCGCCCGCGCTCTGGCCAACAATCCGCGCCTTGTACTGGGCGATGAACCGACAGGCAATCTCGACAGCGTCAATTCGGCCCGCGTGGTCGACATGTTTCGCGCGCTGGCCCATGAACAAGGGCGCGCGGTGGTCTGCGTGACGCATGACATGGGGATTGCCGATCTGGCCGATATTCGCGTCTCCATGCTGGACGGGCGCGTGATCGAGGTCAGGGAACAAAACCCTCCTTCGTGAAATATTGAAGAAATATCCGGGCAAACCGCCCGGCCTACCGCCCTGAAAAGCCCTGCCCCCAGGCTTGCTTCAGGAGATGCCCCATGTTGCGCTGGCTGCGCCACCTTTATGGCCGGATGGAAAATGCAATCCTTGCCCGCGGGCTGTACCGGCCCGGTCGTCTGTTGCTGGTGATGGCCGGGGTCATGGCGGCCCGCGCGCTGGGCGATGATATCTGGGCGGCCTTCAGCGGCGACAATTCCTCGATGTTTTTCCCGGCCAATGATCGCTATGCCGATTTCATCAAGGTCGCGCTGTCTTACAGCCACATTTTCACCGAAACGCTGGCCAGCAAGGCCTATCTCGACCACTGGCCCTATCTCTTCCGGCTCTATCTGCTGGACAATCCCTATGACCTTTCGGCGCATAACCTGTCGGTGCCCGACACGCAGGCCAATGTCACCAACCTGCACCTGCCGCCCTTTGCCAGCCTGCTTTACCTCTCCTGCGCGCATCTGATCGCGGCGACCAATCCGCTGGTGGCGATGGCGGTGTTCTGGGGGGGCTATATGCTGGGCGGATGGGGCGTGGCGCGGATGGCGCGGGCGCATTTCGGGGTGTCGCGGGCCTGCGGATGGTTCATCCTGTTTGCTTCGCTCGCCTGCTATCCGGTGCTGTGGATGCTCTCGCGCGGCAATCTGGCGGGGGGTTATTCGGGGCTGCTGACGCTGGGCTGGCTGGCCACGGCGGTGTCGGGGCGCAATCGGTGGGCGGGCTGGGTGATGCTGGCGCTCTCGGTCAATCTGCGGCCCGAACCGGCGCTGCTGGTGATGATCGAACTGCTGGGCTCCGGCTCGCTCTGGACGCGGTTTTCGCGCATGGCCATTCCCGGCGCGATGAGCGTGGCGCTGGCCGCAATCACCTTCCCCATCGCCCATGCGCTCTATCCGCTCTATACGCTCGACAATGTGCGGCACGGCCTGCGGATCTATCATTTCCGCTATATCGTTTCGGACATGGGCGATGAATGGAACGCCTCGCTGTTCCTGTGGGCCAAGGGCGTGCTGATGCTGATGGATGTGCGCCCGCGCTATAATGACGGCGTGGCCCAGGCGCTGGAACTATGCGGCAGCGCAGCGCTGTTGCTGGCGATCTGGGGCGCGTGGGCGCGGCAGATCGCCATGCCCGCGCTGGTGTTCCTGCTGACGGCGCTGCCCGCGATGTTCGTGCCGGTCTATTCCTATTACCACATGGTGGCTTTTGTCGCGGTGATCGCGCTGATCGTGGCCGATTTCGAGCGCCGGCCTCCCCGCCCCGGCGATGCGCGCCTGCCGCTGCTGATCGTCACCGTGCTGGTGATGTCGCCGCTGGCCGGGTCCTATTCCAATGGGCTGCTCGATAGCCTGCTGATGCTGGGCGGCACGCTCTATGTGCTGGCGCCGCTGGCGCGCGCGGCGTTCCGGGCCGGGGGCGCCTCGCCTATTTCAGCCCCAGCTTCCTGATCGCGCGCCAGCCCAGCGCCTTGGCCTTGTTCTGCTCCGGCCAGCGACCGGGGCGGCGCGGGTTCAGCCCCATCCCACGCAGCACCCCGTTAAAGGCATGGGCGGCGGCCTCGTCATAGGACCATTGCGAACGCCATGTGATCGAGAGCGAGACGGAAACCTCCGGCCCGTTCTTCACGAAATGCGGCGCCATGACCGGCACCATCAGGCCCTGTCCGGGCGCCAGCGCGAAATCGCGGCCTCCGGGCAAAAGATCATCGCTCCATTTCAATTCGCGCCCGCCGCCGGTGTGATAGACCTCATGCACGCGCGCGGGGCTATAGGCTTCCTCGGCGGCGGGAAACTGGGTCATCACCTTGCTGCCCCGGATCTGCATCAGGATATTGTGTTCCGGGTCAAAGTGGTAAGGCGTCACCGCATTGGGCGAGGAGACGAAAACGAAGCCCTGCGGGTGGTAAACCTTGCCGGTCTTGCTGGTGATCGTGCCTTCCAGCTCGCCGATCACGTCAAGCAGCAGCGCGCGATAGGCCTCATCCTCCTCCAGATGTTTGATCGCCACCCAGCAGCCCGCGCTGTCGATCTGGCGCACCGCATCGGCGGCGCTGATGGAGGGCACGGGGGGCTTGCCGGTGATGCCGATGGGCTGCTTGGCATAGGCATATTCGACATTTTTGGTCGGCAGCCGCTCGATCAGCGCGGCCAGAGATTCCAGCTCCATCAACGGATGGCCGCAAAGATTGTGCTCCATCACATGGGGCACTTCGGGATAATTGGCGGCAAAAGTTTCGAAAGCGCGCGGCGGCAAATAAGACATCGGCCATGATTCCCTTGGAGTTGCAGGCCGGTGTAAGCCCAGAATGCCAAGGAATGGCTAACGTCACTCCAGCGCGGCCTCAGGCGCCACGGCGGGATAGTCCAGCGCTTCGGCCACCGCCGCGCAGGTGATCCGCCCATCCCACACATTGAGCCCGTCCAGCAAATGCCGATTGCGGCGCAGCGCCTCGCGCCAGCCCAGATCGGCGATGGTAAGGGCATGGGGCAGCGTGGCGTTGTTCAGCGCATAAGTGCTGGTGCGCGCCACGGCGCCGGGCATATTGGCCACCGCATAATGGACGATACCATCGACGATATAGGTCGGGTCGGCATGGGTGGTGGCATGGCTGGTTTCAAAGCAGCCGCCCTGATCGATGGCCACATCGACCAGCACCGCGCCCGGCTGCATGGTGGAAAGCATGGCCCGCGTCACCAGCCGGGGCGCGGCGGCGCCCGGAACCAGCACCGCCCCGATCACCAGATCCGCGCCCGCAACGGCGGCGGCCAGATTGGCGCGGCTGGAATAAAGCGTTTTGGCCCGCGCGCCGAAATGGGTTGAAAGCCGTTCGAGCACCGAGGCGCTGCGATCAAGAATCGTCACATCGGCGCAAAGGCCCACCGCCATTTCCGCCGCGTTAAACCCCACCACGCCGCCGCCGATCACCACCACCCGCGCCGGGGCCACCCCCGGCACGCCGCCCAGCAAAACCCCGCGCCCGCCATGGGCCTTTTCCAGCGCGTTGGCCCCCGCCTGTATCGCCATACGCCCGGCCACCTGCGACATGGGCTTGAGCAAGGGCAGGCCGCCTTGGGCATCGGTGACGGTTTCATAGGCGATGCACACGGCGCGCGATTGAATGAGATCGGCGGTCTGGGCGGGATCGGGGGCCAGATGGAGATAGGTGAACAGCACCTGCCCCTCGCGCAGCATCGCCCGCTCACCCGCCTGCGGCTCCTTGACCTTGACCACCATATCGGCGCGGGCAAAGACCTCGGCAGGGGTGGCGATAATCTGCGCGCCCGCCGCCGCATAATCGGCATCGGTGGCGCCTATACCAAGGCCCGCGCCCGTCTCGACCAGCACCGTGTGGCCATGAACGGCCAGTTCGACCGCGCTCTCCGGCGTCAGGCCGACGCGGTATTCGTGGTTCTTGATCTCTTTGACAGTGCCGACGATCATGGGGCGGACTCCTTGATGGTGCGGTCTAGATGGGGAGGAGAAAGGGGAAATGCGAGGGTCTAGACCCTCGCGCTCCCATTACTGTCTGCGTTGCGCCATGGGTTCGGCGTCTTGTGTCGGACGCGATGTCCGAAGTTTGAAAGCCTGCGGCGCCTTTAGCGCAGCCTATCCGCGCAGCAGGCTTTAAAACCATGGCACAAACCACCAAGCCGCGATGTTGCACCACCCCATTAACGGGATTGCAAAGGGACAAGTCCCTTTGCCCGCCGGGGGCATAAAACCCCAGCGTTACCCCACCCCCTCCAACCACTCCGCAATCATCGCCCGCCCGGCTGCCACGGCCTTGGGCCCCAGCTCGGCATGAGCCGCGCGCAGGTCCGTCTCGGTGCCGCCCGCTTCGACCACGCTTTCGGGCCATTGCTCGATCCATGCGTCAAAGCGCGGGTCCATGCCCATTTCGGCGTGGAATTGCAGCGCGAGTATGTTGCGCCCCCGGCGAAAGGCCTGATGGTCATAGACGTGGCTGGCGGCCAGCAGTTCGACGCCTTCGGGCCGGGTGAACGTGTCGCCGTGCCAGTGCAGCACGGGCACGCCTTCGATATGGCGCAGCGGGCTGTCCTTGGCGTGGACGTGGACGGGGTGAAAGCCCACTTCCTTGCGCGGGCCGGGATAGACCTCGGCCCCCAGCGCGGCGGCCATCATCTGCGCGCCAAAGCACACGCCCAGCGTCGGGCGGTCCGCCTCCAGCCGCATGGCAAGGCGGCGCATCTGGCAGCGGATCCATGGGTGCTGTTCCTGCTCATAAACGCCCATCGGGCCGCCCATCATGATCAGCAGGTCAGGCTCGCGCAGGTCGAGCGAGGCAAAGGCGGGATCGGCCACATCGATGCGATCCACATCATATCCGGCCGCTTCGATGGGGGCGCGATAGCCCGCCACGCCCTCATAGGGGACGTGGCGGATGATAAGGGCTTTCTTCATCGTTTCTCAGGGTTCGGGCAGGAAGTCCGGCACCGAGAGATAGCGCTCACCGGTGTCATAGTTGAAGCCGAGGACGCGGCTGCCCGCGGGCAGTTCCTTGAGCTTCTGGGCGATGGCAGCCAGCGTGGCACCGCTGGAAATGCCCACAAGAATGCCTTCCTCGCGGGCCGAGCGGCGCGCCCATTCCTTGGCATCGGCCGGGTCCACCTGAATCACGCCGTCGATGGACGCTGTGTGCAGGTTGGCCGGGATGAAGCCCGCACCAATGCCCTGAATCGGGTGGGGCGCGGGCTGGCCGCCGCTGATGACGGGCGAGAGGGTGGGTTCGACCGCATAAGCCTTCAGGCCCGGCCAGACGGGTTTCAGCGCTTCGGCAACGCCGGTCAGATGGCCGCCGGTGCCCACGCCGGTGATCACTGCGTCAATGGGCGTATCGGCGAAATCGGCAAGGATTTCCTGCGCCGTGGTGCGGGCGTGAACGGCGGGGTTGGCGCCATTTTCAAACTGTTGCGGGATCCATGCGCCGGGGATTTCCGCGGCCAGTTCCTTGGCGCGCTCGATCGCGCCCTTCATGCCCTTTTCGCGCGGGGTCAGGTCAAAGCTGGCACCATAGGCCAGCATCAGGCGGCGGCGCTCGATGCTCATGCTTTCGGGCATGACCAGGATCAGCTTGTAACCCTTAACGGCGGCGACCAGCGCAAGGCCGATGCCGGTGTTGCCGCTGGTGGGCTCGATGATCGTGCCGCCCGGTGCCAGCGTGCCGTCGGCCTCGGCCGCCTCGATCATGGCCAGCGCGATGCGGTCCTTGATCGACCCGCCGGGGTTGCCGCGCTCGCTCTTTACCCAAACCTCGTGATCGGGAAACAGACGCGAGAGGCGCACATGGGGCGTGCCGCCAATGGTTGCGAGAATCGAATCGGCCTTCATCGGTCTTGCCTTTCCTCTTGCTGGCGCATTCCTGCCGCGCCTGATCTTCTGGCGCTCAAGCCATGGACCGGTTCTGATTAATCCTCAATGACAACTAATCCAGTAGAGTTTTCTTGTCGGCGCACAAATCGCGCTTTATCCCTCTGGATGAACCGGCCCCGACTTCCTATCTTGGGGCCTCCTATCCCCTTCCCCCCAATCAGGAATTATCCCCGCATGGATTATCGCCCGCTTGGCACCACCGGCCTCTCGGTCAGCGCCGTCTGCCTTGGCACCATGACCTTCGGCTCGCAGAACACCGAAGCTGAAGCGCATGAACAGATCGAGGTTGCGCTCGACCATGGCATCAATTTTCTCGACACCGCCGAGATGTATCCCGTCACCCCCACGCGCCCGGAAACCTTTGGCCGCACCGAGGAATATCTGGGCACGTGGATCGCCGGGTCGGGCAAGCGCGACAAAATCGTGCTGGCCAGCAAGGTCTCCGGCCCCTCGCGCTTCTTCCCTCTGCGCGGGGGCGACAACCGGCTCGACCGGCGCAATATCGAGGAGGCCATCGAGGGCAGCCTGAAGCGGCTCCAGACCGATTATCTCGACCTCTATCAGCTCCACTGGCCCGACCGCAGCGTGCCGATGTTCGGCGGGCGCGGCACGCAGGCGCTCACCGATGCGCCCGAGGCCGTGGCGCTGGAGGAAACCATTTCCGTGCTGGAGGATCTGGTCAAGGCGGGCAAGATCCGCGCCTTTGGCGTCTCGAACGAGACGCCATGGGGTGTGTCCGAGGCGCTGCGCCTGCACCGCGACAAGGGCCTGCCGCGCGTGGCCTCGATCCAGAACGCCTATAATCTGCTCAACCGCGTGTTCGAAGTGGGCCTGTCGGAATTTGCCCTGCGCGAAGGCGTGGGCCTGCTGGCCTATTCGCCGCTGGCCGCCGGGCATCTGTCGGGTAAATATCTGGGCGGGGTGGTGCCGCCCGGTTCGCGCGTCGATGTGGCCAAACAGTTCACCCGCTATTTCACCGTGAACCAGCAGCAGGCCGCCGCGCGCTATGTGGCCGTGGCGCAATCCTTTGGCCTGACCCCGGTGCAACTGGCGCTGGCCTTCGTCTACAGCCGTCCCTTCGTCACCAGTTCGATCATCGGGGCGACCAGTGTCGAGCAGCTTAAAACCGACATCGCCGCCAGCCTCACCCCCCTGCCGGAGGAAGCGCTGACGGCGATCAACGAAGTTTACAACCTCTATCCGGACCCCTGCCCCTGATTATAGGCCCTTAATAGCTGATATCGTAAGCCGGGGGCGGCGGTGGCACGAAATGGCCGCCATGATAGACCCACCAGGTCAAGCCCCCGGCCAACACCAACGCAATGGCAAGGCGCCACAGCGGCGCGCCCTTGGGCTGCTCCACGGGTTCTTCATAGGTCTTTTTGCCCGTCACCATCGGGGGCACCAGCCGCTCCTTCTTCGCCACGGTGTAAAAGATGACCGCGCCCAGATGGATAATCACCATCAGCACGATCAGGTTAAACCCGACCTCGTGCAGATCGGTCAGTTTTTCGGCCAGATCGGACCCCACCCAATAATTGAGCGGCCCCGAATAGGTGGCGTCAGTATCGGTGGCAAACAGGCCCAGCGTGACCTGCGCCGCCATCAGCCCCAGCAGGCCCAGCACCGAAAGCGCGCCCAGCGGATTATGGCCGATCACCGGGCCGCCATCGGCCCCGCGGCCGCTGCGCAGATAGGCCAGGATCGCGCCCGGCCCTTTTACAAAGCTGGCAAAGCGCGCGGTCTGGCTGCCCAGAAAACCCCAGATGATGCGAAAGCCCACGATGAACACCAGCGCGATGCCCAGCTTGATATGCAGGTCCATCTTGCCCGCCTTATACGTGGCCCACATCGCGGGCACGAGCAACACCACGCTCCAGTGAAACAGACGCACCGGCAGATCCCATAGCCGGATGGTCAGCGACTTGTTCTGATCCATAATGGACCCCCCATCAAAAAGGCGCCCGACCTTGGCCGGGCGCCCCAGAATTTCAGCTCAAAAGGACCGATCAGTCCTTGTTCTTGAACTTTTCATGGCAACCCTTGCAGGTGCCGCCCAGCGTGCCCATCGCCTTGCCCGCAGCGGCCAGATCGCCCGAGTCAGCGGCGGTCTTGAAACCCTTGGCAGCAGCCGAGAAATCAGCAGCGGCCTTCTTGAAACCAGCCTGATCGGTCCAGATTTCAGCCTTGGCGGCGGTCTTCACGCCGCTTTCCGCGCCGGTGCCCTTGGGGAACCAAGTGCCCAGCTTGTCGGCATAACCGGCAACGGTGGTGGCGCTGGCCTTGATGATGGCGGCGTCAGGCGTGCCCGACTTGAACGAATCGCCCGCGCCCTTCATCGCCTTGCCCATTTCCTTGAGCGACTTCTGACGCGCTTCAATGGTCTGGGCCGGAGCCGCCGCCTGAGCCGCCACGGCCACGCCCAGCGCGAGCGCGCCAATCATCATCGAAATCTTGCGCATAAATTCTCCCGATCTCTTTCGGGCACAGCGCAAAAGCCGCCCCCGACCAGCCTTAGGGGTCGCTTCTGGCCATGGTAAAGTCAAGTCTCGGAATGTCGTCAAATGTATTCAAAATGCTGATGCTCACTTGAGTTTCACCCCCGGAACGTCCTCAGGCAGGGGGATAAATTCATGCTCGCCCGGCACCGGGCCAAAGCGACCCTCGCGCCAATCCTGCTTGGCCTGTTCGATGCGGTCGGCGCGGCTGGAAACGAAATTCCAGTAAACATAGCGTTTTTCGGCAAAAGGCTCGCCCCCGATCAGGAAGATGCGGGCACCGTTCGCGCTGGAGATCACCACCTCGGCGCCGGGCTTGAAGATGATAAGCTGACTGGTGGCAAAGCTGCCCTCCTGCCCCTCGACGGCAACCTCGCCATGCACCACATAGGCGGCGCGTTCAACATGATCGGCGGCCAGACGGTAACGCCCGCCCGGGACAAGCACCAGATCACCGCAAAGCACATCGGAATAGGTCTTGACCGGCGAGACCATCCCGTCAATCTGCCCGGCGATCACCGAAAGATGGAAACCCTTGTCGCCATCGCGCGGGATGCCCCCGGCGCCATAGTGAAAGAATTCGGGCGCGGTTTCCTCATATTGCGTGGGCAGCGCCAGCCATGTCTGCAAACCGAACAGCCCGCCCTGCTGGCCGCGCAGGCCCTCTGGCGTCCGCTCGGAATGGACGATGCCCTGCCCCGCCGTCATCCAATTGACCGCGCCCGGTTCGATCACCTGCTCACTGCCCAGCGAGTCCTTGTGCATGATCGCCCCGTCCAGCAGATAGGTCAGCGTGGCAAGGCCGATATGGGGATGGGGCCGCACGTCCAGCGCCTGATCGGGGGTAAAGGCCACCGGCCCCATCTGGTCGAGGAAAATGAAAGGCCCCACCATCCGCCGCCCGGCATTGGGCAAAGCGCGGCGGACATTGAACCCATCGCCCAGATCGCGCAGGGGCGGCACGATCATCATCTCGACGGGGCTGTTGGCGGCAAAATCAGGCGTAAGATCGGTCATGGGGGCCTCTCCTTCTTTCCGGGCGCTTTATGCGGTTTCGACCAGCACGATTTCGGCATCATCCAAAGCGGTGATACGCAGATTTTCCTCATCGGCAATGGCCACGCCATCGCGGGGCTGGGCGGCAATGCCATTGACCTCGATCCGGCCGGTGGCCGACACCAGATAGGCCTTACGCTCTGCCCCAAGCGGGTAATCGACGCTCTCGCCCGCGCGGATCGTGGCGCCCAGAACGCGCCCCTGCGTGCGGATCGGCAGGGCGTCGGCATCGTCGCCATAACCGCTGGCCAGCACGACCATTTGCCCGGCGCGATCGCCGCGCGGGAATTGCTTGGCGCCCCAGCTTGGCGCGCCGCCGCGCGTGGCGGGCTGGATCCAGATCTGGAACAGCGTGGTCACCTCGTCCTCAAGGTTATATTCGGCATGGGTGATGCCCTCGCCCGCGCTCATCACCTGAACGTCGCCGGCGGCGGTACGGCCGGTGTTGCCCAGGCTGTCCTTATGCGTGATCGCCCCGGTGCGGACATAGGTGATGATTTCCATGTCGCGGTGCGGATGCGGCGGAAAGCCCGACTTGGGCGCGATCGTATCGTCGTTCCACACACGCAGAGGCCCCCACTGCATACGGGCGGGGTCGTAATAATCGGCGAAGGAAAAATGGTGATTGGCGTCCAGCCAGCCATGATTGGCATGGCCAAGGCCGGCAAAGGGGCGAAGATCGATCATCGGCTTTCTCCAGTGCGCCGCTGTATGGATACGCGGCTGTTGGGGCCAAGATAGGGATTGCGCCGCGCAAAGAAATGGCAATGATGGAAAAGCATCGGTGAAAGGATTTTACCAATGAGCTTGCCGGATCTTGAGGCATGGGCGATCTTTGCCAAGGTGGTCGAGCATGGATCGTTTGCCGGGGCGGCGGGGGCCTTGGGCCTGTCCAAACCCACCGTGTCCAAGGCGATGACGCGGCTGGAAATGCGACTTGGCGTGCCGCTGCTGCATCGCACCTCGCGCCGCCTTGCGCTGACCGAGAGCGGCAAGGGTGTGCTGGACCGCGCACGCCGCATCCTGTCCGATGGCGAGGCCGCCGAGGCCGAGGCCAGCGCGCAAGGGCTCACCCCGCGCGGCACCGTGCGCCTTGCCGTGCCGATGAGTTTCGGCCTGCGCCATGTCGCGCCGATCCTGCCGGAATTCATGGCGGCCTATCCGCAGGTTTACGTCGATCTCGATCTGTCGGATGCGCTGGTCGATGTGGTGGGGGGCGGGCATGACGTGGTGCTGCGCATCGCGGGGCTGGAGGATAGCTCGCTGCGCGCGCGTCGCCTGTGCAAAGTGCGCCGACCGCTGGTGGCCAGCCCCGGCTTTCTGGCCGCCCATGGCGCACCGGAGCACCCGCGCGATCTGGCCGCCCTGCCCGCGCTGCTCTACTCCAATCTGGCCACGCCGGGGGTGTGGCGGTTTTCGCATGTTTCGCAGGGCGACTATATCGTCACCGTCGAAAGCCGCCTCTCGGCCAACAATGCCGATGCCCTCACCCCCGCGCTGCTGGCGGGCAAGGGCATGGCGCTCCAGCCCGACTTCATGGTCTGGGAACATCTCTCCAGCGGGGCTCTGGTCGAAGTCCTGCCCGAATGGCGCATCCCCGATATTGCGCTGCATCTGGTCACACCGCCGGGCAGCTTGCGGCCTGCGCGGGTGGTGGCGTTGATCGAGTTTCTGGCCGGGAGGCTGGCGGGGGCGGAGTGGGCCAGGGATTGAAGGGGGTAAGGGTTTAGATGCGAGGGTCCAGACCCTCGCGCTTCCGTTACTGCCTGCGTTGCGCATAGGGTTCAGCATTGGGTGTTGGGCGCTGGGGCTTTAACTTTAGGGTCGCCCTCTCCGCGCCGCAGGCTTTAATGATATGGCCCACCCCGGCGATCTTGCCACCACCCCAAAAATGGGATTGCAAAGGGACGAGTCCCTTTGCCCGCCGGAGGCAAAACCTTTCTAACTCTCCGCCAACCCAAACGGCGCCACCCCCCGGCGATAATCCTCCGCCATCACCTCACGCCCGATGGGGGGCAAGGCCCGCGCCGCACAATCGGGGCGATGACACAAGCGACACGACACCCCGATGGGCGCTGCCTCGACGCGGCGCGGATCGGCCCCTTCGGCATAGATCAGACGGGGCGCATGTTCGGCGGCGCAGGCAAGGGCAACGGCGCGCAGGATGCGGGGCTGGCGATAACCTCCGCCGCCCGATTCGACTGTGCGGGCGATGGAGAAGAAGCGCTGGCCATCGGGCAGTTCGAGCCATTGGGTGTGGACGCGGCCCGGCGCGGCAAAGGCATCGTGGACATTCCAGAGCGGGCATCCGCCGCCGTGGGAGGCGAAGGGGAAGCCCGCGCCATCGAGCCTTTTCGAGATATTGCCCGCTGCATCGAGGCGCAGGAAGAAGAAGGGCACTTTTTCCGCGCCCGGCTTGTGCAGCGTGGTCATGCGGTGGGCGGTTTGTTCAAAACTCGTGCCGAACAGGCGGGCGACGGCCTCGATGTCATAGCGGCGCTCCTCGACCGCGCGGGCGAAGGCGTCATAGGGCATCAGGATCGCGGCGGCGACATAGCCCGCCAGCGCGCGGCGAATCAGGTTCGATGTCGTCTGGCTGGCGAACCCGCCCTCGCGGGTCAGGGCGTTGATGTCGCCCCGGCATTCCTGATAGGCGATTTGCAGCGCCGCCTGAAACCGCGCCGTATTGGCCGAGAGCGTATCGACCAGCAGCAATTGCTGATTATGCCGGTCAAAGCGGCGGATCGCGCCCATCATCACATGGTCGGGCAGGCTGCGGGTGCGGATGCCGTGGCGCTGGGCCAGATAGGCTTTGGGATCGCCCGATTCGGCCACCAGAGCGGCGATGCCCTCGGCGCGCGCATCGAGCGAGGGGAACCAGTTACGGCGCGAGGAAATGAAGCGCCGCGCCTCGGCCACAGGGTCAGGCGTCTGGCTGCCACCGCCCGCAGAAAGGTCGGCAAGGGCAGCCTGTTCGCGCGTATAGGCGCCGTGGAGCCGCAGCAAGGCCTCGGAAATGCCGGGGAAGGAGGTGGCCAGATCGGCAACCTCCAGCGCGGGCAGGTCGATATCGGCAAAGATCGGATCGCGCAGCACGTCCTGCAACCGGCGGCCATAATCGGCGCCCTCGTCGCCGCCCAGATCGTCGAGGTCGAGGCGGTAAGCCCGCGCGAGGCGCAGCACGAGATCGGCGGTAAAGGGCCGCTGGTTGCGCTCGAGCAGCGCGACATAGGAGGGCGAGATCTCCAGATCGGCCGCCATCGCCTGCTGCGTCAGGCCCAGCTCGCGGCGCAGGCGTTTGAGTCGGGGGCCCATATACAAAGGCTTAGGTCCGGACATGGCGGCATCCTCTCATGGTTGACTTGTCATGCCTATACAACTTTACAGACAAAAGCTGTAAAGTTTTACAGCCGCACCTCGCCACCAATTTTCTCGAATCGCGACCCGGCATAAACAGGCTTCAACAACGCAGACACCCATTCATTCATGGGCGCGTTACACCCAGCGGGAGTTGAAGCCATGACGTATCAGTCCACCATCGCCGAAGCCAACACGGCCATTGGTCCTAACACCGACACGTGGAGCGGCATCGATGCGGCCAATGTGGCCCGCATGCGCCTTCAGAACCGCTTCCGCACGGGTCTCGACATTGCGCGCTATACCGCCAAGATCATGCGCGCCGACATGGCCGCCTATGATGCGGACCCGGCCAATTACACCCAGTCGCTGGGCTGCTGGCACGGGTTCATCGGTCAGCAGAAGCTGATCAGCATCAAGAAGCATTTCGGCAGCACCAAGGGCCGCTACCTCTATCTTTCGGGCTGGATGGTGGCCGCACTGCGCAGCGAGTTTGGCCCGTTGCCGGACCAGTCGATGCATGAAAAAACCAGCGTGTCGGATCTGATCGAGGAACTTTACACCTTCCTGCGTCAGGCCGATGCCCGCGAACTGGGCGGTCTGTTCCGCGAACTCGACGCCGCCAAGGCAGCCGGCGATGCGGTCAATACCCATCGTCTCCTGCACAAGATCGACGAGTTCCAGACGCATATCGTTCCGATCATCGCGGATATCGACGCCGGTTTCGGCAATGCCGAAGCCACCTATCTGCTGGCCAAGAAGTTCATCGAAGCGGGCGCCTGCTGCATCCAGATCGAAAATCAGGTTTCGGATGAAAAGCAGTGCGGCCACCAGGACGGCAAGGTTACCGTTCCGCACGAAGACTTCCTCGCGAAGATCCGCGCGGTGCGTTACGCCTTCCTCGAACTGGGCGTTGACGATGGTGTGATCGTGGCCCGCACCGACTCGCTGGGCGCGGGGCTGACCAAGCAGATCGCTTTTGTCCGCGAAAAGGGCGACATTGGCGATCAGTACAACAGCTTCCTCGACTGCGACGAAGTGACCGCCGATCAGATCACCCACGGCGACGTGCTGATCACTCGCGAAGGCAAGCTGATGCGTCCCAAGCGCCTGCCCTCTAACCTGTTCCAGTTCCGCACTGGCACCGGGGAAGACCGCTGCGTTCTCGACAGCATCACCAGCCTTCAGAACGGCGCGGACCTGTTGTGGATCGAAACCGAAAAGCCGCATATCGGCCAGATCGGCGGCATGGTCAGCCGCATCCGCGAGGTGATCCCGAACGCAAAGCTGGTGTATAACAACAGCCCCTCGTTCAACTGGACGCTGAACTTCCGCCAGCAGGTGTTCGATGCGTGGGTGGAAGCAGGCAAGGATGTGTCGGCCTATGACCGCGCCCGTTTGATGAGCGTCGATTATGACGCCACCGAACTGGCCATCGAAGCCGACGAACGCATCCGCACCTTCCAGCGTGACGCAGCGGCTCAGGCGGGGATCTTCCACCACCTGATCACCCTGCCCACCTATCACACCGCGGCGCTCAGCACCGACAATCTGGCCAAGGAATACTTCGGCGAGGCCGGCATGCTGGGTTACGTCAAGGGCGTGCAGCGTCAGGAAATCCGTCAGGGCATCGCCTGTGTGAAGCACCAGAACATGTCGGGCAGCGACATTGGCGACGATCACAAGGAATATTTCTCGGGTGAAGCCGCGCTCAAGGCCGGCGGCGTCCACAACACGATGAACCAATTCGCGGCGTAATCCACTCCGCAGGGGCGGCCTCAGTAGGCCGGGGCCGCCCTACTTTTTGAATTATCAACCCTTCTTGCATGAGGAGAAAGACGATGACGACCCAAGTTCGCGAACCCGCCCGCGCCCGTGCCGTCCTCTCGACCGAGGACTTCCGGCTCTTGCAGGAAGCGGTACTGTTCTACCTGCGCGAGCATGAAGATGCTCCGGGAACTGCAAAGTTCTCCAATCTTTATCACCGGTTGGGCAGCGTGACGCGCCGATAAGCCGGAAAAACAAGTTTCGTTTAGACTCCTGGGGAGGAGTTGACTTGGGGCCCGCCGGAGCGATCCGGCGGGCCTTCCTTTATGCGCGGGCCGCTACTTTCATCTTTGTCAATTACGCGCATCCTGATACACCCCTGCCCGTCACGGATATTGCGGGGGCAATCGGCATGAAAAGACGCGAATTCCTCTCATCTGGCCTCACCTCGGGCGCAAGCGCCGCTCTGGCCGCAGCCTTGCCCGTCGCGGCGCGTGCCGCCGGAAATGGTGACACCGATTTCGTCGCGCTGACCGACCGGATCTTTTACGAACGCCTCGACCTTTCGCCGCAGGACGCCACCTCGATGGGGCTGGACAAGGGCGAACGCGCCGCGCTCAAATCGCGGCTGACCGACCGCAGCCAGGCCAATGTTGAACGCTATCTGGCCCATCGCCGCTGGGCCGCCGGAGCGCTGCGCGCGATCAACCCGGCCATTTTGTCGCCCGCCGTGGCACAGCAGCGCGAGCTGGCGCTGTGGTATGAGGATCACGCCATCGCCTCGGGCAAATTCGGCATCGAGAATGTCGAGAACCCCTATGTCCTCTCGCAGGCCGACGGCGCCTATTTCGAAGTGCCCGATTTCCTCGACAGCCAACATCCGGTCGACACGAAAGAGGATGCCGACGCCTATCTGGCGCGGCTCGATGCGTTTGACCGGGCCATCGATCAGGACAGCGAGAAGCAGAAATCGCGGATTGCGCGCGGGCTGGTCGCCCCGGTCTGGTCGCTCGATCTGACGCTGGGGCAATTGCGGGCGCTGCGCGGGGCAAAGCCGGAGGAGAGCGGCATGGCCACCTCGCTGGCCCGGCGCGCGGCCAAGGCGGGCATCGCAGGCGACTGGCAGGCGCGCGCCGCCGCCATCGTCGCGGCCAAGGTCTATCCCGCGCTCGACCGCCAGATCGCCTTTGTCGAAAGCCTGAAGGGCCAGACCCCGGCGGGCGACGGCATCTGGCGCGTCAAGGATGGCGAGGCGCTCTATGCCGCAGCATTAGCCGAGGCGACCACCACGAATTTCTCGCCCGAGGAGATCCACAAGATCGGCCTTGCGCAGGTGGCCGACCTCTCGGCCCGGCTGGACAAGGTGCTGCGCGCCAATGGCATGACGCAGGGGACCATCGGCGCGCGTCTGGCCGCGCTCAACAAACGCCCCGATCAGCTTTATCCCAATACGGACGAGGGCCGCGCCGCCCTGCTGGCCGGGCTGAACCAGAGCGTGGCGGCGATGCAGAAAAAGCTGGGCGCGGCGTTTAACGATCCGCCCAATGATCCACTGGAAATCCGCCGCGTGCCGGTCGAAATTCAGGATGGCGCGCCCAATGGCTATTATTACCGCGCCCCTTTCGACGGTTCGCGCCCCGCGATCTACTGGATCAACCTGCGCGACACCGCCAACTGGCCCAAATATGGCCTGCCCGATCTGACCTATCACGAGGGCGTGCCGGGCCATCACCTGCAACTCTCCTATATTCGGCGCGCGGGCAATCTGCCGCTCCTGCTGCGCAACACGTTCAATTCGGCCTATGCCGAGGGCTGGGCGCTTTATGCCGAACAGGTGGCCTATGAACTGGGCGCGCTGCCCGGCCTTGACGAGGCGGGCTATCTGCAATCGCTGCTGTTCCGTGCCACGCGATTGGTGGTGGACACCGGCATCCATGCCAAGCGCTGGAGCCGCGAGGAGGCCACGCGCTATATGATGGACACCACCGGCTTTGTCCGCGGACGCAGCCAGAGCGAGATCGAACGCTATATCTGCATGATCGGACAGGCCTGCAGCTACAAGATCGGCCACAATGTCTGGGTGGCTCAGCGCGAAAAGGCGCAAAAGGCGCTGGGGGCCAAATTCAACATGGGCTGGTTCCACGAGGTGCTCAAAGACGGCATCCTGCCGCTGGCCATGCTGGAGCGGCGGGTGGACGAGCGCATCGCCGCGCGGCTTCGTGGTTAAGATTTCCGGCCGCCCTTTGGTTAAGGCCGCCTAGCGCTAAATACAGGGGGTGGCCGCAAGTTTCTCCGCAAACCCATCGTGTAAAAAGCCGCGCGACAACGAAAGGAATAAAATGGGCTCGCGCAATGGTATCCCGATGGATCGCTCGGATTGGTTTCACCGGCTGGACGAACTGGCCCATGCCATCAGAGGGGCTCAGGCCGGACGGGAGATCCATCTGCTGCGCCTGTTCCTCGATCTGATCGACCATGCGCCGGAATTGGCGCTGTTGCAGGGCCTGACGCCCCCCGCGCGCGACCGGATCGAGGCCATGCTGGCGGCGGGCGCGACCGAAAGCGCGGTCATGATGCTGATGGGACAGGACAGCGGATTTTGCCTGTCACGCGGGGCCGATGGCGCACCGCTGGCCTCGATCCTGCTGCCCTATCGTTTTGAAGAGAGCACTGCGGGCGGGGCCAGCCTGACGCTCGCCTGCCTTGGCGCGCTGGCAGAGGCGCTCAATAGCGCACAGGGGCAGATGGCGGGCAGCGCCCCGTTCGAAATCCCGGCGGACATTTTGCTGCACTGATGATTGGGGCCTGAAAACTCTTGGGCCTGAAAACTCTTGTCTGGGCGGGGTCGGATTGTCATACCTTACAACGGAAGGTTGATAAAAACCTGCGTTGAGAGGACCGCCCGACATGCCCCAGTTTTCTGCGCGCCAGCTTTCGGCCAGACATGCCCTGCTGCTGACACCTCTGTTGCTGGCCGCAAACCCCGCCATGGCCGCCGATTCCTGCACGGCCATGGCGCGCGAGAATTTCGGCCCCGGCGTGGCGATCACCTCGGCCCGGATGGTGGCGGCGGGCTCCGCGCCGGGCGACATGGGGGCGCCGCCGGTCGAACTGCCCGCCCACTGCCGGGTCGAAGGCACGATCAACGCCCGCCAATCGAAGGGCGTGACCTATGGCATCGGCTTTGCCATCGCCCTGCCCGCCAATTGGCAGGGGCGCTTTCTGCTGCAAGGCGGGGGCGGGCTGAACGGCTCGATCCGCCCGCCCATCGGCGCGGCGGCCTCCGGAAAGACCCCCGCTCTGGCGCGCGGCTTTGCCGTCATCAGCCATGACAGCGGCCACAAGGGTGCGGTTTTCGACAGGGATTTCATGGTCGACCAACGCGCCGCGCTCGATTTCGCCGAAAGCTCGGTGCGCGAAGTGGCGCTGCTGGGCAAGGCGATCACGCGGGCCTATTACCGCCGCCCGATCGCGCGTTCCTATATGGCGGGATGCTCCACCGGCGGGCGCGAGACGATGCTGGCGGCCCAGCGCTATCCCGAATTGTTCGACGGGCTGGTGGTGGGGGCGCCCGCGATGCGCACCGGCAATTCCAATCTGGCCACGACCCATGCCGCCGTCACCTTCAATCAGGCCGCCCCGCGCGATGGGGCCGGAATGCCGATCCCTGCGCAGATCTTTTCCGCCGCCGACCGCAAGACAATCCTTGATGGCGTGTTGAACCAATGCGACGCGCTGGACGGGCGCAAGGATGGCATGATCGCCAATGTGGCGGCCTGCCATTTCCGCCCCGCCGCGTTGATCTGCGCGCCCGGCGCGGCGCAGAATTGCCTCTCGCCGCTTCAGGCCGAAGTGCTGGAGCGCGCCTTTGCGCCCCCGCGCGACAAGGCGGGCCATGCGCTCTATTCACCCTTCCCCTATGACACGGGCATCGTGGCCACGGACGGCGGCATCCCCGGCTTTCTGCCCACCGGCATGCCCGGTCCGCTCGGCCCGCCGATCCGCGCCTTGACCTTCGATCCCGACGCCCGCATCGAGGCGATCCGCGCCGATTTCGTGCAAGGGTTAACCGACACCGACCGCTGGACCAATTTGTCGGGCTTTCTGGGCCATGGCGGCAAGATCTTGTTCTATCACGGCGTTTCCGACCCGTGGTTCTCCGCGCTCGACACATGGGATTACTGGCAGCGCGCGGCATCGGCGAATCAGGGCGCCAATGGCCCGGCATTCACCGATGCCAGCCGGTTCTATATGGTGCCGGGCATGGGCCATTGCGGCGGGGGCAATGCGTTTGACACGTTCGACCTGCTGGGCGCGGTGGTCGATTGGGTGGAAAAGGGCGCGGCGCCCGAGGCCATCAACGCCTTTCGCCGGAGCGGGAGCGAGACTATGCCGCTCTGCCCCTATCCCGGTTTTGCCCAATATACCGGCGATCCGGGCCGCTTCACCTGCGCCTCGCGTTAACCCTGCGCATTAAGGCTGGCGGTTAAGACTGGTCGCGTTCTGCCCTATAGGTCGCGCGCTGCCAGTCATAGGCCGGTTCGACCAGTTCGGGATGGTCCTTGAACGCCTCGGCGGGCGGCGGGGCCATGCCCATCGCATCGAGCAGCACCCAGAGCGCGAATTTGCGCCCGCCCTCCTGCTCGATCCCGAAATCCAGCGCGAGCTGTTCGCAGCCCATCGCCAGCGTATCGGGATCGACATCGGCCAGATCAGCGGTGTTGAAATAGTGGGTGAGCAGCATGTCGAGTTCCATGGCGCATGTCCTTGCGCCATCGCGCCCGGTTTGAACAGGCCCATCCGCAATTCGGCCCGGTTGACAGGTTGCGCCGCGCTGTCCCAACCTTGGGCGCTGTTTGCAATGGAGTTTGCCATGATCGCCCGCCGCTGCCTGCTTGCTCTTGCCCTTGCAACATCGGCGGCGGGGGCGGTGCCCGCCTCGGCCAAGCCTGCAGCCATCGCCGCAGGCAAGCTGGACGCCATCCCCCGCACCGTCATCATCACCGCGTTCGAACCGGAATGGGTGGCGCTGGAGGGCGCAGTGAAAGCCCCGAAAGCCTATCACATAAACGGGCTGACCATCCTGACCGGCATGATGGCCGGACATCGGGTGGTGCTGCTGCAATCGGGCGTATCGATGGTCAATGCGGCGATGAACACGCAATTGGTGATCGACCGCTTCAACGTCAAACGCATCGTCTTTTCCGGCATCGCGGGCGGCATCGACCCGGCGCTTGTCGTGGGCGATGTGGTGGTGGCCGACCAATGGGCGCAATATATGGAGGTCGCGCTGGGCCGTAAAAAGGGCGATCAGTTCATCAGCCCCGACATCTATGACGACCCCGACCATCTGAGCAATTACGGCATGATGATCCCGCGCACGGTGCGCGTCGGCAATGCCGCGCAGCCGGCCAAGCGCCATCGCTGGTTTCCGGCCGATCCCGCGCTGCTGGCGCTGGCGAAGAAATCGGTCGGCGGCTTTGCTCTCGAACGCTGCCTGCCCGCCAACGAGCCGATCCCCCAGACGCGCGGCGTTTCCGCCGAGGCGGGGCGCTGCCTCGACCATCAGCCCCGCGTTATGGTGGGCGGCAACGGCATTTCCGGCCCCGCCTTTGCCGACAATGCCGAATATCGCGAATATCTCTTCGCCCAGTTCAAGGCGCAGGTGCTGGACATGGAAACGGCGGCCACGGCCCATGTCGCCTATGCCAATCAGATGCCCTTCATCGGCTTTCGCTCGCTGTCCGACCTTGCGGGCGGCGACAGCGGGCCAAACCAGTCATGGGTGTTTGGCCGCCTTGCCGCGCGCAATGCCGCCACGGTGGTGCAGCGGTTTGTGGCCGCGCTTCCCGATTGAGGGGGCTGAATTAAGCGCAGCCCCAGCCCATCAAAACGCGCGATAAATGACCGGTGCGATATTGGTGAATTTGGGCAGGTCGGCCATCACCTTGGGCGTCTCGATGCCGTTGAGCGCCGCGTCGATTGCCGCGCTGCTTTCAAAACGCAGCAGCACCGCCCCGTGCCACGGCTGATCGCCCTGCGGCAACAGCACCTCGGCGCTGCTCAATCCATAGGGCGTCCAGCAGGTCCGGACCAAAGGAATATGCGTTTCCACATAATATTCGGCATCAAACTGTGTGCCATCCCCCACCGGATAGCTGACAACCAGAGTAGGCATGATCTTCTCCTCATCCCGCGCCCGGTTCTGGTCGGGCCGCTTGTGTGGTGCCAACTTGCCGCAATTATCGGCAATAGGCGAATTGCCCTTTGGTCCTACGCGCTTTTGCCCGGGGCGCTATTCAATGGCGCGTAAAGCGTTTATCCCTGCATGATCCGACATCAAAAGAGCCGTTCTGCCATGATCGAAAAGCGTTACCTCTCGGCCAATGACCTGCTTGCCGATTCCTTCCGCCTTGCCAACAAGATCCTCGATTCCGATTTCCGCCCCACCCATATCGTGGGCATCTGGCGCGGGGGCGCGCCGGTGGGCATCGCGGTACAGGAACTGCTGGAATATCACGGCGTGATGACCGACCATATCGCGGTGCGCACGGCCAGCTATACCGGCATCGACCGTCAGGAGGACGAGGTTCAGGTCTATTCGCTGGGCTATCTGATCGACACGCTGGAGCCTACCGACAAGCTCTTGGTAATCGACGATGTTTTCGACAGCGGGCGTTCGATTGCCGCCTTCATGAAGGAACTGGCCGCGCGATGCCGCCACAACACACCCAAAACGATCCGCAGCGCCACGGTTTACTACAAGCCGCGCCGGTCCAAGGTGGATATCAAGCCCGATTTCTATGTCTATGAAACCGACGAATGGCTGGTGTTCCCGCATGAGGTGGATGGGCTGACCAAGGAGGAAATCCGCAAGCACAAGCCCGAGGCGGCGATCATCCTGCGCGAGGAGTAAGCCGACAGGCACGCAGGTGCGCGAATTTTTGCAACGCATGGGGCAAAAATTTGCGCTTTCTCGTACAGGGCCGCCGGGGCAAAGAGGACAGGGGCAACAAAGGGAGGCCAGATGAGCGGGGACATCGACGGCGCGACACTCGATGTCCTGCTGCGCGTGGCGGGACTGGCCCCGCCCGAGGAATGCCACGCCGGGATCATGGCCAATCTGGCGCTGCTGGCCCGCCATGGTGCGCATTTGCGCGAGATTGACGATCCGATGGAGGACCCCGCCGAGTTGATCGCGCCATGATCGACACGTTGAATATCTTCACCACGCTCCTGCCCGGAGGCCCCGCGCCGGACGGTCCTTTGGCGGGCACCAGCTTTGCTGCCAAGGATCTGTTCGATGTGGCGGGCCATGTCACGCTGGCCGGATCCAAGATCAATGCCGACGATGGCCGGATCGCCGCGCAGGACGCCACGCTGGTGGCGCGGCTGAAGGCGGCCGGGTGCCGGTTGGTCGGCATGACCAACATGGACGAATATGCCTATGGTTTCGCCACGGAAAACAGCCATTACGGCACCACCCGCAACCCCCATGACCCCACGCGCATCGCAGGCGGTTCCTCGGGCGGTTCGGCGGCGGCGGTGGCGGCGGGGCTGGTCGATGTTGCGCTGGGCTCGGACACCAACGGCTCGATCCGGGTGCCCGCCTCGCTCTGCGGGGTTTACGGCCTGAAACCCACCTTTGGCCGCCTGTCGCGCGCGGGGGTCTATCCCTTTGTTCACAGCCTCGATCATGCCGGATTGTTTGCCCGGACCCCGGCGATGCTGGCGGCGGCCTATGACGCGGTGCAGGGCCCCGACCCGCGAGATCCGGCGCAAGACCAGCGCCCCGCCGAACCGATTGTGCTGAGCTCCGACATGGCGCCGCTGCGCGTGGGCATGCTGCGCGGATTTTTCGCAACCGGCGCCGCGCCCGAGGCCCATGCCGCGCTGGCCCATGTGGTCGATGGTCTGGCCGCGCTGGGCTGCGCCATCGCCCCCGCCCTGCTGCCCGGCGCCAGTCAGGCGCGCTCGGCCGCCTTTTGCATGACCGCGATGGAGGGGGGCAGCCTGCACCGCGCCGATCTGATGACGCGGCCGATGGATTTTGACCCCGCCGTGCGCGACCGGATGCTGGCCGGATTGCTGATGCCCGCTGATCTGCTGCTGGCCGCGCGGCGGGTGCGGCGGATTGTTGCCGCGTCTGCGCGCGCGCTGTTTGCCGATTTCGACCTGCTGCTCTCCCCCGCCACGCCATGCAGCGCCCCGCGCATCGGCGAACCCACCATTGAGATCGAGGGCCGTCCGGTTCCCGTCCGTGCCAATCTGGGCATGTTCTGCCAACCGATCAGCTTTATCGGCCTGCCCGCGATCTCCGTCCCCGCTTTGGCAAACACGCCTTTGCCCATCGGGGTGCAGATGATCGCGCCCGCATGGGCCGAGGCGCGCCTGATCCACACCGCCCACCACCTTCACCGCGCCGGGATCACCGGCACCACAGGAACCGCCCCATGAGCCTCACGTCCACGCTCGACCGCCATTTCGCGCTTTCCGAAAGGGGCACCTCGATCCGCACCGAGGTGCTGGCGGGGGCAACGACTTTCCTGACCATGGCCTATATCATTCTGGTCAATCCTTCGATTTTGGGGCTGGCCGGAATGCCGGTGGCGGGCGTTGCGGCGGCAACGTGTTTTGCCGCCGGTTTTGCCAGCATCCTGATGGGCACCATCGCCAACACGCCGCTGGCCCTCGCGCCGGGCATGGGGCTCAACGCCTATTTCAGCTTTACCGTGGTCCAGTCGATGCATGTGCCATGGCCCGTTGCGCTGGGCTGCGTGTTTGTTTCAGGGGCAATTTTCCTGATCCTGACGCTGGCGGGGATACGCCAGATGATCGTGGCGGCGATTCCGGCCCATCTGTTCGCGGCGGTGGCGGCGGGCATCGGCCTGTTCATCGGGCTGATTGGCCTCAAAAACGGCGGCCTTGTGGTCAACAGCCCGGCCACAGGTCTGGCGCTGGGCAATCTGCATGAGAGCGGGCCGATCCTTGCGATTATCGGCCTTGTGCTGGTGGTGGCGCTGCATGTGTGGCGGGTGAATGCGGCGATCCTGATCGCGATTGCGGCCACGACGGTTCTGGCATGGATCGTGGGCGCGGTCAGTTTCGATGTGAAACCCTATTCCATCGCCGCCATGACCGAGACGGTGGGCAAGCTCGACCTTGGCGGCGTGTTCGGCTTTGGCGGCAAGGCGGGGTTGGGGATTTTCGAGATCCTGTTCGTGTTCCTGTTCGTCGATCTGTTTGACAATCTGGGCACGCTGATGGCGGTCACGCGCCGCGCGGGCCTGATCGAACCGGCGGGCAATATTCCGGGGCTTAACCGGATGCTGGTGGCCGATTCGCTGGCCACGATGGTGGGCGCGGTGGCGGGCACATCCACCGTCACCTCCTATGTCGAAAGCGCCAGCGGGGTCGAGGTCGGCGGGCGCACGGGCCTGACCGCGATCATCACCGGCGTGCTGTTTCTGGCCGCAATGTTTGTCGCTCCCTATGCGCAACTGGTGCCCAGCGCGGCCACCGCGCCCGCGCTGATCCTTGTCGGCGCGCTGATGATGGTGCCGCTCTCCGATGTGGAATGGACCGATCCGGAGGCCGCGATTCCCGCCTTTCTGACGCTGGTGGGCATTCCTTTCACCTTTTCCATCGCCAATGGTCTGGCGCTGGGCATTGCGGCCCATGCGCTGATCAAGCTGGTGCGCGGCAAGATAACGCAGAAGGACTGGCTGCTGCTGGTGCTGGCGGGGCTGTTTATCGCGCGCTTCGTCTGGCTGACGGGGGCGGCGTGATGCAGACCGTTCGGGGCGAAGGGGGCATGGTCACCGCGCCCCATTATCTGGCCAGCAGGGCGGGCCTGTCGGTCTTGCGGGATGGCGGCACGGCGGTGGAGGCCTGCGTGGCGGCGGCGGCGGCTTTGGCAGTTGTCTATCCGCATATGACCGGGATCGGGGGCGATGGCTTCTGGGTGATCCGCGAGGCGGACGGACGGGTCCATGGCGTCCATGGCTGCGGCGGCGCGGCGGAAAGGGCCGATCTTGCGCTCTATGCGGGCCTTGACGCCGTGCCGTGGCGCGGGCCGCTGGCGGCCAATACTGTGGCGGGCACGATCAGCGGATGGCAGGCGGCGCTGGAAAGCGATGACGGATCATTGCCATTGGAGCGCCTGCTGCGTGATGCCATCGCCCATGCCGAGGCGGGCGTGGCGGTGACGCAAGGCGGGGCGGAGATTGCCGCCGCCAAGGGGCCGGAATTGCGCATCCAGCCGGGCGCCTATGCCTCCGTGTTCGAGCCCGATGGTCGCCCCCTGCGCGAGGGGGATCTTTTGCGCCAGCCCTTGCTGGCCAAGACCCTGCGCCGCCTGTGCGAGGAAGGTCTGGAGAGTTTCTATCGTGGTCCTCTTGCCGCCGATATTGCCTCGGATCTGGCCGCGCTGGGCAGCCCGGTTGCGGCCTCCGACCTTGCCGCGCATTGCGCCACACGCCCAGCCCCGCCGCATGTGCGGACCAGCCGCGCCGCGCTGTATAATGCCGCTCCGCCGACGCAAGGGACGGCATCGCTGCTGATCCTCGCCCTGTTCGACCGGTTGCAGGCGGGTGCGATGGACGGTTTCGACCATATTCACGGCCTTGTCGAGGCGACCAAACAGGCCTTTCTCTGGCGCGACCGCCATTGCGGCGATCCGCAATATATGGAGAGCGATCCGCAGGCCCTGCTGGATGATCCCGCCACGCTGGACGCGATGGCCGCGCGCATCGATCCGGCGCGCGCCCTGCCTTGGCCCCAACCCAGCCAGTGGGGCGACACCTGCTGGTTCGGCGCCGCCGACGGAAGGGGGCAGGTCGTCTCCTGCATTCAAAGCACCTATTTCGAATTTGGCTCGGGGCTGGTTTTGCCGGGCACCGGCATCACATGGCAGAACCGGGGCGCTTCCTTCCGTCTGGCGCCGGGCGGATGGAATGCGCTCAAACCCTTTCGCAAACCGTTCCACACGCTCAATCCCGCGCTGGCCCTGTTCGATGATGGCCGCGTGATGGCCTATGGCACGATGGGCGGCGAGGGCCAGCCCCAGACGCAGGCGGCGATCTTTTCCCGCTATGCCCGTTATGGCGCGGATTTGCAGGAGGCGATTTCCGCGCCCCGCTGGCTGCTGGGCCGGACATGGGGCGATCAAAGCACCACGTTGAAGATCGAGGACGGCTTTGCACCCGAGGTCTATAACGCCTTGATCGCGGCGGGCCACGATGTCGAGCGTGTCGGAGCGATCACCGCGATGATGGGCCATGCGGGCGCGATTGTGCGCCACCCCGGCGGAGGGTTGGAAGGCGCCACCGACCCGCGCAGCGATGGCGAGGCGGCGGCATGCTAGGCGGGGCCAGAGCGGTCACCCGATGCGAGGCTTTGGGTCGCGCGCCCTTTTCCGACATGGAGGGCGGACTGTACCGCGCATGGCTGACCCCCGCCTATCGCGCCGCGCGTGAGCAGCTGTCGGCATGGATGGTCGAGGCGGGGATGACCCCTCGCACCGACGCGGCGGCCAATCTGATCGGGCGCTATCCGGGCGCAGCGGATCTGCCCCCCCTCATCATCGCCAGCCATTTGGACAGCGTGCGTGATGGTGGGTTTTACGATGGGCCTTTGGGCATCATGCTGGGGGTTGAATGCGTGGCGGCGCTCTCGGCCTCCGGGCGGCATATGCCCTTTCCTATCGAGGTCATCGCCTTTGGCGACGAGGAGGGCAGCCGTTTTCCCGCCGCCATGCTGACCAGCAAGGCGGTGGCGGGGGCCCTGGATGGCGTGCCCGACATGGCCGATGCCAAGGGCGTCACGCTGGCGCAGGCTCTGGCCGAATATGGCCTTTCGCCCGATGGGCTGAGCGGCGCGCGGCACCCCGGCGCGCTGGCTTATCTGGAGGCGCATATCGAGCAAGGCCCGGTGCTGGAGGCCGAGGGTCTTGCGCTGGGCGTCGTCACCGGGATTGCCGCGCAATTGCGCTACGGCATGGTGGTGCGCGGCCTGGCGGGCCATGCGGGGACAAGTTCGATGCCGCTGCGCCGCGATGCGCTGGCCGGGGCGGCGGAAATGGTGCTGGCGGTGGAAAGCATCGCGCGCGCGGATGAAAGCGATCTGGTCGCCACGGTGGGCCGGATCGAGGCAATGCCGGGCGCGGCCAATGTCATTGCAGGCGAGGTGCGCTTTACGCTCGATGTGCGTTCGGGCGATGCGGCGCGGCGCAACCGGGCGGCTGAGCAGATCCTCGACGCGCTGGTCGATATTGCCGATGCGCGCGGTCTGGATTTTGAATTTGAGCGGGTCCACGATCTGCCCGCCAGCCCATGCGACGGGCGGCTGATGGATCTGCTGGAGGAGGCGCTGGTGGAAAACGGCCATGCTGCGCGGCGGCTGGTGTCGGGGGCGGGGCATGATGCGATGGTGATGGCGCAATTGTGCCCCACCGCGATGCTGTTCATCCGTTGCCGCGACGGGATCAGCCACAATCCGGCCGAGCATGTCGAACCTGCAGATGCCGAGGCGGCGCTTTCCGTGATGCTGGGCTTTATCGAGAAATTGGGAGCGACCTATGCTTGATCCGCTGCTCTTTGGCGAGATTGACCCGCCGCAGCGTCTGCTGATGGGGCCGGGGCCGGTCAATGCCCATCCGCGCGTGCTGCGCGCGATGAGCGCGGATCTGCTGGGCCAGTTCGACCCGGAAATGACCGAATATATGAATCAGGTGATGGCGCTCTATCGCCCGCTCTTCGGCACGCAGAACCGCTGGACCATGCTGGTGGACGGCACGGCGCGCGCGGGGATCGAGGCGGCGCTGGTCAGCATGATCCAGCCTGGCGAGACAGCGCTGGTGGTCAATTTCGGACGCTTCGGGCTGCTCTTGCAGGAGATCCTGACGCGGATCGGCGCAAGGTTTGAAACCGTCGATGCCCCATGGGGCGAGGTCGTGCCGATGGAGGCGATCCGGGAGGCCGCCCTGCGCGTCCGGCCCGCGCTGATTTGCAGCGTGCATGGCGATACGTCCACCACGATGGCCCAACCGCTCGATGGCCTTGGCGCGATCGCCCGCGAGGTCGGCGCGCTGACCTATATTGACGCCACGGCGACGATCGGCGGCATGGAAATCGCCGCCGACCGCTGGGGCGTCGATGTCATCACGGGGGGCCTGCAAAAATGCCTCGGCGGGCCGTCGGGCAGCGCGCCGATCACCATTTCGGACGCGGCGGCCGAGCGGATTTTCGCCCGCCGCCATGATGAAAAGGGCATTCGGGCGGCCGATGCCGTCGATGGCCAAGGGCCGCGCATCGGTTCGAACTATTTCGATCTGGCCATGGTGATGGATTACTGGAGCGAGAAGCGGCTGAACCATCACACCGAGGCGACGAGCATGCTTTATGGCGCACGGGAATGCGCGCGCGTGGCCTTGGGCGAAGGATTGGAGGCGCGATACCGCCGCCACCGCGCGGCGGGCGCGGCGATGAGCGCAGGACTGCGCGCGATGGGCCTGACGCTGTTTGGCGATGATGCCCACCGGATGACCAATGTGACAGGCGTTTACATCCCCGATGGCGTCGATGGAGAAGCGATCCGCCGCGCGATGCGCGAGCATTTCGAGATCGAGATCGGCACCGCCTTTGGCCCGCTGGCCGGGCGCATCTGGCGGATCGGGGCTATGGGCTATAATGCGATGAAGCATAAGGTGCTGATAACGCTGGCCGCGCTGGAGTCTTGCTTGAGCGCGCAAGGGTTCAGGCTGCCGATGGGGGCGGCTGTTCCTGCTGCGCTCTACGCATGGGACGATGCGCAATGAGCCGCGACCTGATCGGCTATGGCCCCACGCCTCCGGCGGCCCATTGGCCCGATGATGCGCGGGTCGCGGTCAATTTCGTCATCAATTATGAGGAAGGCGCGGAAAACAGCCCGCTTTACGGCGATGAACTGTCCGAAGGCTTCCTGTCCGACATGGTGGGCGCCGCGCGCCATCCGGCCCGCGCCATGGCTATGGAGAGCCTGTACGAATATGGCAGCCGCGCCGGTTTCTGGCGGCTCCACCGCCTGTTTACGGATCGCGCCGCGCCCGTCACCGTATTCGGCGTGGCCGCCGCCATGGAGCAGAACCCCGATGCGGTCGAGGCCATGCTGAAGGCCGATTGGGAGGTGGCCACCCATGGCTATCGCTGGATCGACTATCAGACCATCGCCCCCGAAGTGGAGGCCGAACATATCGCCAGAGCCATCGCAGTCCACACGCGCCTGACCGGAGAGCGCCCGCTCGGCTGGTATCAGGGGCGCACCAGCCCCAACACCGCGCGCCTCGTCGCGCAGGAGGGCGGGTTTCTGTACGATGCCGATTCCTATGCCGACGATCTGCCCTATTGGGATGATAAGCACGGCAAAGCTCAGCTCATCGTGCCCTACAGCCTCGACGCCAATGACATGAAGATGGTCGCGCTCAACGGCTTTACCGAAGGCGAGCAGTTCTTTCGCTATCTGCGCGACACATTTGACCAATTGGCCGAAGAAGGCGGGCGGATGATGAGCATCGGCCTACACGGGCGCATCGCGGGGCGTCCGGGCCGGGCGCGGGCGGTGGCGCGTTTCCTCGACCATGTGATCGACAGCGGGGCGGCGTGGATCACCACAAGGCGCGAAATCGCCCGCCACTGGGTCGCCACCCACCCTTATGGAGGCGGCGCATGACCATCGACGATCCGGTCCTGCTGGCCGAAGTCACGGCGGCGTTCCATCAATATGAGCGTGCGCTGATGGCGGATGATATTCCCGCGATGGACGCGCTGTTTCACGATGCGCCCACCACCAACCGCTATGGCGTGGGCGAGGTTCTCTACGGCATCGAGGAGATCCGCGCGTTTCGCCGTGGGCGTGGCGGATCGCCCCAACGCAGGCTGGGGCGCATCTCGATCACCACCTATGGCGATGCTTTCGCCACCGCCGATGCCGAATTCTGGCGCGAAGGCTCGGACCGGCGCGGGCGCCAGACCCAGGCCTGGGTCAAATTTCCGGATGGCTGGAAGGTCGTCTCGGCCCATGTCAGCATGGAAGGCCATACGCATTGACCGCCCTTTTCGAACATTCCCCATGGGTGGAAGCGCGCGCCGATGCCGCGCCATCATCGGGCGACCGCCATGCCGATCTGATGGCCGTGGTCCATGCCGCCAGCCGCGCCGAGCAATTGGCCCTGATCCGCGCCCATCCCGAACTGGCGGGCAAGGCGGCGATTGACGGCACATTGACGCCGGCCAGCGCCGCCGAACAAGCCAGCGCCGGGCTGGACCGTTTGACGCCGGAGGAATTTGCCCGCTTCCATGCGCTCAACGCGGCCTATCGCGCGGCCCATGACATGCCTTTCATCATCTGCGTGCGGCTGACCGACAAGGCTGGTATATTGGCCGCGATGGAGGAGCGCGCAGCCCACGATACAGAGACGGAAATCGCCGTCGCGCTGGCCGAAATCGGTAGAATCACGAAATTGCGGCTGGAGGATCAGCCATGAGCAGCCTTTCGACCCATGTTCTCGACACGATGCACGGCGCGCCCGCCGCAGGCATGGCGGTGCGGCTGACCGGGCCCCATGGACTGGCGGCGCAGGGGGTGACCAATGAGGACGGGCGTGTGGCCAATCTGGCGCCGGCCGATCTGGCGCCGGGGCGCTATCGCCTGAGCTTTGCCGTGGCGGATTATTTCCGGGGCCGGGGCGTGGCCCTGCCCGATCCGCCGTTTCTGGACGAAGTTTCCATCGATTTCGGCATAGCCCAAAGCAGCGGGTCGGAACGCGGCGGGCATTACCATGTGCCGCTGCTCGTCTCACCATTTTCCTATTCCACCTATCGCGGGAGTTGAGATGATCCGCTTTCTGCTCGACGGGCAAGTGATGAAAATCGAGGCGGGCGCGCAGGAAACCGCGCTGCACCTCATCCGCGAAAGACTGGGCCGAAAGGGCACCAAGGAAGGCTGCGGCGAGGGCGATTGCGGGGCCTGCACGGTGCTGCTGGGCGAGATCGTGGGGAGCACGGTGCAATGGCGCGCGGTCAATTCGTGCATCCTGTTTGCCCCCATGCTCGACGGCAAGGCGCTGGTGACGGTCGAGAGCCTTGGCGCGCCTGATCGCCTCTGCGCGGTGCAGGGGGAGATGGTGGCGCGCCATGGCAGCCAATGCGGCTTTTGCACCCCCGGTTTCATCATGAGCCTTGAAGGGCGCGCAAGGGGCGGATTGGGTACGGTAGGGCGTCCTGTGGCCGATGTGCTGTCGGGCAATCTGTGCCGCTGCACCGGCTATGGCCCGATTTTGGACAGCGCGGCGGCCTGCCCCCCCGCCCCGCGCGATGATGGCGATGTGCTGGCGGGCCTGACGGGTCTGCCGCGCGGCGAGGGCGAAAACTGGCACGCGCCGCGCTCGGCCGATGAACTGGCCGCGCTGTTGATGGCCTATCCCGAGGCGCGGATCGTCGCCGGGGCCACGGATGTCGGCCTGTGGGTGACCAAGCAATTGCGCGATCTGGGGCGGGTGATCTTCATCGGCGATGTGGCCGATCTGCGCGGGATCGGGGAGAATGAGGCGGGCGTCACGCTGGGCGCGGCGGTGCGCTATTCGGAAAGCTGGGATGTGCTGGCCCGGCTCCACCCGGATCTGGGCGAGCTGATGCGGCGGATTGCGGGGACGCCGGTGCGCAATGCGGGCACGATCGGCGGCAATATCGCCAATGGATCGCCGATCGGCGACATGCCGCCCGCGCTGATCGCCCTTGGCGCGACATTAACACTGCGCCGGGGCGATATGCGGCGCGAAATGGCGCTGGAGGACTATTTCCTGGCCTATGGCAAGCAGGACCGGCGCGAGGGGGAATTTGTAGAAAGCGTCTTCATCCCCCGCCCCGCATCCGATGCGGTGATCGCCATCATAAAACTTTCCAAACGCTTTGACAGCGATATTTCGGCGGTGCTGGGGGCGTTCCATCTGTCCATCGAGGATGGCATGATCGCCCGCGCGCGCATCGCCTTTGGCGGCATGGCGGCCACGCCCAAACGCGCTCATGCCACCGAGGAGGCGCTGATCGGCAAGGCATGGGAGGAGGCGACCATCGAGGCCGCGATCCCCGCTCTATCCCGCGATTATCAGCCTTTGAGCGATGTGCGCGGATCATCGGCCTATCGCCTTGCCGTGGCGGGCAACCTGCTGCGCCGCCTGTGGCTGGCGCAAAGCGGCGAGGCGGTCAGCGTATTGGAGGTGGGCCATGGCTGAGGTCCACACACCCCATGCGCATGACAGCGCCCGCCTGCACGTAACGGGCGCGGCGGCCTATATTGACGATCTGCCCGCGCCTGCCGGGCTGCTGCATCTGGCCTTTGGGCTGTGCGCGCGGGCCCATGCGCGCGTTCTGGCGATGGACCTGTCGGCGGTGCGCGCGGCGCCGGGCGTGGTGGGGGTCTATACCGCTGCTGATATTCCCGGCGACAACAATGTCGGCCCGCTGCGCCATGACGAGCCCCTGCTGGCCAGTGACGAGGTGCATTTTGCCGGGCAGCCTTTGTTTCTGGTGGCCGCGCAAAGCTATGATTCTGCTCGCCGCGCGGCAAGGCTGGCCAAGGTGGACTATGAGGATCTGCCCGCCCATCTGACCGTGGCGCAGGCCCTGGCGGCGGGCGACCATATCGAACCGACCCAGCGCATGGCGCGCGGCGATGCCGATGCCGCGCTGGCCGCCAGCCCGCGCCGCCTGTCGGGCAGGCTGGAAATCGGCGGACAGGAACATTTCTACCTCGAAGGCCAGATTGCGCAGGCGATGCCGATGGAGGACGGACAGACCCATGTCTGGTCCTCGACCCAGCATCCGTCCGAGGTGCAGCATCTGGTCGCCCATCTGCTGGGCCGCCCCAGCGCCGATGTGACGGTGGAGGCGCGGCGGCTGGGCGGCGGTTTCGGCGGCAAGGAAACGCAGGCCACCGCGCCCGCCGCCGCCTGCGCGCTGGTGGCCATGAAAACGGGGCGGCCCGCGCGTCTGCGCTATGACCGCGACGACGACATGGTGCTGACCGGCAAGCGGCATGATTTTGTCATCCGCTATGACGTGGGCTTTGACGACGAGGGCGTGCTGATCGGGCTGAAACTCGATCTGGCCTCGCGCTGCGGGATCAGCATGGACCTCTCGCCCTCGATCAATGACCGGGCGATGTTTCATGCCGACAACGCCTATTGGCTGCCCGCGGTGGAAATCCTCAGCCACCGTCTGCGCACCAACACCGTGTCGAACACCGCCTTTCGCGGCTTTGGCGGGCCGCAGGGAATGATCGCCATCGAGCGGATCATGGATGATGTGGCCGCCGCCGTGGGCCGCGATCCTTTGGATGTGCGCCGCGCCAACCTTTATGCGCCGGGGCGCGACATCACGCCCTATGGCATGCGCGTGGCCGATAATGTCGCGCCCCGGATCATGGATGAACTGGCCGTGTCCTGCGATTATGCGGCGCGGCGCGCGGCGGTGGCGGATTTCAACGCAAGCCATCGCGTGCTCAAAAAGGGCATCGCCCTCACCCCGGTCAAATTCGGCATCAGCTTTACAGCGCAACATCTCAATCAGGCAGGCGCGCTGGTGCTGGTCTATGCCGATGGCTCGATCCAGTTGAACCACGGCGGGATCGAGATGGGCCAGGGGCTTTACACCAAGGTGGCGCAAGTGGTGGCCGATGTCTTCGCCCTGCCCCTTTCGCGCATCCGCATCACCGCCACGCGCACCGACAAAGTGCCCAACACCAGCGCCACGGCAGCCTCTTCCGGCTCGGACCTGAACGGCATGGCGGCCTATTATGCGGCGATGGAGATCCGGGGGCGGATGGCCGCATGGCTGGCCGCGCAAAATGGCGTGACGGCGCAGGATGTGCGCTTTACCCGCGAGGGCGTGGTGGCCGGAGACACCACCATGCCTTTTTCCGCGCTGGCCCGCATGGCCTATATGGCTCGGGTGCCATTATGGGCCAGCGGCTTTTACGCCACGCCCGACATTCACTATGACCGCGCCGCGCATCATGGCCGCCCGTTTTACTACTTCGCCTATGGCGCGGCCTGTTCCGAAGTCGTGATCGACACGCTGACGGGCGAGCATAAGGTGCTGCGGACCGATATTCTCCATGACGCGGGACGCTCGCTCAATCCGGCGATTGATCTGGGGCAGGTCGAAGGCGGGTTCATTCAGGGCATGGGCTGGCTGACCACGGAGGAACTGGTGTTCCATCCCGATGGCCGCCTGCTCTCCCACGCGCCCAGCACTTACAAGATCCCCACGGCCGGCGACCGCCCCGCCCATATGGACATTCGCCTGTGGGACCGGGGCGAAAATGTCGAGCCGACGATCCACCGCTCCAAAGCCGTGGGCGAACCGCCTTTCATGCTGGCGATCAGCGTTTTCAGCGCTTTGAGCGAGGCGGTGATGGCGGCTGCGCCCGGTGTCGGCCTGCCCGCGCTGGATGCGCCCGCCACGCCCGAGCGGGTTCTCAAGGCCATTGCGGAGTTAAAGGCGCGATGATCTGGCAGGATCTGGCCCGGCAGGCTTTGCCGCGCGAACCGGTCGCGCTGATCAGCGTGCTGGCCACCGAAGGGTCGGCCCCGCGCGGGCCCGGCGCGCGCATGGCGATCACGGCGGGCGCTATGGCGGGCACGATCGGCGGCGGGCGACTGGAGCATCAATTGGTGGCGCAGGCCCGCGCGATTCTGGCCCATCGGGCCGGAAGCTGGCGGGTGCAGGATTATCCGCTGGGGCCTTTGCTGGGCCAGTGCTGCGGCGGGCGGGTGCGGGTGATGGTCGAGCATCTGGCCGATGCGGCATGGTTCGATGCGCCAACGCTGACCATTTTGCGCGAGGGGGGCGTGGAGCGGAGTGCTCTGGACAAAAGGCCCGCAATGGCCATTCCCGCACGTGGCCCCCTGCCCGCCCCCGGCTTTGCCTTTGCCGAGCCGCAGGATGGGCCGCGCCTGCCGCTGATGCTGTTTGGCGCGGGCCATGTCGGCCAGGCGATTGCGGGGCGGATGGATGGGTTGCCGCTCTCGCTGGGGTGGTATGACAGCCGCGCGGAATATGATCGCCCCGGCGTGGTGATAGCGCCCGAGGCGGAATTGGTCGAATGCGCGGCCAGCGCGGGGGGCGATTGTGCGGTGCTGATCCTGACGCATGACCATGGACTGGACTATCGGCTGGTGGCGGCGGCCTTGCGGTCAAGGGCGCGGTTTGTCGGGCTGATCGGTTCGGCCACCAAGCGGGCGCGCTTTCTGGCGCGGCTGCGCGGCGAAGGGGTGGATGCCGCGCGCCTGACCTGCCCCATCGGCATCCCCGGCATCACCGGCAAGGAGCCGGACACCATCGCCATTGCCGTGCTGGCGCAATTGCTGTCGCTGCCCATGGCGGCCGCGATGGAGCAGGCGGCATGATCCATGCGTTTCGCGGCGAGATCCTGACCACGCCCGCCCCCGATGTGGTCCGGCATTATCCCGATGGCTTGCTGGTGGTCGAGGATGGGCTGGTGGTGGCGCTGGGGGCTTATACCGATCTGGCGGGGCGGTTTGGCGATGTGGCGGTGGAGGCTTTGCCCGGCCTGATCGTGCCGGGTTTCATCGACACCCATATCCATTATCCGCAGACCGGGCGAATCGCGGCCCATGGCCAGCAATTGCTGAGCTGGCTGGAGCAGCATATTTTCCCGGCCGAGAAAGCCTTTGCCGAGCGCGCCCATGCCGACCATGTGGCCGCCTTCTTCCTCGACGAATTGCTGCGCAACGGCACGACCAGCGCGCTGGTTTTCGCCACCGTGCATGAGGGCAGCGTGGACGCTTTGTTCGAGGCGGCGCTCTCGCGCAATATGCGGATCATTTCGGGCAAGGTGCTGATGGACCTTGGGCCGGAAGGATTGCGCGATACGCCCGAGGCAGCGCGGGGGGAAAGCGAGGCGCTGATCGCGCGGTGGCGCGGACGCGGGCGGCTGGGTTATGCGGTGACGCCGCGTTTTGCGCTGACATCATCCGATGCGCAATTGCGCGTGGCGGGCGATCTGCTGGCGGCGCACGCCGACGTGATGATGCACACGCATATGGCGGAAAACCTTGGCGAATGCGCGGCGGTGGAGGCGCGGTTTGGCGCCGCGCATTATATCGACGCCTATGACCGGTTTGGCCTTGTGGGGCCGCGATCGCTGTTTGCCCATTGCATCCATATGAATGACGCCGCGATGGGCCGCATGGGCGAGGCCGGATCAGCGATCGCTTTTTGCCCGACCAGCAATCTGTTTCTGGGTTCGGGCCTGTTCGATCTGGCCCATGCGGACCGGTTCGGGGTGAAGGTGGGCATGGGCAGTGATGTGGGCGCGGGCACGAGTTTCTCGATGCTGGCAACGCAGGGCGAGGCCTATAAGGTGTGCCAGATGCGGGGCGCGGTGCTCGATCCGTTTCGCGCGCTCTATCTGGCAACGGCCGGGGGCGCGCGGGCGCTGGGCCTGTCGGATCGCATCGGTGGATTGGAGGCGGGGCAGGAGGCCGATTTCATCGTGCTGGATCCTGCCGCCACGCCTTTGCTGGCGATGCGCACGCAGGGGGCCGGGCTGGCGGAAAAGCTCTTTGCCATGCAGGTGCTGGGCGATGACCGCTGCGTGGCGCGCACCTATATTGCTGGCATCCTTGCCCATTGCCGATAGGATAGGCCCATGAGCGATCTCGACAATTTCAACCTGGACCAATTTATTGGGGGCATCCCCAAGGCCGAGCTTCACCTGCATATCGAGGGCAGCCTTGAGCCGGAGCTGATGTTTGAACTGGCGCGGCGCAATCGAGTGGCGATCCCCTTTGCCAGCGTTGAGGACGTGCGCGCGGCCTATCAATTCTCGAATCTTCAGGACTTTCTCGACATCTATTATGCCGGGGCGCAGGTCTTGCAGACGGCGCAGGATTTTCACGATCTGGCCGCCGCCTATTTTGCGCGGGCGCGCGCCGATGGGGTACGCCACGCCGAGATCTTTTTTGACCCCCAGACGCATACCGACCGCGGCATTCCCTTTGACGTGGTGATCGAGGGGCTGCTTTCGGGCATGGCGGCGGTCGAAGGGGTCAGCTCGAAGCTGATCCTGTCCTTCCTGCGCCATCTGGACGAGGAGGCCGCCTTTGCCACATGGACAGCTGCGGAAAAATGGCTGGACCGGATTGCGGGCGTGGGCCTCGATTCCTCCGAACTGGGCCATCCGCCTTCGAAATTCGCCCGCGTCTTTGCTGCTGCGGGCGAGGCAGGCCTCAAGCGCGTGGCCCATGCCGGCGAGGAAGGCCCGCCCGCCTATGTCTATGAGGCGCTCGACATCCTGCATGTCGACCGAATCGACCATGGCAACCGCGCACTGGAAGACCCCGCGCTGGTCGAGCGTCTGGCGCAATCGGGGATGACGCTGACCGTCTGCCCGCTTTCCAATCTGAAATTATGCGTGGTGGGCGATCTGGCCGATCATCCGATCGACCGGATGCTTGAGCTTGGGCTGAACGCCACGGTCAATTCGGATGATCCGGCCTATTTCGGCGGCTATGTGGCCGAAAATTACCGGGCGGTGGCGCATGCGCGCAACCTTGGCAAAGCGCAGATCGCCGCGCTGGCGCGCAACAGCTTTACCGGCTCATTTCTGAGCCCCGAGGAAATCGCCACCCATCTGGCGACAATCGAGGAATTTGCGCGCCAAAACTAGATTTTGTGCCATGGCGGGCCGCCCGACTCGACCTGCCGCAAAAAAAGAACAAGCCAAACGGCAATTTTCCCGCTATGGGCGCGCCATATGACGGGCTGCTGGCTGTTGTCGCGCCCTCTTTTGGCCCCTTTGGCGCCTGTTACCGAATGTTCCCATTCCTCCTGCCCCCACCGGGGCAGAGCCACAAGAGTTTGCATGACCGAATCGAACCTTCCCGCCACGCTCGCCCCCTGCATCCTTCGCGCCATCGAGACGCAAGGCTACACTTCGCTGACCGAAGTGCAGTCCAGCGTCATCAAGGAGGAAGCGCATGGCCGTGACCTCATCGTTTCGGCGCAGACCGGATCGGGCAAGACCGTGGCCTTTGGTCTGGCGATGGCCAATGACCTGCTGGATGGCGGCGAAATGCTGCCGCCCGCACGCGATCCGCTCGCACTCATCATCGCCCCCACGCGCGAACTGGCGCTTCAGGTCAGCCGCGAGCTGACCTGGCTCTATTCGCAGGCGGGCGCGCGCATCGTGACCTGCGTTGGCGGGATGGACCCGGTCAAGGAACGCCGCCAGCTCAACATGGGCGCACATATCGTGGTGGGCACGCCGGGCCGTCTGCGCGACCATCTGGAGCGCGGCGCCATCGACCTGTCGGGTCTGAAGGCGATCGTTCTGGACGAAGCGGACGAAATGCTCGACATGGGCTTCCGCGAGGATCTGGAACAGATCCTTGAAGCTACGCCCGAAACCCGCCGCACGCTGTTGTTCTCGGCCACGATGCCGGGTCAGATCGTGGCGCTGGCCCGCCGCTATCAGCGCGACGCGCTGCGCATTTCGACCGTGGGCGAAAACCGCGGCCATGGCGACATCGCCTATCAGGTGATGACCGTGGCCCCGGCCGACATCGAACATGCGGTGGTCAACCTGCTGCGTTTCCACGAAGCCGACACCGCGATCCTGTTCTGCGCCACGCGCGACAATGTGCGCCACCTGCACGCCACGCTGGTCGAGCGCGGCTTTGCCGCCGTGGCCCTGTCGGGCGAGCATAGCCAGAATGAGCGCAACAACGCGCTTCAGGCGCTGCGTGACCGCCGCGCCCGCGTTTGCGTGGCCACCGACGTTGCCGCGCGCGGCATCGATTTGCCCAATCTGACGCTGGTGGTCCATGTGGAAATCCCGCGTGACGCCGAAACGCTTCAGCACCGTTCGGGCCGTACCGGCCGCGCGGGCAAGAAGGGCACCGCCGTCCTCATCGTTCCCTTCCCGCGCCGTCGCCGGGTGGAAATGATGCTGCGCGGCGCGCGTATCGAGGCCGAATGGACCGAAGTGCCCAGCCCCGAAGCCATCCGCGCCGCCGACCGTCAGCGCATGCTGGACAAGATGCTGGCCCCGGTCGATGCCGAGGACGATGCCGAGGATCTGGCCATCGCCGAAGAGCTGATGAGCCAGCGCAGCGCGCAGGAACTGGCGCTGGCGCTGGTGCGTTCGCATCGCGCCTCGCTGCCCCAGCCCGAAGAGCTGATCGCATCGGCGCCGGACAACATCCGTCAGGCGCATCACCGCGCCGGTTTCGAGGATGTGGCCTGGTTCCGCATCGACATCGGTCGTCAGCAGAACGCCGATCCGCGCTGGATTCTGCCGCTGCTGTGCCGCCGCGGCCATGTGACGCGCGGCGAGATCGGCGCGATCCGCATCGGCCCGAACGAGACCTTTGTGCAAATCCCGCGCAATCTGGCCGAACGCTTTGGCAATGCCATTGCTCGCACCGCCGTGCCGGGCAGCGACGATGAGGCCGGTGTCAACATCGAGCCCAGCACCACCGGCCCGCGCGAGCAGGCCCGCGAGCACCGCAAGGGCCGCCATGCGCCGGGCGCGCGTCGTCCTGCGCACAGCGAAGGCCATGCCCAGCACCCCAATGGCGTAAAGCCCTATCGCCCCAAGCCTGCGGGCGGTAAGGGCGGCTTTGGCGGCGGCTTCAAGGGCAAGGGCCCGCGCGGTCGCGACTGAGCCTGATAGGCCTTTAAAACAGAAAGGGCGGCGGAACCAACCCGGTTCCGCCGCCCTTTTGCTGTGCCCTGATGGGGGCGAAGGGGATTAACCCTCCGCCAGAGCCGCATCCGAGGCCGGATTGCGTGCGAACCAGCCGAAATAGGCAATGACCGCATAGCAGATCGCAGGCAGTGCCAGCGACAGGGCAAGGCTGCCCATGCCGTCGGCAATCGCGCCCGTGGCCAGAGGCACCACCGCGCCGCCAAAGATGGCAATGTTGATGATGCCCGAACCATCGGCCGCCTTGGGGCCAAGCCCTTCGCAGGCGAGGCTGAAGATGGTGGGGAACATGATCGAGTTCATCAGGCCGATCAGCAGCAGGCTGTAGGCTGCCGCATGGCCGGTGGTGTTGGTCGAAATCAGGATCAGCGCAATCGCGCCAATCGCGTTGAAGGTCAGCACCTTGCCCGGCGAAACCACGCGCAGCAGCGCGGACCCTGCAAAACGGCCCACCAGCGCGCCCGCCCAGTAATAGGGGATATAGCCGCCCGCCGAGGCATCATCGAGGCCCAGCACGCTGGACTGCTTGAGATAGTTGACGATCAGCGAACCGATCGACACTTCCGCGCCGACATAGAGGAAGATGCAGAGCGCGCCCAGACCAAAGCGCTTTTGCGAAAGCAGCGCGAAACCGGCCGCCAGCGAGGTCTGCTCATGCTGCTCGCCCTTGAGGCGGTTGCGGTTGAACCACACCACAGCGGCCACCAGCGCCAGCGCGGCGGCCAGAGCGGTATAGGTGTTCACCACGTGCTGGGTTTCGGCCATGCGATAGGCGTCAAGCGCCGGGCCGGTCAGGTCCTCGACCTTCACGTCCTTGAGCTTGCCAAGGATGATCGGCGCGCCCACCAGCGGAAAGATCACCGTGCCAAGGCTGTTGAAAGCCTGCGCAAAGGTCAGGCGACTGTGCGCGGTCTTGGCCGGGCCAAGCAGCGAGATCAGCGGGTTGGTCACGACCTGCACCACCACGACGCCGCTGGCCAACACGAAGAGAGCGGCAAGGAAGATCGCATAGGTCGCGCTTTTCGAAGCCGGGATGAAGAGCAGGCAGCCCACCATCATCGCCAGCAGCCCCGCCACCGCGCCGCGCATATAGCCGATCCGCTTGACCAGCGCGGCACCGGGCAGGCCGATCAGCGCATAGGCGGTGAAGAAGCAGAATTGCACCAGCATCGCCTGGGTGTAATTCAGCGTGAAGAGTTCCTTCAGCTTGGGAATGATCACGTCATTCAGGCTGGTGATGCCGCCGAAGATGAAGAACAGCGCCATGACAAACAGGCGCAATTCCGGTGCGTCGATATTCTGGCCCGCCTGCGCGCTGCCTTTGGTGTCTGGAGCCAATGCCATGGGCGTAAATCCCCCTCCTCTTGTGCCTTTATGCGCCTGTCATATCGACAGATCCCGTTGCAGCAATGGCGCAGCCGCAGATATACGTTTGCAAGGCGCCAAGCAGCCTAGCCCTCGGCAATCTCGACAACGCTGTCAAGCGTTTGTCCACCACGCATACGCTTGCAAATTGCCCCGGCATGACGAAAAAGCGACGAATGGTGGCCGCATCCCTCTCTGTTCAGCCTGTTGTGGATGCCTCGGCATGGATCATGCCATGGCTGGATATGGCGGCGACCACGGTTTTTGCGCTGTCGGGCGCACTGGCGGCGGCGCGGATGCGCAAGACGCTGGTCACCTTCATGTTCTTTGGCGCGATCACGGGCGTGGGCGGGGGCACCTTGCGCGATGTGCTGATCGGGGCGCCGGTGTTCTGGATGCATCGCAGCGCACCGATTGCGATCTGTCTGGGCGCGGCGCTGGTGGTGTGGTTCACGCCGCGCCGGATCTGGCCGGAACAAGCGCTGGAATGGTGCGATGGCATCGGGCTTGCCGCCTATAGCGTGTTTGGCGCGGCCAAGGCGCTGTCCTTTGGCATACCGCCGCTGCCGGCCGCGATCATGGGGGTGGTGACGGCGTGTATGGGCGGGATTTTCCGCGATATGCTGGCGGGCGTGCCCTCGATCGTGCTGCGGCCCGAGATTTACGTGACGGCGGCGGCGCTGGCGGCGGGGTCCTATGTTGCGCTGGTCAGCATGGGGCTGCATGGCGGGCTGGCGATGGGGGTGGGCTTCCTTGGCGGGCTGATCCTGCGCTTTGCCGCGATCCGCTGGCAATTGGGCCTTCCAGCCTACAAAGACCTTTAGGCGCTTGCCTGTAAACTCTATTGGGCGCAGACAGTAACCCATGCGTCATAAAGAGCTTCGTCTCGCTCTGGTCTGTTACGGGGGCATCAGCCTCGCGGTTTACATGCATGGCGTGACCAAGGAAGTGTGGAAACTGGCCCGCGCCAGCCGCTTGCGCCAAAATCCCGACAATCTTTTGCCCAGCGAGCGGATCTATGCCGATCTGCTGAACAGAATCGCGGATCTGTCGGCGACCCAGCTCTGGGTGCTGCCCGATATTGTTGCCGGGGCCAGCGCGGGGGGGCTCAACGGCGTGTTTCTGGCCCAGGCGATTCACACCGGGCAATCGCTCGAACCTTTGACGCGGCTTTGGCTGGAACGGGCCGATATCGACTGCCTGCTTGATGCCGACGATCAGGGCTGGACCGGCTTTGCCAAGCAATGGGCGGTGCCTTTGGTGCGGATGCTGCTGACGCGCACCTCGCCCATATCGCACACATCATCGGCCATTGAGGATGAGATCAGGGCCAAGCTCAACCGGCTGGTGCGTTCGCGCTGGTTCGAGGCGCCGTTCAGCGGGATCGGCTTTTCGCGCCTGATCGCCGAGGCGCTGGATGCCATGGCCGATGGCGCCTGCGGGGCGGCACTGCTGCCCAGGGGGCACCCGCTCGACCTGTTCACCACGGCCACCGATTATGCGGGCCATCCCGAAAAAGTGGCGCTCAACAGCCCGCCATGGGTGGAGGAGCGCGAGCATCGCGTGGACATCAGCTTTCGCGCGGTTGCCGGGCATGGGGCGCTGGCGGCGCTGCCCGAACTGGTCTTTGCCGCGCGCGCCTCGGCCAGTTTTCCCGGCGCGTTCCCCCCGCTGCTGCCCACCGAAATCGACCGGCTGATGGCCGAACGCGACGAGGAATGGAGCGGGCGGACGGGGTTCCTCTCGCGCGTGCTGCCCGCCCATTTTGCCGCCGGAACGGTTAACGAGGCCGCGTTGATGGATGGCTCGATCCTCGTCAACGCGCCCTTTGCGCAGGCCATCGCCGCCCTGCCCTCGCGCCCGGCCGAGCGCGAAGTGGACCGCCGCCTGCTCTATATCGACCCCACACAGAATGTGATTTCTAATGTCCGGCCCACCGGCGCGCCGGGCTTTTTCAGCGTGATCTTTCGCGCCATTTCCACCATCCCGCGCGAACAGCCGATCCGCGACAATCTGGAGGCTTTGTCCCGGCAATCGGCCGATATGGCCCGCGTGCGCCAGATTATGGCCGCGATCCAGCCCGAGGTGGAAGCCTCGGTGCGAATGGCGCTGGGGCGCGATGTGCTGGGCACATGTCCCGATAGCACGCAGATGGCGGCATGGCGTCAGGCATCCCACGCCGCCGCCGTCGAACAGGCCGGTTTCGCCTATCAGGCCTATGCGCGAATGAAGCTGGAGATCACGCTGGACGCGCTGGCGCAGGCGTTAACCCGCGACGGGCCGGTGGCCGCGCCCGAAGCGCAGATCGGCACACCGATCCGCAACGCGCTGGGCCGCTGGGCCAATGCCAATCTGCGCCCCAGGGGCACCGCGGGCCAAGGCATGTCGAGCGAAATGCTGGCCTTTTTGCGCAGCCATGACGGCGGCTTCCGCCTGCGCCGGATGCGCCACCTGATTCGGCGGCTGGAGGAAACGCGCGAGGAATTGGGCGATGTGCCCGCCCATCATCACGACACCGCGCGCGATGCGGCATGGCAGGGCCTGTCGCTGGCGCTGGGCGTGGCGGCGCCGGTTCCGGCCGATCCGGAGCGGGTATTGGTTAACCCCGGAGAGGTGCTGCGCGATATGGCATCGGCGGGCGTGCTGCCGCAACTGGACGCGCGGATCGATGCCATTCTGGTTAACGCGATCCGCCACGTGCCCGGCGCGCTGGGACAGGCCATGCTGCTGGCCTATCTGGGCTTTGCCTTTTACGACGTGGCCACGCTGACCCTGACGCGGGGACAGGGCGAGGCCGAGATGAACCCGGTCAAGATCGACCGCATCTCGCCGCGCGATGTGGCCCGAGGCGATGGCGCCACGGGTCTGTCGCGAAGATTGAAGGGCGAGGAATTTCATCATTTCGCTGCCTTTTTCAGCCGGGCCTATCGCGAGCATGATTACCTGATGGGGCGCCTGCACGGCGCGGCGCGGATGGTTGATCTGTTGATCTCGACCGCGCCGGGGGCCATCGATTCGCAGGAGAGCACGCGATTCGCCCATCGCCTGTTTCATGCCATTCTTGACGAGGAACAGGGCAAACTGACCGCCGATCCGGAGCTGATCGCCAGCCTGCGTGCGGAATTGTCTTTACGTCCTTACTAACGGACTTTATCCAAATATCCCCAGCAAGTCCAATAAGTGACCCCTTGGACTATGCAAAACTTAGCTCTTTGTTAACCAATTTTATGCAGTTTTATAGGGGAACAAACCTAGGGGTCGATTCATGCGTAAGGATGTGGCCAATCTGCTGGCCAAATTGGGCAAGCGGGAATTCCATTACCAGGAATTTGCAGATCGCTTCAGCGATGTCGAACTCTGGCCCCTGTTTGAAACGCTGATCCATGATCCGCGTATCCTTAACGCTCCTCCGGCCGAAGATAACGCCGAGGCCGCGGTGACCGCCAATGCGGCCCCGGCGCCCAGCCCGGCCGCTACCGCCACGCTGGCCGCCATCACCCCGGCCCGGCCCGAAAGCGAAACCTCCGGCGGCGAGGCAACCCCGGCTTCCAAGGATCTGAGCAACCTGTTCGCCCGCTATGGCGGCCAGAACGCCGAAGACGCACCCGGCGATGTCCATGCCCTGCTGCAAAAGCTGGCCCAGCAAATCGAACAAGGAAAGCTCTGATGCCGCTGATCCTTTGCCATTCGCCCAAGGGCGGCGCCGGCACCAGCTTTGTGGCGGCCCATCTGGCCATGGCTCTGGCCGAGGCCGGCCATGGCGCCACCGCCATCGACATGACCCGTCAGGACAGTCTCAAGCTCTATTTCGGCCTCAAGCCGATCAGCGAGATCCCCGATCTGGAAGCGCCTGAGAATCAGGGGCTGACCATTGGCGGTGTGTCGCTGCGTCAGGGCTGGCGCGCCACGCACGCGCCCGCCTTTGCCGATGCGCTCGACAATGGCGAGCTGCCCTTTTCGGGCGGCACTTTCGTGGTGGCCGACATTGCCAGCGACGATGCCGCGCTGCGCGATCAGCTGCTGCCCCATGCCTCGCTGATGGTGGTGCCGGTTTCGCCCACCGCGCTGGGTCTGGCCGCGCTGACGCAGGTGATCCCCGGCACGCCGCTGATCGATCTGGACTATACCGCCTTTATCATCAACCGGCTGGATGAAACCCGCCGCTTTGCCCGCAACGCCCACAGCTTTCTGCGCGAATTGCTGGGGGGCAAGCTGATCGGGTCGATCCACGAGGACGAATCGGTCAACGAAGCCGCCGCCATGGCCAAGCTGCTGCCCGCTCATGCCCCCGCCAGCGGGGCTCTGGCCGATATTCGCACGCTGGCCAAGACCATTGCGCAGGTCTGCGCTCCCCCTCAGGCAGAGGAAGATGCGGCGTGATCGACTATCTCCCCAAGATCGGGCGTTTGTTCGGATGGGCGCTGCTGGCGATGATCGCCGTGGCGGTCGTCACCGTGCCGCTGGATGCCAAATCGCAATGGCAATTCGCCGGCGCCACGATTGTGGGCGCGCTGATCATCAACCGCTGGAAATCGCAAAAGGGCGCGCTGGCCATCGGCCTGCTCTCGCTGATCGTGTCCACCCGCTATCTGTTCTGGCGCACGACGCAGACGCTGTCTTTCGGCGCCCCGCTCGAAGCGATGCTGGGCACGGGCCTCTATCTGGCCGAAGCCTATGCATGGGTCATCCTCGTGCTGGGCTTTATCCAGACAAGCTGGCCGCTCTATCGCCCGGTGGTCGAACCGGCGGGCGATCCCTCGCAATGGCCCACGGTGGACGTTTACATCCCCACCTATAACGAGAGCCTCTCGATCGTGCGTAACACGGTCTATGCCGCGATGGACATGGATTATCCGGCTGACCGCTTCAACGTCTATATCCTGGACGACGGCAAGCGTCCGGAATTCAAGGCTTTCGCCCGCAAGGCCGGATGCGGCTACATCACCCGCGACAACAATCTGCACGCCAAGGCGGGCAATATGAACGCGGCGATGAAGAAGACCGACGGCAAGCTGATCGCCATTTTCGATTGCGACCACGTGCCCACCCGCTCGTTCCTGCAGCTCTCGGTCGGCTGGTTCGACAAGGACCCCAAGCTGGCGCTGATGCAGACGCCGCACCACATGTATTCGCCCGATCCGGTCCAGCGCAATCTGGGCAATGTGGTGGGCGACATGCCGGGCGAAGGCGATCTGTTCTATGGCCCGGTGCAGGGCGGCAACGACCTGTGGAACGCGGCCTTCTTCTGCGGCTCCTGCGCGATCATCCGCCGCGAGGCGCTGGAAATCACCAATGGCTTTGCCGGTGAAACCGTGACCGAGGACGCCCATACCGCGCTCAAACTGCAGCGCATGGGCTGGAACACCGGCTATCTCGAAGCGCGCCTGTCGGCCGGTCTTGCCACCGAACGCTTCGTCCTGCACATCGGCCAGCGCATCCGCTGGGCGCGCGGCATGACCCAGATCCTGCGCATCGACTGCCCGCTGCTGGGCCGGGGGCTGAGCATCCCCCAGCGCCTTTGCTATCTCAACGCGATGATGCACTTTCAGTTTCCGCTGCCGCGCATCGTGTTTTTGACCAGCCCGCTGGCCTATCTGCTCTTTGGCCAGAACATCATTCAGGCCTCGGCCTCGCTGATCTTCGCCTTTTCCGCGCCCCACCTCGTCTGCTCGCAGGTGTTCAGCGCGCGTTCGCAGCTTGGCTGGCGCCGCCCCTTCTGGGGCGAGGTCTATGAAACCATGCTGGCCTTCCATCTGGTCAAGCCCACGGTCATGACCTGGTTCCAGCCGCGCAAGGGCAAATTCAACGTCACCGACAAGGGCGACCTGCTGGACCAGACCTTCTTCGACTGGGCGATCGTCAAGCCCCATCTGGTGGCCATCGCGCTGCTGGCGGGTGCCGTCTCGATGGGCTGGATCAAGCTGCTGTTCTTCCAGTCCAGCTTCAACATCCAGATCGACACGCTGCTGCTCAACACCGCATGGGCCAGCTTCTCGCTGATCATCCTGCTGGCCGCCGTCTCGGTGGCGCGCGAAACCCGTCAGGCGCGCAAGGACATCCGCATCCATGCCGAACTGCCCGTCACGCTCTATCTGAAGTCGGGCCATGCCATCACGGGCGTCACGCGCGACATCTCGATGGGCGGCGCGGCCATTGTATTGCCCGCCGATCTGCCGGTGCGCGAACCTGAATTGACGCATATCGCGCTCGACATGGACGCTGATCGACTGGTTATTCCTGTGGATACTATTCGCACGGCGCGCGGATACGCATTTGTACGGTTCCATCCGCTGGACATGGCCATGGGCCGCAAGCTAGTGCGTGCCGTTATGGGACGGGCGGATGCGTGGCAAATGTCGGCACCCGATCCGGTTGGGGAACTGCGGTCTGTGAAAGATATTCTTGCCGTCGATCTGATGACGTTAAAGCGCCTGCTTGGCCTGAATGTCGAAGAACGCCGCCGGATGCGCGCCCAGCGTGTGCAAATGGCCGCTGCCAGCGCCGAATTGCCCAGCAAGGCAATCCCGGTGACCAAGGAAGCCGTCAAGGACAAGCCGGTGGCGCGTCCCGAAGCATCGGCCGAAGCCGTTGAAGCCGAAGCGCCCGTGGCCGCCCGCCCGATGCTGATGGCCCGCCCTGTTGCCGGGATCAAGGCTGCGGCCTGCCTGCTGGCGGTGCTGGGCGCCTCGATGATGGTCCCGGATGATGGTCTGCGCGCTCAGGCTCCGGTCGCGGCGGCTGCGGCCACTGCCGCTGCGGCCCCGACCGAAACCGCCGCTGCGGCCGCCCCGCTGATCACGGCGGGCACCACCGGCACGCGCCGCGAACATCTCACCTTCAAGGATCTGCGCATCAAGACGCCGATCCGTCTGGCGGGCACGCGCGGGGAAATCGGCATTCCCTTTGGCATGCGCCCCAACGATATCGTCACCGACGCGCTGGTCACGCTGCGCGCGGCATGGAGCCCGGCGCTGCTGGGCGATGTGTCGCAGCTCGTCGTGCTGCTCAATGGCGAAGTGGTCCAGACCGTTCCCCTGACCCGCGACAATGCGGGCGGCATCACGCTCAAGATCCCGGTCAATCCCGCGCTGTTCCTGCCCGGTGATAATCAGCTCAACCTGCGTCTAGTCGCGCACTATGCCCGCGATTGCGAGGATCCGTTCCACTCCTCGCTCTGGGCCAATGTCAGCAATGTTCAGTCGGGCTTTGACCTGACCGTGCAGTCGCTGCCCAAGGCGCCCGATCTGGCCAGCCTGCCCGGCCCCTTCTTTGACCGGCATGACAATGGCGCGCTGCGCCTGCCCTTCGTGTTCGCCGCCGCGCCCACCCACGGCGATCTGGAGGCCGCCGCCAGCATCTCTTCGTGGATGGGCAGCCTTGCCTCCTATCGCGGTTTTGCCTTCAAGCCGATGGTGGGCCGCCTGCCCGCCGGCAATGCCATCGTGTTCATGAAAGCCCCCGGGCTGGGCCTGAACGTGCCGATCAATGGCGCCACCGCCACGATGATCCGCAACCCTGCCGATCCCAGCGGCACGCTGCTGGTGATTGCCGGGCGCAACGATGCCGAAATCCGCCTTGCCGCCGCCGCTCTGGCCAGCGCCAAGGGCATTCCGGGCGGCGCGCAGATGAGCTTTGACAATGCCCGCGTGCCCACCTGGCCGCGCTATGGCGCGCCCCGCTGGCTGACCACGGGCCGCGAGGTCAAGCTGGGCGAGGTCATGGCGCCTTATGCGCTGGTGGGCATGGGCCTGCCGCCGGGCCCGCTGGCCGCGCGTTTCCGCCTTGCTCCCGACCTGTTCTTCTGGCCCCGTCAGGGCGGTTCGCTCAGCCTTGGCTATATCTATCCCGACGCCAAGTGGCTGGACCGCGAAGGTTCGCGCATGGACGTGTCGATCAACGGCCAGTTCCTGAAAACCCTGCCGCTGACCGGCATGAGCTGGTGGCAGCGCCTGTGGTATGGTTCGGGCGCCAACAGCGTGAATGGCCGCGGCAGCGTTGGCCTGCCCCGCTATAACCTGTTCGGCTCGAACGAGGTGGTCTTTGACTATAACCTCATCATGGCCGACAAGCAGAAGTGCACCGGCACGCTGCCCGACAATGTGCGCGTGGGCCTCGACCCCAATTCGACGATCAACCTGACCGGCGCGTGGCACGGACTGCAAATGCCCGATCTGGCCAGCTTTGCAGGCGCGGGCTATCCCTTCACCGTGCGCCCCGACCTGTCGGAAACCGTGGTGATCATGGACGAGCATCCCAGCGAGCCCGCGATCGAGGCGTTCCTCGACATGATGGGCCGTCTGGGCGATTCGACCGGGGTGGCCACGACGGGCGTCACCGTCTCGATGGGCGGCAATGGCGAACAGGCCGCCGACCATGACGTGCTGGTGATCGGCAGCGCCAATCTGGCGGGCGGCGCGCTGTTTGCCAATGCGCCGCTGCGCAACGAGGGCGGTACGCTCAAGGTCACCGAACGCTCGCCGCTGCAATATGTCGAAAGCCTGTTCGGCGGCTGGGGCAAGGACAATAAGGAAGACGTCGAGAACACCGTCTATGCCTCCAAGGGCTTTAACGGCATCGTCGCCTTTGAATCGCCCTTCTCCTCGGGCCGCAGCGTGGTCGCGCTGATCGCCGATGACACCGCCACCCTGCCCCAGCTGGTTGACGGCATGAACGACGACAAGATCAACGCCCAGATTCAGGGCGATCTTGCCGTCACCACGGGCGATGGCATGAACAGCTTTGCCATCGGCCCGCGCTATTGGGCCGGCAGCCTGCCCTTCTGGATGAAAACCGCCTATTGGTTCAGCCAGCGCCCGCTGTTGATGGCGCTGAGCGGGGTGCTGATCGCCCTGTTGCTGACGGGTCCTGTCTATCTGATCTTTGCCCGTCAGGCCAAGGCGCGCCTGCAAGGCGAAACGCCTGCCGACCTTAACCAGCACAAGGGAGACAAGAAGTGAGCCCCGCCTTTAATCGCCGCGCACTGCGCTGGAATACCGGCGTAGCCCTTGCCGCAGCGATGCTGGCGTCCGGCCTTGCTTCCGCGCCGGTTCATGCGCAGGCATCGGGGGTCAAAACCCTGCTGGATCAGGCGCAATATTGGGAAGGCAAAGGCCGTCACGATCTGGCCGTACAGGCATGGCGCCGCGCGCTGGAACTGGACCCGGCCAATGCGGTGGCCAAGCGGGCGCTTGCGCCCGCCGCAGCGCCCGCCCCCGCGCCCCAGCCGACCCGCACGCTGGCGGCCATGCCACAGCCCGCGCGCGCTCCGGCCCCGCGCCCGGTAACGCCGCGCGCCGCGCCTGCTCCGGCCTCCGCGCCGGTGGTGGCCGAAAAGCCCGCACCGCGCCCTGCCGCGCCCACCGGGCCTTCGGCGGCCGACCGTGCGGGCCAGTCGCGCGTGGTGGGTTTCCGCGCGCTTCAGGACAATGATCTGGAAAGCGCCGAGCATCAGTTCCAGTCCGCCCTGGCCCGCAACAAGCGCGACGCCGATGCGCTGGGCGGCCTTGGTCTGGTCGATCTCAAGCGCGGTCGCTTTGCGCAGGCGCGCGATCAACTGGCGCAGGCCAGCCAGTTGGGCGATGCGTCCAAGTGGAAGGAAGCGCTGGAATCGGCGCGCTATTTCGCATCGCTTCAGGAAGCGCAGGCCATGGTCACGCGCGGCGCCTTGGATGATGCGCGCAAGGCCGCCGAGGCGCTGATCCGTTCGGGCTATGCCGAAAACGGCGGGGCCTATGAATTGCTGGCCGACATTTACGAACGTCAGGGCCGCTATGCCGATGCCGCCGATCTTTATCGTCAGGCAGGCGGCGAGGACACCCCCAATGGCCAGCGGCTGCAAAGCCGGGCGGCGCGCGGGGCGGCCCTTTCGGCGGCGGCGCGCGGCGATGATTTCGGCGCGGAACAGGCCTTTCAGCAGGGCATCATGCTGGACCAGAGCGATCCGTGGATCCGCTATGAATTTGCCCGCTTCATGATCCGCCGGGGCCGCGTGCCCGAAAGCGAGAGCCTGATCGCCTCGCTGGCTTCCTCGACCGATCCCGATGCGCTCTATGCCGCTGCGATGCTCAATTCCGATCTGGGCCGCACGGCCGCCTCGCAAGGGCTGATCGACCGCATTCCCGACGAGGCGCGCTCGGCCCCGATGCGCAATTTCGCCATCGGGCTCAAGATCGACACGGCCATCATCCGCGCCAAGCAAATCGGCGCCAATGGCCAGAAGGGCGAAGCCGTCGGCGTGCTCAAGCAATTGGGCGGCACCAAGGGGCTTTCCCCCATCAAGCAGGCCGCGATTGCCGAGGCCCTGCTTGATCTGGGCGACAATTTCGATGCCGCCTCGATGGCGCAGCAGGCGATCAACGGGCCGGTGGCCGAAATCGCCGGTTATGAAGCGATCCTGCGCGTGGCTGTACGCACGGGCCGCGACGATCTGGCCCGCACCGCGATGGCCAAGGCGACGCAATTGGCCGCAGGCGACCCCAATGGCCAGCGCGCCGTGGCCCGCATGGCCGCCAGCGCGGCGGCCCAGCAGGCCGACCGCCTGCGTCAGGCCGGTCAGTTCGCGCAAGCCTTCGACGTGCTCCAGACCGCCTTTAACGCCGCGCCCGACAGCCCGGAAATCCTCTCCTCGCTGGCGCGGCTCTATCAGTCGGGCAAGATGAACGCGCGCGCGGCCCAGACGTTCCAGATGATTCTGGTGCGCGATCCCAAGAATCGCGATGCGCTCTCGGGCCTGATGGAAACCGCGCAGGCGGCGGGCGACAAGAGCCTGAGCCAGCAGGCGCAGGCGCAGTTGCTGCGCGAAAATGCCAATAATTACGAGGTCTGGCTGGCCGCCGCGCGCACCGAGCAGGCACGCGGCAATGCCTCGGCCGCCACGCGTTATTTCAAACAGGCCCGCGAGGTCTATCAGCGCAGCAGCGGGGCGAATAACGGCGCTAATCCCTTCGCCTCCTCGCCCTTTGCCGCCGATGGCAGCGCGCCCAATGGCCTGCAAAACGGCCCGCAGGCGCCCGACGCCAACCCCTTCCGCGCGCAGCAACAACAACAGCAACAACAACCCGCCACGCCCACCATGCCCAACCCCTTCACCCTGGGCGGCGGCACGCGCCTGCAAATGAGCGCGCCCCAGCAGCAGAACAGCTTTGCCCCGCAAAACGGTTTTGTCCCCCAGAACGGGGCCGCACAGGGCGGTTTTTCGCCGCAGGGCAACTATGGCGCCCAGCAGGTTCCGGCGGCCTATCAGGGCAACAATTTCACCCCGCAATCGGCTCCGGCTCCGGCCACATGGGGCGGTCTGCCGGGCAATGGCTTTGCCGGAGGCGCCCAGAATAACGCCGCCCCTTTCGCGGCAACCCCGCAAGCACCCGTCGATCCGGTGCTGGCGGGAATTGAGCGCGACATTGCAGGCCTTGCCGCCGACAATGGCCCGCGCGCCGAGGTCAACGCCTCGTTTCGCGCGCGCAAGGGCGAAACCGGCCTCTCGCAATTGAGCGAGATGAAGACCAATGCCCAGCTTTCAACCGGGCTTGGCCGCGGCCGCGTCTTTGCCCGCGCCGAAGCGGTGGTGATCGATGCCGGGCGCCCGACGGGGTCGGGCCTTGCCCGCTTTGGCCGCAACGCCACGATCGAGGCGCAGGCCATCGTCAACAAAACCGCATCGGCGCTTATCAATGCCGAAACCCAGCGCGCCTCGGGCGTGGCGCTCAGCGCCGGCTATGCCGACAAGCTGGTGCAGGTTGAGGGCGGCACGACCCCGGTGGGCTTTGGCAACACCCGCGCCACATGGCGCGTGGCCGTCACGCCGCAAATGTCCGAACACGCCACCGCGCGCGCATGGTTCGAGCGCAAGCCGGTGACCGACAGCGTCGTCTCCTATGCCGGGACGCGCGATCCGGTCACGGGCCAGACCTGGGGCCAGGTGATGCGCACCGGGGGCGGTGTTGGTTACTCGTATGAAAACAATGGCAACGGCGCCTATGGCGACGTCAGCTATAACCGCTATAACGGCACCAATGTGCTCTCGAACCGCAATGTCGAGGTCAATGTCGGCGGCTATATGCAGGCATGGCGCGATGAACATTCCTCGATTACCGCGGGAATGAACATCAATTACCAGTCCTATGCCAACAACCAGAACCAGTTCACATGGGGCCAGGGCGGCTATTTCAGCCCGCAGAGTTTCCTCGCGCTCAGCTTCCCGATCCGCTATGCCTATCAAAAGGGCAATCTGGATCTGAAGGTGGCGGGCACGCCGGGCTTCCAGAGCTTCTCGCAGAACCGCACCGATCTGTATCCGGGCGATCCGGCGGCGCAGGCCACGCTCAACGCTCTGAAGGCCGCCAACAGCGATGTGCGCAACTATTACGACAGCCTGAGCAAGACCGGCTTCGGCATGTCGGCCCAGACCTCGCTTTACTATCGCATCGGCCCGGCCACCCGCGTGGGCGGCGAGGTCAGCTATAACACTTTCGGCAATTATGACGAATTCCGTTCGATGCTGGGCATTCGTCAATCCCTTGGCAACACCAAATAAGGGGGGCATTCACATGAGGCTTGCATATGACGGGACACCCAAGGGGGGAGGCACGATGGATGACATGCCCTTGCCGCCGCTGACCTCGGATCGCGGACTGGCGGTGATTGCGGCGCTGGCGGTATCGGAAATCTTTGCCAATGCGGGCAAGGATCAGGCGCAGGGCTTCTTTCGCGCCGTGGGCCAACGTCTGGCCCGACAGAACCCGATCCCCGCCATGCGCGACCTGCGCGAACTTCAGGGCGCGGTCAACGCGGTCTGGGCGCGCGTCGGACTGGGCGAGGCGGAGATCACGCTCGATCTGCAAGGCGTGCTGATCCATCATCACGAGGCGCCCGCCACCATCCCCTATGACCCCGATTTCCACTGGGGGGCAGCCTTGCCCTCGCTGTTGCTGGGGGCCTATGATGGATGGATGCGCGCGTTGGGCAGCCCCGATGCGTTGCAGACCCGCCTGTTGTCCTGTGCGGACAACATCATTGAAATCCGCCATGGCGCAGAGATTGATGCAAGATAAGAGCATGTTGTTCGACCGTCGCCATATGTTGATGGCCGCCAGCGCAGCCCTGATGGTGGGCTGTTCGCGCAAGGGGGAGGGCAAATCCGTGACCCCGGAAAGCTCGACGGGCGGGCAGAAGTCTTTTGACGGCCAAAAGAACCTCGACGGGATGTGGACCAGCTTTCGCCAGATCTATCTGGATGCATCAGGCCGGATCGTGGACACCGGCAATGGCGGGATCAGCCATACCGAGGGTCAGGGCTATGGCATGTTGATGGCCGTGGCGGTGGGTGATCGACCGGCGTTCGAGGCCATGTATAACTGGACGCAGGCCCATCTGGCCCGTGCCGACATGGCGCTCTATTCGTGGCGTTTCGATCCGCGTTCAAACAATCCGGTGGCCGATCCCAACAATGCCACCGATGGCGATATGCTGATCGCGCTGGCGCTGGCGCGGGCGGCGCGGCGCTGGGGCGTGGCGGCGTGGGAGGCGCGCTCGCGCCAGATCCGGCAGGCGATCCGCGAACATCTGGTGATCGCGCGCGGGGGCCAGCATTATCTGATGTCGGGCATTGCGGGTTTCGATCTTGGCGACCGGCTGATGATCAACCCGTCCTATTTCATCTTCACCGCGCTCGACGCCTTTGCCGCGCTGGATGGCGCGGCCACATGGGGGCCGGTGATCGCCACATGCGAGAACGTGCTGCGCAAGGCGCGGTTTGGCGCGCATAATCTGCCCACCGACTGGGTGGTGGTGGGCGCCGACGGCATGCCCCAGCCTGCGCCCGACAAGGCGCCGCAATTCGGCTTTGATGCAGTGCGCGTCGCGCTTTACGCGGTGGCGGCGCGGCGCGGCGCACTGGTGGCGCCGATTGCCGATTACTGGCGGGCAAAGCAGGCCGGCGGCCAGACGATCCCGGCATGGGTTGATGTCTATTCTGGGGCCGAGGCGCCCTTCCCGCTCTCGCCGGGCGGGCTCAACGTCGTGCAGCGCACCTTGAATCTGCCGATGAAGACCGAGGCGCTGGCGCAGGACTATTACGGCTGCGTGCTGCAATTGCTGGCACGGCATTTGAGGTGAATGCCCTCCGGGCATGTGCACTAAACACCTTGCGCAAAGGGGCGGCCCGCCCCATCTTTTCCGGTAAAGGAGAATATGGATGACCGCCCCTATCACCTTGAAACCGGTTACGCTGAACGCTCAGGCTCAACGTTTCGAGATGCCGATTGAGGAAAACGCCCTCGCCTTTTGCACCTATCGGCAGGACGCGGGCGGTGCCTATCATCTGCTCCATGCCGAGGTTCCCCCTGCCTATGAAGGACGCGGGATCGGAGGAGCGCTGGCTAAGGGTGTGTTCGACCTGGCGCGGGCGCAGGGGTTGAAACTGACGCCCCGCTGTTCCTTCATGGTGGCATGGGCTGCGCGCCACACCGAATATGGCGACGTGCTGACCTCGTCATAATGGCCATGACCGAATAACGATGGGACCGAATAACGCGGGGCCAGAATAACGCTGGCCCCGCTCTCGCCAGCGGGGCCAACGCCCTGCCCTGCCCGGCATACGCCGGGCGGTCAGCTTATTCGCCGATCGCGGCCTTGGCCTTGCCTGCGGCGGTCTGAATCTTGCCCTTGGCGTCCTGCGCCGCGCCTTCCGCGGCCAGTTTGACGTCGCCCGTTTCCTTGCCGATGGCTTCCTTCGCCTTGCCGACCAGCGAGTTGGTGGCGCCCGAAATGCGATCGCTGACAGAACCCATGATACGTCTCCTGCGAAATGAATGGATCAATGCGAAGACCGCGGTTTGTTGCCTGACAGGCGGGCCTTCACGAGATGGAATGACGCGCGACGGGCAGGGTTCCGCCGATAGATTATTTTTGATTATCGTGGTGCAGGCATGAAACCTTTTGCGATCTGGCGCGTCTATATGCCTGATGGAGCGGGGGAAGAACATGGATGTCAGGCCGAAGGGCGTTTGCTTCATGCTTGCGGCCGGTTTTTTGCTTGGCGCCTGTTCCCTGTTGGGGGGCTGCCTCGACAGCAGGGGACAGGACGACGTCTGGTATGGCTATTACTATGACGATCTGCGCGATAATGCCGAGGGCGCCATCTCCCGCCCCTATAAGACCGCGCAGGAATGCCGCATGGCGATGCAGGATTATACGATGGAGGCCAAGGTGACCTCCGGCTTTGCCTGCGCGCGCGGATGCGCTTCGGCGCGCGACGGGGCTATTGCCAACTGTCGCGAGGTGGTGCGCTGATATGGTGCTGGACCTGCGCGCGCCCATCGCTTTGCGCGGCAAATGGATCGGCATGATCCTTCTGGGCTTTGTCGCCTTGGCCGGGATCGTGGGTTCGGCGGCAATCCTGATGACGATGAACCAGCGCCAGATGGACGGCGTGGCCCATGCCTATCAGGTCGAGCGGCAGGTTTCGGCCATGCGCGTATCGCTGCTTCGCATCGACAGTTTCCGCCGCAAAAAGGACATTGAGCGGCGCGCCGACGAATTGAAGACCTATCGCGCAAGGCTGGATAGCGCGATCGCCAGTTTCCGCACACTGACCAGCGACAATCCAAGGCAACAGGCCCGCGTGCCCTTGCTCGAAGCCTTGCAGGCGCAGGTGCTGCTCGACGTGGGGGCGATCACCAAAGAGGAATTTGGCGAATCGATCCGGGTTGAGGATCCGCTGGGCATGCTCGACGTGCTGACCAAGGCGATGCAGGATGAGGAATTGCGCCTGCAAAGGTTTCGCAACGCGGAAATGCGGCGGATTCAATATGGCTTCTATGTCGTGCTGGGGGCGGCGGGCCTGTTGCTGATCGTGGTGGGGCTGCTCACCTTTGTCAGCCTGCGCCGTTTCACCCGCGATCTGGTCAATTCGCGTCAGGCGCTGCGCGACGCCAATGCCGGGCTGGAACTGGCCGTGCAGGAGCGCACCGCCGATCTTAAACGCGCCAATGGCGAGCTTCAGCGCTTTGCCTATATCGTCAGCCATGATCTGCGCTCGCCGCTGGTCAACGTGATGGGCTTTACCTCGGAGCTGGAAATCGCGGCGAAGCGGCTGGGCGAAATGCTGGAGGAGGCGCGCAAGACCCGCCCCGAAACGCTGTTTCCCGGCACGGACGAGCTGATCGAACAGGATTTGCCCGAAGCGATCCATTTCATCCGCACCTCCACGCAAAAGATGGACCGACTGATCAACGCCATCCTGCAACTCTCGCGACAGGGCAGCCGCGCGCTGACGCCGGCATGGCTGGATATGAACCGGCTGCTGGCCGATGTGGCCGAAACGCTCAAGGTGCGGGCCGAACAGGCCGGGGCGCAGATCATCATCGCCCCCAACCAGCCCGAAATCTATGGCGATCGGGTGGCGGTCGAACAGATCCTGTCCAACCTGATCGAAAATGCGATCAAATATAACCAACCCGGCCGTCCGCCGATCATCCAGGTCACGGGGCGACGCATCGGAACCCATGCCGAATTTCGCGTGAACGACAACGGGCGCGGCATCGATCCGGGCGATTTCGAGCGTGTCTTCGACCTTTTCCGTCGCTCGGGCGCGCAGGACCGGCCCGGCGAAGGCATCGGACTGGCGCATGTTCGTGCGGTGGTTTATCGTCTGGGCGGGTCTATTCTGATTGAATCCGAACTGGGTGTCGGATCGACCTTCATCCTCTCGATCCCGCTGCATTATTCCGAGGAGCAGAGTCAGGTCTCATGAGCAATCCATTGCCTGTCACGATTATCATGATTGAGGACGATCTGGGCCATGCGCGCCTGATCGAAAAGAATATACGTCGTGCCGGGATTTCCAACCATATCACCCATTTCGACAATGGCACGGCGGCGTTGGAATTCCTGTTCAATCCGGCGCAGGATCCCGCGCGCCGGGGACCGGTGCTGATCCTGCTTGACCTCAACCTGCCCGATATGAGCGGCACGGCGGTTCTGGCGCGGATCAAGGAAGCGCCCGGATTGCACCGCACGCCGGTTGTCGTGCTGACCACCACCGATGACAGGGTCGAGATCCAGCGTTGCTATGATCTGGGCTGCAATGTCTATATCACCAAGCCGGTGAATTACGAGAGCTTTGCCGAAGCGATCCGCCAGCTTGGCCTGTTCCTCTCGGTCATCCAAATTCCGGAAAGCGGTGGCTGATGCCTCTCTCGGAATCGCGCGTCCTCTATATTGACGATGACGAGGGGCTGTGCCGACTGGCCAAGCGCCACCTCGAAAGGCAGGGCTGCGAGCTGACCTATGCGCTCTCGGGCGCGGAGGGGATCGAACTGGCCCGGGCGGAGCCTTTCGATCTGGTGGCGCTCGATCACTTCATGCCGGGCATGGGCGGGCTGGAAACGCTCGAATTGCTGATGGCGCTGCCCTCGCCGCCGGGCGTGATCTATGTCACCGGGTCGGACGAAACGGGCGTGGCGGTGGCCGCGCTCAAGGCGGGCGCGGTCGATTATGTGGTCAAGACCGGCAGCGGCGATTTCTTCGAACTGCTGACCAGCACGCTGCATCAGGCGCTGGCCACCTTGCGCCTGCGCCAGCAGAAGGAGCAGGTCGAACAGCAATTGCGCGACACCAATGTTCAGCTTGAAGCGCTGCTGCATGAAATGAACCATCGCGTGGCCAACAGCTTGCAGATGGTTTCCTCGCTGGTCAGCCTGCAATCGCGCCGGGCGACCGGACAGGAAGCGCGCGCGATGCTTCAGGATGTGCGCCACCGCATTCAGGCGATTGGCCGCATCCATCGTCAACTCTATACCGGCGAGAGCTTTCACGCGGTCAATATGCGCGATTATCTGGAAGGCATGGCGCGCGATCTGACCGGCACGTTCTCCAGCGAGAACATCCGGCGCTCGATCAAGGTGATGGCTCAGGACGCCTCGCTGCCCGCGGCAATGGCGGTAACGCTGGGCGTGCTGGTCAACGAACTGGTCAGCAATGCCTGCAAATATGCCTATGGCAAAGAGGAATCGGGCGAGGTCCGCATCCGTTTCGACCTGGAGGGCGCGGATGGCTATCACCTGCGCGTCGAGGACGACGGGATCGGTTTGTCCGGCATGAACGACGGCCTGAACCCAAAAGGCACCGGTCTGGGATCACAGATCGTGGCCGCCATGGCCCGATCACTGGGGGCCAAGCACAGCATTACGGGCGAGGGGAAAGGATTGCAGGTGGATATTTACCGCGCGCCCTCGCCCATGCCGCCCTCGGCCTTGCCGGAGACCGCAAGCCGGGTCGATTCCACAAGCTGATGTCGGGATCGCCGGTGGCATTCATACCACCGGCGATCCCCGGCAGGCGGGATCAGGCCGCCCGAGGCATGGTCAGATGCGCTGGCGCAATCTGGCGAAATTGCGTGATGAATGCCTCCAGCACTTCGCCCTCCAAGACGAAGTTATGGCGGAAATCGGGCAGCACCCCGCCCTCCAGCACCGCGGACAGAGCCGCGCGGGCGCGCGCGATCCGGCTCTTGACGGTGCCGACGGCCACGCCGCAGATTTCGGCGATTTCCTCATAGCTGACGGAACCCACCGCCATCAGGATAAGCACCTCGCGCTGGGCATCGGGCAGCGTTTCGAGCGCGCGCAGGACGTCCGCAGCTTCCATCTGACTTTCCTGATCGCCCGGCGTGTTCAGGATGGTTTCGGCCACGCTTTCATCATAGTCGCCCACGAAGCGTTCGCGGCGCAATTGTCCGAAATAGTGATGGCGCAGAATGGTGAAAGTCCAGGCCCGGAAGCTGGTGCCTCCGACATAGCGGTCGCGCGCAGCCCATGCCTTCATCAGCGTTTCCTGGGCCAGATCATCAGCCCGGTCGCGATTGCCGCATAGCGTGCGGGCAAAGGCGCGCAAATGGGGGATGGCCGCCGTCAGCTCCTTGTGAAACTCGGCATCGCTCAGCGGTGCGCCGGATACGGCACTGTTCTTGCCGCCTTTTTCGGATCGCTCGGTCATGCGAAATTTCCTTTTTAGGTCCTCACAAGGGCTAACGTCCCGATTACGTGAAGGTTCCATCGCGGTGCGGCGCCGAACTTTAGAAAATTATTCCTTATTATCATATATATAAGCAAAAATCTCACCCCTGCGCAAAAATTTTGTCGCAATTTGCACGGTCAGCGGAACCTGTCGCGCGCTGAGCTGTTTGAAAAGCAGGCCATTACTCGCTGCGAGGACATCCATGACTTTGATCACTGAGCGCGCCGGTTCCTTTCGCAAACCTGGCGATCTTGCCGCCTCGCTGCCCTATCTGCGCCGCTATGCGCGCTCGGTAACAGGGCGTCAGGCCAGCGGCGATGCCATCGTGCGCGCCACGCTCGAAGCCTCGCTGCAGGATCCTGCGCTGCTGGCCGAAATCAACAGTGGGTCGGTCGGCCTGTTTCGCGCCTTTACCAAAGTATGGACCACCAGCGACGCCGGTTTCGCGCGCGGGGCCGAAAGCTTCGCCGCCGAAACCGCCTCGCAGATCGCCCGCGTGCCCAGCTTTCCCCGTCAGGCGCTGCTGCTCAACCAGCTTGAGGATTTCTCGATTGCCCAGACCGGAGAAATTCTGGGGGTGAGCGAGGAGGAGGCGGCCGATCTGGTGCAGCAGGCAATTGCCGATCTGGCGCTCGACCGGCCGGTCGATGTGCTGATCATCGAGGATGAGACGCTGATCGCCAGCCATCTGGAGGATATCGTGGCCGATGCAGGCCACCGCGTGATCGGCAACGCCACCACCGCAGCCGAGGCCCAAACGATCTTTGCCGTCAAACGTCCCGGCCTGGTGCTGAGCGACATGCAGTTGGCCGATGGCAGCTCGGGGGCTGATGCGGTGGATTCGATCCTGCGCATCGGCGATGTGCCGGTGATCTTCATCACCGCCTTTCCCGAATTGCTGCTGACGGGCGAGCGCCCCGAACCGGCTTTCCTGATCGGCAAGCCATTTCGCGATGAAACCGTGCGTGCCGCAATCAGCCAGGCGCTGTTTTTCGGATCGCATGTAGACAAATAGCCGTCGAAGCGCTGTCATTGGCGCGGTCGATATGCGATGTTTCGATGAATGGAACAAGCCCGTGAAAGAAGTTCCTCCCTTCAACGCCGATGGGGCCAAGGCGGTCGTTGAAATCCCCGCGCCCTCCCCTTCGGCTTCTCCGCAGGCATCCACCCCGGCGCCCCCGCCGGCGTGGAGCCAGGATATCCGCGCCTATTACCATGCTGCGGCCGAAGAACCGGTGCCGCAGGATTTTGTCGACCTGATGGCGCAGATCGCCAAACAGATCGGGAAATAACCCCGCATTCCGCAATGGAACCTCTGCCCGCCCTGGGCATTTCTTTTCTGTAATCGCCCTTTGGCGATCACCACGAAAGAAATAAAGGAGGAAAGCGATGCTTCTTTTTCTTGCCATTGTGCTGGTTGTTGCGTGGATCGGCGGCTTTGCCGTGTTTCATGTCGCAGGTGCGCTGATCCATCTGCTGCTGATTTTCGCCATCGCCTCCTTTGTGCTTCATCTGATCACCGGGCGCTCCTCGGTCAGTTGAACATCACAGGAAAGGAGAAAGACATGGGTATCATCATCTGGCTCCTCTCGGGAGCCTTCGTGGGCTGGCTGGCCAGCCTGATCATGCGGCGCGACGGGCAACAGGGCTTTCTGGGCGATATGGTGGTGGGCATTGTGGGTGCCTTTATCGGCGGGCTGCTGTTTGCGGGCGGGACGATCAACGACGGCGTGATATCGCTGGGCACCATTCTGGTCTCGGTGGTAGGCGCGGTGGTCCTTTTGGCCATTGTCAATCTGGCTCGACGCGGTTCTCTGCGCTGAGCCTGCCGGCTCCTTCACCCTGCCCCCCTCTATGCACAAAGCCATAGTGAGATATAATCAGTTTGTGTTGTCGCGATTCCCGCCCCGTCCTGCTCCGGTCTGCATCGCTATGACCTTGCGTTCATGACCTATGCTCAAGGCCTGTCCTTTGCGCTGCTGCTGGGCGCCATTGCGATGTTTGTGTGGGGGCGGTTTCGTTATGATCTGGTGGCGCTGGTTGTGCTGGTCATTGCGATGGCCACCGGCGATGTTCCCGTCAAACAGGCCTTTACCGGCTTTACCAGCGATGTTGTCATTATCGTCGGTTCGGCGCTGGTGATCAGCGCGGCGATTGCCCGCTCGGGCGTGATCGAATGGGCGGTGGGACCTTGGCTGGAGCGGCTGCGCACCGCTCAGGTTCAGGTGCCGGTGCTGGCAGGAACCACCGCGATCCTCTCGATGCTGACCAAGAATGTAGGCGCGCTGGCGATCCTGATGCCAGTGGCATTGCGCATCGGGCGCAAGACCGGCACATCGCCCGCCAGCCTGCTGATGCCGATGGCCTTTATGTCCTTGCTGGGCGGACTGGTCACGCTAGTGGGCACATCGACCAACATCATCGTCAGCCAGATCCGCCAACAGGAGCTGGGCCGCCCCTTTGCCCTGTTCGATTTTGCGCCGGTCGGTCTGGTGCTGACGGCGCTGGGCCTGCTGACGGTCAGCGTGGCATGGCGGCTGCTGCCCAGCAAGCGGCAGGGCGCGGCCAGTCTCGATGCCGCCTCGGCCCAGACGCGTTATACCACCGAGGCGCGCATCACCCCAGAACTGGCGGAGAGCGGCGTCACCATCGCGGATCTGCGCCTCAACGATGACGGGGTGATGCTGCGGCGGCTGATCGGGCCGGATGGGGCGGCGCGCCCCGCCCTGCCCGATGCCGCGCTTCAGGCGGGCGGTTGCCTTGTGCTGGAGGGGCAGGACGAAGCGCTCGACCGCCTGTTTGCCCGCGTGCCGCAACTGCATGGGCGCGAAACGCGGCGGATGAGCAAACCCGAACCCGGCGAGGAAATGCGCAGCATCGAGGCGGTGGTGCAGGAACACTCGCTGCTGGTGGGCCAGACCGCACAGGAGGTCGGCCTCTATGACCGTTTCGGCGTCCATCTGATAGGCATCGGCCGCAGTCAGGAGCGGATCACCGAGAGGCTGGACGAAACCGCCCTGCGCGCGGGCGATGTGCTGGTGCTGCGCGCGGGGGAAAGGGCCCTGCCCGCCATCCTGACCGATCTTGACCTGCTGCCCCTGTTCGAGCGCCACGTGAAACTGGGCGACCGGAGGCAGAGGTTTTTACCGATCATCGTGCTGGCAGGCGCTATGGTGATGGTTGCCTGCGGGGTGGCGCCGGTGGCGGGGGCCTTCTTTGGCGCGGCGGTGATGATGATGGTGGTGGGCGCGCTTTCCCCGCGTGAGGCCTATGGCGCGCTCGAACCCGAAGTGCTGGTGCTGCTGGGAGCTTTGACGCCGATCAGCGAGGCGGTGCATCATAGCGGCGGCACCGAAATCATCGCCCATGTGATGACCGGCCTGCTCGACGGCATGGCGCCGATCCTTGCGCTGGGGCTGATGATGGCGGCGGCTATGGCCTGCTCGCCCTTCCTCCATAATGCGCCCACGGTGCTGTTGCTGGGGCCGGTGGCGGTCGGCGTGGCGCGCGGGCTGCATCTCAATCCCGATGCGTTTTTGATGGCAGTGGCCACGGGCGCGGGATCGGATTTCCTGACCCCGGTGGGCCATCAGTGCAACACGCTGGTGATGGGGCCGGGCGGCTATCGCTTCGGCGATTACTGGCGGCTGGGCCTGCCTTTGTCGATCATGGTGATTGTCGCCGGGACGCTGGCCATCGACCTGTTCTGGCCCTTGTAGGCGCGCGCGATCAGGCGCGCGCCAAGGCTTTCAACGCAAAGATCCGCGCCGAAACAGATTGACCAGACCCAGCAGCACGATGGCGCCCACCAGCGAGACCGAAAAGCTGCCGATGGTCAGCGGGCTGTTGTTGATATCCCCGTGCGAGAACATCAGCCCGCCGATAAAGGCGCCGACCACGCCGATGACGATATTGCCGAACAGGCCCATGCTTTCGCCCATGATCATGCCCGCCACCGCCCCGACCAGCGCGCCGATGACAAGCCATAAGAGAATGCTCATCGTAACTCTCCTTGATTGACTGATATGCCATCAACAGCGGTCGGGGCGCGATGTTCCATGGTCTGTCGCGCGCGGGGCCATGCTGCGCCCGCATAAAGACGTAAATTTGCAGAGGGGCCATGCAACCTTCCCGCGTTTCGATTCTTTCATCCTCAGCGCGCAGGCACAGCTCGCCAACGAAAAGGCCTGCGGTAAGGAAGGAAGGAAACCCATGAGAAATCTTGTTCTTGCAGCCGCGTTGGCCTCTTCCGCTCTGGCCACCACAATTGCCACCACCGCCCATGCCGAAACCGGCCCCTATGTGACGGTCGAAGGCGGCGCAGTGCAGCATGAGCGCATCGACATCCGTGACGGCAGCGGCAATTTCCAGCGCAACAACCGAGCCAAGCTGGGTTGGCAGGCCGGCGGCGCGGTCGGCTATGACTTTGGCAATTTCCGCCTTGAGGCCGAAGGTTTCTATGACAAAACGGCGCTGAGAAGCGAATACCGTCCCAACGGCACCCCGCTGCCCAATGGCTATTTCAATAATGGCAACGGCTTTTACGGTCATACCGAAACCACCGCCGGCATGGTCAATGCGCTGTTCAGCGTGGGCAAATGGGGCATGTTTAAGGCCTATGCCGGTGCCGGCGCGGGCTATGCGCGGGTGGATGTGTGGGCCGATAACGGCACGGTCGGCGGCCTGCGCGGCCATGACGAAGGCTTCGCCTGGCAGGCGCTGGCAGGGATCAGCGCGCCGCTCAGCAAGAATGTCGACCTGGGCATAAAATATCGCTATTTCCGCCCCGAGGACGCCAAGCATTTTACCGACCGCGAAGGCGCGTTTCAGGGGGCCAAGGTGCGCAGCCATGCCGTGCTGGCCACGCTGACCTATAATTTCGGCCGCGCCGCCGAGCCTGCGCCCGAACCCGCACCGCCGCCGCCCCCGCCGCCGCCCGTGGCCGAGGCTCCGCCGCCCCCGCCGCCCCCGCCGCCGCCGCCCGCTCCGGTCTGCAACAAGGGGCCCTATATCGTGTTCTTCGACTGGGATAAGTCAGAGCTCACCAGCGAGGCGGCCAGCATTCTGGACAGCGCGGTTCAGGCCTATGGCAATTGCGCCAGCGTGCCGGTGATGGTGGCCGGTTACACCGACAGTTCGGGCACGCCCAAGTACAACCTCGGCCTGTCGGCCCGCCGCGCGGACTCGGTCAAATCCTATCTGACCAGCCACGGCATCGGCAGCGCCTCGATCACCACGCAGGGCCTTGGCGAAGCCAACCAGCGCGTTCCCACCGCCGATGGCGTGCGCGAACTGCAAAACCGCCGTGTGGAAATCACCTACGGGCCGGGCGCAGGTAACTGAGCAAGCCACCCTCTTAACGAAAAGGGCCGGAGCAATCCGGTCCTTTTTTGTTGCTCCGGCACCTCAATGCGCGGTTAGTTCAGCTCCCGTACCTTTCAACGCATCCGCAATAGCCCGATCCAGCCGGTCATGCAGTATCAACTGGCCCGAAGAAGAAAGATGCCCGGCATCATGATAGGCAATCCGCCCATTAGGCGCGATCAATCGCAGCGAACCATCGGCATTGTGCATCAGATCAGCAATTTCCAAAACCGTCACTTTGGGACCCGACAGTCGGGCAAGAACCGACTGCGCGCGAAGCCGCTGCCGCAAGCGCTCTTCCGGTTCGTAAACCGGCAAATGGACTGCCCCCGTCGCGATAGCCATACGAGAAGCATTTTCGGGCACATTCGGCAATTGCCCTATCAGCATGATACGATCCGCATAAGGCAAAAGCCGATCCAGTGCATGCTGCATATGGGTCACGCCATCCGCAGGAAGTTTGGCGCCCCAAGCTTGAGCGACAATAATCAGCGCGAAATGCCTACCATGCAGATATTGCTCAACCTTGGGCCATTGGGTACCATCTTCTTCGGGCAATTCGTTATGCGCGGCAGCAGCCAGCAAATTGGCGCGCAAGGATCTGGCTCGGGCGATCTGGGCAATGTCATGGGCATACATTGCTCCCTGGCTATCACCCATCAGCAACAAAGCCGGGGCCTTGTCACCATTGACGGCAATGCCCCCCGAGGCGATCGATTTTTCAGGAGCAGAAAGATAGTTGCTTCTGCGAATGCTCCATCCAGCCAGACTGATAATCGCGGCGGTTGCCACGAACATCGCGAAGGCAAATTTCATATGGCCGGGAGCATTCAGATATTTTCGCGACGGCGCCTCAATATAGTAATAAGATAGTATTGCTGCCAGAAATGACAGAACCACCATACCAATATACGCGACGTACTGAGAATAATCGTAAAGACTGTAATTCAAAAATGAAAATACAACCCAGTGCCAAAGGTAGAGCGAAAAAGAAATTTTACCAATAAACACCAAAACCGGCCACGACAGGACGCGCGCAACAAACCCCGGCTCGGTCGCCGCTTGCCCCCCGGCCGCCGACAGCATGAGCGCCGCGCCGCCGACAGGCAGGATCGCTATCCACCCGGGAAAGCCGTCCCCCCGCGCGAAGATCATCCCAAGGCATACCAGAATCAGGCCGATATTCATCCTCAATCCGGGTGCGGGCCAGCCAGCCACCTTGCCATCACGCTTCAGCACCGCCAGCGCAGCCCCGACGAGCAATTCCCAGGCGCGCGTATGCAACAAATAATAGGCCGCCACCGGCATCCTAGGGGTCAAAATAATACTGGCGATATATCCCAGAACACACAGCCCGATCAGGATCGCAGCGCAATTTTTGCGCCAGAACCTTGCCACCACATGCATAAAAACTGGAAAAAAAACGTAAAACTGCTCTTCAACCGACAAAGACCAATAGTGGATCAAAGGCTGAGCATCGACTGAAGCCTTGAAATAGCCCCCTTCAAACAACTGCTTGAAATTCATGACCGACAGCATCGCAGCCGCAGCATTCGCGCCCAGCGAGGCGTAATCCTGGCGGTCATATAACAGCATCCCGGCAATCAACGCCGCAACCACGGTGACGGTCGCGGCCGGTGCGATGCGGGCAATACGGCGTTGATAAAATTGGAAATAAGAGAATCGCCCAGCATCCAGCGCAGCAATAATCAGCGTGGAAATGAGAAATCCCGATATAACAAAAAATACATCGACCCCGACAAATCCACCGGGTATGTAATTTTTATTTAAATGGAATATAAAAACAGACATGACAGCAATTGCCCTCATGCCGTCAATTTCTGTAATATAGCCACCTGAGGTTTCGTGATGCAAATTAGCCTTGTGACGCACTGCACTGGAAACACTCATAATCAACTCCATTTGCACGCCATTTATAGAGGCACGTTTCTGGCGAAGCGCTCAAAACCATGATTGGGCACCTATCCGTGTCCGCTTTATTAGATAAAGCGAACCGCCCTTTCTTAGGAATTCCATGCCAGCCATAAGTGCAATGCCTTATCCGGCAACTACCATAGGTTTTGCTGCATAGCGACAAAGTATGTTGCCTTAGCGAAAGAAAGCTGTCCCGCATTTGGTCGATTACAGCCTTCGCTCCCACCGCCCAAACCACATTTCAGCTCCCGGCAAAGTCTGCCAGAACGAAGGGCTGCTTGCGCTTAACCGGCCCAGCATAAACCCGACCCAATGTCTCAACGCACCCATGTCGCGCAATGACGCATGGACATTGCCCGCCCCGCGCCCAATCTGCGCGCCGTCAACCATAGCCATGAGGACCCTCATGCCAGCCGACAGGGGCGCAAACACGATGCAGGACCGCCGCAGCTTCATCCGCGCCATGATGGAAACCGCAGGCGTGGCGGCCGCCTTTACCCCCGCCATCGCCCGCGCGCTGGAAATCCCGGCCGATCGCCGGACGGGCACCTTGCAGGATGTGGCCCATGTGGTGATCCTGACGCAGGAAAACCGCTCGTTTGACCATTATTTCGGCACGATGCGCGGGGTGCGCGGCTATGGCGACCGCTTTGCCGTTCCTGCCCCGCCGCTGCCGCTGGCGCCCCATCGCACCGTGCTGTTGCAACCCAACGAACATGCCGAGGCCGACCCCGCGCTGATCGCGCCGTTCCGGCTGGACACGAAGGTCGATTTCCGCCTCTATCGCCCGCTGGGCACGCCCCATGTCTTTCCCGACAGCCAGGCCGCATGGGACAATGGCCGGATGGGCGCATGGCCCCATGCCAAGCACAATCACGCCATGGCCCATTTCACCCGCGCCGACCTGCCATTCCAATATGCGCTGGCCGAGGCCTTTACTCTTTGCGATGCCTATCATTGCTCGATGCATGGCGGCACCAACCCAAACCGCCTGTTCATCTGGAGCGGCACGCATGACCCGCTGGGCCAGGGCCATGGGCCCGCGCTCGACAATGGCTATGACACAATGGAGGCCGATCCGGCGCATCACGGCGGCTATCGCTGGATGACCTATCCCGAAAGGCTGATGGCCGCAGGCATCGGTTTCCAGATCTATCAGGACATGGCCGACAATTTCTCGGACAACCCGCTGGTGGGTTTTGCCGCCTATCGCGCGGCCCGCTCGGGCCTGTCGCGTGAGGCGGCGATGCTGGCCCGGCGGACACTGGCTACGCGCTCGCTTGAGGATCTGCGGGGCGATGTCATGGGGGGCCGCCTGCCCCCGGTCTCATGGATCGTCGCGCCCGCCGCGCAATCGGAACATCCGGGCGCCTCCACTCCGCTGCAGGGCGCCGATTACACCGCCCGCGTGCTTGATGCGCTGACCGCCGATCCTGCGGTCTGGGCGCGCACAGTCCTGCTGGTCAATTTCGACGAGAATGACGGGTTGTTCGACCATATGCCGCCGCCCGCGCCGCCCGCGCGGCTGAATGGCCGGATGATCGGGGCCACCACGATAGCGGCCGAGGACGAATATCACCGTGTCTCGCATAATGCCGGGGATGCGGCCTATCTCGACCGGCCCTATGGGCTGGGCATGCGGGTGCCGATGTATGTGATCTCGCCATGGAGCAAGGGGGGCCATGTCGCCTCCGAAGTGTTCGACCACACCAGCATCCTGCGCTTCCTTGAGGCGCGCTTTGGCGTGGCCGAGCCCAATATCAGCGCATGGCGACGCGCGGTTTGCGGCGATCTGACCTCATGCTTTGATTTTGCCGCGCCTGATGCGCAGGCTTTCATGGCCGCCATGCCCGCCACCGCCGATCTGTCGCGGCGCGCGGCGGGGCTGGTCGAAGTGGCCCCGCCGCTGCCCGCTCAACCCGTCGCGCCCGTGCAGGAAACCGGCCTGCGCCCCCGGCGGGCAACGCCCTATCGTCTCGATGCGGCACTGACAGGCGGGCGACTGGTCTTTGCCAATCGCTCGGCGGCGCGGGCGGCGGTGTTTCATGTCTATGATGTGGCAAGGCCCGATCTGCCCCCGGCGCGCTATACGGTGGGGGCGGGGCGCGAGTTGGCCCATGATCTGGGAGCTGCGGGGGCGGGGGCGCGGGCCGATCTCTTCGTGGTCGGGCCCAACGGTTTTCACCGCCGGTTGACCGGCCCGACCGACCGGTTCGAAGCCAGTCTGAGCGATGCGGCGCAATTGCTGATCCGTAATCGGACCTCGGCCCCGCTCTCGATCACGATCAGCGATGCCGCCTATGGCGCGGCCCCTTTAACGCTATCCCTTGCCCCGCATGAAACGCGCAGCATCGCGCTTGATCTGACGGCCAGCCACGGGTGGTATGACCGGCGGATCGAAGCGGGCGATCAGGTCTGGCGGATGGCGGGCCATATCGAGACGGGCAAGGCCTCCTTTTCCGACCCGGCGGGCGGCGGCCCCGGCCCGCTCAACCTGTCGGGCTAAAGCTCGTCGGCGCGGCGCATTCTCCCGGCGCGGCATCGCACAGCCAAAGCGCGGCGCAAATCCGTGGGGAGATCAGGCAGGTGGGGCCGGAAAGGGCAATGGCGGAGCGGCAGGGATTCGAACCCTGGATACGCTTTTGGCGTATACTCACTTTCCAGGCGAGCGCCTTCGACCACTCGGCCACCGCTCCGCAACATGCACTGGAAGGCAGGCCCCTAGCGATGAAACGCGGCTTGCGCAAGAGAGGGCGCGCAGGCAGATTGCCTTGATGTGCAAAAAGATTGTTCTGTCCGCCGCCTTTGCCCTTTCCATCACGCAGATGGCCGTGGCGGCCCAGCCGGAAAAGCCCAAAACCCGCCCCAGCGCCGAGATCATCAAGGCGGCCCCGGCGAGCGACTGGCGCGAGATTGACCCGGCCGACCTGCTGGTGATGGTGCTGGCCCCGGATGGCAATGGCAAGTCGCGGCAGGTCATCATCCAGCTATTGCCCGCGCCCATCAGTCAGGGCTGGATCGGCAATATGCGCAAGCTGGCCGCTGCGCATTGGTGGGACAATGGCGCGGTCTATCGTGTGCAGGACAATTGGGTCGCGCAATTTGGCGATCCCGATGAGGATACGCCCCAAGCCAAACCGCTGCCGCCCGGTTTGGCCAAAGTGCCCGAAAGCGATTATCTGCTGCGCGCCTTTGCTGCGCCGGAATATATCAATCCGGGCCGCGATGCCTATGCGCCGCATACGGGCATCGACATGGGCTTCCCCATGGCCTTTGATGACAGCCATGTCTGGCCCACCCATTGCTATGGCTCGGTGGGCGTGGGGCGCAACAATTCGCCCGACACCGGCATGGGCGCCGAGCTCTATGCCGTGATCGGCACGCCCCCGCGCCAGCTTGACCGCAACATTGCCGTGGTGGGCCGGGTGATCGAGGGCATCGAGCATCTCTCCTCGCTGCCCCGCGCGCCGGGCAACGGCATGTATAATGACAAGGCGAAGAACACGCCGATCCTCTCGATCCGGCTGGGCAACGAACTGCCCGCCGCCGATCAACCGCATTTCGAATATCTCTCCAGCGCCAGCGCCTCGTTTCGCGATTATGTGAATGCGCGGGTCAACCGGCATGACGATTTCATCATCTATGCCCCCGGCAACGCCGACATCTGCAACATCCCGATTCCCATCCGGCGCAAAGGGTGAGATGCGGCGATAACAGGCGGGGATGAGCTGCCACGCGGCCTTGCATGGCCGATGGCGAAAACCTATTCATACCGCAAATTCGTATTCAAACCCTAGGATTTCCGCGCCATTCCCGGGCGATGAACTGGCGCAAACCCCATCATGGCGCTAGATCATCCGGGCAATGGGCCACCACCAAGGCGGCCCGATGAACCATGGCGCGGAAGCACTCCAACCCAAGGAGAATGCCGTGACAGACGTGACACCCGAGGGGACTCCATCGATGAGCTTTACCGCCGACAAGCTGCTGCTGTTTGGCGCCACCGGCGATCTTTCGCAGCGCATGCTGCTGCCCTCGCTGTGCGCGCTCCATGCCGACGCTCTGGTGCCGGAAAAGCTCAACATCATCGGCACGGCGCGTTCCGACCTTGATGACGATGGCTTCCGCAATTTCGCGGCCGACGCCTTGAACAAATTCCTGCCCGATTATCGCAAGAGCGCGATTCCCGGCTTTCTCCAGCGGCTGACCTATCAGGCGCTCGACGCGAATCAGACCGCGCAATTTGCCGATCTGGCGGCCAAGGTCGGCCCGCGTCAGGATGGTCTGGCGATCTTCCTGTCCACCGCGCCCAGCCTGTTCGAGCCCACCATCGCCGGGCTTCAGGCCAGCGGCCTTGCCGACGAGACCAGCCGCATCGGCCTTGAAAAGCCGCTGGGCACGGATCTGGACACCAGCCGCCATATCAATGACGCGGTGGCCTCGGCCTTCCCGGAAGACCGGATTTTCCGCATCGACCACTATCTGGGCAAGGAAACCGTCCAGAACCTGATGGCGCTGCGCTTTGCCAATATCCTGTTCGAGCCGATCTGGAACGCGCATTATATCGAGCATGTCCAGATCACCGTGGCCGAAACCGTGGGCCTTGAAGGTCGCGTGGGCTTTTACGACGGCGCGGGCGCGCTGCGCGATATGGTGCAGAACCATATGCTGCAACTGCTCGCTTTGGTGGCGATGGAGCCGCCCAGCCGTTTCGACCCGGCCGCGATCCGGGGCGAAAAGACCAAGGTCCTGCGCTCGCTCCGCACGGTTGCCGCGGGCGACACCGTGACCGGCCAGTACCGCGCGGGCGCGATCAACGGCGCCTCGGTGCCGGGCTATTCCGACGAACTGGGCAAGCCTTCGGCCACCGAGACTTTCGTGGCGATCAAGGCGCATATCGACAACTGGCGCTGGAAGGGCGTGCCCTTCTATCTGCGCACCGGCAAGCGTCTGCCCAAGCGGACCACCGAGATCGTTGTCCAGTTCCGCCCGGTGCCCCATTCGATGTTTGCCCAGCGCGGCGCGATTGCCCAGCCCAACCGGTTGGTCATCGGCATCCAGCCGGAGGAAAACATCACCTTCACCACCAATGCCAAGGTGCCGGGTCTGGATCGCGGAGGCTTGCGCCTGCGCGAGGTGCCGCTCGACATCAGCATGGAAGACGCCTTTGCCGGCCCGACCAAGCGCATTGCCTATGAGCGCCTGCTGCTCGACCTGATCGAGGGCGACCAGACGCTGTTCGTCCGCCGCGACGAGGTGGAGGCGCAATGGGCCTGGATCGACGGCGTGCGCAAGGTGTGGACCGACAATGGCATCACGCCCAATCCCTATGGCGCAGGAAGCTGGGGGCCGACCGCCGCCATCGCCCTTGCCGCCAAGGATGGCGTGGCGTGGCACGAATAATCGGGCACGAATAATCGATAGGATAAAGCTGATGGCTGAACTGCACCCCACTATCGCCCGCGTGACCGAGCGCGTGATTGCCCGGTCCAAGGACACGCGCGCGGCCTATCTCGACCTGATGGCGCGCGAAACCGACCGTCATGGCGATCGTTCGGCCTATGGCTGCTCCAACCTTGCCCATGCCTATGCGGGCGCAGTGGAGGATCAGAAGACGCTGGCCTTCACCCGCGGCCAGAACATCGGCATCGTTACTGCCTATAATGACATGCTTTCCGCCCATCAGCCCTATGCGCGTTTTCCCGATGCGATGAAGATCTATGCCCGCGAAGTGGGCGCGACGGCACAGGTCGCGGGCGGCGTTCCGGCCATGTGCGACGGCGTGACGCAGGGCATGGACGGGATGGAGCTGTCGCTCTTCTCGCGCGACACGATTGCGCTCTCCACCGCCGTTTCGCTCTCGCATGCCGTGTTTGACAGCACCGCGCTGCTGGGCATTTGCGACAAGATCGTGCCGGGTCTGGTGATCGGCGCTTTGCGCTTTGGCCATCTGCCCTCGATCTTTATCCCGTCTGGCCCGATGCCCAGCGGCATTGCCAATAAGGAAAAGCAGAAGACCCGCCAGCTTTACGCCGAAGGCAAGGTGGGCCGCGAGGAATTGCTCAAGAGCGAGATGGGTTCCTACCATTCGCCCGGCACCTGCACCTTCTATGGCACCGCCAATTCCAATCAGATGATGATGGAAATGATGGGCCTGCAATTGCCCGGCTCCAGCTTTGTGCCGCCCAACACCCCGCTGCGCAGCCAGTTGACCCGCGCCGCCGTCCATCGCCTCACGCAAATCAGCCGCAAGGGCGCCGATCCGCGCCCGATGGGCGAAGTGGTCGATGAAAAGGCGATCCTGAACGCCTGCATCGGCCTGCTGGCCACCGGCGGCAGCACCAATCACGCGATCCACCTGCCCGCGATGGCGCGGGCGGCGGGCGTGCTGATCGACTGGGCGGATCTGGATGAATTGTCCTCGGTCGTGCCGCTGATCGCGCGCGTCTATCCCAACGGCTCGGGTGACGTGAACCATTTCCACGCCGCAGGCGGCATGGGCTATGTCATCCGCGAGTTGCTGGGGGCCGGGCTTTGCCATGGCGACATCCTGACCGTGGCCGAGGGCGGTTTTGCGGCTTACGCCACCGAGCCCTATCTCGAGGGCGACGCTCTTGCCTTCCGCCCCGCTCCGCAAGTCAGCCATGATCCGGCGATGCTCTCGACCGTGGCCGAGCCGTTCCAGCCCGACGGCGGGATGCGTCTGGTTCAGGGCAATCTGGGCCGCGCGACATTCAAGTCCTCCTCGGTGGAAAAGGAGCGCTGGACCATCGAGGCCCCGGCGCTGGTCTTCAACAGCCAGGAAGAAGTGCAGGCCGCGTTCAAGGCGGGCGAACTGGAGCGCGACTGCGTGGTGGTCGTGCGTTTTCAGGGGCCGCGCGCCAATGGCATGCCCGAACTGCACAAGCTGACCCCGCCGCTCGGCGTGCTTCAGGACAAGGGCTTCAAGGTGGCGCTGGTCACCGATGGCCGCATGTCGGGCGCGTCCGGCAAAGTTCCCGCCGCCATCCACGTCACGCCTGAAGCCCTTGCGGGCGGCGCGCTGGCGCTGGTGGAAAATGGCGACATCATCCGCGTCTGCGCGCAAACCGGCACGCTGGAGGTGAAGGCCGACCTCTCGACCCGCACCGCCGCAACGCCGCCGGTCGCCGCGATGGGCGTGGGGCGCGAATTGTTCGCCATGTTCCGCGCCGGGGCCGATGGCGCCGAAAAGGGCGGCTCGGCCATGCTGGCGCTGGCAGGTCTTTGACGCTAAAGGCCTGACGACGGAGGGGATTCATGGAACTCGTTACGGTAGATATTGGCGGCACCCACGCGCGCTTCACCATTGCCACGATCGGCGATGATGGCGCGATCACGCTGGACGAACCGGCCACACTGAAAACCAATGAACATGCCAGCTTTGAAACGGCATGGGAGCATTTCGCGCAGATCTCGGGCCGCGCCTTGCCGCGCGCCTTGGCTCTGGCCGTGGCCGGGCCGGTGGGCGGCGAACTGATCCGCTTTACCAACAATCCCTGGGTGATCCTGCCCGATCAGCTGCCCGAGCGTTTGGGCGTGGACAAGGTCACCATCGTCAATGACTTTGGCGCGGTGGGCCATGCCGTGGCCCGCGCGGGCGAAGAGCATTTTCAGCACCTGACCGGGCCGGACACACCGCTGCCCGCCAGCGGCACGATCACCATCGTCGGCCCCGGCACGGGCCTTGGCGTGGCGCATGTGTGGCGCGACGGCAACGGCTTCTATCACGTTCAGGCGACCGAAGGCGGCCATCTCGATTTCGCCCCGCTCGATGCGGTGGAGGACGCGATTCTGGCCCGTCTGCGCCAGCGCCACCGCCGCGTTTCGGTGGAGCGCGTGGTGGCAGGCCCCGCGATTGTCGATATTTACGAAACGCTGGCCGCGCTGGAGCAGCGCCCCGTGCTGCATACCGACGACCGCACGATCTGGACCAAGGGCACCGCGGGCGAGGACACGCTGATGGCGGCGGCCATCGACCGTTTCTGCCTCTCGCTGGGTTCGGCGGCGGGCGATCTGGCGCTGGCGCAGGGCGGTTCGGCCGTGGTCATCGCGGGCGGGCTTGGTCTGCGAATCAAGGACACGATCCTCTCCTCCGGCTTTGCCGAACGTTTCCGCGCCAAGGGCCGTTTTGAAAGCCTGATGGCCAGCCTGCCGGTCAAGCTGATTACACACCCGCAGCCGGGCCTGCTTGGCGCCGCCGCCGCGTTTCAGAAGGAACATGCATGATGAGCGACATCCCTACCTCTGGCCCTACCCCCGCCTCCGCCCGGATCGACGCCATCATGCGCACCGCCCCGGTGATCCCGGTGCTGGTGATCGACCGTCTTGAAGACGCGCTGCCGCTGGCCGAGGCGCTGGTGGCCGGTGGCCTCAAGGTGCTTGAGGTGACGCTGCGCACCGAATGCGCGCTCGACGCCATCAAGGTTATGAAGCAGGTGCCGGGCGCGATTGTCGGCGCGGGCACGGTGCTGAACCCCGACGATCTGGCGCGCGCGATTGACGCAGGGAGCGAATTCATCGTCTCGCCGGGCCTGACCCCGCGTCTGGGCGAAGCGGCGGTTGCGGCTGGCATCCCCTTCCTGCCCGGCACGGCGAACGCTGCCGACATCATGCTGGGTATGGATCTGGGCCTCAACCGCTTCAAATTCTTCCCCGCCGAAGCCAGCGGCGGCGTCAGCGCCCTGAAGGCCATCGCAGGCCCCTTCGGCTCGGCCCGTTTCTGCCCCACCGGCGGCATCACGCTGGCCACCGCGCCGAACTATCTGGCCCTGCCGCAGGTGCTCTGCGTCGGCGGCAGCTGGATGGTGCCCAAGGGCGCCGATGCGGCCGCCATTACCGCTGCTGCCGCGGCGGCGGCGGCGCTTAAAGCCTGAAATTGAATACCCTGCCCGCGCAAGCCATCGGCGCGGGCAGACATTTCCCTTCTTCCATTTGCCAAACCAAATTCGTCTGCGGCTTTGCAGTCCCTCTTTTCCTGCCCGCCGATCATGGCCATAGTCAGGGGCAAGACCATAAGGGCAGGAGAGGCAAAGCAGGCCGCCAGCACATGGGCCACAGCGCCCGACGGGAGTGTCCATAAAGATGAGCCAGATTGCCGCCCTTTCGCAGCGTTTGCAGGATTTGCACGCGACGACCGAAGAAACCCCGCTGTTCAACCCGGTGTTTCAGCTCTCCCTCGAACTCTCGCGCCAGATTGAAAGCGGCGAGCTTGGCCTCGACAAGGTCGAGGCGATGGTGGCCGAGCTGGAATGCGAAGGGCTTCAGGCACGGGCCCGGCGGCTGCATCGCCTGCTCGAACCGGTCGAGCCGGAGGCCAATATCGCCCGCGTGAAGGGCCATGCCGAGGCGGGCGATTTTGCCGCTTTCGCCACGCGCTGGGGCCGCCCGGCCGCCCATATCGTGTTCACCGCGCATCCCACCTTCCTGCTGAACAAGGCCCAGACCGCGACAGTGGCCCATGCGGCCAGCCAGGGCGATTTCGGCCCGGCCACCTGCGCAGCCACGGCGGCGCGCGACACGATCACGCTGGACACCGAGCATGACGCCGCGCTGGCCGCCATCGCGCGCGGGCATACCGCGCGGGCCAAGATCACCCAGACCCTGTTCAACACCGCCCGCGCCCGCTGGCCCCAGCAATGGCGGGCGCTGCGCCCGATGCCGATCCGCTTTGCCTCGTGGGTGGGCTATGACATGGACGGGCGGACGGACATCGGGTGGAACACCTGCATCCGCTATCGCCTGATGGAAAAGGCCCAGCGCCTCTCTGCCTATGCCGCCGATCTGGCCGAGGCCGCGCCCGATATTGCCACGCGCCTGCTGGCCGGGGCCGAGCGCGCCGAGGAAATGGCCGCGCTCTTTGCCCGCGACATGAAGGACCCGGCCACCCTGTCGGAGGCCGCCAACACGCTGACCGGGGATCATCCGGCCAAGATGACCAGCCTGTCGGGCATCATTGCCGAGCTGGAAACGCTGGCCGCCACGGCCCCCGACGATATGGCCGAGGTGCTGCTGACCACGGTGGCCGCGATGCAGGCCGATGGGCTGGGCATGGGCTGGGTGCATTTCCGCGTCAACTCCAGCCAGCTTCAGAACGCCATCCGTCGCCGCATCGATCCTGATGGCCGCCTCGATCTGGCCAGCCAGGCAGCCCTGGTCAAGATGCGCGAGCTGCTGGCCACGGCCAAGGTGCTGCGCAGCAATTTCGCCGCGCTGGCGATTGAAAACAGCACCGCGATCCGCCTGTTCCTGACCATGGCGCAGATCCTGCACCATGTGGACGCCGACACGCCGATCCGCATGCTGGTGGCCGAATGCGAACAGCCCACCACGATGCTGGCCGCGCTCTATTTCGCCAAGCTGTTCGGGATCGAGGACAAGGTGGATGTCTCGCCCCTGTTCGAGACGGAAACCGCGCTTGAGCATGGTGGGCGTTTCCTCGACGCGCTGCTGGCCGAACCGGCCTATCGCGCATATGCGCGCGGGCGCGGGCGTGTGTCGATCCAGACCGGCTTTTCGGACGCCGGGCGCTTTGTGGGCCAGATCCCCGCCGCGCTGGCCATCGAGCGCCTTCAGGGCCGCCTTGCCGAGGCGATGACTGCCAACCAGCTTTCGGACGTCTCCGCGCTGATTTTCAACACCCATGGCGAAAGCATGGGGCGCGGCGCGCATCCGGCCTCGATGGCGGATCGTCTGGCTTGGCCGCTCTCGCCATGGGCGCGGCGCCGTTTCGTGCGGGCGGGCATCCGGCTTGAACCGGAAGTCAGCTTTCAGGGCGGCGACGGCTATCTCTTCTTTGGCAGCGATGAACTGGCCTTGGCCACGCTCACGCGCTTTATCGAGCTGGCGCCTGCCGAAACCGACCCCTATGCGCCGACCGATCCGTTCTATCGCCGCACAGACCTGTCCCTCGACTTCTACCGCGCGATCCGGCGGGTTCAGCAGGGCCATCTGGCCAGCGCCACCTACAGCCGCGCGCTGACCGCCTTCGGCCTTGGCCTGCTGAACGACACCGGCAGCCGCAAGAGCCGCCGCCAGAGCGACGTGTCCTCCGACCGCACGATGTCTTTGCGCCAGATCCGCGCGATCCCGCATAATGCGGTGCTGCAACAGCTCGGCTATCCGGTGAACATCATCGCAGGCGCAGGCAGCGCGGCCGAGGGCAATTACGAGGAACTGGCCAATCTTCTGCGTTCATCCGAACGCGGGCGCCAGATCGTGCGTCTGGTGCGCGCCGCCAATGCGCTGGCCAGCATCAAGACGATGACGGCCTTTGGCGAACTGTTCAACAGCGCCTATTGGGCCAGCCGCCCCTATCGCGGGCATGAGGATCATATTTCCGAGGGCTGCCTCGCGCTGGCCGAATATCTGACGGGCGATGATCGGGCGGGCGTGTTCCGCCGCCTCTCGACGCGCCTGCGGGTCGATGCTTTGAAGCTCCACCGCCTGCTCTCGCTGATCCCCGACGAGGCGCCCCTGCCCGACCGCGAACATACGCGCCGGATGATAGGTGTGCTTCAGGCGCTGCGTCTGGCGCTGTTCCAGCATATGTTCCTGCGCGTGGTCATGGTGCCGCAATTCAGCCGCGCCAATGACATCGCGCGCGAGGACGTGCTGGAAATGGTGTTTACGCTGCGCATCGACGAAGCGCTGGCGCAATTGCGCCGCGCCTTCCCCACCAGCTTCCCCAGCCTCGATGATTTCCGGGTAGATGAGCCGGCCGATTACCCCGACGATGCCGCCCATGGCTATGGCGTCATCCGCAGCGATTATATCGAGCCGATCGAGCGCGCCTATGGCCTTGCCCTGCGCATCGGCACGGCGATTGCCAATGAATTTGGCGCGCATGGGTAAAATGTGATCGGATGGGGCGGGCGCAAATCCGTCCCATCCTGATACAGGCTTCACAGACCTCTGGCGCTCCGGCACAAGGTAACGCATCTTTAACCATAGCGTTTAACCTTGCCTGCGAGTCTGCCTCATCATGCCCACCGGCGCCCATCTCTCCCCTGCCGCCGACCGGTTTCTGGCTCCGCGCGCGCTGATCATCACGGGCGGGCTGGGGCTGGCGGTGCTGGCGGGCCTCGCGCTGATCGAGGCAGATGAACGGAGCGGCACCGCCCATCTGCCCCGCGATGTCGTGATCGCCGCGCGCCCGCAACTGGCGCATCAGATCGCGCTCGGCATCGATCCCTATGCCTCGGCGCAAGGGGTCAGCTTCGACACGCCCGCCACCACCATCGGCACGCGTAACCCCGGCAAGGGCGGCGGCGTGATGCCCATGGCCACGCAATCGCCCACCGACCGCCGCTTTGTCATCCGCCGCATCCTGCCGATTTCCGGGCCGATCAAATATGGCCAATGGGCATGGGACGAGGATGGTGTGCCGCCCGGCCCGCTGGTCATCACGGTTGACCTGGAGGCGCGGGTGCTCTCGGTCTTCCGCAACGGGTTTGAAATCGGCGCCACCGCTGTCCTGCTGGGCACGCAGGAAAAGCCGACCCCCACCGGCACCTTTCCGATCAGCCAGAAGGACAAGGACCACGTCTCAAACCTCTATGACGCGCCCATGCCCTATATGATGCGGTTGACCGATGACGGCATCACGATCCATGCCACCAATGTACGCAATGGCTTTGCCAGCCATGGCTGCATCGGCGTCCCGCTGGATTTCGCCCGCAAGGTGTTTGGCGAAGCCCATATTGGCGACAAGGTGTATATCACACGGGGCAAGCAGGTGGGTCTGGGCGACGCTCTGGTGGATTAAGCCCGGCGCCCACTAAACACGACGAGGGCGGGCCTTCATAAAGCTCCACACGCCCGGACCAGGCCGGGCCACCACATCGCCGATCGACACAGGCTGGCGCGCCAGCAGACTGTCAAAGGCGCGGGCCACGGCATTGCCGCGCGGGGCATGGCCGTCGATCTCTTCAACAATCCGGGCGATGACGCGCATGGCAATCGCGCGCGGCGCGGCGGGACGATAATTCACCCCCAGCCCTTCGCGCACCACCCACGCCCCATATTCCCGGTCCGCCGCCCAATCGAGCGCGGCATCGGCATCGGCCAGGTTTTCCGCACTGCGCGCCCATGCGCCCACATCCAGCCAGTCCGCCCCCGCCAACGCCTGACGCACGCGCACGCGGTCAAAGGCGGTGTTGCGGTTCGAGGGATCATCGGCCGCGTTTAATCCGGCACTGGCCACCACAGCGGCCAATTCGGCCCGCCGCCAGCCCAGCACCGGGCGGATCAGCAAATGCTCGGCTCCCGGCACCCAGCCGCGCTCGCGCACCCCGGCAAGGCCCGCGACCCCACTGGCGCGGTTCAGGCGCATCACCAGCGTCTCGGCCTGATCGTCGGCATGATGAGCCGTGGCCAGCGCCGCCACGCCCTCGCGTGCCATCCAGTCGGCCAGAGCAGCATAGCGCGCGGCGCGGGCCTCGGATTGCACATTGCCCGGCTCGACCGAAACGCTCAGCACCTCATGCGCCAGGCCCAGATCGCGACACACCGCCGCCACCTGCGCCGCCTCATCCGCGCTTTCCGCGCGCAGCCCATGATCGACCGTGGCCGCGCAGACCCCGCCGGGCCGCGCCGCCGCCGCCAACAGCAGCAGTCCAAGCGAATCCGGCCCGCCGGACACCGCGATCCCCAGCTTCAAGCTCGGATCACGCGCGCCCTCGGGCCAGACCTGCGCCAGACTCTGTGTGAAACGATCCGCGATCAGTTGCACTTCACCTTGGCGCGAATGCCGTCATAGGCCGATTTCAAGCGCCCGCCCGCATCCGCCGGATAGCCATCGGCAAATTCGCCCAGAGCGATACAGGCGCGATTGATGTCCTTAAGCTCGATCATCGCCTCGGACAGATAGAGCAGGCTGTCGGACGCGCGAGCGCCCTTCTTGTCGCTCTGATAGTTCTGGAGGAACCACGGGGCCGCATCGCGCGGCTTGCCATCGTCCAGATAGGCGCGGCCCAGCAGGTTGCGCGCATAGCTCACGCGCTTATGCTTGGGATACTGGTCCAGATAGAGCTTGAGCTGCTGCTGCGCCTCGGGGAAGAACTTGGCCTCCCACAGCTTGTAGCCATAGGAATATTCATCCTCGCCTGCATCGCCGGTCGAAGGCTTGGTGATAGCCTTGACCGCCGTGACGCGGCTGGCAGGCGCGGGCGCAGGCTTGACCACCGGCGCAGCGACCGGAGCCGGGGCGGGCGCAGGCTTGACCACGGGGCGCGGCGCGGGGGCCGGTTCGGCCACGGCTGGCGGGGCCGGCTCGGGCGCAGCCACAGCGGCGCCCTGTTCGACCGGGGCATTGGCCGCCGGGCGGGCGCCTTCAAGCTGGTGAACGTGGTTGGTCAATTCCTCAACCTGCGCGGTCAGGCGGGCATTTTGCGATTCCACCGCCGAAAGGCGCGCCAGAATATCGGTCAGCGCCGTATTGGCGGGCGGCGCGGCGGGAGCCTCGGCCGCAGCGGCCGGGGCCGCGCCGGGCGCCGGATTGGGCGCCTGCTGGCCGAACAGCTTGGTATCGCCACCGGGGAACACCTGCCGTTGCAGGGCCCGGACCTCGGCCTCCAGCTTGCGCATGCGGATTTCGCCTGCCGTGCCTTCCTGCGCCTGCGCCGGAATGGCGCTGCCCGTCCAGAGCAGCGCTGCCAGCGCCACGCCAGCCAGCCTGATCCGCTGCTTATACATCATCTTTCTTCAACTCCCACGGCGCGCCCGATCACGGGCGGCCCAGATCATCGGTTGTTCCATGCCCCAAATGCACAGTGCCGCAAGCCACCCCCTGCTGTCGAGTGCGGGTTAAGGCGTAACGGTGGATGGCGTGGCGGGTGCGGCAGGTGCAGCTTGCGCATCAGCCGTCGGCGCGGGCCGGGGGCGCGGGAAATGGCGCAACGGGCGCGGGGCCGCAACGGGCGACGGAGCTGCAACGGGCGCATTGGCCGCGCCGGGGATCAGCCCGGCCGCTGGCGTTGCGGCGGGGGCAGGTTGGCCACGCTCCAGCAAAGCCTTGGCCGAGATCGGCACATTCTTGACGATCTCAGGCGTCTTGCTGATCGGGGGCACGTCCTGACCGCCCACAGTGATCGCCAGCTTGTCGGGGCGGCCGGTCCACACGCGCGGGTCCTTGGCATCCTCGGGCAGCGTATAGGTCTCACCCATCGCCAGTTGCTTTTGCACCAACTGCTTGCCGTCGGCGTCCGAAACCTTGATCCACAGCTTGTCCATCTGCGCGGTCAGCACGACGGGGCCGGTGGGCGCGCTCGATGCTTCTGCGCTGGGCGCCTCGCTGGGCGCGGCCGACGCGGCCTGGCTGGGCACGGCGCTGGGCACTTCGTCGGGGATCAGCGAGGGCAGGCTGTCGGTCGATCTGGAATTGTTCTGCCACCAGATGAAGCCGCCGATGGCCGCCACCAGCAGCACGAAACCGGCCATCCAGGCAAAGCGCGAAGAGGGCACGCGCGCCGGATCGCCCGGCGCAAAGGCGGGCGAGGCGGGCACTTCGGGTTCGGGCGCGGCGCGCGAATAATCGCGGCCCATCGCATCAACCAACGTGGCCGGGTCCAGCCCGACGCTCTTGGCAAAGGTGCGGGTAAAGCCGAAAACATAGGTGCGGCCCGGCAGAGCGGCAAAATCGCCGGTTTCCAGCGCGCCCAGATGGCGTTCGGAAATCTTGGTCCGGGCCGACAGTTCCGCCAGAGTCAGTCCCGCCGCCTCACGCGCGGCGGCCAGCCGCTGGCCCGCGCTGGCGGGCTGGCCGCTGGTTGGAGAAGCGAATTCTGACTCATCTACGCTCATGGCGATCCCGAAATCCTTTGCGGCCCGCGCCGGACACAACGCTGGAAGCTCTGGAAAGTCAACAGGCTTGACAGGTCATTGCGCCGGTTAACAGGCATATTGCGCCCGATTACGCAAAGATATCGATGCGTCGACGCGTAACAGCCTGTTAATTCGCCCGTTCAGTCCCCGATCAGCCCCCGCTGGGCCGCCCATGCGGTCATTTCCTCGCGCAGGCTGACGGGCGGATGGGCCAGCCAGCCCGCCATCGCCGCGCTGATTTCGGCCAGATTGACGCGGCGGACCATATCCTTGATCGGCGCCACGCCCGCCGGCGTGATCGACAGGCGGCGGATGCCTATGCCCAACAGCGCCAGCGCCTCCAACTGGCGCCCGCCCATTTCGCCGCAGACCGTCATCGGCACATTATGCGCATGGCCGGCCACGGCGATGCGACGGACAAAGCGCAGGATCGCCGGAGAAAGCCAGTCATAACGCTCGGCCAGTTTGGGGTTCGAGCGGTCGGCGGCAAACAGGAATTGCGTCAGGTCATTCGTGCCGATCGACAGGAACGAGAGTTTGGGCAGCAGGATGTCCAGCACCTCGGCCAGAGCGGGCACTTCGAGCATCGCGCCATATTTGACCGCTTCGGGCGGGGTCTTGCCCAGTTTGCGCAGATGGGCCAGCTGCCCCTCGAACACCGCCTTGGCCGCGTCAAATTCCCATGGTTCGGAAATCATCGGGAACATCACCTGAAGCACCCGGCCGGCCGAGGCCTCCAACAGCGCGCGGGCCTGAACCTTGAGCAGGCTGTCGCGTTCGAGAGCCAGACGCAGCGCGCGCCAGCCCATCGCCGGGTTCTCCTCTTCGCCATCCTCGTCATGGCGCAGATAGGGCAGGCTCTTGTCGCCGCCGATATCGACCGTGCGGAACACCACCGGCTTGTTGCCCGCCGATTCCAGCACCTCGCGATAAAGCCGCGTCTGGCGCTCGCGGTTGGGCAAAGTGGCCGAAACGAGGAACTGAAACTCGGTGCGGTAAAGGCCCACGCCATCCGCTCCGGTCAGTTGCAGATTGGGCATGTCCTCGCGCAGGCCAGCGTTGATGTTGACCGCAATCCGTTCGCCATCCAGCGTGATCGGCACAACATCGCGCAGCGCGGCATATTTGGCCTGCTTTTCGCGATTCTTGGCATAGCGCTCGTCAAAGCCGATCATCATGTCGCGCGTGGGCCGGGCAAAGGCCAGCGCCGAATCGGCATCGAGCAGGATCGGATCGCCCTCGCGCACCTTGCCCCGCAAGCTCTTCACGCGGCCCAGCACCGGAATGCCCATCGCCCGGGCAACGATCACCACATGCGCGGTCAGCGAGCCTTCCTCAAGGATCACGCCCTTCAAGCGCCGCTTGTCATATTCGAGCAGTTCGGCTGGGCCAAGATTGCGCGCGATCAGGATCGCATCCTGACGCAGGCCCGCGCTGGCCGCGGTGCCCAACTGGCCCGAAACGATGCGCAGCAGGCGGTTGGCCAGATCCTCCAGATCGTGCATCCGGTCGGCCAGCAAGGGATCGTCGATCTGGCGCATCCGCATCCGGGTGCGCTGCTGGACACGCTCAATGGCGGCCTCGGCGGTCAGGCCGCTGTCGATCGCCTCGTTGATCCGGCGGCTCCATCCTTCGTCATAGGCGAACATGCGATAGGTTTCCAAAACCTCCTCATGCTCGCCCCCGCTGCCGAATTCGGCCTGTGACGCCATGCGGTCGATCTGCTCGCGCATCTTGTCAAAGGCGAGGTATACGCGCTGGCGCTCGGCCTCGGTGTCCTCGGCCACGATATGCTCAATGGTGATGCGCGGCTGGTGATAGACGGCAACCCCGCTGGCCAGTCCCTTGACCAGCGTGAGGCCGCGCAGTTGTTCGGGGCCGGTCTGGGCGGCGGCAAGGCCTGCGGCCTCCTCCTCGTCCACCAGATCAGCGTTGGCGATCAGTTCGGACAGGACCATGGCGACGGTCTGAAGCGCCTCGATCTCGACCTCTTCATAGCGGCGCGGATCGACATGCTGCACGCAGACCACCCCCACGCAGCGTTCGCGCCGTACGATGGGCACACCCGCAAAAGAGTGAAACTTGTCCTCGCCCGTTTCGGGGCGATACGAGAAGTCCGGATGCGCGGTCGCCTCGGCCAGATTGAGCGTTTCGGCGCGAGAGGCGATGGTGCCGACAAGCCCCTCGCCAATCGCCATGCGGGTGACGTGGACGGCTTCCTGCGCCAGACCCCGCGTGGCGAAAAGTTCGAGCATCCCTTCGCGCAGCAGATAGATCGAGCAGACCTCGCTATCCAGACTGGCGCCGATCACCTCGACCACGGTGTTCAGTTTGGCCTGCGCGTGGCTGCGCGAGGCCATCACCTCATGCAGGCGCGTCAGGATTGTGCGCGCGGCCGCCACCGCGCTGGAATTCGAGGTCGGGCCGAGAGGTGCAGTGGTCATGAAAGGGGGTTAGACCAAACATGCGTCTTTGCAAATGCGCCCGCCCCTATTTTTGCGCTAACCCTGCTTTTTGCGCCCTGTTTCACGCAAAAACGGGCCGAAATACGCTTCGCCCAAAAGTATAACGCAAAAGCTCATGCAAAGGCCCGATCCAGCGCAATAGGCCGGATCGGGCCGGGTTGATCTCGGATGGTCGGGATTTCAGCGTTCAGCCGGCAGGCTAAGCCTCGCCCTCATGCTGCACGCCATGCTGCATCAATGGTGCGCGATCTGGTCGCGGATCCGCAGCTTGTGGCGCTTAAGCGCCTGAAGCGTTACCGGGTCGGGGTGGGGACTCTTGAGTTCTTCGGCAATCCGGCGTTCAAGACCGGCGTGTTTGTTGTGCAGGGCGTTGATGTGGGATGCTTCCATTTTGGACTCTCCTCCATAGGCCATAAAGCCATTGAAAGTGACCTCCGCGCCAGCGCGGCCCCCTGATCCGGCCCCATGCGAAGGTCCGATCAGGGAAACCGTGTGGTGGGTGCCACCGGCTACCCCCCTATTTGCGGACGGCTGCAGACGCCCGCCCGATCGGGGCATGACGCGACATGCCTCCTGCGGCCATGTTCGAATCGCGTCATTTCCATCGATCAGACGCTCAAAGAAACATACTTTGACCCGCTTGCGAAGCCCCGAATATGACAATTTTAGGTAAGCCGTTTATGAGCGCGGCAAATTGTTTTTGAGCCTCGACGACCCGTGCGCCAAACTCATTTCACCGCAGTCCGCGCTGGCCCCTTGCCCCATGGCGCGCGCGCGATTAGAGCATGACGCAAGCGGCAAGATACCCTTGGCGGGAGCAAGTTTTGGTGACCGAAGAGGAACTGCGCAAGAAACTCGATGCGCTCAGGATCGAGCATCGCGATCTGGACGCCGCCATTGATGCGCTGACCCTTTCGGGCGCGGGCGATCAGATGCAGCTTGCCCGGCTCAAGAAGCGCAAGCTCAAGCTCAAGGATCAGATCTCGCTGATCGAGGATTACCTGATTCCCGACATCATCGCCTGAAGGCGGTTTTCAAGCGACAGCGGTTTTTGCCCCGCCCTTGCCTTAGGGGGGGGCGCCTTGCGCGTTCCATTGCCGGCCGGATTAATGTCCAAAACCGGGAATGTCCCAAATCGGGATCAGGGCTAGCCCCTAATGACATTGCAGCAAGCGCTAATATTTGATTAACCAATTTCATCATGAAGCACACCAGCAACATCAATCCCCGAATCGTCGAGGGGCTCTATTGCGAGGCACTGGTCCTCTCGGACGAAGTGCGCGCTGCCTTCGACCTGTCGGGGCGTATCGAAGAAACCGGGACGCATGAGGATGCCCCCCGCATCGCGCTCTCTTGTGAGGCTTTGCGCACGACAACGCGCATGATGCATGCGGTGGCCTGGTTGCTCAATCATCGCGCCTATTTCATGGGCGAACTGTCCGAATTCCAATTGCGCCGCTATGGCCGTCTGGCCCCCGATTTTCCTGCTGCCGATCCTGAAAGGCTGCTCCTGCTCAGCCCCCAAATCCGCAAGCTGATCGCCGCGACCGAGGAGTTCTACGCACGCCTGCTGCGCATCGATCGGGGCTGGCGCGAGGTGGCCCCCGGCGCCCCGCGCGCCATCGACCAGTTGCGCGCACGACTGGGCAGCGCGGTGGCCTGAGGCCTTTCCCTCGACACAGGGCGGGCAAAGCGGCATAGGCTTGGCTCATGAACATGCCCCCGCGCCCATGGCCCACCGGCGAGACCGAGCGACTCGAACCGCTCGTCCGGCGCATGCTGGCCAATAACCCCAGCCCGTTTACCTTTACCGGCACGCAGACCTATCTGGTGGGCGATGCGCGCGGGCTGGCGGTGATCGATCCGGGGCCGGACGATGCCGAGCATATTGACGCGCTGATGAGCGCCATTGGCGATGCGCCGGTGCTGGCGATCATGTGCACCCATACGCACCGCGACCATTCGCCGGGCGCCGCCCCGCTGGCGGCCGCCACGGGCGCGCCGATCATCGGCTGCGCAGCCCTGACGCTGGAGGATGATGGACCGCGCGCCGACGCTGCCTTTGACACATCCTATGCGCCCGACACGGTGCTGGCCGATGGCGATCTGGTGCGCCTGCCCTCGGCCACGCTGATGACCGTGGCCACGCCTGGCCATACCAGCAACCACCTGTGCTTTGCCCTGATCGAAAGCGGAGCGCTGTTTACCGGCGATCATGTGATGGGCTGGTCCACCACGGTCGTCTCGCCCCCTGATGGCGATATGAGCGACTATATGATCAGCCTCGACAAGCTCTATGAACGGGGCGACCGGGTCTATTACCCCGCCCATGGCCCGCAGATCGACAAGCCCCAACAGATGGTGCGCGGCATGATCGGCCACCGCCGCATGCGCGAACGCCAGATACTGCGCCTGCTGGAAACCGGGGCCAGTTCGATCGAGATCATGGTGGCGCAGATGTATCCGGGGCTGGACGTTCGGTTGCACCGAGCGGCGGGGCGCTCGGTGCTGGCCCATCTGATCGACCTGCAAAGGCGCGATCTGGTGGCTCAGGCGGACGAGGATCTCTGGATACTGGCAGGCTGAGCCGCCATCTTGCATGGCCCCCTCGCCTGGTGTAATATTCGGGCAACACACGTGGAGGGGAACAATCATGGCCTATTCGCCGACCTCGCCTGCCGCTCTGCTTTACCGTGACCGTCAATTCTTTGCCCGCATGACCATCGGTCTTGCGCTGATCATCGTGCTTGGCTTTGGCCAGTTTGCCGCGCTGGGGCGGGTGGATTATCGCCACGTCCCGCTCTGGTTCCATGTCCATGGCGCGCTTATGCTCAGTTGGCTGACGCTGGCGGTGGTCCAGACACAACTGGCCGCGCGCCTCTCGGCGCCGACACTGGCGCTGCATCGGCGGATGGGGTGGCTGGCGCTGGCTTATATCGCGGCCATTCCGCTGGTGGGGGGCATAACGCTGCATGCCGCGATCAGCGGGCAACTGGTGCCGCCCTTCTTCACGCCCGCCTATTTTCTGGCGCTCAACGCCTGTTTCCTGCTGGGCTTTCCCGCGCTGATCCTGCTGGCGGTGCTGCGGCGGCGTGAAACGGCGTGGCATGCGCGCCTGATTATGGCCGCCAATGTCCTGTTGCTCGATCCGGCGCTGGGGCGGCTTTTGCCGATGCCCTTGCTGGGGTCGAATGGCGAATGGCTGAGCATGACGGTCGAAATGGTGCCCTTTGCGCTGCTGGCCCGCCATGACCAGCGCCAGATGGGACATATCCACCCGGCCACCATGCTGGGCGCCAGCAGCAATATGGCGCTCCATATCCTGACCGCGCTGCTGGCACAAAGCGCGCCGATCATCACGCTGGCCGGTGATCTGGGGCAATAATTGCAGATTTCCCTTGGGGTCTTGCGCAATGCTCCCTATCTGGGCGGCAAAGCCAATGAACCCCAAGGGGATGTGATTATGACTGCCCAGAGCGCCAGCCTCGCCGGTCTTGACCTGCGCGCCGAAATCGACCGCCTCCGCAAGGAAAAGAACGCGGTCATCCTCGCGCATTATTATCAAAAGCCGGAATTGCAGGACATTGCCGATTTCGTGGGCGATTCGCTGGAGCTGTCGCGCAAGGCGGCCGAAACGGACGCCGATGTCATCGCTTTTTGCGGCGTCAAATTCATGGCCGAAGTGGCCAAGATCCTTTCGCCCCAAAAGACGGTGATCCTGCCCGACGTCAACGCCGGTTGCAGCCTTGAGGATGCCTGCCCGCCCGAAAAGTTCAAGGCTTTCCGCGAGGCGCATCCCGACCATATCGCCATCACCTATATCAACTGCTCGACCGAGGTGAAGGCGCTCTCCGACATCATCGTCACCTCTTCCTCGGCGGAAAAGATCCTCTCGCAGATCCCGCGCGATCAGAAGATCATCTTTGGCCCCGACCGCCACCTTGGCGGCTATCTCTCGCGCAAGTTCGACCGCGAAATGTTGCTGTGGCCCGGCGTGTGCATCGTGCATGAGGCCTTTTCGGAAACCGAATTGCTCAAGCTGAAAGCCCAGCACCCCGGCGCGCCCATCGCCGCCCACCCCGAATGCCCGCCCACCATCGTCGATCACGCCGACTATGTGGGGTCCACCAGCGGCATCCTCAACTATGCCAAGACCATCGACGCCGACACGCTGATCGTCGCCACCGAGCCGCACATCATCCACCAGATGCAGCTGGCCATCCCGGGCAAGACCTTCATCGGCGCGCCCGGGGCCGATGGCAACTGCAACTGCAATATCTGCCCCTATATGGCGCTCAACACGATGGAAAAGCTCTACATCTCCCTGCGCGACCTGACGCCGCGGATCGAGATCGAGGAAGGGCTGAGGCTCAAGGCCAAAGAAAGCCTCGACCGGATGCTGGGCATGGCTTCGGGTACTGTGGGTATGGGGGATTTGGGGGCAAGGTAAGGATTTTGCCTCCGGCGGGCAAAGGGACTCGTCCCTTTGCAATCCCGTTATTGGGGGGGGGCAAGGTCGGCAATGCCGGGTTTTGCGCGAGGGTTTGAAAGCCTGCGGCGCGGCGGAGTTACGCCAGATGCGCCGCAGGCTTTATCATTTCTGACGCTGCGTCCGACACCCATTGGCCGAACCCCATACGCAACGCAGACAGTAGCGGGAGCGCGAGGGTCTAGACCCTCGCATCTTCAACTACCCTTCTGAGAACACAAAAAAGGGCAGGGAAACCCCGCCCTTTTTCGCATCAATCCGGCGAAACTTACTTCACCAGTTCGACATGCTCGAAGTCCAGCTCGACAGGCGTCGCGCGGCCAAAGATCGACACCGAGACCTTGACGCGGTTCTTGTCGAAATCCAGCTCTTCGACGATACCGGTGAAGCTGTTGAAGGGACCGTCCAAAACCTTGACCGAATCGCCGATTTCGAAATCGACCGAAACGTGCTTCTTGACCGTGGTGGCGACGATTTCGCGGTGGCCGAAATAGCGGGCCGCGTCGCGTTCAGAAATCGCCTGCGGCTTGCCGTTGTGGCCAAGGAAGCCGGTGACCTTGGCGGTGTTCTTGACGAGGTGATACACATCGTCATTCATGGTCAGCTTGGCCAGCACATAGCCGGGCATGGTCTTGCGCTCGACCTGAACCTTCTTGCCGCGCTTGACTTCGGTGACCTGCTCGGAGGGCACTTCGATCTGCTCGACCAGCTGCGAGAGGCCAAGGCGTTCGGCTTCGGCCTGAATGGCCTCTTTGACCTTGTTTTCAAAGCCGGAATAGGCGTGGATGATATACCAGCGGGCCATATCTTACAGTTCCTATGCGTTTATTCAGGCGAGCGACAGCAGCGTGCGCACGATGTAGCCGAAGAGCGAATCGACGCCGAGGAAGAAGATCGCGAGGATCAGCATCAGGATGCCGACAAAGATGCCGGTCTGAATGGTTTCCTGACGGCTCGGCCACACCACCTTGCGCGCCTCAACCTTGACCTGGTTGAAGAACTCTCCGGGAGAGACCTTGGGCTTCTTATCTTCCATCGACGCGATTCCTCGAACAATGCCCGAAACCTCTTGAACCATTGCCGCCGCGCCGCCCCGGATCAGGTCCGGGAGGGGCTTTGCAAGGCTCCGATGTCGGGAGATAGCGGTGATCTAGTCCGACTTCCTCTATTTTGCAAGAGGGCCCGATTTTGCAAGAGGAGCCGGTTTAAGCCTCGCCAGCAAACTGCCCTGCCCGCGCCAGACGACCACGGCGCCCTCGGGCATCGTGTCGGGCGCGCGATCACCCACATACCACAGCCAGTCGGCTTGCCGTGCGGGGGCGAAATTGGCCAGATCCACCTTTTGCGTATGGTGCAGCAGCAATCGCTGCGAGGGATCGTCAAAATCGCGCCCGCCCTGCTTCAATTGCAGCATATGGACATGGGGCACCGCGAAATTGGCGTTCACCAGCGCATGGCGACGCACCACCGCATAGGCGCCGATATGTTCGAAATGGTTGAGCGGCCATTGCTCGCGCGTCACCAGCACGGCGCTGGCCACTTTGGCCCCCTGCGGCACATGGTCGAGCGCGGCCAAGATCTTTTCCATCCGCGCCGAATCATCGTGCCAGTCCTGCGTGGTGATCAGCAGACGCGCCACATAAAGCATCACCACCGGCGTGATCGCCCAGCCCGGCGCGCGCGGCCAGCGAATCGACAGGCAGCAGATCATCAGCCCGGTCGTCACCAGCCGGTAATCGGCATAATCGCCGCCCGAAATATGACGCGGCACCGCAATTGTCATGGCCAACAGCATCACCGCCGCCCAGCCCAGCCGTCCATCGAGCCGCCGCATCGCCGCGGCCACCAGAAAGGCCAGCGCCACCACCACCAGCGACAGGTAATCCAGCGCATAGACCGTATCGCGCATGGCCTTGAGCCAGATCGCCTGCTTATAGACCCACCAATAGGGCCCATAGGAGAACGTGCCCGCCGTGCCCGGCACCAGCACCATCACCACCAGCGGCGCCAGCAGCGGCCAAGGCGCAATAAACGCCCGCCAGCCACGCCCCATGCCCAGCTCATAGCCGAACAGCAGCACGCCCAGCACGCCCCACGCCGACAGATGAGACAGCCACACCGCCAGCCCGATCGGCACGAACAACGCCGCGCGCAGCCACCAGACGGCCCCTTTTCGATCGAGCCAAACCCAAAGCGCCAAGGCCCAGAGCGCCAGCGCCTGACCCAGCGCATAATTGAGCAGGCCGATCAGCATCATCGGCGACCACGCAAAAGGCATGGCCAGCAGCGAGGCGATGGTGACGCGCCCGTGCAATTGCCGGTCCACCGCGATCAGGCCCAGCGCGGTCAGCGGCGGGATGATCCCGGTGATGATCCGCCCGCCCGTCTCCAGCCCGAAAATCGCGGCAAAGGGGCGGATCAGGATGTCCACGCCCAGATTGCCCGTCCAGGCCCAATGGAACGAATAATAGCGCGCCAGATCCGCGCTGCGTCCGCCATCCAGCATCACCGCATAGCGCGCCAGATGCGCGGGATAATCGCTCATCTGCGGATAGCGCGCGACCAGAACGGGCAGGCACGAAGCCAGCGCCAGCAACACCGCGAACCAGTAAAGCCGCCTCTCGCCCGCGCGCGCGGCCGAAGACAGAGCCGGCGATGGATCAATCACACGCATGGTCTAGAAGATGCCCCACAGCATTGCCCGAAGCCGCATCCCTAGCCGCAGCGGCGCGATTGGCAAGTCGGCATTCGAGGGGATTTGGTCCAACCTTTGTGTGCAGGTCAGCCAAATGGCGCCCCGAAGGGCTTGATTATCATGCTTTCTGGGAAAACCCTGGCAGGAGCGGAGGAACTGCCTGAATTCATTAGAAACATAGACATAGTTTGGCTAACCGCCCCAAAGTGACCCAAGGAAGTCTGCGGCGTCTCGAACCATTTGGCTAACCTTTTTGGTCCCAAATGCGACCCTAACAGCGATCATCTATCTTCTAGCTTTATGGGCTGTCCTGCGCGTTGCTCCTGCGCACAGATTCGCACAGCCGCCCCAGCCAGCCACATCACCGCATGACATCAATTCGCTCGGTATTTTTGCGGCCATAAGATGGGGTTCCTCATCTTACCGCCCCCTTATCTGCAAACTGGTAACATTGGTAACATGCAATGAATTTCAGATGTTTAGGCGGTAATCTATCGGTTACATTGAGGTTATAAGATTACCTTGATTGATGGTAATATATGTAATCAATAAATATATTGAAAATCAGTGAGATAACCCCATACCCTTGAATATGTTACCTCTGAATAACCCCATGGAGGTAACCTGAAAAACGGCTGATTTCTGCGCCTTTGGAGGCCATGCCTAAGGGGTGGTGACCGATGTTACCCGTTTGCGACAAAGGGGGGTGTCCGCCAGCTCGACAGAGGGCGCACAGGTCCGGCCCCAAATGCACAGATTTCGATGAAAAAGGCGAAAGCGAGGCGTGGGGGCGAGGGCGTTTCAGCAGGTCTGGCGACGGCGCTCACCCCTCCCCTCCCGCCCTCGGGGACCGGGCATGCAAAAGGGGCCGCAGCGCGCCGCCACGGCCCCTCACAGAGCTTTCCCGAAGGGTTTGCGTTCCCGGCGCTACCCGCTGATGATCAGTTCCCTAGCCTGCTGTGAGCAGGCCGCACCGCCCACCGTGTAGCGCACACCGACCTCCTCGATCTGGAACTCGGCAAAGATCCGGCGCACCTCGGGCCGGTCATTGATCGACAGGATGAACCTCCCCTCGATCCTCCGCAGCACCTGCGCCATCTGCTCGAACTCCTCGCGCCCGAACATGCCCTTGCCATAATCGCCTTCGCAGCCGTGATAGGGCGGATCGAGATAGAACAGCGTCCCCGCCCGATCATAGCGCGCGACGAAATCTGCCCAGGGCAAGCGCTCGATCACCACGCCAGCCAGCCTCTCATGCGCGGCCTCGATCATCGGCCCCAGCTTCGTCACATCAAACCGCGCAGGCCGATCCAGCGACACCCCAAAGCCCCGCCCGGAAACCTTCCCCCCAAAGGCAAGTCGCTGGAGGTAAAGAAACCGCGCCGACCGCTCGAGGTCAGTCAGGCTATCCGGCGGCAAAGCGATCAGCTTTTCAAACCCGGCTCGGCTGGTGACCTGCCAGCGCAGCATGTCCATGAAGGGCTGATAATGCCGCTGCACCACGCGGAAGAAGGTCGAGACGTCCTCGCTCCAATCGTTGATGACCTCGGCATTCGGGCGCCGGTCGCGCCGGAAAAACACCCCGCCCATGCCCACAAACACCTCGGCATAGGTGGCATGCTCCACCGCATTGATCCGCTCCACCAACCGCTTCGAAAGATTGCGCTTCCCTCCGATATAGGGCGCCAGCGGACGGACCGGCGCAACAGGCGCAAGGGGGCATTCGAGATTCGACATCATCGCATTTGTTCCATATATGTTCCCGCGCCGAGTCGGCAGGCGGGATGGTCCCAAGGCGGGACCGATTGGGCCATGACGAAGATCCCTCGTCGGATTGGGCGTGCCACCGCCCCATCCCCCGCCAACCCGGCGGGCGGAATATCAGTTCCGCCGCGCGCCGGGAGCGCTGCTGACGGACACGATAGTGCCGTCCTGCTGGATCAGCCGCCCATCGGCGCAGGTCCAATCGCGGAAGGACAAGATCGGCACCCCGAACCAGTCGTTCATCCGCAACATGCGCCGGATGATGGGGATGATCTCGGTCAAGTAAAACGTGTCGAGCGCCTCGCTGACCTTGCCAAAGCCACCGCTGTTCTGGGGAATGATCCCGATCAGCGGCGGCGGCATCCGATGCGCGGCCAGCATGTCGTCACGGCTGATGCCCTTGACCGCCGTGAACTCATCATGGGCCGTGATGTTGCCGATGGGGATGACCTGAACGCCATCCTTCTTCCCGCCGGGCGAATAGATCAGCATATTCTTGAAATTGCCCGCGCCCTTGGATTTGCGGATCTTGTCGGTGATGTCGTCCACCATCGACTGATCGGCCAGCGGGTCATTGATGTAGAGGATGAAGCCCGCATGGTTGCCGTTGATGTAATAGCGGCGCCGAAACAGCGTCGCGTTTTCCGACAGCAACGCCGATTGCAGCGCCGAGAGCCATTCGGGCAGGCCATAGATCTCCTGCGCCACATCGGGCTGCATCAGGTGGAACACACGCCCCGGCTCAAATCGGTGTTCCTGCCCCAAAACGCCGTTGATAAACCAATAGACGTTGGCCTCGACCCCGGCCCGCGTATGAACCGCCGGGCTATGCTTGGCCGCCGCGATCCGGCCCGACAGGTTGGGCACGTTCTCCACATAGCCATTGCCCATCTGGACAAAATCCAGCGCGAACCGTTCAAAGTCATCGGCCCCAAGCCAGCGCGACGGCACCATTTGCGAGACCAGCAAATTGACCCGCAGGGCCACCGCGCTCCGGTGATAGGGGGAGACATTGAAAACCTGCGCCAAGCGCCCCATCGGCATCGGCGGCTCATACCAGCGGCCATTGTGCCAAAGCTCGAAATAGGCCGACAGGTCGCGCCGGTCTAAAACGCTCTCCGCATCGCCAAAGGTGAAAACCTCCCCGCGCAACGACGCGGCTTTCTCCGGCGCTCCCGCCTGCTCTTGCTCGATCACGGCCAATTCGGTCGAAGGGGCATCAGTCATCAATCGGCTCCTTAATCGTCATCAGAGGACGCCACCCGGCCTTGGGTCGCCCCATTGACGGCCCCGGCATCAAGCGGTTCATTGGAAAGTGCGTGAAGGATCGCCCATGCGACGTCCGCATGGCCGATCTCGCCATTGCGGCGGGCGATATAGGTGACACCGCGTCCGCTGCCGGTTCCGGCCGGGCGGATCGCGATGAAGGCCTGCATAACGTCCAGCCAATCGGCATCGAATTCGATGCGACCATTGTTGAAAACGTTCTGGCCCTTGATCACCAGCGCGGTTTTCGTGGCCACCGAATAGTCAATCTTGCGGGCGCGCGGGAACCATTTGACCACGTTTTCCCAAACAGCGGCCCCTGATCCGGTCGTATCGATAGAGATATCGGTGACGTTGTACCGCGCAGCCACTTCCCGGATGGCATCGGCCTGCCCCTGAAAGTCTTTGCCGTTAAGCCGGATCTTCTCCAGCACGCGGAACTTGCCCTTGCCCAGCACATCGGGCGGCGCGACCACCACCAGCGCGGCGTCATCGCGGCCCTGCTTATTCGGGTCATAGCCCAGCCATACCGGCTTATCGCCGAAGGGCCGCCCACCCGGTACATCAATGAGCGCGGGCCTGAAATCACGCCATTTGAGGAAGCTGTCCACGCGCGCCGGATTGATGCGGGCATAGGGAAAGCTGCTCTCGCTGTCGTCAATGTCTTCGCATTCAAACAGGTTGGCAAAGCGCTCTGTCGAATATTCAAGCCGCAGGTTCTCGACATTGACCAGCTTGCCCAGCCCCTTGGCCACAGCATCGTGAATGGTGACCAATTGCTGCCAACTGCCATCGGGCATGATGGCGCCCTTGCGCAGGTTCTTATGGCTGATGTCGAAGGGTTTTTGCTGCCCTTTGGGTCGCCCGGCATTCCATTCCTCGCCAGACCAGAAGCGATAGGACTGATGCGTCTTTGTCGATGGCGTGGAGAAATAGGTCTTTTTGTAAATCTCGTGGGTGGCCATGCCGCTGGCCACGCCATTGAGCTGGGTGAAGCCGTGGACCCATGCATATTCGTCAAAGTAGAAGTCGCCGCTTTCGCCCTGGGCGGTCGCGCTGTTGGTTGAAACCGGATAGAAGCCCACCGTATCCAGTGACTGGGCGGCGCATACCTCCTCGCCCGCCTCATCCGTTTCGGCCGGAAAATTGAGGTCGAGCAGGATGGGATTGCCCTTAAGCTCGACGCCGGTGACGCGCCGCACCCAATTGACGATTTCCCGGCGAAACTTGTTCGCCTGCCGCTGACTGGCCGATAGGAAGATCTGGTTGCGCGGCTTGCGATCCTCGCCCGCCAACGCGGCAATGATATCCTCGGCCACCTTGGCAAAGGCTTCGCGCGCGAAATAGACCGTGGCGCCGATCTGGCGGCTCTTGCGGATCTTGCGGGTGCGCTGGTCGCGCTGCTCCCACCATTCGAGCTGATATTCGAAACACCAGTCGAGGAAGTCATCGAGCAGGGCCTCATACTGCTCGCGCGTCAGGAAATTCTTGCGCTTGTCCGCCCGCTTCGCCTTGGCCTTGGCATCATTGCGGCGGCCAACGTTCTCGTTAAGATCGCCTTCCTTGCCGGTCTCGCCAAACTTCTCGATCCGGGCCGCGCGCTCCATCATCCGCATCAGGTGATCGACGCGCTTCATGTCGCCTTCGGTGTAAGGCTCCCGGCAGAGGTAATTGGCGATCTTGGCCTCAAGGTGATCCTGCACCACGCGCACCGGCTTGTCGTCATCCCACGCCCCGCGCCGCTTCCAACTGGCCACGGTGTCGTATTTCTCGCCAAGCTCGCGCGCGATCTCGGCCATGTCATAGCCACGATGATACATCGACCGCGCCTCGCGGGATTTGGCGCGCGTCACCTGTCGGCTCTGGGCCGGGCGCGCGTCATCATCGGGGGCATTTTTGGTGGGCATGATCCTGCCATGCCCTGATCTTGTGCCCGCGCGCGCCATGCTTGCCGGGTAAAGCGCCCCCTTACCGCGCCCGCGCGTTGCAGGATGGCCGGTGGCCGTGGATTTCAGGGGGCATGCTGATCCGCCCCGCCCAAACCCCAATGTCTACGCCCGGAGTATCCCGATGAAGACCAAGCCCTTCCTGCTCGCCACCGCCGGTTCGACCGTCGATGGCCGCGTGATCGATGACAAGATGATCGAGGAAATGGCCTCGAGCTATAATCCTAAGACCTATGGCGCGCGGCTCAATATCGAGCATATCCGGGGCATCAGCGGGCAGGCCCCGTTCAAGGCCTATGGCGATGTCGATTCGCTCTCGGTCGGCGAAGTCGAGGTCGATTTCAACGGCACGATGGAAAAGCGCAAGGCGCTCTATGGCGTTTTCGATATCACCGCCGATGCCAAGGCGCTGAATGAGGCCAACCAGAAGGTCTATTCCTCCATCGAGATCGAACCGAATTTCGGCGGAAAGGGCTTTGCCTATCTTATGGGCTGCGCGCTGACCGACAGCCCGGCGGCCATCGCCACCGAAAGGCTGCAGTTCAACCGCAACCGCCCCGGCACCATCAACCTGTCGCGCGATGAAGTCACCGCGCTGGAACTGGCCGATGATGGCGGCATCACCGATGGGGGCAAGGGCCTGCTCGCCAGCATGAGCGCCATGTTCGACAAGTTCACCGCCAGCTTTGCCCCCGCGCCCAAGTCGGAAGACAAGCCCCAGACCCCGCCCGAGGGGCAGCAGCCGGCCACTTTCGATTTCAGTACCTTCCGCCCGATGTTCGAGGAATTCAGCAAAAGCATTGCCACCTCCATTGATGGCTTGCGCAGCGAGTTCCGTGCCGAAGCCGATGCCTTGGCCGTCAAGTTGAAGAAGCTGGAAGACACGCAGGAAGGCACTCCCGCCCACAACTACACCTTCCGCCCGCCTGCCAATGGAACCTCGCAGACCGCCAAAACCGACTGCTGATCCCTCGACTGCCCAGCCCCGCGCCCATCCACCGCCGCAGCCAAGACAAGGATTTACCCCATGCGCAATGAAACCCGCGCTCTCTTCATGGCCTATGCATCGCAGATCGCGCTGCTCAACGGTGTGCCTGATGCCACCGCCCAATTCGCGGTCGCCCCGTCGGTCGAGCAAAAGCTCGAAGACAAGATCAAGGAATCGTCCGAATTCCTGAATTCGATCAACATCATTCCTGTCATCGATCAGGAAGGGCAGGTGCTGGCCATTTCCACCGCCCGCACCATTGCCGGTCGTACCGACACCAGTGGGGGCACTCGCCGCAACCCGACCGACCCGAACGACAGTTCGGAAAAGCGCCGCTACCTCTGCAAGAAGACCGATTTTGACTGGGCGCAGTCCTATGCCCTGATGGATGCATGGCGTCACAAGCCTGAATTCCAGACGCTGATGCGCGATGCGATCCTGAAGCAGCAGGGCCGCGACCGGATCATGATCGGCTGGAACGGCACCAGCGCGGCGGCCCAGACTGACCGCGCTGCCAACCCCATGCTGCAGGACGTCAATATCGGCTGGATCAAGAAGCTGCGCGATAATGCCTCCGCCCAGATCATGAGCGACGGCAATCTGACGGTGAAGAGCAACGGCGCCAACAATGCCGCGCTCAATGCCATTTACGTCAAGGCGGGCGTGGATCTGTTTGATCCCAGCCTTGAAAACGCCACTTCCGCCGATGCCGATTACAGCTCGCTCGATGCGCTGGTGCTCGATGCCAAGCGGCTGATCCCCGAATGGTGGCGCGGTGATACCTCGCTGGTGGTGATCGTCGGCCATGATCTGGTCGATGACAAATATTTCAACATCGCCCAGGCCACCGGCGCCGAGGCGATGCAGGTCGAAGCCACCGACCGCATCTTGCGCTCGACCAAACAGATCGGCGGCCTGCCCGCCGTGCGCGTCCCCTTCTTCCCCGCCAATGCGATCATGATCACGCGGCTGGATAACCTCTCGATCTATGTGCAGGAAGGTACCCGCCGCCGCCAGCTCAAGGACGAGCCGGAATACAACCGGATCGCCAACTATGAGAGCGTCAACGAGGCCTATGTGATCGAGGAATACGAGATGGTGGCCTATGTCGAGAACATCGTCGTCGGCGCCGCCCCGGCCCGCCCGGCTCCGTAATCATACACCCGAGAGGCGATGGCAGGGGTTTAGGCCCCTGCTGCATGGCGCAACCTGTCATCTGGGATGGCACCGCCGGAGCCGAGACGCACAGGAGGGAGCGACCGGGCATCAGGGGCGATAAACCCCTCCGGTCCCAGCGCCTCCGGCCCGCCGCCAGATAGAGCGGGCAAATCGCCAGACGAAAGGCCCACCCCATGTTCAGCCCCGCACTTCGCCACCGCCAGCGCATCCTTGCTGCCCAAGCGGGCGAGCCGGAAGCCGCCCCCAACGCGCCCCCGCCCGAACTGACGAAGGAAAGCCCCGCCGGTCAGGAATATGCCGCCCTGCGCGTGGCGCTCCATGACAATCTGCGCTCCCTCTCCGACATTGCCAGCATCGAGGCGCGCAACCCGGTTAAGGTCGAGATGGCCCGTACCTTCGCTCCATGGATCGAGGGCGTGCTGCAGGCAGGCGAACAGGGACAGGCCGCGCAGGATGAAATCCTTGTGTGGAACCTGATCTGGGCCATCGACTATCGCGATTGGGATTATGCCCTGCGCCTTGCCGCCCATGCGATCCACTTCAATCTGGCCTCGCCGGAACGGATGAACAGCACCATTCCGTGCTTCCTTGCCGAACAGGTCGCGACGATCAGCCTGACCCAGAACGAAGCCGTGCCACATGAAGTGCTGGCCCGCGTCCTCGCGCTGATCGATGGGCGTGACATGCCCGATCAGGCCAAGGCCAAACTGCACAAGGCGCTGGGCCGCAGCTTCGCCCGCCGCGCCAAGGCCTTCGATCCTGCCGCCGACAATGCCCCCGCCGGTGGCAAGGCCGCCTATCTCACCGAGGCCGTCGCCCATCTGGAGCGCGCGCTCCAGCTCGACAACAGCATCGGCGTCAGGTCGGAAATCAAGGCGCTCAAGAAGGTACTGGAAAAGCTGGCCTCGCCCGAAGTGTCGGGCACCGATGGAGACGCCCAGAAAGGAGCAAAACCTTGAGCACTGCCCATATTTATGCCGCTGGCCGACCGGTGCGCGTCACCATCCGCCATCATCACGAAAGCGGATCATCGTCAGCCGAAACCATCGATATGGCGCGCTGGAGCGAAATGCATATCCCGCTCTTCAATGGCCTTTCGGTCTACTTTGAGGAGGTAACCGACGCGGATTGGCAGGACAAACCCGCCTTGGCGCCCGCCCCCACCCCCGAATAACCAGTTCGCCCCACGGCGGCGGGGGGCGGTTGGCGCGGACGGCGCACTCCGGTGACAGCCAGCCCACACCATCCCCACCCCCCGTTTTGATGCCCCGTTTTGACGCAAAGGCCCAGCCCATGAACAGCTTCACCCCCACCCCCATCGCCCCGCCCGATGATGCCGATGCGCAGGTGGTGGCCGATGGCTGGTTCCCGCCGGTCAAACTGGCCGATGTGCGCGAAGGTATGAACATCGGCGGCGGCGCGATCACCCAGATCCAGCTTACCCTTGCCATCGAGGGCGGCATGCTCTCGGCCCTGCGCCAACTGGCCGCTTGGCGCACCGCCCGCGCGCTGGCCGGGGCCGCCAGCCTTGCCGATGTGACCACCGACACGCTCAACGAAAAGAACCGCGCCGAGCTGCTCTGGACCCGCGCGGTGGGCTATTACGCCGCCGCCGATCTGGCGGGCGGCAACCGCGATCTTGCCTCCTCCGACACCGGCCTTGCCCGCGCCTCGGAAAAGGCAGCGTTGGCCGACGAATACCGCCGCGAGGGCCATGCTGCCATCGCCGACCTGCTCTCGATTGGCGGCGCTCCGGTCGCGCGCAACCGCGCGGAGATGCTGTGATGGCCATCAAACGACACGAAAAGCCTTGCGTCCAATGCGGCCATTTCTCGGTCATCATGAAGGGCCGTAATAGGTGCCAACGCCCCATTGCCGCCGCCGCATGCCCGGTCGATGGCCTGAAAATCACCCATCTTGATCGCTCAGCCTATTCCGAGCGCAGCAACGACTGGTCGCTGTTCGGGCGCCAGAAATGCGGGCCGGATGGCCGCTATTTCAAGGAGGGGAGATCCGGCCAATTCCCATCCCCCCCCGCCACCCCAGCGTGGGAAATAGGCCAATGACCCAAACCGCCACCGCCATGGATGGTGAAACCGTCGACGAGATCTGCCACCGCATCCTGGGCAAGACGGCGGCGGTCACCGAACAGGTGCTGGAGCTGAACCCCGGCCTTGCCGAGATTGGCCCGCGCCTGCCCGGCGGCACGGCTGTGATCCTGCCCGATGCCAGCGCCGCCCAGACCGCCACCATCGATATCGTGCAGCTCTGGGATTAAGCCGATGCTGAAAATCAACCTCCTGCGCGCCGCCCTGATGCAGGCCATGCCCGAACTCAAGGCCGCGCCCAAGAACCTCATCATGTGGGTGGATCGCGGCAAGGCGCAGTCGCGCGACACCGACGATCTCTCCTTCGCCTTTGAATTCCAGCTCAACGTCCTGCTGGTCGAGTTCGCGGGCGATATCGCCGACTTTGCCCTCGCCCTCCTGATCTGGCTGCGCACCAACCAGCCCGATCTGTTTGCCATGGGTGCCGACGCCTTCGACTTCGAGGTCGATATTCTGGACAATGGCAAAGCCGATGTGCAGATCCGCCTGCAACTGCGCCAAGGCGTGGCGGTGGACATAACGCCCCAAGGCGCCAAGGCCAGCTACCTGCCTGAACCGGTTCCGATGTTCCCTGACGATCTGCCCTTCGGCGGCCTCGATGTCGCCCCGGTCCTGACATCGATCACCGTCAATGATGAGGATCTGCCGCCATGGGATGTGGTCGATGGCGAATGACCTCTCCCGCCTCGATGAATGGTTTGGCCGGATCGTGGCAGGCATGGCGCCTGCCCAGCGCCGCAAGGCCACGCTCAAGCTGGGCCGCCTGCTGCGCCAAGCCAACCTCAAACGCATCGCCGCCAACGTCGATCCCGATGGTTCCGCCTTCGCCGCGCGCAAACCCCGCCGCGATCTGCGCGGTCGCCTGCGCAAGGGCGCGCGCGGCAAGATGTTCAAGGGCCTGCGCAAAATGGCAAAATGGCGCGTGGATGCCGCCGCCGATGGCGTGGAAATCAAACCCGTCACCAACACCGCCGACCGCGTCGGCTCGGTCAGCCAGTTCGGCCTGACCGTCACCGTGGGCCGGGGCCGCGATGGCCGAAAGATCCGCGCCAAATATGCGGAACGCCGCCTGCTGGGCTTTGGCCGTGATGATGAGGATCTGGCGCTGCAGGTGGCAGGGGAGATGCTGGAGCCGGACGGCCTCTAGGGTAAACCGCCCCCTTACCCTGCCATCCCCTCCCCGCGCGCGCGAAGGCCCGCCACAACGGGGGCATGTCCAGCAGCACCTCCGTCATCGACCTGTCGCAGCTCCCCGCCCCCACGGTGGTGGAGAGCCTCGACTATGAGACGATCCGCGCCGCGCTGATCGCCGATGTGCAGGAACTGCTGCCCACATGGGACGCCACGGTCGAGAGCGACCCGGCGGTCAAGGTACTGGAAGTCGCCGCCTATCGTGAGCTGCTGATCCGCCAGCAATTCAACGAGCGGGCCAAGCAATGCCTCCTCGCCTACGCCAAAGACAGCAACCTCGATCACCTCGGCGCGCTGCTGGGCGTCACCCGCCTGACCGGCGAGGACGACACCGCGCTGCTCTATCGTATCCAGCTTGCCCCCGATGCCTTCTCGGTCGCTGGCCCGGAAAGCGCCTATGAATATCTCGCCCTTTCCGCCGACAGCACCATCGCCGACGCCAGCGTCACCAGCCCCAGCCCCGGTGTTGTCCTGGTCTCGCTCCTCTCGGCATCAGGCGACGGCACCGCCAGCGCGCAGCAAATCGCCAATGTCGAGGCCGCGCTGGCTGGCGCCCGCCCGCTCACCGATCAGGTCATCGTCCAATCTGCCACCATCGTGCCCTACACGATCACCGCCGCGATCACCGTGTTCGATGGCCCCGATGGCGATGTGGTGCTGGCCAATGCGCAGGCTGGGGCCGAAGCCTATCGTATTGCCGCGCGCAAGATCGGGCGCGACATCAACCGGGCCAACATCTTTGCCGCCATCGCGGTGGCGGGCGTCTCCAATGTGGCGCTGTCCAGCCCGGCGGCGGACATGCCGATGGACGACACCCAATGCGGCCATTGCCTTGCCATCAACCTGACGGTGGCGGGCCGTGGCGAATAACCCTTCCCTCCTGCCGCCCAACGCGCGCCCGCTCGAACATGCGCTGGCCGGGGCCATGGCGCGCATCACCGCCATCCCCACGCCGCTCACCGACCTTGTGCGCCCCGATGCGATCCCGGCCTCGATCCTGCCGTGGCTGGCTTGGGGCCTGTCGGTCAACCGCTGGCGCCCAAGCTGGAGCGAGGAGCAGCGCCGCGCCGCCACCGCGCAGGCCATCCCCAATGCCAAGATCCGGGGCAGCCGCGCCGCCGCCGAGGCGGTGATCGCCGATTACGACCCGCGCATCACCCTGACCGAATGGTGGGAGGAAGGCGGCACCGGCGTGCCCTACACCTTCTTCTGCACCCTGCCGCTCGATGGCGCGTTCGACGATCTGGCCACGGCCAGCTTCGCCACCGAGCTTTACCGCGATCTGGTGCGCGTCAAACCCGCCCGCGCCCATTTCACCCTGCGCCAGCGCATCATGGCCAAGGTCACCCTGCCCATGGCCGCCGTGGCGCGCGCGTGGCGGATGGACCGCACCATGGCGACGATGATCGCCCCCGACCCCGCCGACGATCTCAAACTGACCACCGAATATGGCGAGCCGCTCGAGGATGCGGACGGCATCGCTTGGGAGTACATCTGATGGACCCGCTGCTGATTACCCTGACCAAAGCGGGCCTCTCGGCCATTGTCGGCGATGACAGCCCCTCGCTCGGCCCGGTGGTCATCACCCAGCTTGGCCTGACCGACGCGGTCTTTACCGTGGCCAGCACGCTCGAGGCCCTGCCCGGCGAATTCAAGCGCATCGACGTTTCGGGTCAGCAGGCGGGCGATGACACGCTGCACATGACCGCGCTCGATGCCTCGGACGATGTCTATTCCTATCGCGGTTTCGCGCTCTATCTGGCCGATGGCACACTGTTTGCCGTCTATGGCCAGAGCGGCCCCATCGCCGCCAAGGCCGCGCCCTCGGCCTCCTTCTTCGTGCTGGATATCAAGCTGGCCGAAGGGCAGGCCGAGAGCATCAGTTTCGGCGACACCAACTTCCTCAACCCGCCCGCCACCACCACCCGTCAAGGCGTGGTCGAACTGGCCACCAATGCCGAGGCCAGCGCAGGCACCGACACCCAGCGCGCCCTGACCCCGGCAGCGATGCAGGCCGCCATCCTCGCCCTGCTGCTGCGCGTCGATGGCGCAGGCTCCACCCTCGATGCCGATCTGCTCGATGGCCAGCATGGCGCATGGTATGCCGATATCGTCTCGCGCCTTGGCTATGTGCCCTTCGACAGCGTGGGCTTTACCGGCGCGGCCATCCTCACCCTGCTCAAAACGGTCGATGGCGCGGGCACCGATCTTGATGCCGATCTGCTCGACGGCAAACACGCCGCCGCCTTTGTCCTGGTCGAGGATGCCGCCACCTTCGGCTCCAATGCCAACGGCTATTGGCGCAGGATGCCGAACGGCCTGATCGAACAATGGGGTGAGGTGACGGCGGGCGAGAGCAGCTCGCCGCCCTCGCTGACCTTCCCCATCCCCTTCACCGATCTGGCCTCGGTCAACCTTCAGGTCACCGCGCGCACCCCCAACCCCGGCGCGGTCAGCGGCAACAGCGTGGGCGGCAACAAGGTCAGCCTCACCCAATTCAACGTGTTCTCCGACGACCTCGACCGCGCGGTCTTCTGGCGCGCTCTCGGAAAGTAAGCCCCCATGGTCAAAATCACCAACCTCGATCTTTTGGCCGATGACGCCATCGACGGCACCGAAACCCTGCCGGTGGTCAAAGGCGGCAAAAGCTGGCGCGCGCGTCTGGCCGCTCTGGCCGCGCCGATGGTCGCCGCCGCCAGTGCCGCGCGCGATGTGGCGCTGGCCGCGCTGGCCAGCACCCAAGCCGTGGCCGCCACGCTGCCCTATCCCAATTATGCCAGCACGGCGGCGGCGCAGGCTGACAGTAACCTCCTTGCCACACGGCAATATACGGTCCTGTCGGGCACCCAGATCCTGATCTACACGAAGGTTTCCTCCAGCGCCTCAACGCCTTTCGGCATCATCCCGACCACGCCTTACGTGGACCGCCTGAAGAATCGTTCGGCGGTTCCGTCCATCGACTTTGGGGCGGTGGGCGATGGCGCTCATGCGGTGGCCGATCAGGCGGGCTTTGCCGCCGCCATTGCCTATGCGCAAGGGACTGCCGCGCTGCCGCTCGGCTCGGGCGACACGATCTTTAATGACGTGGGCATCGTCTTGGAACCGGGCGTCTATGATGCGGGCGGCTTTGTCTTTGCCGGAAAGCCCATCAATATTCGGGCGCGCGTTCCCCATACGGTGGTGATCCGCATCCCTGCCGGGCAATATTTTGCGACCCATTCGGGCAATCCCACCACTGTCGTCATGGATGGTCTGATTTTTGTTGGCGGGAAAGGCGCCTACAAAAACACCAACACCGCCACCAATATTTCTTGGCGGGTGGAATTCACCAACAACAGCTTCCACAACTACACCGAATGCGCGATCCAGAATTCCGCGACCGATAGCCCCGCGCTGCATGTCAAGAATTGCCGGTTCGGCGGCGGGATGCCGACCGGGCTGCAAACCTGCGGCATCTCTTGGCGCGGCATGGCCGACCAGACCATCATCGAAGATTGCTACATGAGTGGCAACACCTATCACATCGTCATCGGGCCGCATCCGGGCAGCCACGTCACGATCCAGCGCTGCTATTTTCAGGGCGGCAACGATTCGAGCGTTCCGCGCACCAAGGCTGACATCTGGCTCAAGCCGAATACGAGCGGCGGCGAAACCAACAGCGGTCACAACTCGATCATCTATAACTGCCGCTTCGGCGGCGAATTGCTGGACAGCGCCTATCCTACGCCGCGCATCCTGATTGCCAACGAGGACACCTCGCTCGGCGGGAGCAACTCGCAATATCCGCCTTCGTTCACCGATACTTCCGGCGATATTTCCGGCTTCAAGATTTTCGACAACCATGTCGGCAATCCCTCGCCGTTCAATGCGCCGTTCATCCGCTCCTATGTGACCAATACGCGCTATTTCCATGGGCGCGGCAATACGTTCGTAGGCGGAACGCTGACGAAATACATCGAATTCCCGCTTGGGCGTAACCCCAACTATTCCAACAATAACAACCGCTTTGAATTGGATGACACGGCCTCGAATATCCCGCTGGCCCTGTCCAACGTGCCGGTTGGTCGCCTCGATGATCGCAGCGGGGCTTGGCTTGGTGATATCAATGCCATGCCCGCGATCCCGATCAGCGATGACCCGCTGGTGGTTCCGGTCGCGGTGGGCCTGTCTGGCTATGACTTATCCTATGCGTCCGGCACGACTTCGGTGGCTGTGGCCGATCCCTATGGCGCGAATGAATACGCGGCGGTGACCGGCCTTGCCTTGCTGGGCTTTACCGATCCTTACGCCGGGGCGGGCGGGCCGATGTTCTTGGAGGTCAGCCTTTCCAAGGCGGCAAGCAATACGCTGTCCTATGTGACGGTCGATGTGGTGAACACCTCGAACAACTATTATTCATTCCTCCGCACCTTCCCGCTTCCGGCCAATGGCTCACCGGCCAAGCTGATGCTGCCGTTCTACCTCGCGGCCAATGCCAATCCCGGCTCGTGGCAATTCCGCGTCTATGGCAGCGGCATTGTCGCGGGCAGTGCCGATACCTTTGTGCTGGGCGACATGATCCTCACCAAGGGGACGGGGCGCACTGGCCGCGACAAGGCTTTGACGCGCTTCGGCGGCATCCAGCCTTCCAATCGCCGTTTGATCGGCGGCGCGGCGGCAGTGCTGCCCACCGGCTGGTCGATGAGCGGCACCCCGGCGGGCGCGACCATTGCCGTCACCAAGGTCGGCACTGATCAGTATGGCGATTTCGTGGAGTTTTCGCACACCGGCACCACGACCGGCTCTGGCGGCTGGGTGCTGCGTTTCCAGCCTCAGAAATCCATGAGCTATGTGGCCGGGTCCAATTATCGCTGCCACGTTCCCATGCGGATCATCAGCGGCGATTTCTCGGCGGGCACCACGCAAACCGGTTACGACGGCTCATCCGGCAAGCTCACCATGCAGGTCGGCAGCTACAGCGCGGCGGATAGTCTGCTGGTGCAGCGCGGCATCGCCTTCACCCCGAACAGCAACTTCGCCCTCTACGGGCGGACGCTCACCGAGGGCGCGGCCTATTTCCACAATGGGGCCGACTACCTCTGGCCGCTGCTCAACATCAACTACGCCAGCGGCGTCACGCTGAACACGGTTTTCCGCGTCTACGCCCCCATCTTCAACCGCACCAAATAAGAGGCTCCCCATGTCCACCCCCTTTGGTTTCACCATGTCCGGCCCGATCAAGGACGTGCGCACCGATCTGGCAGCGCGGCCTGCCAATGACCCGACTTTCCCCCAAGCCTGCGCCGATTTTCTGTTGGGCCAGCTCGAAGCGCTGCCCGAGGAAAAGAATGTGACGCTGACCATTCAGGGCGTCCTTGGCTGGCAAGACGCGCAGATCGCCGGGCCGCTGGCCTTCAGCGTCTTCGGCAACGCGACCTGACAGGTGCCCCATGGCTGACCTGTCGCCCCTGCCATCGCCTGTGCTGGCAACCGCATCGCTGGCCGCGCCTCATGCGCGCGGCTGGTGGGACACTCTCTTTGCCCTGATGGTGATGGCCTTGGCGAATTTCTGGGAGGCCCTGCCTCACCTTATCCAATTGGGCGGCCTTGTCGTGGTCTGCCTTACCGCCGTGCAGAAGCTGATCGAGCTGGGCTGGATCAGGAATCCGCGGCGCGCAAAACAGGAGCAATCCGATGACCTTGGTTGAAGATGCGCGTCAGGCTTGGCGCTGGTGGTCGGTGCGCATGGCCGCGCTGGCCGGTGTGGTCGCGGGCGCGCTGGTGGCCCAGCCCCAGATCCTGACCGGGCTGGTGGCCTATGTGCCCGAACGCTGGCGCCCGCTGGCCTCGGCGCTGGCCGGGCTGGCGGTCTTTGCCGCGCCCACCGCGCTGCGTCTGATCCAGCAAGGGAGCAAGCCCGATGGCAACGCAGCCTGAAACCGGACAGGTCAAAAAGGGCGGCGTGGTGGTGTTGATAGCGGCGCTGCTGGCGCTGATCGGCCCGGCCACCACGCAATTGGTGCTGACCGAGATCCCCAAGGAAGAGAGTGGCCGCAAGGTGGCGGTCGCCGTCTCGCCTCAAGCCAGGACCGCCACGATCACGAATATCAGCGGCAAGCAGTATTTGCGAGTCTACCTCGATATGATCGGCGTGGCCACGGCCTGCGACGGACTGACCGGCGAGGGCATCAAGGTGGGCCGGGAGTTCACCGAGCAGCAATGCGCCCAGATGCTGGTGGACCGGCTGACGGCTGACGGGGCGCATATCATGGCCTGCACCCCCGGCCTCGCGCTCTCGATCCCGCGCCGGGATAACGTCCGCTATGCCGCGCTCAGTCTGGGTCATCATGTGGGCTGGCCGACCTATTGCCGCTCGACCATGCGCCGCCAGATCAACGCGGGCCAGATCCGCGCCGCCTGCAACAGCCTGACATGGTTCAACAAGGCCGGTGGCCGCGTGATCCCCGGCATCGTCGCGCGCCGCAAACGAGAGCAGGCGATTTGCCTGCGCGATGCCGCCTGATTTCCCCCTTCCGCGCCCACTGGCGCCCATTGGAGTAATTGCCATGAATATTGTTCTGTATCTTCTCGCGCTCTTGCTGATCGGCCTCGCTGTCGCCGATTGGCGCACCACCCGCGCCGGGCTGATGTCGGGCCGCGCTGGCGAGGGCAATCGGCTGCTGGCCTTCGTGATGGCCCGTATCGGGGTGGAAGCCACCCTCATCGGCAAGACCGTGCTGATTTCGGCATTCGCGATCTGGATGGTGACGGGCGGCGCCGCTTCCCAACTTGAAGCGCTGGTGACGCTGCTGATGCTCGATGCGCTCTATGCATGGGTCGTTCGCAAGAACCTGCGCATCCTCAACCCCTGACCCGATCCCCCGCTGCCGAAAGGATGCCTGACGATGGGCAAGCTCGCCTCCCTCGCCCTGTCCCTGCTCACCGGCTCGCTCTGGCGCTGGCCGCTGGCGCTCCTGCGCTGGATCACCGCAACGCCTGCGCGGGCTTGGGCGGCAATAGCCATCCTCGCACTGGCGGGCACCGGATTGGAGTACCGCCTTGTCAGAAATTACGGGGCCATAAGCCACGCGGCCATCGCTCAATTGAAGGCCGAACAATCGCAAGCCAAGGCCATCAAAGCCTTGGCGGAATTGAAATATAGGATTCTTGCCCATGATGCAGGCCAAAACTATGCCGCGCTGCAAGCGCAGGGCGATGCTCGCCTTGCCGCTTACATTGCTGATCACCGCGTGCGGATCGCGGCCCCAACCCATTCCGCCAGCGCCGCCCAAGGTGGAAATCCCGCAATTCTTGCGAACGCCGCCCCAGACCAACTCGTGGCGACGCTGACCATCAGCGAGGCAGATTTGCGGGTTTGCGATGCGAACTATGCCTATGCCCGCGCGGCCTTTGATTGGGCTCAAAGGATCGGCGAGTGACGGACGACGATATCCCCCTCGATCCCTCGACGCTGATCCGCCTCGGTGTGATCAGCGCCGTGACGCTCGATCCCCCCCGCTGCCGCGTCCGCTTTGGCGATCCCGAAGCGGACGATGGCGCCATCGAAAGCCCGCCCATCCGCTGGCTTGCCCTGCGCGCTGGCGCCACCCGCCGCTGGAGCGCGCCCACCGTGGGCGAGGAATGCGTCCTGCTCTGCCCCGATGGCCAGATCGGCAATGGCGTGGCGCTGGCGGGCCTCAACAATGACAATAACCCCGCCCCCGCGTCATCGCTGGCCGAACTGATTGCCTTCGCCGATGGCGCGATCTTCTCCTATGACCCCGAAACCCACCATCTGGCCGCCACCCTGCCCGATGGCGCCACCGCCACGATCAAGGCCACCACCATCACGCTGGATGCGGAAACGGTTCACGCCACCGGCGATATCACCGCCGATGGCAATGTGGTCGCGGGCGGGATCAGCCTGAAAGGGCACAAACACCCCAATATCCAGCGCGGTGCAGCTTTGAGCGATCCACCCGCCGCCTGATCCTCGGTAAACCGCCCCCTTACCCCTGCCCCTGCTGGCCCGCGCGCGCGCGGGCAGGCATCCCATCCGCCATGAACGGAATGGACGCCACCACAGGAAAGCCCCTCTCGGGCGATGCGCATCTGGCGCAATCGGTGGCCGATATCCTCACCACGCCCATCGGCTCGCGCGTCATGCGCCGCGCCTATGGCTCGCTGATCCCCAGCCTCATCGACGCGCCGATCAACGCGGCCACCCCCATGCTGATCCGCGCCGCCACGGTCCTCGCCATCCGCGCGTGGGAGCCGCGCCTCTCCATCGCCCGCGTCCGCCTGTTCGGCGCGCCTGCTTTGGGCAAGCTCACCATCCAGATCAGCGGCCAACGCGCCGACACCGCCCAGCCCGTCACCCTCTCCATCACAGCCTGAAGGATCACGCCATGGCCCACGGCCTCACCCTCACCGAATCCACCAGCGGGGCGCGCAGCCTCGCCACCTCCAGCATGGCCGTGATCGGCATCATCGCCACCGCCAGCGCGGCGGACGGCGCAGCCACCACCGCGCTCGATGCTGCCTTCCCGCTCGATACGCCGGTCCTGATCACCAACATCGCCGAGGCCATCGGCAAGGCGGGCACCGGCGGCACGCTGCTGCCCACGCTCGAAGCCATCGCCGATCAGGTCACCCCGGTGCTGGTGGTGGTCCGCGTGGCCGAAGGCGAGGATGATGCCGAAACCAGCACCAACGTCATCGGCGGCAATGTCGGCGGGGTCAAAACCGGCCTACAGGCGCTGATCGCGGCCAAAAGCGTCGTCAATGTCCGCCCGCGCATCATCGGCGCCCCCGGCCTCGATGCCGCCACCGTCACCGCGCAGCTCGTGATCGCGGCCAAGCGCCTGCGCGGCCGCGCCTATGCCCGTGCGATCGGCGAGGATGACGCGGCGGTCATCGCCTATCGCCAGACCTTCTCGGCCCGCGAACTCACGCTGATCTGGCCCAACACTTCGCCCGATTTTGTGGGCGATGCCACCGCCCGCGCGCTGGGCCTGCGCGCCCAGATCGACGAGACCACGGGCTGGCACAAAACGATCAGCAATGTGGCGATGGATGGCGTCACCGCGCTCACCCGCAACATTGCCTTCGACCTGCTCGACAGCAGCACCGAGGCGGGCGTCCTCAACGATGCCGATATCGTCACGATCATCCGCGAATTCGGCGGCTTCCGCTTCTGGGGCAACACCACCTGCGCGGGCGAAGACCAGAGCGAATATCGCTTCGAAAGCGCCGTCCGCACGCTCCACGCGCTGCAGGATATCGTGATCGAGGCCTTCGCCCCCGAATTCGACAAGCCGATGACCGTCGCCCTGGTCAAAGACCTGCTCGAAAGCTGCAACACCAAATTCAGCGAACTGGCCACCTCCGGCTGGATCATGGGCGCCAAGGTCGCGCTGGCCGCCACCGGCAACACCAGCGCCGAACTCGCCGCCGGTCGGCCCAAATTCGCCCTGCGCTTCACCCCCTGCGCGCCGTTTGAAAACCCCACGGTCGATTTTGCCATCACCGAGGAATTCTACAGCGACTTCGCCTCGCAGGTCGCGGCCTGATCCTTCCCTCCCCCTTCTGACAGGAGCGTCCCATGGGCCTTCCCCGCACCCTGCAAAACCTTAACACCTTTGTGAACGGCGCCGATTATCGCGGCATCATCGGCGAATTCGAACAGCCCAAGCTCTCGGAAAACACCGGCGACTGGCGCGGCGGCGGCATGCCCGGCACGGTCAAGCGCAAGATGGGCCTCAACCCGATGGAGTCCACGCTCACCTTCGGCGGCCATGAAACCGCGCTGGTCCGCCTGTTTGCGCGCGATGATACCCGCATCCGCCTCGTCTGCGCCTATCAGGCCAAATCGACCAGCACCCCGCAGGCCGTCGATATTTTCATGCGCGGCAGCTTCAACGAGATCGACTTCGGCAAGGACAAGCCCGGCGATCCCACCGAGCACAAATACAAGGCGGACCTCACCTATTACCGCCGCGAGGTGAACGGTGTGGTCGAGGTCGAGATCGACATGCTGAACGGCATCTACATCGTCGGCGGCGAGGATCGCTACGCCGAGATCATGGCCATCCTCGCCGGTTAATCCGCGCGCATCACATCCGGCCAGATGGTCCTTTTGCGGGGCGCCGTCTGGTCGGTGGGCCGGTGGCGCTCCTCTCCCGCCACCGGCCCCTTCCAGCCCCCGCGCATCACGAAAGCCCCGCTCATGTCCGACACCACCACTCCCGTTGCCAGCCACACCATTACGCTCGATTTCCCGATCAAACGCGGTGCGACTGAAATCAAGGAGATCACGGTCAACCGCCCCAAGGCCCTACAGCTCATGGGCTTGTCGATGCGTGACCTGATGGGAACACAGGTTTCGGCCTATCTCGAATTGCTTCCACGCGTCACCCTACCGCCTCTCATTGAGCAGGAAATTCAGGAACTCGAAGCGCCCGATGTGGCCGAAATCGTTGGGGTTATGCGTGATTTTTTTATGACCAAGGCCGAGCAGGCCATGTTTCAGACGCTGATCGAGGACCGACTGTCGAAGGCATGATGGCCGATCTGGCCATCATCTTTCACTGGCCGCTCTCGGAAATCGGCGTGCTCACCATCAATGAATTGCGGCTCTGGCACACCCTAGCCGTGGAAAAATGGAACCGCATGTGGGCGGCCAAGGAAGGTGAAGGATGAGCGATAAGAAGCTCACACTTGCGGTCGATTTCGTGGGCGTGGACAAGATGTCCGCAACCACGCGCAAACTATCCGCCGCCAGCACTGCCACGCGCGACAGGATCAAAGCCCTCAAGGATGAAGTCGGCAGTCTCAATAAAAGGCTGGCCGATGCCAAGGCCATGCGTGAGGCCACAGAAAACTTGATCAAGCACAGGAAAGCCTCGCGCGAGGCGGCCAGCAATCTTGCCGCGCTCAAAGCCCAGATCGTGGCCGGTGAAGCGCCGACCAAGAAGCTGGTTTCCTCTATTCAGGCCGCCGAGAAGCATCTTACCAAGATGAAAGAGGCGGAAAAGAAGGCGGCATCCGGCGCCAAGGAAATGGTGGCAAACATGCGCACCGCCGGGATCGATGTCGCGCGCCTTGGGCAGCACGAAGCCAGCCTTAGCAGTCGCATCGAAAAGGCAAACGCCAGCCTTAAGCGCCAGAACTCCCTACTTGATGGGAATGATAGGCGCCTCAAAACCAACCTTCGGAATGAACGGTCGGCAGCATCGCAGCAGCGGCGCGAGGATCAGGCAAGGCAATCGCTTGAGCAACGCGACCGTGGCCGATGGTCGAATATGCGATCTCGTGGCGGCCAAGCAGCCATGACTGCGCTTGGAATTGCCGAACAGGCCGCAGACGTGGGCGGCAACTTTCAGGCGCTAAGCTACCGACTTCGCGCGCTCGGCCTCAATGAAGCGGTGGTCAAGGATCTTGAGGCCTATGCCAAGGGCATGAACATCGCCGGGTCGAGCGCCCGCGACAACATGCGCTTCATCGTCGAGGCGCAGGGCGCTTTCCGTGAAAGTGGCGCGCATAGCCCTTCCGAACAGGTTGCCGCTGCAAAGTTGATGGCACCGATCATGGCCCGCCTAAGCGTTTCAATGACGGCGCTTGGACAGGAACTAACGCCAGAGCTGGAGCGCGATCTCCTGCGCGTTGTAGAAATGCAGGGAGGTCTGTCCAATCCCAAGCGGGCAGCGGAACTGACCGATGGTCTGTTCCGAGCGCTTATTTCCTCGGGCGGCAATGTCAACGCTTCCAATTATCAGGGCTTCCTCGCTCGCGCAGGCACCGCCGGGATGAGCCTGTCCAAACAGGCGCTGTTCGCAGACTTTGAACCGCTGATCGCGGAAATGCACGATACCGCAGGCGTTGGCCTGATGACGGCCTATTCCCGCGCGAATGGCATGGTCAAAAATCAAGCTGCGATGCGCGAAATGATCCGCCTCGGTGCATGGGACCAGAGCAAGATTATATTCAACAAGGTTGATGGTATTAAGGCATTTAAGAACGGCGAAAATCCGTTGCGTTCAGACCTCGCTGCGACTCTGCAAAATAGTCCGGTCGATTTTTATATTCAGATGCGCAAGCGCTATGCCGACGCTGGCGTCAAGGATATCCAGCGTGAGAACATGATGCTATTTGGCAATACCGGTAGCAAACTGTTCAACCTGATTGAGAAGCAGCTTGATACGCTGATGAAATCGCGCGCTGCCTATAGCCAGACCTTGGGGATTGGTGAAACCCATCAAATGGTAATCGGCGGCATTCTGGGCGAGAAAGAAAAATATCAGGCGTCTCTCGATAACTTCAACTTATCGCTGGCTGAATCTGGCGGCGTTCTTTCCACCTTTACCTATCTGCTCGGGAAAGCTTCTTCTGTTCTGTCCTGGCTAAACGGCACCACCATGCCAGCTTACCAGCCCCCAGCATCTTATTCTGCACCTGTTGATTGGCGGCATGCAGGGCCGCCTCGCGCGATCCTGCATGCCGCCTCCCCCAGTGGAGGCGGGCGTCCCGGCGTCGATTGGTCAAAGGCACAGCCTGCCAACCCCTTCCCCGCCCTCGCCCCGGTCCGACCGGCGGCGGTGGCCGCTGGCGGCGCGGCGCGCGCGCCGGTCACGCAGCATATCTATGCCGCCCCCGGCCAAAGCGAGGAAGCCATCGCCAACCATGTCATCCGCAAGATGGATCACGCCCAGGGCGTGGCAGGTCGGTCCGACATGACCGGCGGGGATGGACGCTGATGGCTGACCTCACCTCCTCCAGCCTGATCGACCTGTCCACCCCGGTCACGATCAGCCAGCGCGACCTGCTCTCGCCCGCCGTCCTGATGTCGCTGGGCCTGTTCACCTTCGGCATGGAGCAGGCCGCCTATGACCAGCTTTCGCGCCGGATCGCATGGCGCCATGAACAGAACGACCGCTTCATGGCCCGCCCGGCCAGCCAGTTCGCAGGCCCCGGCGAGGATCGCGTCTCCATCGCGGGCGAGATCATCCCCGAAATCGCGGGCAATTACGGCGCGCTCACCTTCCTGATCGAGATGGGCGACAGTGGCGATGCCTTCCCGCTGCTCGACGGTCTCGGCACGCTCTGGGGCTTTTACCGGATCGATGGGCTGGATCAGACGCACAAGGTCATCATGGCGGGCGGCATCCCGCGCATGGTCGATTTCTCCCTCGAACTCTCGCGGGTGGAATGATGGCGGCGAATAAGGCGGGCCTGCGCTTGCACCTCGACAATGGCGTGGATCTGGCGGCCAAGATCAACCCGCGCTTCCTCTCGCTCACGCTGGTGGAAAAGCGCGACGGCTCGGCGGATGAATTGACGCTCACGCTGCAGAATGTCGATGGCAAGCTGGCCGTACCCAATGCTGGCGCGATTCTCTCGCTCTCGCTGGGCTGGGAAAGCCGGTTCGACGATCATCCGGTGGGCCTGATCGACAAAGGTCGGTTCCGCGTCGACGAGGTCGAGGAAAGCGGCCCGCCCGATCAGATCACCATCCGCGCGCGCTCGGCAGATCTGGCCGGCACCTATGCCAAGCGGCGCAACCGCGTCTGGCATGACACCACGCTGGGCGCGCTGATCGCCGAGATCGCCGCGCGCCACGGTATCACCGCCCGCGTTCATCCCGATCTGGCCAGCGAACCCATCGAGGCGCTGGAACAGCACAACAAGTCCGACATGGCCTTGGTGCAGGATCTGGGCAAACGCTTCGACGCCACCGCGACATGGAAGGACCGCAAGATCCTGATCCTGCCCAAGGGCAGCGCCACTACGGCGGGCGGCCAGACCATCCCGGCGATCACCCTGACCCGGCAGGATGGGTGGTCATGGCGCTACATCCGCGCCGAACGCGGCGCGCAGACCGGCGTGGAGGCGCAATATCACGATGGCTCAACCGGCGCGCGCAAGACGGTGAGCGAGGGCAGCGGCGATGCCTACCGGCTCAAGCACATCTACGCCAGCAGGAGCAGCGCGACGCGGGCGGCCAAATCGAACCTCGCCAAGCGGCAGCGGGCTAAGAGCAAGTTCGAATATTATCTGGCGGTGGCCGACTGCAGGTTGCGGCCGAATCAGGGCGTGACGCTGAAAGGCTGGAGCAAGGCGGTAGACGGGACAAAGTGGCTGATCGAGAGCATCGATACCACCATGGAAGCGGGCGGGTTCAAGCAGATGGTCCGGTTAGAGGGGAAGTAGGCTCGCCTCCGGCAGGCCTAATCCGTTCCCTTCCATACGATTGTCCGGGCCATAACTCCCGCCCTTTCCATTGCCACATCAAGCTGGCCTTGTATCAGTCCACCGCAGTCAATCTGAAGATTGGATGCATCAGTATCATCCACTTTACCTTCATGCGTTGAACTGATTACCTGACGCCACGCACACGCCTCAACCTTATCGATGATGGCTGCGCCGTCGCATCCGTTAGAACGGCAAAAGGCGACATTGCGTTGCCCCTGATAGCTACCCCTCCAAGCCTTAGGCCAATCGTTGCGCTCAAGTTGAACCCTATTGGCTTCACAAACCGTTGTCCGGCAATCTCCGGCGACAGGGGCCGGAGGTGCATATCCGGGCAAAGTAACCTGCTTCCAATTGGCTAAGGCATCTTTGCGGGCAGATGCCAGATCCTTTGTTGATGCAGGAGCCACACTGGCTGGCTGATCTTGAACTTGGATTGCGGTTTCTGTTGGTGAAGGCGCAACCGAATTATTTCCGCCACAGCCGCCCAAAAGCGCCAGAGGGAGCGCCATAAGCGCCCGAATTTTCAACGCCATATCCGCTCTCACCGCTCAATGAGCCCCGCAAATCTCATTGCGCGCGGCCTCGGTGATGAAGGCGCTGCGGGTCATCCGGCGCGCGGCGGCGGCGCTGTCGATATCGGCCAGCATTCCGGCCTCCAGCGATAGGTTGACGCGCACGGTCTTGCTCGATGCCGAAAGCCGCGGAACCGCGATGATAAACGCGCCCTGGGCAAGATCCAGCGCGGCCTCGGCGGAAATAGCCGCCAGATCGCGCGGAGCGATATCCTGCGAATCCTCAAACCAAAGTTCGAGCGCTTCACAGGCATTGGGCAACACATCCTCGATCCGGTCGGCGGCGGAATAGCAGCCGGGCAGATCGGGAAAGGTTACGCCAAAGGCGCTGTCTTCGTCCTTATGGACAATAGCAAAATAGGTTTTCAACGTGCCCTCCTTGGCTTTGTTGATAGGGCTGGATCAGATCCAGCCCGCATCCTTTGCGATATTGCGGGCCGTCCCAATTGGCAGATCCTTCTTGGGATGGGGCACCACGATCATCTTTCCGTCTCGGCGAAACTTATGGTGCGAACCCCGGCTCGAAACCTGTTCCCACCCTTCGACCAGAAGGCGCTTGATGATCTTTTTGCTATCGCGTTCCATGTGTAGATATATACACATTGGATATCAGGAGGGCAAGCTGATTTGTGTATTTATTTACACACCTACTAGGATTTATCTGTCTTTGGACCAGCGTGAGAAGCGTTTTACGGCTCGCCATAAAAGCACGATACACGCGCCAATAACCACTAGGGTGGCGCCGCCTCCCAATAGAAGAATTGCCATCAGCGCTGCAACCGTTGGGCTAAGCATGGCTGCAAATATAAAAAATGCCAAAAGCAGGCATATGGCGCTGGCAATGAGGGTTCGTTTCATGGCTCGATCATGCTTTCGACCGTAATATCCTCATATCTTCCGCACTACAGCAACCACCCTACCAATGATATGCATCTCGCCATCATAAGCCGTCCGATTAGGAACCAATTGGTTATCGCACAGCATATCAATGCCACCATCCGCACGTGGGCTTAGGCGCTTCACCGAAGCGCAATGGGCATAGGCCACGACCCAGATCTTTTCGGAAATGTTGAGGGTCCGCTGGGAAACATCGATCAAAAGCAGGTCGCTATCCCGGATGGTCGGCTCCATCGAATCGCCGATACCTTGCGCAAAGATAAGGTCTTCCGGCTTTGAGCGGGTGTAGGTTCGGAGCCATCCCTCATCGAAATATCGCATGGTCTCGGTGACGGGAACGTCCAGATAGGTCGCCCCCATGCCCAACGACAGATCGATTTCACGCAGGCCAACGATACCAAGTTCGCGGGCCACATCGTTGATACTGGGAGCAGGGACGAAACCTTCCTGCGGATCATCCGTCTCACCCATCAGATAGGCAGGTGTTGTACCCAATTCCCTTGCGATTACGTGGATGTGCTTCGACCCCTGCTTAGGCTCGTTGAGCAACTTCCAGATCGTTGATTGGGTAATGCCAACGCGGCGCGACATCTCGCTCTGCGAGATGCCTTTTTCAGCCATGAGGGCTTCGAGTCGATCACCTCTGAACACGCTGTAACCTTTATTCCTTCTGGAATAGACCGCTATTGTCTTTTTGCGATTGACTGACCTATGCCTTTTGGAATAGTCACGAGCCATGGAAACGATCCTTACCCCTTACGAGGCCCTGATTTCCGCCGTTGAACGCGCCGGTGGTCAGTCTGCACTCGCCCGCATTTGTGGTGTTGGTCAGCCTGCCGTCTGGAAGTGGCTGCAAAGTTCCAAGCGCGTGCCCGACATCCATGTCTTTGCCATCGAGGCGGCAACCGGCGTCTCCCGCCACTCCCTTCGCCCCGATCTCTATCCGCTCGACATAGCCCCCGGCCCGCGCTGGTATGGTGTAGATCAGGGCGCGAATCGCCGCCATTTCAATGGAATGGGCTTTTCGAAGGGAGCCGCCGCATGACAAAGCTGCGCGAACCCCTCACCTATCAGCACACGCTGACCGTCATCGCCGCCCGGATCGGCTGGGACCGCTGCGGCGCGATCTGCGGTGTGAATGAACGCACGGTGCGCTACTGGTCGGACCCGGATTGCGAAACCGAGATCCGCCTGATCGACGCCGAACGGCTCGACCGCGCCTTCCTCGATCATGGCGGCGATCATGCACCTTTCCACCGCCTCCACGCCCTGCGCCTCGATATCGCTGGCCGCGCCGCGTCTGACGTTGATCTGGCCCGCGCCGCTGGATCGGCGGCCAAGGAAGCGGGCGAGGCGGTGTCCGCCATGATCGAGGCGACCGCACACAGCGCCAGCCCGGCCAAGCGCCGCGAAGCCCGCCGCGAAGCCCAAGAGGCCATCGCCGCCCTCACCGATGGTATCGCGGCCCTTGATGCCGCCGAACGCAAGGAAGCCAAAGCATGAGCGGCGAAGGAACCCTGCAATCCCGCCCCCTGATCATCGCCCCCATGGAGCTGCGCCTGCGCAGCGGCGGGACACAGGCCACTAATCGCGCCCTTGTCACCTGCCCGGATTGCGATGCTCCGATGGTCATCCGCCGGTCGGAACGGCAAACGCAAACGCTCAAAACGATGGATGTGATCTGCACCAACCCCGGCTGCGGCACCACCGGAGGCATGGAGCTTAGCTTTATCCATTATTACAGCCGGGGCACCAATCCCCGGCCCGGCCTGCATCTTAAGGCTTGCCCGCGTGAACGCATCCCGCAGGTGCTTCCCCCCAGCCCCGGCGCGCATGACGATCCCGATCAAATGAGCATGTTCGCCCCGCCCGACTAACCCGGATCAACCGGGCTCCGGCCCGGCCCACCCTCAACACCACCCGAAACCACAAACGGCAGCACTTCTGCCGAGGGGGATGCTTTGTCCAATTTCCAGACCACCCGCCGCGCCACCACACTGCGCTATTCCCGCATCGGCCACCTGCGCGACATGCTCCACCGCTGGGAGATGGAAGCGGCCATGGCCGGTATCTCCGGTGAGATCAGCTTTGAACGCGCCAACGCCCTGCTGGCCCGCATCGACGCCCAAACCGCCCGCCTTGCCAAGATGGGGAGCGCTGGCCGGTGAACCTGCAAGATGAAATCCTCAAGGGCCTGAAAGCGCGCTTTCAATTCAAGTCGATGAAGGGCGCATGGCTGCAAAAGGGCAAATGCCCCCAATGCGGCAAGATGGAGGCCTATTGCGCCGCCGAAAACCCCAAGGTCATCAAGTGCAACCGAATAGAGAAATGCGGCTGGGAAGACAGCGTCCGTAACCAGCTCCCCGACCTGTTCGAGGACTGGTCAAAGCGCTTCCCCCGCACCGAGGAAAACCCCACCGCCGCCGCCGATGCCTATTTGCTCCACGAACGCGGCCTCGATCTGCGCCTCCTGCGCGGCAGCTTCACACAGGAAACCTTCTCGGACGGCAAGGCCACCAGCGCCACGGTGCGCTTCAAGGTGGGCGAAACCCATTGGGAACGCATCATCGACAAGCCGGGCCGCTTCGAAAAGAAGGCCCATTTCACCTATGGCGGATCGTGGAAGGGCCATGTCTGGGCGCCGCCGGTCACCACCATGGAGGTGCTGGCCAAGGCCGACGAAATCCTGATCGCCGAGGGCATTTTCGACGCAACTGCCCTCACACAGGTCAAGCGCATCGCGGTGTCGGCCATGTCGGTCAATGTCTGGCCGGATCGCTTCCTTGCCGATCTGCGCAATGCCTGCGTCGCCTCCGGCCGAAAGGATTTCCCCCGGCTGGTCTTTGCCTTCGATGTGGGCGCGGCGGGCGTCAAATGGACGCGGATCTTTGTCGATCGGGCGAAGAAGGAAGGCTGGGAAGCCGAGGCGATGCAGGTCCGCCCCGATGGTGAGGGCACCAAGCTCGACTGGAATGACCTGCTCCTGCGCCACCAGAATTGGGATGGCGATCCCGATGACGCCCCGCTGGGCGACAAGGCCTTCGAGACCTACCGCTACAACGGCGCCATCACCATCGCCAAAACGGCGCGCGAAAAGGCCAAGCTGATCGCCGACCGCAAGGTGGCCGTGGCCTCCTTCGAATTCCGCCATGGCAACAAGCTGTGGTGGGCCAAGGTCTCGGTCGATGATGATGACGATGGCGGCATGGGCAAGCGCCGCCTTGTGGTCGAGGAAATCGCCAATTGCGCCTTCCGCCTGCTCTATCGTGAGCGCGACGAGATCGCCGACGAAACCAACTTTTATCTCCAGATCGACTTCCCCGATCAGGAAACGGTCAAGGCCCGGTTTTCCTCGGCGGCCTGCGCCAACAGCGGCGAATTCAAAAAGCGGCTGATGGCCTTTGCGGGCATGTGGGCGGGCGGCGGTGAGCAGCTCGACCGCATCATGCGCAGCCAGATGCGCAAGCTCAAGGTGGTCCAGCCCATCGCCTTCACCGGATACAGCCCCGACCATGGCGCATGGGTGCTGGGCGATATGGCCGTGCGCGACGGGCGAGTCGAGCGCGTCAATTCAGAGCATTATTTCGACCTGGGCAAATCCGCGGTCAAATTGCGCAGCGCTGAACGCCTGCTCGATATCGCCTATGACGCCGATCATCTGAACTTCGACTGGCTCCCCCATATCTGGGCCGCTTGGGGGCCGCGCGGCATGGTCGCCCTCGCCTTCTTCACCATGAGCCTTTTCGCGGTGCAGATCCGCGCCCGGCATAAATCGCTCGGCTTCCTCGAAATCACCGGCGAGGCGGGCGCGGGCAAAACCACGCTGGTCGAAGTGCTTTGGAAGCTGCTGGGCCGCGTGGGCTATGAAGGGTTCGACCCCAACAAGGCCACCCGCGCCGCGCTGGCGCGCAATCTGGTCAAGGTGTCGAATATGCCGGTGGGCCTGATCGAGGGCCGCCGCGATGATGACAAGCGCACCGGACAGGCGCAGTTCGACTATAACGAGCTGCTGGTCCTCTATAACGGTCGCTCCCCGCGCAGTCTCGGCGCCAAATCCAGCGGCAACGAAACCTATGAGCCGCCTTTCCTCGGCTCGATCTACCTGATGCAGAATGAGCGCATCGACGGCATCCCCGCCGTCCTCGAGCGCCTCATGTCGATGAAAATCGACAAGTCGGGCTGGTCGCCGGTGACGAAGGAAGCCGCGCGCAAGCTGGAAAGCTGGCCCATCGAGGAGATGAGCGGCACCATCGTCCATGTGGTGCGGCAGGAAGCGGCCTATCTCGACCACTTCTTCAAGCGCTTCGAAACCCATGATGCCGAAATGCCCAAGCGGGTGCCCGGTCTGCACAACGCCCGCCCGATCAAGTGCCACGCGCAACTGGCGGCGGCGGTCGAATGCCTCACCGGCCTTTTCCCGACCATGCGCCCCGAATGGGTGGCCCAAACCCTCGAACTGGTCGATTCCATGGCGCTCGATCGGCAGGATAGCGCAGGCGGCGACCACCCCGAGGTTTCCAGCTTCTGGGACAAGGTCGATTACCTGATCGGGCGCGAGGATGCGCAGGCCCATGCCGAAGGCAAGAGCCTCAACCAGCACCGCGACACCGCCTCGCTGATGGCCATCAACCTCAACGATTTCGAAGCGCGCTGCCGCAACGCAGGCATCACCACCCCGAATATGGACCTCCTGCGCAAAGTGCTGCGCGGCTCCAAATCCCGTAAATGGCAGGCGACCAAGACCGTCAACAATCCCGCCGGTCGCGGCGTCAAATGCTGGGTCTTTGAACAGCCCAAGTCGCAGGAGCGGGTGGTATGAGGCCCGCCCCGCGCCCCGCCTATCGGATGGACCTCGATCCCCCGGCCCTGCGCGTCTGGGGCGGCATCGAAACCACAGAGCCGCCGATGCTGGCCCATTGCCATAACGATCTGCTGGCCATGCTCACCCGCATGCTGGGCCAGCGTACCCGCCGCTACCCGGAAATGATCCAGCGCGGCGAGATCGACGCGGCCACCGCCGCCGCCGACATCGAGACCTTCACCGCGCTGGTGGCCGATTGGCAATGGATGGTGACGGGCGAAGGCGCCGCCTCGGCGCTCGGCTGCTGGCCCCGCATGATCGCGGCCATCGAACAATCGCTGGCCACCATCGCCGATCTGGCGCGCGAGGCTGGCGGCTTTTCCAAACCCCTCGCGGATCAGGCCCACCATGTTCTGGCCATCCGCTGGCACCTCGACCGCTGGATCGAAACCCGCACCAACGCGGCCAGCACCCACGCGGCCCGCGCCCTCTCCTCCACGCAAAAGGAAGCCCGCCATGCCGCATGATCTGCGCCCGCACCCTCACGGCTGCGCCTGCAAAACCTGTCGCCCCGCCTATCCCGCCGACCGCCACGCCATGGCCGCCCGCTTCTGGCCCCGCGCGGCACTGGCTCTCCTCCTGTTCTGGGCCTTCCCCGGTCGCTGGCTGATCGCCTCGGCTTGGGGCGCCCTCCTCCCGCTGTTCTCCCGCTGAAAGGAAATCGTTGTGACGCTTCTGCATTCCCGCCTTTCCGATGCCGCCGTGGGCAAGCCCATCGCCCCGCCGGTCAAGCGCCCCTTTACCCCCATCGCGACCGTGATCTGCGCTTGCTGCGAGGCGACCGAGCTGACCCGCCCCGATCATCTGCCCGATGGCTGGGCGCTCGAGCCCGTGGGCGAAACCGAATATGCCTTCTGCCCCGGCTGCGCGGTGGATCTGCCCCAAGGCGGCGCGCAATGATCGCCGCCCGCATCTCGCTCGCCGGTCTGGTTTTCGCTATTGCCCTGCTGGCGGTTGACCGCGCCATCGCCGGTCTGATCGTGTGTAGCGATATGGGCCTCCTGCCATGGTGACGCGCCGCAAATCCGCGCCGCTGCCATGGACGCAGCCCCGCCGCGCCCCCGGCCCGGCCCGCCGCCCCGGCGTGGCCGAACGCCTTGCCGATCTGGCCGCCCTGCGCCTTACCCGCCCGCTGACCGAGGCGGAACAGGCCGAGGAACACCGGCTGCACGGCACCCTTTATCACCGCGCCCGCCGCGATGCCCTGCGCGCCGATCCGGCCGCCCAGCATCAGAACCGGAGCGCCCGCCATGGCGCATAAGCCCGTCTCGCGCTCCTACGCCGAACGCCTGCGCGCCCACCGGCAAACCTTCGTCCTGGCCAAATCCCTCGGCTGCTCTCTGGCCGAAGCCGAACGCCACGAAGCCAGCACGGCTGCATGGAACCGCTGGAAAACCGCCCACGCCCGCCTCTCCGCGCGCATGGCCGGCACCTCTCCCAAACCCGCAAAATCCGACACTACCGCCCCGTGGTGGGTCGAACTCTAACCGAAAGGAAGCCCCGCAAGTGCCAACCGCAATCGTCTATGGTCCCCCTGCCTGCGGAAAGACCCGCCATGCGAAACAGATCGCCGAAATTCTGGGCATCGACCCCGCCAACATCATCGATAATTGGCGCCCCATGCGTGGCCGCTACCCCGATTTGCGACCCGGCTACCTGTACCTCTGTCATGATGTTCCAGCGAAGGTGCGAAACCATCGCGACCGGACCCCGATGCCAATTCCGGAAATCGTGATCGTGCGCCCGTTCTCCAGCTTCAATTTCACTTCGCAGGAGGGCCAAGCCAATGGCTAACGGCTGCACCTGCTTTTCCGAAGCACTGATCATCTCCGATGTGCCAGTCCCGCATAATGTTGATGCGATGCTGGAGATCATCAACAAGATCAAAGCGGCGAAACCTGCTCCGTTCAAGAACATGACCGTTGCCGTGCAGGATAACAGCTTCTGCTCATGCTGCGGCGTCAATCGGTCTGGCGACTGGCGGCCCTATATCGGCCAACAGGTCAAGCCGTCCTATTCCTTGCTGGAAAGCTATCCTGAATATCGCGGCGAAACCTATTTTGTCGCGGAAATCAGGATCGAGCGCCGGGGTGGCTATCCCGTTGACGGCCTCAACATTGCCATCACCGAGGAATGGCCGGTCACCAGCAAGACAACCGGCTTCACCGATGGCTTTTACATCAACCGTGCAGGCAAGCCCGACGATCTCGAACCCGTTCGCCTGCGAATCGTGGACATGGAGGCCCTTGCCAATGGCTAAGCCCCTCACCGCATCGATGCGCGCACGCCTGATCGCGGCCTATGACCACGCCGGTGATCTCATGCGCGAAGGCTATCTCCCCCTCTCGATCATCCGGTCGCTGCAAGCCAGCCACGGCGCCTTTTACGGCTACGTCACCTGCACCGACAAACTCCGCTGCGCTGGTGTCGAAATCACCAGCAACTGGAAAAACCACGCCGGTATGCTCGATGCATGGATGATCAAGGCCGCCGCGCGCCTCGACGAAGACCGCGCGATTCATAACGCCCCGGTTTCCGCCGGAACCCACTCCATCATCACGCGGGAGCCCATCAATGCCCCAGCTTAAAGCCCTCACCATCTGGCAACCTTGGGCCAGCCTGATCACGGCCGGGGCCAAGCCCTATGAATTCCGAAGCTGGCGCCCTCCCGCCAGCCTGATCGGCCAGCGCATCGTGATCCATGCGGGGAAAGCGAAGGTCGATCCGATTGTAGCCCTTGGCTTGTGGAATACGCTGATGGAGCGTGACTATGATGAGGATGGCCGCATTTATGCTGCCGAGACTTGTCTGCACGCCGAACTGGCGCTGCCTATCTTAGAGCGCGCCTGCCCTGCCAGCATTTTCCCTGATTTGGCCCAGTTACCAATGGCCGCTGGCCTCGGCACCGCCATTGTCGGCGAACCCCGCCTCGGCACGGATATCGCCGCCGAATTCGGCGTCCCCCGCGCGAACGACAGCGACCGTGACCAACATGCAAATTGGGGCTGGCCGATGCTCGACATCGAGGTCTGGCCCGAACCCATCCCCATGCGCGGCAAACAGGGCTTCTGGAACTGGCCCACCCCCACCGAATTTATGGAGGCCAACCATGGCTGACCCCCTCCTGTTCGATCATCTCCCCCATGATCGCACCCTTACGCCCTATCGTCCGTCAAACCGTACCGAGGGCGATATCTTCCATGCGCGGTGGTGCGCCGTCTGCGAGGCCGCCCGCCCTTCCCGCGAAGATCCCGATGCCGAACCCTGCATGATCGCCGTCTATACCGAAGCCTTCACCATCGATGATCCCAACTATCCCAAGGAATGGATCACCGACGCACGCGGCCCCCGCTGCACCGCCTTTGTCGAGGAGGCCCGGCCATGACGCCAAGCGCAAAAAAGGCCGATGAAATTGAAAAATCGCTGCTGAAAAAGGTGGAGCGGCTCACCGAAACCATAGCTGGGCAGGCAAAGACCATCTCCACGCAAAAGCGCAAGATGGGCGAACTAGCGAACCGTGCCGATATCGCGGAGCGCAATTCCGAACTGGCTGAACGCCAGTCCCGGTCCATTTCGACCGAACTAGGAAAAGCCCGCCGCAGAATTGCCGAACTTGAAAGCCTGATCGGAGGGACACTCTCATGTCGCGAATCCTGATAGCTTTCGAGTTTAGCGGCACCGTCCGCCGTGCATTTTCCGCCCTCGGTTATGACGCATGGTCCTGCGACCTTCGCCGTGCCGAGGATGGATCAAACCACCACATTGTCGGCGATGTGCGCGATGTGCTGGATGATGGATGGGAAATGTTGATCGTGGCCCATCCCCCTTGCACCCGGCTCTGTAACTCTGGCGTCCGCTGGCTCACAGCCCCGCCACCGGGGCGCACACTAGCTGAAATGTGGGCCGAACTGGATGAGGGCGCCGCACTTTTTTCCACGGTCTGGAATGCCCCGGTTCCGCGCGTGGCGGTAGAAAACCCGGTCATGCATCGACACGCCAAAGAGCGGATTATGGGCTTTCGGCCTGCCGCCCAAAGCGTGCAGCCATGGGAATACGGTGATTGGGAAACCAAGCGCACCTGCCTCTGGCTGCGCGGCCTGCCCCCGCTCGTCCCGACCTATCGGACACAGGCCGATGCCCGGATGGCGCTTGGCCTGCCAGATGATGCTCGGCCACTGGCGCGGGTCCACCGCATGACACCCGGAGAAGACAGGGCCAAGGAACGGTCACGCTTCTTTCCCGGCATTGCAGCGGCGATGGCTCATCAATGGGGGCCTCTGCTCAACGAGAGGATCGCGGCATGAAGCCCGACTGCACCCGCTGCGACAACACCGGCCTCAAAGACTATGCTGGCTTCGGCATGGACCCTTGCGAATGCCGCCTGCCCGCGCATGCGCTCCCCGCGCCGGTCATCATCGGCCCGGCCACGCTCTATCTGGGCGATGCCTATACCATCCGGCCCGCGCTGGGCTGGATGGACGCCGATGTGATGGACCCGCCCTATGATTTCGATTGCTCCGGCGGCGGGAAATTCAGGGCAGAGCGGCAAGCATGGAACCAGATCCGCGAAGAAGGCCTTGATCAGGGCTTCGACCGCTCGATCATCAACCCGCTGCTCACCGGCGCGATGGTGGTCTTCTGTCACAACGATCAGTTGCCCGAGCTGCTCCGCGATCTGACCGGCCTCTTCCATCGCTTCTGCCTGCAAACATGGATCAAGCCCAACCCGGCCCCGATGCGCAACAAGCACTATCTGGCCGACACCGAACTGTTCATCCATGCGTGGAGCCGCGGATTCCACCCGGTGGGCGATCATCACGATATGCATCGCTGGCACACCGCCAACACCATGCCCAGCAAGATCTGGGGCCACCCCACGGTCAAGCCGATATCGCTGATGGAGAAGATCCTGCGCAACATTTCCGGCCGCACCGTCTGCGATCCCTTCATGGGCACAGGAACCACCGGCATCGCGGCCCTGCGCACCGGAAAAAGCTTCATCGGCATTGAACGCAACCCGGCCCACTTCGAAACCGCCGTCCGCCGGATCACAGAAGAATGGGCGCGAATTCAACAGGAGGCGCCATGACCCGACGCGCGATGATTCGCGAGGCTGACCTGCGCCGATTGGTAAAGGTGGTGATGCAGGAAGCCCCCGGCGCACGAATGACCGTCGATCTGGTTCAAAATCGGCTGCATTTTGTTCTTTCCGACAAGCCCACCGATGCGCCAAATGAGGATAAATCGAATCCTCTGGACTGGCTGTTGAATGGAAATAACCCGCAAACCGGGGCGCCCCAGTAAGGAGCGCCTGCCGGAAAACGTCTCCTCCTACCTCGATAGGCATGGCAAACGCCGCTACCGCTATCGGGTGAATGGCCAAAAGACCCATAATTTCAAAGAAACCTACGGCACTGCCGCGTTTGATGAGGAACTCTCCTCTCTGCGCAGCGGTGCCGCGCCTGTTTCAGGCGAACGCTATGAACGCGGCACCGTGGGCTGGGTGGCGGCGCGCTACCGCGCCAGCCTCACTTTCACCGGCGGCAAATCAGAACAGACCCAGCGCACCGCGTGGCTGATCCTTGAAAAATTCGTCGCGGAATTCGCGAAGTATCAGATAATCCATTTTCAATTCGATCACATCGAATCGATCCTGAAACGGGCCGCGACAAAGCGCCCCAATGCCAAAGGCCGGATGATCGGTGGCCCCAGCGCGGCTAATAACCTCCGCAAGGAACTTCTCCCCTTCTTCGCCTATGCCATAAAGGCGCTTCGCCTCGAACGGGTGAACCCCGTTGAACAGGCCGATACGGTCAAGGTTCCCAAGGGAGGCTTCCATAGCTGGAGCGAGGAAGAGATCGCCCAATACCGCGCGCACCACGCCCTGGGCACATCCGCGCGCCTCGCGCTGGAAATCTTCCTCTGGACCGCGCAGCGGCGCGGCGATGCGTCAACATTCGGGCCGCATCACCTTCGCGATGGCATGATCGAGGTCACGCCCGCCAAAACCGCGAACAAGACCGGCAAAACCATCTGGCTTCCCGTTGCCCCCCAATTGCTCGAGGCTATCGAAGCCATGCCCGTAGCAGCCGGTAAGACATTCCTCGCCACCGCCTTTGGCAATCCGTTCACGCGCGCCGGGCTTGGCAACAAAATGCGCGATTGGTGCAACGAGGCTTCGCTGCCCCACTGTGCCGCCCACGGCCTGCGCAAAGCCGCCGCGCGCCGCGCCGCCGAGCTGGGCGCCACCAATCAGGAATTAAAAGCGTTTGGGGGCTGGACGACCGACAAACAGGTGTCCGTTTACACAGAGGCGGCCAATCAAAAGAAGATGGCCAAATCGGCCATGGCGCCGATGATCCAGTTCGATCTGGACAACCAAAAAACTTGAATTTGGCTAACCTTGCCTCAAAGGTTAGCCAAATTATGCCGCCAAATAGCTGTAAAAGCTACCATAATTGGCGACCCTGGCAGGAGCGGAGGGACTCGAACCCACGGCCCTCGGTTTTGGAGACCGATGCTCTACCAACTGAGCTACACTCCTGCGGGAGACGCGCCTCTAGGGTAGGCTTGCGGCTTTGGCAAGTGGGCAATATGCGATGAGCGCGTATTTTTTCGTGGAAGCTCAAAGGCGGGGTTTGCGCTGTTTCTCCCTCTTCACGCCCGGATGAACAGAATGCTAGACAGGCCCGGTGACGATGGAAAACCCAGATCTGATTGATCCTGCCCTCTTGCTGCTGGCCTATCGCGGCGGCGTGTTTCCGATGGCCGATTCGCGCGACGATCCCGAAATCTTTTGGGTCGAGCCCAAGCGGCGGGGCATCCTGCCGCTTGATGGCTTTCGCGTTTCACATTCACTGGCGCGCAGTTTGCGCCGCGAGAAATTCACCGTCACCTGCAATGCGGCCTTCGACCTTGTGCTGGACGCCTGCGCTGCGCCGCGCCGCGCCGAGGGCGACGACGGCGGCGAAACATGGATCAGCGCGCGAATCGCGGCCTCCTATCGCGAATTGCACCGGCTGGGCCATGCCCATTCGATCGAATGCTGGATTGACGGCGCGCTGGTGGGCGGGCTCTATGGCGTTGGTTTCGAACGGGTCTTTTGCGGGGAAAGCATGTTCAGCCGCGTGCCCGATGCCTCAAAGGTTGCGCTGGCTTGGCTGGTGGCGGCGCTGCGCATCGGGGGCGCCGAATTGCTCGATTGCCAGTTCATCACCAGCCATCTGGCCTCGCTGGGCGCGGTGGAGATCCCGCAAAAGCGCTATCTGGCGATGCTGCGTGAAGCGATGCGGCCGAAAGAACCGGGCCTGCCGGTTCAGTCCGGGTTTTCGGGGCTGGCAGGCGCGGGGGTCGGCGTGGCCTCAACGCTCGGGGTGGCGCTGGCACTGCCCGATGCCTTCGATACGCTCTTGGGCGCGGCGAAATCGGCCGGGTTCTCTTCCTCGCCGGGGAAGTTCATCGCGCAATCCTTGACCCAAACGTCATAGACCGGATGCTGAACCACGTTCAGCCCCGGCGAATTGCGGAACAGCCAACCCGAAAACACTTTCTGCCAGCGCAGGGGATCGGAGATCTGCGCGCGCTGCTCGACAAAGACCTGAACGAAGGCGCCGGTTTCCTGCGGGCGCTCCCAGGGCTGGGTCTTTTCGCAGCTCGACAGTTTGACCACGACATTGCCGATGCGCCGCGCCTCGCCCACTTTCAGGACGATATCCTGCTGCTCATTGTTGCGCTTGTTGAGCAGGCCCAGCGTGGCCACGCGATCCTTGACCGGGGTGCCGAACTGATTTTCAACCGCCTGAGCGGCGGCATTGCCCGCCACCGCCTTGGGCACGTCGGTGGCCTGCGTCTCGGGCTCGGACGAGCCGCCGCAGGCCGAAAGCGCGAAACATGCCAGCAAAATACCGGCGCCAGCCACCATCAGAGTCCGGCGCATGGTATCAATCAGCCTTCAGGCGTCCAGGCTTCGTAGCCGGCCGCCTTGGCCTTGCCCGCGCCGCGCAGTTCGGGATGGGGCTGGTGGGCCTTGGCGGTGCCGGTAGCGTTGGGCGTATATTCGGTTTCCCAGATGCGGGGGGGCGGCAGATGGCTCTGCGGCACGGCGTCATAGGAATGGTGCAGCCAGCCATGCCATTCGGCCGGAACGCGGCTCGAATCATTGGCGCCATTATAGATCACCCAACGGCGCTCCATGCCCGCAAAGGGGCTGTTGGTGCCGGCCGGAACGACCTTCTTCGAGCGGTAATACTTGTTACCCTGAAAATCGGTGCCAACCTGTTCGCCGCCAAACTTGGTGTTGAGCCAGGTGCCGAAAGTGGAGCCGTTCCACCAGGTGAAGAGCATTGCGCAAGTTTCCCTAAATTCAGGTCTGCCCGCGAACAGAATCCGCTAAGGCCAGTGACGTTTAGCGCCTAGCCCAAGGCGGGGGGGCAAGGCAAGGGCAAAGGGGGCAAGGGCAAAGGGGGCAAGGGCAAAGGGCAGCATCCAAGGAACCCTATTCCTCGCGCGCTTCCTCGACCCAGTCCTGCGCGGCCTGTGGGTCGGCGGCCTCCAGAACGGCCCGCGCTGCGCCCATGGCGTGGCCTGCGCGCAGCATGGCGGCAACTTCCTTTTCGCGGCGGGCGCGGCGCTCCATCGGATCATCGGGCATCGCGCGCCGCGCAAACGGCCCCAGCCCCCGCCGCCGCGCATAGGCCAGCGCCGCCTCACGCGCCTCCGCCTCACCCGGCATCACCTCGGCGCGAATATCCTCGTCAATCCCCGCCTGCCCCAGCGCCTGCGCGATCCGCCGCTGCCCCAATCCCCGCCGCAGCAGGCTGCCCGTCTTCATCCGGGCATAGCTTTCATCGTCAATATAGCCCAGCTCGACATGGCGGCCGACAATCGCGGCTACTGTGGCCTCGGGCGACTCATCCCCGGCCCAGCCGCGCTCGCGAAGTTTGCGCAGTAAGTAATCCTCCAGACGCCCCGCGCTGGTGGCGAAACGCGCGACATAGGCCAGCGCCATTTCCTCGATCCGGGCCGAATCGAGGGGCTTTGGGGCCATTTTGCGGCGATTGGGGCGCTCTGTATCATCCATTGGCCATATTCGTGCCACAGTCGCGCGCCAAAGGGGACCCCCCGCGTCACCCGACTTGCGGGCCAGTTTCTGATGCCCTGTTGCCGGGGCATGACCCAAGACGGATTAGACCATGACCGACGCCGCCGTGATCGAAGCGCCCACCGCCCTGATCCCCACGCCCAATATCTGCGCCCTGCCGCGCCGTTTCGGCGATTTCGCCACCTTTGGCGAGGCGCTGGATTATGCGGCGACCGGCACCCGCGGGCTGAATTTTCACGATCCGCGCGGCAATCTGATCCGGCCCTATCCTTTCCGCGAACTGCGTCAGGATGCGATCGCCATGGCGCATCGCCTGATCGCGCGCGGCGTGAAGAAAGGCGACCGCATCGCTATGGTGGCCGAAACGGGCGCCGATTTTGCCGCGCTGTTCTGCGGCGTGATCTATGCCGGCGCATGGCCGGTGCCGCTGCCCTTGCCCACCAGCTTTGGCGGCAAGGACAATTATATCGACCAGCTCGCCGTCCAATTGGCCAGCAGCGATCCCTCGTGGTTTTTCTATCCGCCCGAAATCGGCCATCTGGGCCTTGCCGCCGCGCAGGCGCATAATGCCAAGGGCGGGGCGTGCGAAGGGCTGAGCTGGGACATTCTGACCGCCGATCCGGTGGTGCCGGGCGAACTGCCGCAGGCCTCGGGCGATGACATCTGTTATCTGCAATATTCCTCGGGTTCGACGCGCTTCCCGCATGGCGTGGCCGTGACTCACGCCTCGCTGCTCAACAATCTGCGCGGCCACGGTCTGGCCATGCAATTGCAGGGCGATGATCGCTGCGTTTCGTGGCTGCCGTGGTATCATGACATGGGGCTGGTCGGCTGCTTCCTCTCGGTCATCGCCAATCAGGTTTCAACCGATTACCTCAAAACCGAGGATTTCGCCCGCCGCCCGCTGGCATGGCTGGACATGATCACCCGCAATCCGGGCCATTCGATCTCCTATTCGCCCACCTTCGGCTATGACATCTGCGCCCGCCGCATTTCCAGCCAGAGCCATGTGGACGAGCGCTTCGACCTGTCGCGCTGGCGCCTTGCGGGCAATGGCGCGGACATGATCCGCCCCGATGTGATGCAGGGCTTCGTCAACGCCTTTGCGCCTGCCGGGTTCAAGGCCAGTGCCTTCCTGCCCTCCTATGGTCTTGCCGAAGCCACGCTCTCGGTCACGATCATGCCGCCGGGCGAAGGCATCCGCGTCGAACTGGTCGAGGAAGAGCGCCTGTCGGGCCAGCCGCGCGACCTGTCGCGCCCGGCCCGCTATCGCGCCATCGTCAATTGCGGCAAGCCGGTGCTGGACATGGAAATCGAGGTCCGCGACGGCTCGGGCAAGATTCTTGCCCATCATCAGATCGGCAAAGTGTGGTGCAAGGGCCCCTCGGTCATGCACTCCTATTTCCGCGATCCCGAAGCCACGGCGGCCTGTCTGGTCGATGGCTGGCTGGACACGGGCGACATGGGCTATCAGAACGCCGAGGGTTATCTGTTCATCGTCGGCCGCGCCAAGGACATGATTATCATCAACGGCAAGAACCACTGGCCCCAGGATATCGAATGGGCGGTGGAACAGCTCCCCGGTTTCCATCAGGGCGACATTGCCGCTTTCAGCCTTGAGACCGACACCGGCGAGGAAACCGCCGCCGTGCTGGTCCATTGCCGCGTGTCGGACCCGGCAGAGCGCCTGAAGCTGAAGAATGCCGTGGCCGAAAAGGTGCGCGCCATTCTGGGCCACCCGGCCATTGTCGAACTGGTGCCCCCGCGCACCCTGCCGCGCACGTCCTCGGGCAAGCTGAGCCGCGCCAAGGCCAAGAAGCTCTATCTGTCGGGCGAAATCGCGCCGTTTGAACTGGCCGCGTAATGCGGTTGGCGTGACACATCCGTGTCACGCCTCGGCACCAGCCCTCTCCCTGTTTGCGGGGCGCAAGATTCAAGTCTTGCGCCCCGTTAGTCTTTCTTGGCCCCGCGATAGAACTGCTTGCACTGGAAATTGCTGCGGCGCGGCACAACATCACGTGCCATGACAAACCCCCTCCTCACGCCCATCGCCCTTGGCGATATCGCCGCCCCCAACCGCATCCTGCTCGCCCCCCTCACGCGTGGACGGTCGAACCGCGAAGGCCTCGCCAACCCGCTGATGGCGCAATATTACGCCCAGCGCGCCAGGGCGGGCCTGCTGATTTCCGAAGCCACAGCGATCAGCGCCGAAGGCCGCGGATGGCCCAATGCGCCGGGCATCTGGAACCGTGAACAGGCCGAAAGCTGGAAGCAGGTGACGCAGGCCGTGCATGATGCGGGCGGGCGGATCGTCCTGCAATTGTGGCACATGGGCCGCGTGTCGCACCCCGAACTCCACGGTATCCAGCCCGTTTCAGCCAGCGCCACCACCGCGCCCGGCGAAGCGCATACCTATCAGGGCAAACAGCCCTATGTGAAGGCACGCGCCCTTGAAACCCACGAAATCCCCCGCCTGATCGCCGATTATGAAAATGCCGCGCGCCTTGCCAAAGAGGCCGGGTTCGATGGCGTGCAACTGCACGGCGCCAATGGCTATCTGATCGACCAGTTCCTGCGCGACGGCACCAACCACCGCACCGACGATTACGGCGGCCCAATCGAAAACCGCACCCGCCTGCTGAAAGAAGTCACTGAGGCGCTGATCCGCGTCTGGGGCGCGGGGCGCGTTTCGGTCCGCCTCTCGCCCAATGACGGCATTCAGGGAGTAGAAGACAGCGACACCTATGCCCTGTTCGACCATGCGGCAAAGGTGCTGGACGACCTCAAAATCGGCTTCCTCGAAATCCGCGATCCCTTGCCCGGCGGCACGTTCGGTTCGGGCCTTGGGCCGCGCCGCGCCGCGCATCTCAAAACCATCTTCAAGGGCCCGGTGGTCGATAATGCCGATTATACGGCGCAATCGGGCGCGGCGGCTCTTGAAAAGGGTGAGGCGGACGCCATCTCTTATGGACGGCCCTTCATTACCAATCCCGATCTGGTCGACCGTATCGCCCATGGGCATCCCTGGACCGAAGGAGGCGATCCTTCGGCATGGTACGGAAATACGGCAGAAGGCTATACCAGCTTTCCGCCCTATTCGGCCTGATCGCTGGCCCCGGCTCCCCCCTCTCGGCCGGGCCAGTACGAGCGATGCTGACCAGCAGGATCACACTCCGTCCCCTATGGTCAGCCTCTCGCCCAATGCCGCCCGGCCCGCCGAACCCCTACGGCGGGCCGGGTTCGCAATTATTCGGCGGCGCTGGCCGCTTCCTCGGGGGCGGCTTCTTCGGTCGGCGCGGCGCTGGGCGCGGCGGCCACCGCGCGCGGGGCCAGAGGCGCCCGAGATGTCAGCGCGTCATAGGCAATCATCGCATCGCTGGTCGAACCGTTCAGGATCTGGCCCGAGGCGGTGCGCTGGTCGTCGGCCTTACTGGCCTTCTTGCCCCAGCATCCGCCCAGCGCCAGCGCGAGGGCAAGGACAGTTACAGCGCGCTTCATGGCTCATTTCCTTCAGGCTTTGTGGCGGGAGGACAGGCCTGCTCCAGCTTGGCCAGAAACTGATCCGCGCGGGCCAGCAGCGCCTCGTCCCATTGCTGCGCCGAAACGCTGATGCCGAGGCGGGCCAGCGAAGTGACGCCCTTTTCGGCAATGCCGCAGGGCACGATGCCGGTGAAATGCGACAGGTCCGGGTTCAGATTGACCGAAAACCCATGCATCGTCACCCAGCGGCGGATGCGCACGCCAATCGCGCCGATCTTGGCCTCGGAACCGTCAATGTCGCGGGTCCAGATGCCCACGCCCGCCTCGCTGCGCCAGCTTTCCACCCCGAAATCGGCCAAAGTGTCGATCACCCAGCCTTCGAGCGCATGGACAAAGCCGCGCACATCGCGCGCGCGTTGCTTCAGATCGATCAGCACATAGCCGATCCGCTGGCCCGGCCCATGATAGGTATATTTGCCGCCGCGCCCCGCCTCGACCACTTCGAAGCGCGGATCGAGCATGTCGGAGCCTTGCGCGCTGGTGCCCGCCGTATACACCGGGGGGTGTTCGAGCAGCCAGATCAGATCGGGCGCAAGCCCTTCATAAATCGCACTATTGCGCGCGGTCTGATAATCCAGAGCCTCGCGATACGACACAGGCTCATAGTCCCGCCGCACGGCCACGCCGTTTTCGAGCAGAATCTCAGCCTTGATTGCATCTTGCATGACCATGATTCTTGCGTGGGGCAATCCGCTCCGCTTATCAAGGGGTCAGATGCGCCGCAGGCATATGGGCCGGGCTTGGCGCGAAAGGAGTACCCCGATGCGTTTTGACAGCAATCTGGCCTGGCGGACGGCCCATTCGGCAATTCTTGCCAATCGGGATGTCCTGCTGGCTCTGGCGGGCGTGTTCTTTCTGCTGCCAAGGCTGGCCTTTGCGCTGCTGATGCCCGATCCGCCCGCCGCGCAAGGGGCATCGCCCGCCCAGGCGATGCAGGCGATGGAGGCCTTCTATGCCACCGCTCTGCCCTATGTGATCCCGATGATCCTGTTTCAAGCGGTGGGCGTGCTGGCCATCCTGACGCTGTTTACCGACCGCAGCCGCCCGACCGTGGGCCAGGCGCTGTCGCTGGGCGCCAAGGGTGTGTTTCCCTATGTGCTGGCGCAGATCATGCTGGCGGCCGCAATCGCAATGGTCGGCGGCGGGTTGATCGGCGTGCTGGCGTTGACCAAACAGCCCGCGCTGGCCGGGGGCGGCATGATCGTCGTGATGATCGTGGCCATCGCCGCCTATATCCGCATGTCGCTGGTCGGGCCGGTGGTGGCGGTCGAGCGGGTCTATAATCCCGCGCGCGCGCTGATGCGGTCCTGGGCCATCACGCGCGGCAATGGCTGGCGACTGCTCGGCTTTGCGCTGCTGGTGGGCGTGGTGGTGATGGTGGCCATGGTGGCGGTCGTTTCAATCGGCGGGTCAATCGGCGCGCTGGCGGGCGGGCCGGATACGGGGCGGATCATCTCGGCGGTGGTCTCTTCGCTGCTGGCCGCGATAGTGACGCTCTATATCGCCGGGCTGATGGCCGCGATCCACCGGCAGCTGGCCGGGCCGAGCGTGGATGATATTATGGCGACGTTTGAGTGAATTAAGGAGGTTTATGCGAGGGTCTGGGCCCTCGCTCTCCCGTTACTGTCTGCGTTGCGCCATGGGTTCGGCGTTTTGTATGGAACGCAGGTTGGAACTTTAAGGCCGCGGCGCCAACCTGCGCAAGCTCGCCGCGCCGCAGGCCTAAAAACGAAAAAAGGCGCTCCGCCATAAACGAAGCGCCACCCCATTAAAGGGATTGCAAAGGGTCTAAGACTCTATTGCCCGCCGGAGGCATAAAACCCGCCCCCGCCCCCCCTCAATCCTCGTCCTTCCAACCCCAAAACAGGAAGCAAGGCGGCACGTTGATCCACTCCAGCCCCTTGTCGATGCGCTTGAAGAACTGGGCCATGAAGTCGCCCGCGCGCGGGGTGAACTGATAGACGAGGAAGGCCCCGCCCTTGCGCAGGACGCGATAGGTGGCCGCAGCGATGGCCGGACCGACGCCGGGCGGCAGGGTGGAAAAGGGCAGGCCCGAGATGATGTAGTCGGCCTTTTCATGGCCATGGGCGCGCACAATCTCTTCGACATCCTCGGCCGAACCGTGGACCGCGACAAAGCGGCTGTCGGTGATGGTGTGGGTGAGATATTCGATGAAATCGGGGTTGAGGTCGATGACCAGCAGCGTTCCGTCGCGGCGCAGGCGGTCGAGGACTGGCTGGCAGAAGGTGCCCACGCCCGGCCCATATTCGACGAAGAGCTTGGTATTGTCCCAATCGACGGCGGACAGCACGCGATTGATGGTAAAGCGCGAGGAAGGCACGATCGAGCCGACCATGACGGGGTTTTTCAGGAAGCCTTCGAAAAAGACCCCCCAAGGCCCTATCGCCCGCTTCAGCCGGCTTTTCACTTTGGCAAGCGGCGCCTCTCCGGCCAGTTCGGTTGTCATGCTCTTGTCAAATCCCTACCCTAAGACCTGCGTGCTCTGCCCAAAGGTTTGCAAAACTGCAAGCCCGTTGGCAAGCGGCCATGCGCAACATTTGCCGCAAACCGCGCCCCATCGGAACAGTAATCCACGATAACGGATATGGTTCTAAAGGATCTGGGCGACCACATCCTGCGGGCGGCACAGCGCCACGCCTTTTTCAGTTTCCACCAAGGGCCGCTCGATCAGTTTCGGCTCGGCCGCCATGGCGGCCAATACGGTGGCGTCATCGGCATCGGGCAGTCCGCGTTCAACCGCATCCGTGCCGCGCAAACGCAGCCCCGCTTGCGGCGTCATGCCCGCATCGCGATAGAGCTGGGCCAACTTTTCAGCCGAAGGCGGAGTCTTGAGATATTCCACCACGCTCACTTCAACGCCGGGGGTTTCCTCCAGAATCGCCAAGGTCTTGCGCGAGGTGCCGCAGGCCGGATTGTGCCAGATGGTGGCCTTCATGGGATGCTCCTTTGATCGGTATTGCCGCGCCCTGCTTGGGGGCTACCGCCCGGCGCCGGGGCCGCGGCAATGGTTTCCAGCCCGCGCATCACCCGCCCGGCGCGCTGGATCGCGCGCACCAGCCGAGGATAGACGCCGCAGCGGCAAAGATTGGTGACGGCCTTGTTGATATCATCCGCGCTGGGGTCGGCATTGGCGGCCAGCAGCGCGGCCCCGGCCATGACGATGCCCGGCGTGCAGAAACCGCATTGGATCGCGCCCTCGGCCACCATCGCCTGTTGCAAGGGGTGCGAACGGTCGTTGCTCAGCCCCTCGATGGTGGTGATGCTGCGTCCCTGCGCCTGCGCCAAAGTCATTTGACACGAGGGCAGCGCCTGCCCATCGACCATGAGCATACAGGCCCCGCACTCGCCCGTGCCGCAGCCATATTTCGCGCCCGTCAGATTGGCCCCGCAACGCAGCGCCCACAGCAGAGGCGTTGCAGCATCCATGCGCAGATCGACCGGATGGCCATTGAGGGTCAAGGCGGGCATGGCTTCTCCCATGCCCGCATGATCCGTTTACTTCAAGCCGAACCTGAGCCCGGCCCAAACCGTGCGCGGCGCGCCAATGTCCATGCTGCCTGCCTGATTGCGGGTGATCACAGTCACATTGGCCAGATTTTCGCCGCGCAGGATAAAGCTGACGCCGTGGCCCAGCGGGGCCTGAACAAAGGCGCCGATGGTGGTGGCCGAAGGCATCAGATAGGCTTGCAGATCGTCCTCATATTGCGAACCGAAATGGCGCAGCACCAAGGCCCCCTGCCAGCCATCGCGCGGTTTCCACGTCACTGTGGCGCTGGCGGCGATCTTGGGCGTCTGGGCCGGGCGCATGCCGTTGAGCGCGATTTGCGAGCCGCTGGCCCGCACCACCGCATCGGTCAGCGCAAGGCTGCCATCCAGACTGATCCTGCCCAGATCGAGGGCGGCGGCAAATTCGAGGCCCCGCGCGCGGATCGCATCGACATTCTGGCGGACGCGGGTGATCACCGTGGCGGTCTGCGCCGTGGTGACATTGGCGATGGCATGGGCGACGCGATTATAAAAGGCCGTGGCCGACAGCTTCAAAGCCGAGACCGGCGTGAAATCGACGCCCGCCTCATAGCCCTGCATCATTTCATTGCCCAGCGCCGGATTGGCATTGGTCACGGTCGAAATGCCCGAAGCCACCAGCGTGAAGCTGCGATAAAGCTCGTTGATCGTGGGCTGGCGCAGGCCCGAATAGGCCGAGCCGCGCAATTCCAGCCCCGGCGCCAGTTTCAGCAAGGCCCCGCCGCGCCCTGTCACCGCCCAGTCGCTGCGCGGAGCATAGGCGGTGTTGGCGGTGATGGCGCCCGCTGCATTGGCGGCCCGGTTATAGCCCGCATTCACGCTCCAGCGATCCGCGCGCACCCCGCCCGTCAGCGTCAGGGGCCCCAGCTTCCAGTCATCCTCGGCATAAAGGCCCAGATCATTGTTGCGCCCGCCCGCCCAGCGATAGGCCGTGACCGCCCCGGTGGCAGCATTATAGGCCACTTCGTTCAGATCCCCCTTCGCGCTGCGCCAGTCGCCGCCGAGGCGCAGCAGATGGTCCGGCCCGACCGGCGGGCGGATCTCGACCTTGGCGCCAAGGCCCGTGGCGGGCGTCTGGCGCTGGTCAAGGCTGGGGCGGAACGTGCTGGCCGAAATAGTGACGTTGGAGAAGCCGCGATCCTGAATATAGGCCAGCGCGTCAAACTGCCACGGCCCGCGCCCGACCAGACGCAGCGAGAAATCCTCGCCGCTCGAATGGCTGGTGGCCCCGGCAAAGCGCAGCACGCGGTGATCGTCGAAGATCATCGCGCGGGCCTGCAATTCTACATTGTTGGCAATCGGGGCCACGCCGCGCGCGCCAATCGACCAGCTGTCGTAGCGCGATTTGACACTGGCCCCCACGCGCTGGCTTTCCGGCGTGGTCCAGAAGCCGTCGCCTCGATCCCAGCGGCCCGACACTTCGGCAAAGCCTGCGCCCAATTTCGGCGCAACCGCTCCCGAGAGCGAGGTTTCGCCGCGATCATTGGCCAGCGCCTCGCCCGAAATCAGGCCCAGCGTGTCGCGCCCGGCGCTGTTGAGCTCAATCGTCCCGGCCACAGCCCCCGAACCAAAGGCCCCCGAACCGCCGCCCCGCGTCACCCGCACCGAGCCGAGGCGCTCAGGCGTGATGGCATTCCACGGCACCGAGCCGAACATCGGATCGGCCATCGGCACGCCATCGAGCAGCACCTGCGTACGCGCTGCCGCATTGCCGCCCAGCGCGCGCAAGGTCGCGCCTTGGGCCGAAGGATTGGTGTAACGGCTGTCGGAACGACGAAACTGTTGAAAACCTGCCACATTGGCCAAAACGTCCTCGATCCGACCCGAGGCCGAAGAGGTCAACGCCTCGCGGTCGATTTCGCGTGAGGAATAGGCCGGCACAGCGGGGGCCGCATTGAGCCCCGCGCCGGTCACGATGATCGGCGAAGCAGCCTCTTCATCGGCCGCATGCGCCGCCACCGGCATCAAAGCCGCCCCGGCAAGCATGATCGCCCGCAGACTTTGCGCGCCCAGTTTCATCCTCAAATCCCCTTAATATGCTTTTGATGCGACCTTATTGATCCGCCCCCACCCTGCCAAGATGGCCGATAGGACGAGGCGCCTTTGGCCTTTGACCCAACAGCATGTCCTTGAGCCGCGCAGGAAAAACAAGAGCTGGGAGCGAACAGGAGCATTTTTCCTGCCGCCCTGTGCCTCGCGCGTCCCACTTGCAACAACCGCCCGGCGCAAATGCATTATGAACACCATGGGATCAATCGACAGGGCCGATTAACCCGTGTAAGGCTGGGCCATGGAAGCTGAACTGAAGACGCCGATCCTGGATCGAGTGAAGGTGCCTGCCGACATGCGCGGCCTGTCGATGGGCGAATTGCGCCAGTTGGCCGATGACGTGCGCCAGGAAATGATCCACACCGTTGGGCAGACCGGGGGCCATCTGGGCTCGGGCCTTGGCGTGGTGGAATTGACCGTGGCGCTGCATTACGTGTTCGACACGCCGCGCGACAAGGTGATCTGGGACGTGGGCCATCAGGCCTATCCGCACAAGATCGTCACCGGGCGGCGCGACCGCATCCGCACCCTGCGCCAGCCGGGCGGCCTGTCGGGTTTCACCAAACGCAGCGAATCAGAATACGACCCCTTTGGCGCAGCCCATTCCAGCACCTCGATTTCCGCCGCCATCGGCTTTGCCATGGCCAACAAGATGAGCGATCAGCCCGGCAAGGCGATTGCCGTCATCGGCGATGGTTCGATGAGCGCAGGCATGGCCTATGAGGCGATGAACAATGCGCAAGGCGCGGGCAACCGGCTGGTCGTCATCCTCAATGACAATGATATGTCGATTGCGCCCCCGGTCGGCGGGCTTTCGGCTTACCTCGCGCGGCTGGTATCCTCGCGCCCCTTCCTCGAACTGCGCGAAATGGCCAAGAAGCTCTCGCGCCACCTGCCCGCGCCTTTGTCGCGCGCGGCCAGCAAGACCGACGAATTCGCGCGCGGCATGGTGATGGGCGGAACCCTGTTCGAGGAACTGGGCTTTTATTATGTCGGCCCGATTGACGGGCATAATCTGGATCAGTTGATCCCGGTGCTGGAAAATGTCCGCGATGCGGCGGCGGGCCCCTGCCTGATCCATGTCGTCACGCAAAAGGGCAAGGGCTATGGCCCGGCCGAGGCGGCGGCGGACAAGTATCACGGCGTCCAGAAATTCAACGTCGTCACCGGCGAACAGGTCAAGGCCCCGGCCAAGGCACCTGCCTATCAGAACGTGTTTGGCGAAACGCTGGCCAAGATTGCCGATACGGACAAGCGGATCGTGGCGATCACCGCCGCCATGCCCAGCGGCACGGGCGTCGACAAATTCGCCAAGGCGCACCCGGATCGCAGCTTTGACGTCGGCATTGCCGAACAGCATGCCGTGACCTTTGCCGCCGGTTTGGCCGCGCAGGGGATGCGTCCGTTCTGCGCGATCTATTCCACCTTCCTTCAGCGCGCCTATGATCAGGTCGTACATGATGTGGCGATCCAGAACCTGCCGGTGCGTTTCGCGATTGACCGCGCAGGGCTGGTGGGCGCCGATGGCGCGACCCATGCCGGCACGTTCGACATCACCTATCTGGCTTCGCTGCCCAATTTCGTGGTGATGGCGGCGGCTGATGAGGCCGAACTGGTCCATATGACCTATACGGCGGCCTGTCATGACAGCGGGCCGATTGCCTTCCGCTATCCGCGCGGCAATGGCACGGGCGTGGAAATGCCTGCGGTTCCGCAATTGCTGGAGATCGGCAAGGGGCGAATCGTGCGCGGCGGAACCGGCAAGATCGCCATCCTCTCGCTGGGCACCCGTCTGGCCGAGGCGGTCAAGGCCGCCGAGGTACTGGAAGCCAAGGGCCTGCCCACGACCGTGGCCGACCTGCGCTTTGCCAAGCCGCTGGATGAGGATCTGATCCGCCGTCTGGCCTCCACGCATGAGGTGGTCGTCACCATCGAGGAAGGCGCGATCGGCGGCCTTGGCTCGCATGTGCTGACGCTGGCCAGCGACGAAGGGCTGACCGATGGCGGATTGAAGATCCGCACGATGCGTCTGCCCGATGTGTTTCAGGATCATGATGCGCCCGACAAGCAGTATGACACGGCGGGCCTGAACGCGCCGCATATCGTGGAAACGGTGCTCAAGGCGCTGCGTTGGAACGATGCGGAAATCGTGAGCGCCGATATCGTGGGCGAGGCCCGCGCTTGAGCCTTGCGCTGATCGCTCTGACGCTGGCCGATGCGATAATGCCGCCCCCGGCTGCCCCGTCGCTGACGGTGACGGTGGATAATGTCCGCTCGAATGCGGGCCGGGTGCATGTTGCGCTCTGCCCGCAAAAGAGCTTTTTGAAGGATGATTGCGTGCTGGAGGCATCGGCCCCCGCGCAAAAGGGCTCGACCAGCGTGACCTTTGCCAATGTGCCCCCCGGCGAATGGGCGGCGCAGGTGTTTCAGGACGAGAATGGCAACAAGAAAGTCGACCGCAACTTCCTTGGCATTCCCAGGGAAGGCGTCGGTTTTTCGCGCGATGCCAAGATCGTGTTTGGCCCGCCCAAATGGCGCGATGCGGTGTTCACCCATGAGGCAAAGCCGCAGGTGATCCGTCTGGCCCTACGCTATTTCTAAAAGCGCTATTTCTGAGCCCATTGGGTTCGCATGAAAAAGCCCCGTTGCGTCCATCGACGCAACGGGGCTTTTTCATGCCTGCCGCTTACTTCGGATTGGCGGCCAGTTTGTTGAGATGCGCCACCAGCGCGCCCGCGCCGCCCTTGGCGATCACCCCGGCGAAATCGGAACGGCGCGTGGCGATCTGGCTGATCGCGTTGCGATAGAACACGTCGATGATCCGCCATTGCCCGCCATTTTCGCGCAGGCGATAGTTGAGCGATTCATTGGTGCCCGGCCCGGTCAGTTGCGTGCGGACCAGCTTGTCCGTGCCGCGCGTTTCCACGCCCCCCACAAGGCTGAGCTTCTCGCCAGAATAGCTGTCGAAATTGGCGGCATATTGCGCCACCGTCATCGCGCGAAAGGCGGCAATGACATTGGCCTGTTCGAGCGGAGAAAAGGTGGTCCACGGCGGGCCGACCGAAAGGCGGGCCATCGCGGGAATGTCAAAGGCGCGGTCGACCACCGGGCCGATCACGCGCGCGCGCGCGGATTGTCCGCCCTGCGCCTTCATCGTGGCGATCAGGCCCGCATTGAGCCCCTCGATGGTCTGAACCGCCGGATCGCCCGCCTGCGCCATGGCCACGCCCGGAACAGCCGCCAGCGACAAAGGAGCCAGCAGCGCCAGCGCCCCGGCAGCCTTGAACGATGCGAATCCCGATTGACGTGTCATGCTCACTCCAGATCAAACCTTGCGTTAACCCCGGATGCCCGTGCCGCAGCGGGCCTTTGCGCGTCCTTGAGCCAGAGCAATACGTAAAACAAGTGGCATGAGCGCGCAATGAAGCTGCGGTTCAGGCTGGCGCAATCTTTTCTCTGCCAACAGAAGCGGTTACAATGCCTATCGCGCTTCTGTGCGCCCTGCCCGAAATCCCCCAAGGGCACAGGTTCAAAAGGGATATACCGTTTGACACCGACAGAGAGTTCCCCCGCTCGGCTGCTCGCCGCTCCTTTATCCATCAAACTTGCCTCGCCGCGCGGATTTTGCGCGGGCGTGGTGCGCGCGATCCGCATTGTCGAACGCGCGCTCGAAATCCATGGCGCGCCGGTTTATGTCCGCCATGAGATTGTTCATAACGCGCATGTCGTAAACAGGTTGCGCGCAATGGGCGCGGTCTTTGTCGAGGAACTCGACGAAGTGCCCCCCGGCGCGGTCACGGTGTTTTCAGCGCATGGCGTGCCCCAGACCGTCGAGCAGGAAGCCGAGCAGCGCGGATTGCCGGTCTATGACGCCACCTGCCCGCTGGTGACCAAGGTCCATCTGCACGGCGGCCGCTTTGCCCGCGAGGGGCGCGAGGTCGTGCTGATCGGTCATGCGGGCCACCCCGAGGTGGTGGGCACGCTGGGCCAGATCCCGGCGCCGGTCCATCTGGTCGCCACGCCCGAGGATGTGGCCGCGCTGCCGCTGGGCGCGGATTCCTCGATTGCCTATGTGACCCAGACCACGCTGTCGGTCGACGATACGCGCTCGGTGATCGCCGCGCTCCATGATCGCTTTGACGATGTGGCGGGGCCCGACGTATCCGACATCTGCTATGCCACACAAAACCGCCAGAACGCCGTGCGCGCGCTGGTGGAGGAATGCGATGCGCTGATCGTGGTGGGCGCGGCCAATTCCAGCAATTCGAACCGGCTGCGCGATGTGGCGCTCTCGCTGGGCAAACCGGCATGGCTGGTGGGCGATGCGGGCGATCTGGACCCGCAATGGCTGGACGGGGTCGAGCGCCTTGGCGTCACCGCCGGGGCCAGCGCGCCCGAGGAACTGGTCGAAGATGTGATTGCCGCAATCGCCCTTTCGAGAAAAATAACTGTCTCAGAGCTTGACGGCATCCGCGAAAACGTGTCGTTCAGCCTGCCAGCGGCGCTTCGCCGGGCGGGCGAACCCGCCCGCGCGCGCGGTTGACGCCCTACCAGGAGTAACCCCCTTGTCCCTTCCCCTTGGCCCTGCCCTTCGCATTGCCGGTCACGCCATTTCCAGCCAGATCAAGGGCGGCAAATATCCGCTCGTGCTGATGCTCGAACCGCTGCTGCGCTGCAATCTTGCCTGCCCGGGCTGCGGCAAGATCGATTATCCCGACGCGATCCTCAACCGCCGCCTGTCGGTGGAAGAATGTATGGCGGCGATCGAGGAATCGGGCGCGCCCGCCGTGTCGATCGCGGGCGGCGAACCGCTGCTGCACCGGGATATGCCCAAGATTGTCGAAGGCTATATCGCGCGCAAAAAGTTCGTGATCCTGTGCACCAACGCGCTGCTGCTGAAAAAGAAGATCAACGACTACAAGCCCTCCTCCTATTTCACCTGGTCGATCCATCTGGACGGCGACAAGGCCATGCACGACAAGGCCGTGGATCAGGAAGGCACCTATGACGTCGCGCTCGAAGCGATTCATCTGGCCAAGTCCAAGGGCTTCCGCGTTCAGGTCAACTGCACCGTGTTCAACGATGCCAAGGCTGAGAGCATGGCCAAGTTCCTCGACCTGATGACCAGTCTCGATGTCGAAGTGACCATCAGCCCCGGCTATGCCTATGAACGCGCCGCCGATCAGGAGCATTTCCTGAACCGCGAAAAGACCAAGAACCTGTTCCGCGACTTGTTGAAGCGCGGCGCGGCCAAGAATGCCAAGCCGGGCGAAGGCGGCGGCAAGGCGTGGAAGTTCACCAATTCGCCGCTGTTCCTCGACTTCCTCGCGGGCAACCGTTCGTATGAATGCACGCCCTGGTCGATGCCGCTGCGCACGGTGTTTGGCTGGCAAAAGCCCTGCTATCTGGTGGGCGAAGGCTATGTCGATACCTTTGCCGAATTGATGGAAGGCACCGACTGGGATCAGTATGGTGTCGGCAAGTACGAGAAATGCTCGAACTGCATGGTCCATTGCGGGTTTGAAGGCACGGCGGCCAAGGAAGGGCTGACGCGCCCGTGGGAATTCATCAAAGTGGGCATGCAGGGCATCCGCACCGATGGCCCGATGGCGCCCGACATCGACCTGTCCAACGCCCGCAAGGCGCAGGACGTGCATGCCACGCAGGTCGAAGCCGAATTGGAAAAGATCAAGATTTCCGATCCGGAAGGATATGCCCGCGCCACCCGCGCAGCCTGATCCGAACAAGGCGCTGGTTATAAAAAGGGCGGGGGCCGCAAACCCCCGCTCTTTTTGCATCAGCGCAAATCAAAGCCCAGATAGGGCCCGGCCTGTTTCGACCCCCTGATCAACGCACGATAGGCCTTGGCAAAACCCATGATCGTCTTGGTCAGTGATCCGATCTGATCGGGCTGCTGACGGATCGACTTGAACACCGCGCCCAGCGCCAGCTCGCCATTGGGCCCCATCATCACATTGACCGCGGGCGGCAATTCCACCTCGGCAATATCGGAAATACAGCGCAGAATCACAAAAGGCAGGTTCATATGCGCCGCCACCTCGGCCACGATATGGCTTTCCATATCCGCCGCAATGGCCGCACTGGCCCATGCACGCTCGGCCTTGTCATGCGAATCGGTCAGCAGATGGCCATCGGCATGCACCGTGCCCACCCGAGCCTGGGGCAGCAATTCCTGCAGCACCGCCACCCAGCGTTCATCGCATTTGGTATGAAACGCCCCGGTCAGCCTTTTGCCGATCACCATCGTGCCCAGTTTGAGCGTATGATCGACCGCCCCGCACATGCCATAGCTGATGAGCCCGCCGGCATGTTTGGCCCGCTCCATCAACTCCTCGCGCAGGCGTTCGGGGTCGTTGCCCCCCGCGATCACCTCGACCTGATGCTGATCCAGCACCGCCGCCTCGCGCAGCGTGCCTGTCACCACGATCACCGGCTTGCCGTTCACATTCCCCACTGGGCTTGCTCCACATTGGCCTGCGCCATATTGCGATACCGCGCCAGAGCCCAAAGCGGGAAATAGCGCGGATAGCCATGATAGCGCAGGTAAAAGACTCGCGGGAAACCCCCGCCCGTATAATGCTCCTGCCCCCAGAGACCGTCCCCGGCCTGATTGGCGATCAGCCACGCGATCCCGCGCGCGACCTCCTCGCTTTTCGCCTCGCCCACCGCCATCAGGCCAAGCGTGGCCCATGCCGTCTGGCTGGCGTTCGAAACAAAGCTCTCATGGCCAACGCGATCCAGCGCATAGGAGTCGCAGCTTTCGCCCCAACCGCCATCCGCATTCTGAACCGTTTTGAGCCATTCGACCGCGCGCGCCACCATCGGATGGTCGCGCCCGATCCCTGCCCGGCCCAATGCGCACAGCACCGACCAGGTTCCATAGACATGGTTGACCCCCCAGCGGCCAAACCAACTGCCTTCCTTCTCCTGCTCCTTTTCCAACCAGCCCAGCGCGGCCTTCATGCGCGGGCTGTCGACGGGCTCGCCCATCTGGGCCAGCATCGACACCACGCGCGCCGAAACATCGGCCGTGGGCGGATCGAGCAGGGCGCCATGATCGGCAAAGGGCAGGTTGTTCAAATAGAGCTTGTCATTATCCGCATCGAAAGCGGCAAATCCGCCATCCTTCGATTGCAGGCCCACGGTCCATTCAAACCCGCGCGCAATGGCTTCCTTGTCCTTGTCGCCGCGCAGGCCCGAGGCGCGATCCATCGCCATCACCACCACGGCGGTGTCGTCCAGATCGGGATAATGATCGTTATTATACTGAAACGCCCAGCCGCCGGGCCGGACATAGCGCTGTTCGACCCAATCGCCCGCCGTATCGAGGATCTGGCGCGGCCCCAGCCAGTCGAGCGCGCGGTCGGCCCCGGCCAACGCCTCCTCGCTGCCCACCTCCAGCATGGCATGGGCGGCAAGAGCGGTGTCCCAGACCGGGCTGACGCAGGGCTGGCAATAGGCCTCGTCCTCTTTCACCACCAGCAGCCGCTCGACCGATTCGCGCGCAATCGCGCGATGCGGATGGTCGGGGGCATAGCCCAAACAATCGAACATCATCACGCTGTTGGCCATGGCCGGATAGATCGCGCCAAGGCCATCGACACCGTTGAGACGCTCGACCACCCATTCCTTGCACAGGCGAATGGCGCGGGTCCGCATCGCCTTGGGCCATCGCCCTTCAAAGCGCTTGAGCCCCCAGTCCAGCGCCTCAAACCCGTTCTTCCACAGGGCATGAACATGGTCGGCCTGGCTGGTCAGCTTGCGCGCCACGCCGGTATACAGCTCCGGCACAAACACCTGTTTCGGATTGCGCGCCACGGGCTTCAACGCACAAAGCACCAGCAGCGGCACCACCACCGTGCGCGCCCAATAGCTCATTTTCAGCAAATGGACCGGAAACCAGCGCGGCGCGAGGATCAGTTCGGGCGGAATGGTGGGCACAGCATCCCACGGCCCGGCGCCAAACAGCGCAAGCTGGATGCGGGTAAAGACATTGACCGCCTCGGCCCCGCCCGCCTTCAGGATCGCGGCGCGGGCGCGGGCCATATGCGGCGCGTTCACATCATCGCCGATCATCTTCAGCGCGTAATAGGCCTTCACCGTGGCCGAAATATCAAACCCGCCCTCGTGATAAAGCGGCCAGCCATCATGGGCATCCGACTGAATCCGGCGCAGATAGCGGCCGATTTTGGCCTCAAGCTCCTCATCCACCGGCTCGCCAAGAAAATGGCGCAACAGGACGTATTCGGACGGGATGGTGGCGTCGGCCTCCAGTTCATAGACCCAGTGGCCATCCTCGCGCTGCTCGCTGAGCAGCGATTGCGAGGCGCGCGCGATGGTGGCGTCCAGAAGGGCGCGATCAGGGGCAGCTTGGCTCATCGTACTTTTCCATATTTCAAAGGCTGGCCCAGAACCAGCCGTGCCGCGCTGTCGCCGGAGCGGATCGCCCCCTCGATGGTCGCGGGCAATCCGTTTTGCACCCAGTCTCCGGCCAGAAACAGGTTGCGCCAGCCGGTTTTGGTGTGCGGCCGCCGCGCGTCCTGCTCGGGCGTGGCGGCAAAGGTGGCGCGCTTTTCCTTGACGATCTGCCAGCGGGGCATGGGCGCGGAAATCCCCAGCGCGCGGGCCACCTCGGCCCAGATCATCGTAGCCAGAGCCTCGCGGTCCTCGTCCATCAGACGGTCTGCGCCCGAAATCGTCACGGAAATCCGGTCGGGATGGGTAAAAATCCATTCGCTGGTGGCATTGGTCAGGCCCAGCATCTCGGGCGCGCCCGGCGGCGGCGCCACGGCGAAATGGGCGTTGAGGATCGAGCGGTGATCATCCGGCACGGTCAGATCCGGCACCAGCGAGGCCGCCACCCATGCGGGCACGGCCAAAACCACCGCCTCATCCGGGCCAATCGCCTGCGCCCCATCGGCCCATTCCAGCGCGGCCACCACATCGCCATCAAACCGGATGCCGCGCAGCCGCCGCCCGGTCTGCAAAGCCACGCCCTGCGCCTCCAGCCAGTCCACCGCCGGATCAATAAACGCCGCCGCCAGAGTTGGCACCGCCACGCGCGGCGCGCTGGCCCGCCCGCCCTTGGCCAGCGTTTCGGCCAGCACATTGGCGCAGAGCGCGGCGGAGGAGGCCGCCGGATCGGTGTTGAGCGCGGCCAGCAGGACCGGATGCAGCATCCGCTCCCACACCGAGCCCTGCGGCCTCACCAGATCACCGATGGTCTGATCCGCCCGCCCTTTGAGCAGGCGCCCCAAGGGCAGATAATCGGCCAGACGCGACCCCGGCACCCGGCGAGACGGCACCAACACCCACCACGGCACCGGTCCGTCATTGATCCGCAAGGTCCAGCGCTCGCCGCTGGCCAGATCGGCAAAGGCGAAATCCGCATGGGGCGGCCCGGCCAGAGGCGTGTCGGCCCCCACCATCGCGCGAAACCGCGAAACCGCCGGATTGCCCGCCAGCACCAGATGATTGCCATTATCGATGGTCAGACCCAGCACGGGGTCGAAATAGGAGCGGCAGCGCCCCCCTGCCCGCGGCCCGGCCTCGGACAGCGACACCGGGCAACCGGCCGCGGACAATTCCACCGCTGCCGCCAGCCCTGCCATGCCGGCCCCGATCACCTGTGCGCGGACGAAACCCATTTATCCCATCACCAGATGGCGGATCAGCGAGAAAAGCAGGCGCGGCTTGGAGGTGCTGACGCGGCGGCGCGGCGCGTGCCAGCCCTGCGCCAGCATCCGGCGAAGGACCAGCGCATAGGCTTCCTCCATCAGGCGCGGGGCGATGAGGCGCCCCTTGGGGCGCGCGGCAAGGCAGGCGCCCGCCGCGACAAAATGCGCCTCGGCCCGCGCGGCCAGCCAGCGCGCCGCGCTGTCCATGCCGGGGTCGGCCATCAGGGCCATGGGCGTAGTGGGATGGATGCCCGCATGGGTCAGCGCCTCGATGGGCAGATAGACACGCGCAATTTCGGCATCTTCGTCCAGATCGCGCAGGATATTGGTGAATTGCAGCGCCCGGCCAAGATGATAGGCCAGATGGACGCCCTGCGCCCGGTCCATGCCAAAGATGTTGACCGAGAGGCGGCCCACGGCGCTCGCCACGCAATCGCAATAATGGTCGAGCAGGGCAAAGGTGGGCCATTGGATGTCGGCATCGACATCCATCTGCATCCCCTCGATCACGGCGAGGAAATCGGCCTCCTCCAGCGCGAAGCTGCGCACCGCCTGCGCGAGGAACGCGGCCTGTCCGGTGTCCCCTCCGCGATAAAGCGCCCCGATCCAGCGTCGCCAGTCGGCCAGCATCGCCCCGCGTGACCCACGGGGGGCCTGCTGGTCGTCGGCAATGTCATCGACGATGCGGCAAAAGCCATAGATGGCGAACATCGCCTCGCGCTCCGCCTTGGGCAGGATGCGCATGCCGGCGTAAAAGCTGCTGCCCGCGACCTTGGCGCGCAGAGCGTCGGGAATAGGCGATAGGGTGGTTGCGGTCATGATCTTCAGCCCGGCCAGATACGGTGGCCCGCCTGCCGCATTGCAGCACGAAGCGCAAGGGTGAGCGCGCGGCCCTTGGTGTGGTGGACCTTTTCGCTCAGCGGATCGCGCGCCAGCAGCACCTCGCACAGATCCTGCGCCAACCGCTGGATGATGGCCACCTCGGCGGCCAGCCGCCAGTCGCGGATCGCATCGGCAAAGGGCGCGCTGGCCCGCAGCAGGCCCTGGGTGCGCAGCGTCAGATCGGTCAACACCCCGCGCAGCGCCGGATTGGCGCGCTTTTCGGCCAGAGCCTCCACCCCGATTCCCGCCGCGCGCAGCGAATCGAGCGGGATATAGACCCGGTCGATCGCGCGGTAATCCTTGGCGCAATCCTGAAGGTGGTTGATGATCTGGAGCGCGGCGCAGAGCGAATCGTTCATCGGCCAGAGGACGCGGTCCTCGCCGTGGCAATCGAGCACAAAGCGGCCCACCGGCATCGCCGAATAGCGGCAATAGTCGATCAGCCCCGCCCAGTCCTGATAGCGGTCGATCGTGCAGTCGCGCTCAAAGGCGGTCAACAGGTCATGGGCATGGGCAAGGCTGATGCCCCGCTCGCGGCATACGGTGCCCAGCGCCTGCGCCAGAGGATCGCCGATCCCGGCCTCGCCCCCTTCCAGCCCGGCGCGCATCAGGCCCAGCAGGCGCAGCTTTTCCGCAGGCGGCGCGGTGGGGTGATCGGCAATATCATCGGCGGCGCGGGCAAAGCGGTAATAAGCCATCACCGGCGCGCGCGCATCGGGGCGTACCAGAAAACTGGCCACGGGAAAGTTCTCGCCCGTGTGATCCTTGCCGCTTTGCAGGTCGGCCGTGGTCAGGATGGTGTCTGTCATGCCCCAGAAATGTCCCCAGAAGCGTCTAATGCCTGTGCGCGACCTTTCCACATGCCGCCCTTGCCGCGGTAATGGGCCCAAGCTGAATAGATTGTGCATGAAACATAGAACAGCGCGACCAAAGGCAGAGCCAGCGCGCGCATCGGGGCGCGGTCATAAAAGCCCAGAATCGGCTGATAAGACCCCAGCATCAGCCCCAGAGCGATCAGGCCCATAACCTGAACCGCGCCTTTTGCCCCCAGCGCCAGCCACACCGGCGCGCCGAACATCAAGGCCAGCCCCAGCACCGTGCCCACCAGCATCAACGGATTATAGCGCAATTGAGCGTAAGCGCTGCGCGCGATCATCATGCCGATCTCGCGCCAGTTCGCATAGGGCCGGATCGACACGCTGCGCCGGGTCAGGCCCAGCCAGATCGGCCCCTGTTTTTTGATCAGCGCGCCCAGCGTGCAATCATCGATCAGCGCCCCGCGCATCGCGCCAATGCCGCCCGCTGCCTCCAGCGCCTCGCGCTCGACCAGCACGCAGCCGCCCGCCGCGCCCGAGATCGGGCTTTTGGGCCGGTTGATCCAGTTGAACGGATAGAGCATCATAAAGAACCAGATGAAGGCGGGCACCAGCCACTTTTCCGCCCATGTCAGGCATGACAACAGCGCCATGAAGGACACCAGCCGCCGGTTGCCGCCATGCGCAATGCCGACAAGGCGCGTCAGCGTATCGGGCGCATGTTCGATATCGGCATCGGTCAGCCACAGGTAACGCGGCACCCCGGCCTCGATAATCCCCTGATGCACGGCCCAGAGCTTGCCGGTCCAGCCCGCCGCCAAGGGCGCGCCGCTCAGGACAGTCAATCGCTCGCCGCCCAGCGCGCGGGCCTGATCGCCGGTGCCATCCTCGGAATTGTCATCCACCAGCACCACGCGGAAAGGCCCGGCATAATCCTGACGCAACAGGCTGCCGATGGAGCGGGTGATCACATCGGCCTCATTGCGCGCCGGGACCACGGCGACGACCTCGGGCCAAACATCGGGCGCGGCAAAGGGGGCGTTGTCATCGGCCTCACGGCAGGTCCAGAAGCCGGTGGCCACCAGCCCCAGCCAGATCGCCAGCACCAGCGCAGCCAGCCAGATCATGGAATCATCCCCCCTTCGGCGGAGGCCGGAATCATCCCTTCCACGGCAAACCAGTTCAGCGCATCACGCACCGCTTCCTGCCAGGGCCGCGCGGTATAGCCCAGTTCGGCCTGCGCCCGCGCGCTGGAGAAATACATGTGGTGGCGCGCCATTTTCAGCGCGTCCACGGTGACGAAAGGCTCAACCCCCGTCATCCGCCCCCACAATTCCGCGCCCACGGCCAAGGGAAACAAAGGCGCCACCGGCAATTTCACACGCGGAGGCTTGCGCCCCACCTGCGCGCAGATTTCCACCAGCATCGCCCCCAGCGTCACATCCTGACCGCCCAGAATGTAGCGCCGCCCGATCTGCCCCCGCTGCGCCGCCAACAGATGGCCGCGCGCGACATCCTCGACATGGACAAGGTTGAGGCCGGTTTCGACATAGGCGGGCATCCGCCCATGCGCGCATTCCACAAGGATGCGCCCCGTGGGCGTGGGCTTGACATCGCGCGGGCCGATGGGGGTCGATGGCTGGACCAGAATCGCGGGCAAGCCCTCGCTCGCCACCATATCCTCGACCAGCCTTTCGGCCACGACCTTGGATTGTTTATAGATACCGACAGCCTCGGCCACGCTGGCAGGTCGCGTTTCGTCGGCCACGCCATTGTCCAGCGGTTTGAGAGTCGCCACCGAAGAGGTGTAAACGATCTTGCCCACGCCCTCGGCCAGAGCGGCGCGCATCACGGCGCGCGTCATCGCTTCATTGTTGCGCAGGATCTCGCCCGGATCGCGCGCCCAGAGGCGATAGTCGGCCGCGACATGGAACAATTCCGCCCCCCCGCGCATCGCTTCACGCACCGCGCCCTCGTCGCGCAGGTCGGCCTCAACGATCTCTCCGGGGAAATCGGCCAGATTGACGCGCGAGGAGGAACCGCGCACCACGCCGCGCACCTGTCGCCCCTCCGCCGCCAGCACCCGCGCCACCGCGCTGCCCAGAAAACCGGCGACGCCGGTAACGATCGTGATGGGTCCGCTCATGGGCCATGCCCCTAAACCCTTTTGCTGCGACTGCAAAGCGGTGTAGGGGCATCGGCCATGGGATATGTGCTGGCATATGGCGCGTTGGCGCTGGCGGGGGTTGGCCTGCTCTATCAACTCTTTGCCCTTGGCGCGCTGGGGCGATTCTTTGCCGCGCCGCCTGCCGCCCATGCGCCCGCGCAGGCCGTTACAATTCTGAAACCGCTGCATGGCGCAGAACCGCGTCTGGCCGAAAATCTGGATGGATTTACAGTCCAGGATTATCCCGCCCCGGTGCAGATCGTGCTGGGCACCAATACGCCCGAGGATGGCGCCGCGCCGGTGGCCCGCGCCTTGATCGCGGCGCATGACAATATCGCCTATTACCCCGGCCCGCGCGCGCCGGAGTCGAAAAGGGCGGCGGCCAATGGCAAGGTCGGCTCGCTGATCGCGATGATGCCTTTGGCCGCGCATGATGTGCTGGTTCTGTCGGACAGCGATATGGTGGTCGCGCCTGATTACCTGATGCGGATCAACGATGCCTTGGCCCAGCCGGGGGTGGGGGCGGTCTCGTGCCTCTATGTCGGGCGGGGCGATGCCGGATTGTGGAGCAGGGTGGGCGCGATGATGATCGCAGGCCAGACCCTGCCCAATATGGTGGTGGGTCTGGTTACCGGCATGGCCCAGCCCTGCATGGGGTCAACTATCGCCCTGCGGCGCGAGACGCTGGACGCCATGGGCGGATTTGAGGCGCTGGCCGATGTGCTGGCCGACGATCACGCGATTGGCGCGGGCGTTCGCGCGCAGGGGCTGCGGGTGGATATTCCGCCGATGATTCTCGTCCATGCAGGGGCAGAATCATCCCTTCGCGCGCTCTGGCGCCAGCATTTGCGCTGGGCCGTGACGGTGCGTGATCTGGCAGGCGCAGGGCATTACGGCTCGATTGTCACGCATGGATTGCCGCTGGGGGTTCTGGCGGCGGTATTGGCGCCCGGTATCGGCGGGGCTTTGCTGCTGGCAATTATCCTTGTACGCCTTGCGCTTGCAGCAAAGGTTCATAAATATGCGCCTATCACCCTGCCCCTATGGCTGATACCCCTCGCCGATCTCATCGGCTTTTGCGTTTTTTGCGCCAGCTTGTTCGCAACTGCGATTGATTGGCGCGGCGCAAGCCTTACAATGACCTCCAAGGGCCGGATCGCCGCCCGCACCAAGAGAGACCGATGAAGCGCACCATTTTTCTCCAAGCCCCCTCCTTCCACGGTTTCGACGGGGGCGCCGGCGCCCGCTATCAGGCCAAGCGTGAGATCAAGAGCTTCTGGTATCCGACCTGGCTGGCCCAGCCCGCCGCGATGGTGCCGGGCTCCAAGCTGATCGACGCGCCCGCCCACGATCAAAGCTGGGAAGACATCGCCCACGAGTTCGACACCGCCGAACTGGTCATCCTCCACACCTCGACGCCCAGCTTTATGCAGGACATCAAGACGGCCGAACTGATCAAGGCGCGCAACCCCAATTGCCTCGTCGGTTTTGTCGGCGCCAAGGTGATGATCGAAACGGAGCAGAGCCTTGAGGCCAGCACCGCGATCGATTTCGTCGCGCGTGAGGAATATGATTACACCTGCGTCGAACTGGCCGAAGGGCGCCCCTTTGCCGAGATCGACGGCATCAGCTATCGCGGGCCGGACGGCACGATCATCAACAACAAGAACCGCGCCATCATCGAGGATATGGACGCGCTGCCCATGGTTTCGCCCATGTACAAGCGCGACCTGAAGATCGACAATTACTTCATCGGCTATCTCAAGGCGCCCTATGTGTCCTTCTACACCGGGCGCGGGTGCAAGAGCCGCTGCACCTTCTGCCTGTGGCCCCAGACCATTTCGGGCCACCGCTATCGCTCGCGCTCGGTCGCCAAGGTGATCGAGGAGATCCAGTACATCCTCAAGGAAATCCCCGAAACCAAGGAGATCTTCTTTGACGACGACACGCTGACCGATGACATCGACCGCGTGGAAAAGCTGGCCATTGCGATGGGCGAACTGGGCTTTGGCAAGCCTGGCTTCCCGCTGACGTGGAGCTGCAACGCCAAGGCCAATGTGCCGCGCAAGACGCTGGAAATCATGAAGGCCAATGGCTGCCGCCTGCTGCTCGTCGGCTATGAAAGCGGCAATCAGCAGATCCTGCACAACATCAAGAAGGGCCTGCGCGTCGAAGTGGCGCGCGAGTTCACCAAGAATTGCCACGAGCTTGGCATCGCCATCCACGGCACCTTCATCCTCGGCCTGCCCGGCGAAACGCTGGAAACGATCGAGGAAACCATCCGCTATGCGCAGGAAATCAACCCGCACACGATTCAGGTGTCGCTGGCCGCGCCCTATCCCGGCACGTTCCTGTATAATCAGGCGGTGGAAAACGGCTGGTTCGCGGGCGGCAAGCCGATGACCGACGATGGCGGCCACCAGATCGCCCAGCTCTCCTATCCCCACCTGCCCGCCAGCGTGATCCACGCCAAGGTCGAGGAATTCTACAAGCGCTTCTATTTCCGCCCGCGCAAGATCGGCGCCATCGTCAATGAAATGGTGCGCGATTGGGACATGATGAAGCGGCGGTTGCGCGAAGGCGTGGAATTCTTCCAGTTCCTGCGTCAGCGCAAGGAAGCCGCGTAAACCGATGACCATGCGCCGCCTTGTGGTGACCGCCGATGATTTCGGCGCCGCGCTGGCGGTGAACGAAGCGGTCGAGCGCGCCCATACGCAAGGCATCCTGACCGCCGCCAGCCTGATGGTTTCGGGCGAGGCGGCGCAGGACGCGGCGGCGCGGGCGCGCCGATTGCCGGGGTTGGGCGTGGGGCTGCATGTGGTGCTGGCCGATGGTCGCCCGGTGCTGCCGCCAGAGCAGGTTTCGATGCTGGTCAGGCCGGATGGCTGGTTTCACGAATCCATGGTGCGCACAGCCTTTGCCATCGCCCTCTCGCCGGTGGCGAGAGGGCAGATGCAGGCCGAGGTCGCCGCGCAATTTGCCGCCTTTGCCGAAACGGGCCTCGCGCTCGATCATGTCAACGCGCACAAACATTTCCACCTCCACCCGATGATCGCCGCCGCCATTCTGGAGGAAGGGCGCCGCCACGGCCTGCCCGCGATCCGTATGCCCGCACAGGCCGGGACCGGCATGATGGAGCATTGGGCACGCTTTCTGGGGCGGCGCTGGCGCAAGGGCGGCATCGCCACCAATGATAATGTTTCGGGCCTGATCCAGACCGGGGCCTTTACCGCCGATCGCATGGCCGCCGCGCTGGCCGCCCTGCCCGAGGGCCTGACCGAGCTTTACACCCATCCCGCCACGCAGGACGCCTATCCCGGCTCCGCGCCCGGCTATCAATATCGCGCCGAACTGGCCGCGCTGACCGATCCGGGCGTGATCGCGGCGCTGCGGGCCAGCGGCGTGGAAACCGGGCCTTTTGCCCGATTTGCCGGACGACAGGTGGCCTGATGGCGCTGCCCCTCGTCCTGCCGCTGGCGCTGGCCCCGCTGGCCGCCGCCGTCAGCCCGCCCGATCCGGCCCCCTCGCCGGAGGATGCCGAAGCCGCAGCCCAAGTGGCCGCCATCGCCGCGCAAACTCCGCAGGAAAACGCCCCCATCATCGTGATGGGCATGGCGCAGGCCGCCGAGCGCGACGGCAAGACCTTCGAGGAACCCGACGAAGGCCCCGACACCATCGCCAATCTGGCCAATCCCGATCCGCTCGAAGGCATGAACCGCGTGTTCTTCGCCATCACCCAGCCGATCGACCGCTTCATCCTGCGCCCGATGGCCATCGTCTATCGCACCGTCCTGCCCGAACCGGTGCGCGACGGGGTGCATAATGCGCTGGCCAATATCTTCATGCCCTCGACGCTGGCCAATGACATGATCCAGTTGAAACCGGCGCGCGCATGGCAGACCGCCAAACGCTTCGTGCTCAATTCAACGCTGGGCTTTGGCGGGCTGGTCGACGTGGCCAAGCGCAAGCCCTTCAACACGCCCGCCCATGTCAACGGCTTCTCCAATACGCTGGGCGTGGCCGGGGCCGGGCCGGGGGTCTATCTCTACCTGCCCATCCTTGGGCCGACCACCATCCGCGACCTGATCGGCCTTGGCGGCGACGCCTTTACCCAACCGCTGCTGCTCGACCGCGTGTCGCGCCCGCAGGTGGCCGTCGCCCCTAACCGCCGTACCCGCTCCTTCGTCACCGAGGCCGTGGCCGTCTCCACTCCCGGCGCCATCGCCCTGGTCACCAGCGGCATCGACGCGCGTGCGCGGGCAGAGCCCGAATTGAAGGCGCTCAAGGCCCAGTCGGTCGATTTCTACGCCGCCCTGCGCTCAACCTATCTGCAACACCGCGCCGGACAGATCGCCGCGCTCAAAGTCCCGCCGGGGCAGACGCCCGAAGTGCCCGAATTCGACGATCCGCTGGAAGATCCGGGGGCCAAGCCGGTTAAGCCTTAAAAAGAACGCCTCCGGCGGGCAAAGGGACTCAGTCCCTTTGCAATCCCGTTAATGGGGGGAGAGGCTTGCGAGGTCGTGTTTTAGGCAATGGTTGCAAAGCCTGCGGCGCGGCAATCAAGCGCTGAAAAGCGCCGCAGGCTTTATCATTCCAACGCCGCGCCCATCAGCCAAAGACGAAACGCCACGCCAACAGTATCGGGATTGCCAAGGGCCCCCGCCCTTTGCCCGCCGGAGGCAAATCTTACCCCTCTGACGCCTCCCGCCGCGCGCGATATTCCAGCACCGGCCACATCAGCAGCGAGAGCCCAAAGGTCAGCTCACGCAACCGCAGGATCAGGCTCAGCGCCAGCGCCTGAGGCGCGGCCACGCCCATGGCGGCGCCGGCCAGCACCGCGCCCGCTTCCTGCATGACCAGCCCGCCCGGGACGAAGAAGAGGATCATGCGGGCGGCGGTGGCCGCGCTTTCGATGGCGAAGGCGGCGAAGAGCGAGAGGTTCATGCCGAACATGTGGGCCGCGATATAGACCTGCACCCCGGCCATGCTCCATGCAAAGAAGTGGAGGATGATGGCCAGCGGCAGGCCGGTGCGCTGACGGGCCAGTTCGCGGCGCATCAGGTGGATTTCGGCGCGCAGACGGCGGCCGGTGCGGGTCTGGATAAAGCGGCGGTGATGGGCGCTGCTGCGCCAGATCCGCCATCCGACATAGGCCAGCGGCGGCACCGCCAGCAGCCCCCACCACAGCGATGCGCCGGAGGACGAAGCGGCGGGCGCAGCCTGTTGCCCCCAATGGCCCCAATGATACAGCACAAAGGCGGCCAGCCCCATATAGGGCAGCTCGGCAATCACCTCGGCAATGATGTCGAGCGCGCGCAGGGCCACGGCCGCGCGCCCTCGCCCGCCCAGCAGAACCACCGCCCGCGCGCCCACCACATCGCCAAGGCCGGGGGGAAACAGCAGCAGGCTGTGCGCCGCATCGCGCACCAATCGCGCGATCAGGCTGGAGCGGAAGGGGATACCGACCTTGAGCGCCTGTTGCGCGGCGGTACACAGCAGGATCGCCACGAATTGCACCGGCAGGATCGCCAGCACCGCCAGCGGATCGATGGTCGCCACGGCCTGAGCAAACATGTGCCGCAGCCCGCTGTTGGCCGCCACCATGCCCAACAGCCCCGCCAGCAAAAGCACCGAGGGCAGGATGGCGCTCCACCGGCGCGGGGTTCTGGACTGACTCATGGGCGGGCGCGATAGGCGGATGTGGCGCATTGGGCAAGGTTGTGCCTTGTTTGCGCCCCAGTTTTCGGTCAGAGCAACCCGCGATGATCACCGCCCGATTGACCCCCGCCATCCTGCGCGCCATCCGCGCGGCATCCCGTCGCCCTGCGATCACGCTGGTTCTGGCGCTGGCGCTGGTAGCGGGCGCGCTGGCCTATGTGGCCGGGCATTTCGCGATGACCACCGATACGGGCGAGCTGATCAGCGCCAAAACGCCATGGCGTCAGGATGGCGCGGCGATCGAGGCGGCCTTTCCGCAATTGAAGGATTCGATCCTTGTCGTGGTCGATGGGCAAACGCCCGAACTGGCCGAGGATGGCGCGATCCGGTTGAGTGAGGCGCTGGGCAAGCTGGGGCCGAAGGGGCCGGTTGTGGCGGTGCGGCGGCCCGATGGCGGGGCGTTTTTCGACCGCTCGGGCCTGCTCTTCGCCGATCTGCCCGAGGTGCAGCAGACCACGCAGCGCCTGATCGATGCCCAGCCCCTGCTGGGCGGCCTTGCGGGCGACCCCAGCCTGCATGGCATTGCCGCCACCATCGACACCGTGGCCGATGGCGCCGCGCGCGGCACGCAGAATGCCTCGCGGCTTGCCGACCCGCTGGGCAAGCTGTCGGCCGCGATTGACGCCAAGCTGGCGGGCAAGGTGCAGTATTTCTCGTGGCAGCGGATGTTTTCCACCGACAAGGGTTCGCTCGCCCCGCCCACGCGCCGTTTGCTGATCGTGATGCCGCGCATGGATTATGGCGATCTGGAGCCGGGCGCGGCCGCGGTTGAGGCCATCCGCGCGCAGGCCGCCGCGCTGGGACTGGACGCCGCCCATGGAATGCGCGTGGGCATCACCGGCGAAGTGCCGCTGGCCGACGAGGAATTCGCCTCGATCCGCGAGGGCATGGGGATGATCGGCCTTGGCATGTTGGCCGCGATGCTGGCCTGCCTGTGGCTGGCGACGCGCTCGGCCAAGATCGTGGGCGCGATTCTGGTGACGATCATCGCGGGGCTGGCGATCACGCTGGCGCTGGGGCTGTTGGCGGTCGGGCGGCTCAATCTGATTTCGGTGGCGTTTATTCCGCTCTTCGTTGGCCTTGGCGTCGATTTCGGGATTCAGGTGGCGGTGCGTTTCAACCATGAGCGCCGCGCCGGGGCCGCGCCGATGGAAGCGCTGGAGCGCATGGCCGCCGCCATTGGTGAGCCTTTGTCCTTGGCGGCGGCGGCGATCTTCCTCGCCCTGGGAGCTTTTCTGCCCACCGATTATGTCGGCATTGCCGAACTGGGCGTGATCGCGGGCATGGGGATGATCGTGGCCTTTGCGCTCAACATCACGCTGCTGCCCGCGCTGTTGATGGTCTTGCGCCCTTCTGTTCCGGCGGCGGATGTGGGCTGGGCCGGGGCCGCGCCGCTCGATGCGTTTTTGCATCGGCATCGGCGCGATGTGCTGATCGCCTTTGTCGGCGCGATGCTGCTTTCTGTGGTCACGCTGGTCTGGGTCAGATTCGACTTCAACCCGCTGCACCTGCGCGATCCGCACAGCCCGGCGATGCGCGAGCTTTCGATCCTGATGCAGGACGCGGACCGCACACCCAACACGATCACGATCCTTGCCCCCAATGTGAGCGCCGCCGACGATCTGGAGGCACGCCTGAGCCGCCGCAAGGAAGTGGCCCGCGCGGTCACCATCGACAGTTTCGTGCCCGAGGCGCAGGGGGTGAAACTGGCGCTGATTTCGGACGCCTCGCTGCTGCTGGACGCGACGATCAATCCTTTCGACTTTGCCCCCGCCAGCGATGATGCGGCCACCGTGGCGGCGCTGAACAAGGCGGCCTTATCGCTCAAGGCTCTGGCCGCGCGGCCCGGTGTGACCGCTGCTCCTGCCGCGCATCTGGCCGCCAGCTTTACCGCGCTGGCCGCCGCATCCCCGGCCCGGCGCGAGGCGGTGAGCGCCATGCTGGTACCGCCGCTGGGCCTGACGCTGGACAAGATCCGCGCCTCGCTGACCGCCAGTGAAGTGACGCGCGAGAACCTGCCCGAAGAGATCCGCCGCGACTGGCTGGCCAAGGACGGACGCGCGCTGGTGCAGGTGACGCCCAAGATCGACAGCACCGGCAATGGCACCGACAATGCCGCCATCGCGCGCTTTACCGCCGCCGTGCGCGCCGAGGCGCCGCGCGCCACCGGCCTGCCCGTGGCCACGCAAGAGGCCGCCAAGACCGTGGCCCATGCCTTTATCACGGCGGGCATTCTGGCGCTGGCGCTGGTGTCGGGGCTGCTGTGGCTGGTGCTGCGCTCGGTGCGCGAGGTGGCCTTTACGCTGGCGCCGGTGGTGCTCTCGGGCTTTCTCACGCTGGGCACATGCGTGGCGATCGGCCAGCCTTTGAATTTTGCCAATATCATCGCCTTTCCGCTGCTGTTCGGGGTGGGCGTGGCGTTTCACATCTATTTCGTCATGGCGTGGCGTTCGGGCGTGGGCGATCTGTTGCAGACATCGCTGGCGCGTGCGGTGTTGTGCAGCGCGCTGGCCACGGGGTCGGCCTTTGGCGCGCTGTGGTTCAGCGCCCATCCCGGTACGGCCAGCATGGGGCTGATCCTGATGCTTTCGCTGGTCTGGACGCTGATCTGCGCGCTGATCTTTGAGCCTGCGCTGCTTGGTCCCGTGCATAAGAAGGAAAAGCCATGAGCCGCGAGAAGATGCTTTTGGCCTCGATCCACGATGTCGGCCCGCGCGCCGAGGCGCAGGTCGATCAACTGGCCGATCTGCTCTGCGAATTGCTGGACGGCATGAATTTCGCCATGCTGGTCGTGCCCGATCATTGGAGCGAGGCGCCGCTGGCGGGCAATGCGGCCTATCAGGCCAAGTTGCGGCGGTGGGCGGATATGGGCGTGGAAATGTTCGTCCACGGCTGGTTTCACAAGGATCTGGCCCAGCACAGCGGCGTGGCGGCCTTCAAGGCGAAACACATGACCGCCAGCGAGGGCGAGTTTCTAGGCCTTTCGCAGGCCGAAGCGGCGCGGCGGATGGCCGACGGGCGCAAGCTGATCGAGGATATTATCGGGCGCGAGACGGCGGGCTTTATCGCGCCTGCGTGGCTTTATGGGCCAGGCGCGATGGCCGCGCTGGCCGAATCGGGCTTTCCTCTGGCCGAGGATCATATGCGCGTGTGGCGCCCCGCAACAGGCGAGACATTGGCGCGCGGCCCGGTGGTGACATGGGCCAGCAGGACGAAGGGCCGCCAGCTTTCTTCGCGCTTCTTTGCATCTCTGGCGCGGGTGGGGCTGCATGGGCTGGATGTGGCGCGCATCGCGGTGCATCCGGGCGATACCACTGTTCCTGAACTGATTTCCTCGATCCGCGCCACCTACAGCAGCTTTGCCGCCCGCCGTCGTCCGGCGCGCTATGGCCAATTGCTGGCAAGCTGAACATTCGCCCCATGGCCCGTTCAGCCCCCGTTAGAACCCAAAACGGCATAAGCATGGCTCAAGTTGCCTACTGGCAATCACGGGCAAAGCCTGCCAAGGCGGCGCCACTATGAGCGACAAGACACCCACCGGGGCAGACCAGGAAGCACAACAGATGTTGACCCAAGGCTTTGCCCATGGCGAGGCATCTGAACCGGCCCCCGTGCGCGACATCGCGCTGGAGGAGGCCGACAAGGCCAATCAGCGCCGTTCGCGCATCGCCGGTTTCGCCAGCTCGCTGATCTCGCTGGCCATTCTGGTGGTGGTGGCGGTGCGGCTGCTCGATCTCAACCCCAAGGGGCTGATCGAGATGGTGCCGCGTTCGGCCCCGTTCTGGATCGTGTTTGTCATCAATTACATGATGCCGCCGCTGTCCGAATGGGTGATCTATCGCCGGTTGTGGCGCATTCCGGCCTCGGGCATCCCGGCGCTGCTGCGCAAGCAGGTGTCGAACGAATTGCTGATGTCCTATCTGGGCGAAGTGCAGTTCTATGCCTGGGCGCGAGCGCGCCTTGGCATGGTGACGGCCCCGTTCGGCGCGATCAAGGACATGGCGATCCTCTCGGCGCTGACCGGCAATATCGCCACGCTGGTGATGCTGGGCGCGGCATGGAAGATCATCCAGTCGGGCGTGATGGGCAAGGATACGACCACCGTGTTCACCTCGCTGGGCGTGGTGCTGGTGACGTCCTTTGTCATTCTGCTGTTCCGGCAAAAGCTGTTTTCGCTGCCCCGGCGCGAATTGTTCATTATCACGGGCGTTCATTTCCTGCGCATCATCGCCTATGTCGGGCTGACCGCGCTGCTGTGGCATCTGGTGCTGCCCGATGTGGCCTATGGTATCTGGCTGGTGCTGGCCACGCTGCGTATGTTGATTTCGCGCCTGCCGCTTGTGCCTTATAAAGACGCTGCTTTTTCTGGTCTTGCCATCTTCCTGATGGGGCATGATGATCAGATTTCATACCTGCTGGCGATGATGGCTGTCCTTTACCCGATCGCCCATATCATCGTTGGCACGGTGTTTGCCACTGTCGACCTTATCACCTCGCGCAAAGAAGGATAAAGCATGGCCTTGTTGTTGCCCCTGATCCTTGCCGCCGAAGCGCCGGCCAAGCCGGCGGTGCCGCTGGCCTCCACGCCCGAGCTGGGCAAGGCGGAGGGCAAGTGCCGGGCGGGCGAAAGCGGACCGGCGTTCCTTGTCGATGTTATCGGTTTGAAAGACCGCACCGGCAAGCTCAAGCTGGAAGTCTATCCCAACAATGACACCGACTTCCTGATGGACGACAACGTGCTGGTCTATCAGGGCAAGGCGTTCCGCCGGGTCGAGGAAGACACGCCCGCCAGCGGCGCTGTCCAGATCTGTGTGCGCGTTCCGGCGGCGGGCCCCTATTCGATCATGCTGCTGCATGACCGGGACAATAACCGCAAGTTCGGCTGGTGGGTCGATGGCATCGGCTTTGCCTCGAATCCGCGCCTTGGCTGGCACAAGCCCAAGGCCGCCGCGACCAAGGCGGTGGCAGGCAATGGCCCCACGCGGGTTTCGATCACGCTGAATTATCGCAACGGTCTGGGCATGTCGCCGATCAACTGATGCAGGCCAACTGATGCAGGCGTGACACACCGTGTCACACCCGGCGCCCTCCCTCTTGCGCTTTGCCCCGCCAGAGGCCACATGCGCCCCGGATGCCGCCCGAGGTATCAAGAGCGGACATCGGACATGCAGACCTGTCCGGCGACAGGAGGGGCCAGTTGCGGATCGTTGATGTTTGCGCCTTTTACACGCCCCATGGCGGCGGGGTAAAAACCTATGTCGAGCAGAAGATGCGTATCGGGCCGGAACTGGGCCATGAGATCATCATCCTTGCCCCCGGCGACCGGCATGAGGTGATCGAGCGCGGGCCGATGGCGCGGATCGTGACGATCCCGGCGCCGCGCTTTCCGCTGGATCGCAAATATTGGTATTTCAAGGATGAAGAAGCGCTGCACGCGGCAATCACCGCGCTCAAGCCTGATTTCCTTGAGGTTTCATCGCCATGGCGCAGCGCCAGCATGGTCGCGCGCTGGCCCGGCGATGCGCCGCGCGCGCTGGTGATGCATGCCGACCCGCTCTCGGCCTATGCCTATCGCTGGTTCGAACCGATCATGAGCCGCGAGGCCATCGACCGCAGCTTCGAGCCTTTCTGGAAGCACCTGCGCGAACTGGGCCATCAGTTCGAGCGCGTGGTCTGCGCCAGCGGCGAATTGCGCGACCGTCTGGCGGCGGGGGGCGTTGCCCATACGGTGCTGCATCCGATGGGGATCGAGGCGGGATTGTTCAGCCCCAAGCGGCGCAGCCCGGCGCTGCGGCGGCGGTTGCTGGAAATGTGCGGCCTGCCCGAAAGCGCGAAATTGCTGATCGGCGTCGGGCGGCTCAGCCCGGAAAAGCGCTGGCCGATGATCGTGGACGCGGTGGCGGCGGCCAGCCAGTCGATGCCCATTGGCCTCGTTCTGCTGGGCGCAGGCAATCAAAAGACGCGGATTTTGAAGCAAGTGGCGGGCAATCCCCATATCAAGCTGCTGAAACCCGAGAAAGACCGCGCCAAATTCGCCACCATTCTGGCCAGCGCCGATGCGCTGATCCATGGCTGCGAGGCCGAAACCTTCTGCATGGCCGCCGCCGAGGCGCGGGCCAGCGGGGTGCCGGTGATCGTGCCGGATCGCGGCGGGGCGGCCGACCATGCGCGCGGGGGGGCGGGAGTGACCTATAGCGCGGGCAGCGCCATGGCTGCGGCGCGCGCCACGCTTCGCCTGCTCCGCAACCTGCCCAAGGCTCCGCCCGAGGTGAAGGTGGTTTCCACGCAGGGTCATTTCGAGGCGCTGTTTGCCGATTACGCCAGCGCCCGGCGCGGAGAGGGACCTGAAGGCACCGCCCGTCGCCTATCAGAAAATGCCCAAGTCGCCTGAGTTTTCCTTACACTGGTGTTGATACGCGCTTTGCCCCTCTTGCGCGGGGCGGGACGATGGCCTTTTGTGCGCGCCAAACCCTTCTTCCTGCGGAGCTTTCATGCGACACGCGATTTCCGGCGCTCTTGCCTTCCTGCTCTCCACCTCCAGCTTGCTGGCCGCCCCGGCCCAGACGCCCGAACAGATCGCGGCGGCCGCGCTGAAGGAAGCCCCGGTGTGGGACGGCCATATCGACGTGCCCGAACAATTGCGCGACCGGCGGCATAACGTCCTCAAAGGCTTCGATTTCCACGATACCACCCGCGAACCGGGCGATGACAAGTGGAACACCGACGCTAAGCCTAAGATCGTGCCGATGCAGACCGATCTGACGCGCATGAAGCAGGGGCATCTTCAGGCCGTATTCTGGTCGGTCTATGTCTCGGCGGCATTGAACGATCAGCAGGCGGTGCAGGCCACCCTTGAACAGGTCGATGTGATGAAGCGCATCATCGCGGCCAATCCGGCCGAGATGCAGCTCTGCGTGGACGCCGCCTGCGTCGAAAAGGCGTGGAAGGCGGGCAAAGTCGCCAGCCTGCTGGGGGCCGAAGGGGGCCATTCGATCGGCGGTTCGCTGGCTGTGCTGCGGACTCTGCATGAGATTGGCGTGCGCTATATGACGCTGACGCACTTCAAAACGACCCCATGGGCCGACAGCGGCACCGATGCGCCCCAGCACAATGGCCTGACGCCTTTCGGCAAGGACGTGGTGCGCGAGATGAACCGGCTGGGGATTCTGGTGGACCTCTCGCATGTCAGCCAGAAGACGATGCTGGACGCGCTGGAGGTTTCGGGCGCGCCGGTGATCTTCTCACACTCCAACGCGCAGGCGATTTCGGGCCATCCGCGCAATGTGTCGGACGAGGTTCTGGACAAGGTGAAGGCCAATGGCGGCGTGGTCGCGGTCAATTTCTTCCCCGGCTATATCAGCCCCGGCCAATACGCGTGGAACGCCCAGCGCGCGGGCGTGATGGCGCAACAAAAGGCGCTGCACCCCGACCGGCCCGATGTGGCCGCCGCAGCCCTCGCCGATTGGGAAAAGGCCAATCCCAAGCCGGTCGCCACGCTGGCCGATGTCGTCGCCCATATCGACCATATCAAGCAGCGCATCGGCATCGACCATATCGCGCTGGGCTCGGACTTCGACGGCGGCTCGGTGGGGCTGCAAGGCCTGCCCGACACCTCGGCCTATCCCGCGCTCTTCGTCGAGCTGGCGCGCAAGGGGTACACCAAGGAGGATCTGAAAAAGATCGCCAGCGGGAATTTCCTGCGCGTGCTGAAGGCGGCTGAGGTTTATGCAGCGGCGCATAAGGGAGATGCTGCGATTGAGAATCCGACGGTGTTTTAAGGTTTTCTGCCTCCGGCGGGTTAAGGGCCCCCGCCCTTAACCCGCCGGAGACACTTAACCTAAAACCCCTTCTTCCACCCCAAACTCACCCCCCGATCATCGGGCAACATGGCATAATGCCCCGGATTGCCCCGCCAGAACAGGTTCAGCCCCGCCGAGCCACCCTTGAGCGGAAACTGCCAGGCCAATTCGGCATCCACCTCGCGCCCGGTCGGAGCCAAAGACAGGCGCCGCATCCCCCAGACCGCACCGGTGTCATAGTCATAGGCGACCGGCAGATGGAAATTCATGCCTCCACGCTCCACACGCAAAGGTTGCGAGACGCGCAGCGCCAGCACATCGCCGACCTTAAAGAAATTCGCGATCGAGCCATCGACCACCCAGCCGTTGGTCACCAGCCCCGACCCCGCGCCGATGAAGCCCGACCCGCGCGCCCGGGTAAAGCCCTGCCGCCACGCCGCGCCAAAATGGAAATCGGGATAGGGCCGCCAGCCCAGCGCGGCATCCACAAACACCGTGTCCGCCCCATGCGCCCCCAGCGCCGGATTGAACCGCGCGCCCAGAATGCCGCGCTGCTCGCTCATCCAGCTTGCGCCAAGACTGGCCTCGATATCGCCCCGCCGCCGGTCGAGGGCAAAACCGAAGCGTTGTACAAGGTCGCGGCTCTCGCCCTGACTCGACGAGCCGAACGCCTGCCATGGCGATCCGGTCCAACCATAGCCCTGCTGGCCCATCACCGTCAGGCCCCATTGCCCAAGGCCTCCTTGTCCCAAACTGCGCCTGATCGCCAGCGAGGTCTCGCCGCTGCGGAAAAAGCCGGTGTCCTCCAGCGGATTGCCCGCCACCATGAAGGCGGGCCGGTCCTGCCCCTGCAGGGAGGCGACCAGCCCGTCCGCCCCCTGCGCCATGGCAAAGCCCATCGACAGCCCCGGCGCCACCCGCGCGATCACCCGCCCGGCCAGCACGCGGGCCGCGCTCGCATCCTCCTGGCTAAGCCGCAGCGCGCCCGACCATGGCAGCGCCAGATTGCGCCCGGTGGCATCCACCGTAAAGGCCATTGCCACCGCGCCGTCGCCCAACGAAAAGCCGCGATTCCGGTTCACCAGCGCCGGGGTCAGTTTCGGCATCAGCGACGCGCCGCGCAGCCCATTGGCCAGATTGACCCCAAACGCCCGCCCATATGAATCCAGCACCACCGAAGCCACCGAAGCCCTCTGCGCCGCATCGCCCATCGCGGGCGATGTCACCGCGCTGGTCCCGCCCAGAGCCATTTGCGTCGATGTCCCGGCAAGCGAGGTCGCCCCTTGCGCATTGAACGCTGCGGCAATGTCGAGGCTCCCGCGCCCATAAGTCGCATCCTGGCCTGTCGCGCCAAGGTCGGTGGCGGTAGTCAGCAGGATCGACACCGCCTGCGCCGCTGTCAGGTTGGGGAAAGCCTGCCGCAACAGCGCCACTGCGCCCGCAATCTGGGGCGCGGAAAAACTCGTGCCGTTATAGACCGTCGTATAGGTCGTGCCGCCCGAGACCGTGGTTTTGATGACGCCGTTTTCATACTGGCAGCAGATCTGCTCGCCCAGCGCCGTCAGATAGGAGGCCGCCTCGGTCCCGGCCCGGTTGGAAAAGCTGGAGATGACATTGGTCGATCCCACAGAGCCCGCGATAATGACATTGCCATTGCCCGCCGCGCGCACGCCCGAGGCAAAAGGATCGACCTGGGCCGACCCGTCATTGCCCGCCGAGACCACCACCACCACGCCCGCGCCCGCCGCGCTGGCGATGGCATTGGTGATATTGGCATTGGGGCTCGATCCGCCCAGCGACAGGTTGATGACCTTGGCCCCGGCGGCGATGGCGGCGGTGATGCCCGCCGCGATGGCATTGTCGCCAAAACTGCAACCCGCGCTGCTGGCGCAACTGCCCGCCGTATCGACGCGCATGGCCGCGATGGTGGCGTTAAAGGCGATGCCCATCACCCCCACCCCATTGCGCGCGGCTGCCGCCACCTGAGCCACCGCAGTGCCATGATCGCTGTCGGCATTGTTCAGGCCCCGGCTGCCCGCCAGATCGGTGGAGGCGCTGGAAATCCGCCCGGCAAATTCGGGATTGGTGGTGTCCAGCCCCGAATCGACGATGCCGATGGTCACGCCCTGCCCGCTGGCGCCCGCCGCCCATGCGGTGATCGCGCCATGCTGCGAGGGTCCGGTCGAGCGGTTGTATTCGGCGGTCTGGAAACTGGCCGAAGGGGTCGGGGTGATGATCGCGCCTGGAGAGACGGTGGCAGTTGGCGTGGGCGTGGGCGTCGCGGTGGCGGTCGGCGTGGCGGTGGCGCTGCTGGTGCCGCTGGGCGTGGAATTGACCGCGCCGCCGCCCCCGCCCCCGCCACAGGCCGCAAGCCCGGCCAGCCCCGCGCCTACCACCGCCGTGAGCGGCAAACGCCCGATCAGCGCCAAAGACCTGTACACCCCATCCCGATTCATAAACCCGTCCCCCTGCGCCCCCTTCCTGCACCCTTTCCAGTAAACACCGGGTAACGATCCGCCTTCGCCCTTGTTCTGCGGCGCATCAGGCGATAGGCGCTATCATCAAACAGGCTTATGCCGTCCCCCTTCGCAAAGAGGCCAAGACCATGACCGACACTACCGTCCTTGCCGCCGCCATCGAGGCCGCCTGGGAAGCCCGCGACACCGTCACCCCCGCCAGCGCCGATGTGCGCGCCCATGTGGAGGCGGCCTTTGCCCTGCTGGAATCGGGCGCGGCGCGTGTGGCCGAAAAGATCGACGGCGAATGGGTGGTCAATCAGTGGCTGAAAAAGGCCGTGCTGCTCTCGTTCCGCCTGAACGACAATGCGGTGGTGCCGGGCGGTTCGGCAGGCTCGCCCGCCTTCGACAAGGTGGCCAGCAAGTTTGACGGCTATGACGACGCCAAGTTCCGCGAAGGCGGCTTCCGCGTGGTGCCGGGCGCGGTGGCGCGTGCGGGCTCGTTCATCGGCAAGAACGTGGTGCTGATGCCTTCGTTCGTGAACATCGGCGCCTATGTGGGCGAAGGTTCGATGGTCGACACCTGGGCCACCGTGGGTTCGTGTGCGCAGATCGGCAAGGGTGTTCACCTGTCGGGCGGCGTGGGCATCGGCGGCGTGCTGGAGCCGCTTCAGGCCGGGCCGGTCATCATCGAGGACGGCGCCTTTATCGGTGCGCGCAGCGAAGTGGTTGAAGGCGTCATCATCGGCGAGGGCGCGGTGCTTTCGATGGGCGTGTTCATCGGCGCATCGACCAAGATCATCGACCGCGCCACGGGCGAAGTCCATATCGGCCGCGTGCCGCCCTATGCGGTGGTTGTGCCCGGCTCGATGCCCGGCAAGCCGCTGCCCGACGGCACGCCGGGACCGAGCCTCTATTGCGCCGTGATCGTCAAGACCGTGGACGCCCAGACCCGCGCCAAGACCGGCATCAACGATCTGCTGCGCGACTGATCCGGGACCGCAAAGGCTCATGAAAAAGCGCGCCTTCGCTCTGCTGCTCGCCTTGCTGGCTCCGCTGGGGCTGGCCTCCTCCGGGGCGGCCGACGCACAGAGCGCGCGCGCGCCCAAGACCCCCATGGCGGCGGCGCAGGTCTTGCGCCGCCTGCCCCATGATGCCCATGCCTATACCGAGGGGCTGTTCATTCATAACGGACAGCTCTTTGAAAGCACCGGCATGGAGGGCCGCTCCAGCCTGCGGCGGGTCGATCTGGCCACGGGCCGCGTGCTGGAGCAGACCAACCTGCCGCGCCCGCTGTTTGGCGAAGGGATTGCGCCATGGCGTGATCAGATCCTGATGCTGACATGGCGCGACGGGATGGGCTTTCGCTTTACCCGCGCCGGGTTCAAGCCGCTTGGCCGCTTCACCTATATGGGCGAAGGATGGGGCATGACGGCGCGGCCCGATGGGGCCGAACTGATCATGTCGGACGGCAGCAGCACTTTGCGCTTCATCGACCCCGCCACATTCCGCACCCGCCGTCTGCTCAGCGTTACCGCCGACGGGATCGGGGTGGACATGCTCAACGAGCTGGAATGGGTCAACGGCGAGATCCTCGCCAATGTCTGGATGACCAGCCGCATCGCGCGGATCGATCCTGTCACCGGCCGGGTCAAGGGCTGGATCGACCTTGCCGCGCTGGCGCGTGAGGCAGGGGCCACCGGCCCCGATCAGGTTGCCAACGGCATCGCATGGGACGCGGTGGGCAAGCATCTTTACGTTACCGGCAAAGAATGGCCGATGATGTTTGAAATCGCCGCCCCGCATCCTTGATCGGGGACATGGACAAACCGGCCCCGCGCCGTCATGTCTGAGGCCTGATGCACAACACGCTGCTCCTGCAATTTGCCGTATCCTCGGCCATGGTCGTGCTCTGCGTGATCGTGCATGGCTTTGGCCTGTTCGGCCTGACGCGCGCGCTGCGCAGCGAGGCCAATGTGGAAAGATTGCGCCATATCCGCCCCCTTTCGCCGCGCGGGGCCATCTTCACGCTGTCCATCGTGGTGGCGATCATCGCGCTGCACGGGGTGGAAATCTGGGCCTTTGCGCTGGTCTATTTCGCGGTGGGCGCTGTGCATGGGCTGGAGCCCTCGCTCTATTTCTCGACCATCTCCTATTCGACGGTGGGATACAGCGACATTCACATCACCGCCAACTGGCGGCTGATCGGGGCGTTTGAGAGCATTCTGGGGATGCTGCTGCTGGGCTGGTCCACCTCGTTCTTTTTCCGCATGCTGGGGCGCATAGACGCGCATTGATGCGCCATGGAAAACCCGCGCATTAACGCCGCTTGCGGCCCGGCCTTGCCCGCTTTACGGATGGGCGGTTGCGCCAAGACGGGATAGACCTTTTTCATGCCGATCATCCATAGCCTGCTGGGAATGCTGCTCATTCTGGGGATCGCTTTTGCGCTGTCCTCCAACCGGCGCGCGGTGCGGCCAAGGGTGGTGCTGGCCGCCTTTGGGCTTCAGGCGGGGCTGGCGGCACTGGTGCTTTATGTGCCTGCGGGCAATGCCGCGTTGCAGGTCGTGGCGGGCGGGGTGTCCTCGCTCTTGGCCTATGCTCATTCGGGGGTGGATTTCCTGTTCGGCCCCTTGGCGAAACCGGAAATCGGCGGGGCCAGCTTTGCCATTTCGGCGCTGCCGGTCATCATCTTCTTCGCATCGCTGATCTCGATCCTCTATTATCTGCGCATCATGCCGCTGGTGATCCGCTGGATCGGGGGCGGGCTTGAAAAGCTGACGGGCATCAGCCGGATCGAATCGCTATGTGCGGCCAGCAATATCTTTGTCGGCCAGTCCGAGGCGCCGCTGGTGATCCGGCCCTATCTGGCGGCGCTCTCGCCTGCGCAATTGTTCTGTGTGATGACCGTGGGCATGGCGGGTGTGGCGGGCACGATTCTGGCCGCCTATGCCAGCATGGGCATCCGCATCGACTATCTGGTGGCCGCCGCCTTTATGTCGGCGCCGGGCGGGATCTGCATGGCCAAGATCATGATGCCCGATCCGCGCACGCCCCCGCCGGTCGATGGCGATCTGCCCGAAAACATGGTGCCTCCCGCTGGTCTTGCCGCCGCCGCATTGAACCGCGCCGATGTGACGCATCAGCCCGGCGTGCATGTGGATGAGCCGGTGCCGCTGGCCCATGACGAGGAACGCCCCGCCAATATCATTATGGCCGCCAGCGAAGGCGCGCAGACCGGCGTGAAGCTGGCCGTGGCCGTGGGCGCGATGGTGCTGGCCTTTGTGGCGCTGGTGGCGCTGGCCAATGGCATCGTGGGGGGCGTGGGGCACTGGTTCGGCATTCCCGATCTCTCATTCCAGAAATTGCTGGGCTATCTGTTTGCGCCGATCTTCAGCCTGCTGGGCGCGCCGACATGGGCCGAGGCGATGCGCGCGGGCGGCATGTTCGGGACCAAGATCGTGCTCAACGAATTCGTCTCCTTCATCGACCTTGGGCAGGCCAAGGAATTGTCAGCCAAGACCGTGGCCATCGTCACTTTTGCGCTGTGCGGCTTTGCCAATTTCTCGTCCATCGCGATCCAGATGGCCGTGACCGGCAGCCTTGCCCCCAACCAACGCCCCCTGATCGCCAAGATGGGGCTGAAGGCTCTGGCGGCCGGCGCCTTGTCCAATCTGATGAGCGCGGCGCTGGCCGGGCTGTTCCTGTCGCTGTAACACCATGAGCCAGCGTTGGGATGAAGAATGGGCCGCCGCTATGCCCAAGCGCGCGCGGCCAAGGCGTAAGGCAGGCATCGGCACGGTGTTCACCGCCGTGCTGCTGTTGATGGCGATCAGTGTGGTCAGCACGCGCTGGCGGCAATGGAGCGCGCCGCAACCCGCAGGCATAACGGCATCGGACCTCAAACCCGCCGCGCAGGACCGCGAATCGGCCCATTTCGCCCTGTGCAAAGGCCATGTCCGCGTCACCTGCGTCGTCGATGGCGACACGATCTGGTTTCAGGGCGAGAAGATCCGCATCGCCGACATCAACGCTCCCGAAATCAGCCACCCGCAATGCGATTACGAGGAGCAGTTGGGCGACAAGGCCCGCGACCGGCTGATGGGCCTGCTCAATGCGGGCGCGTTTTCCGTGGTGGTCGAGGGCAGCCGGGACGTGGACAAATATGGCCGCAAATTGCGCGATATCACGCGGGGCGGGAAAAGCCTTGGCGCGGTATTGGTCAGCGAAGGACTGGCCGAGCGGTGGACCGGGCATCGGCGGGATTGGTGTCATTGATTTTTAGGGGTTAAAGATGCCTCCGGCGGGTTAAGGGCGGGGGCCCTTAACAATCCCGGTATTGTCTATGTCGTGCCCTGTCTCGGCCAAGGCTGATCAACGCGGCGTTGAAATGATAAAGCCTGCGGCGCTTGAAGGTATACTTCTCCGCGCCGCAGGCTTTCAAAACCACAAATTCAACGTCTCCCCTGCGAACCACACCCCAAAAATGGGATTGCAAAGGGACGAGTCCCTTTGCCCGCCGGAGGCATCAAACCCCTAAATCACAAAGTCCAATCCGCCGCATCCCCCAACTCACCCTTAAGGTCAGCCAGAGTCCCCCCGGCGTTCAACAGCCCGCGCAGAGCCTCCCCGCCCAGTTCGTAATATTCGCGGTGCGGCACGGCAAGGACGACCATGTCATAGGTCCGCTCCAGCGCATCATGGACAAGCGGGATGCCATATTCATGCATCGCCTCATCGCCATCGGCATGGGGGTCGTGGACCGCCACGCCATGGCCCAAACGGCCCAGCGCCGAGACCAGATCCGCCACCTTGGAATTGCGCAGATCGGGGATGTTTTCCTTGAAAGTCAGGCCCAGCATCAACACGCTGCCCGGTTTCCCGCCGCGCGCTTTGTGCAGTTCCTTGGCCACCCACCCGGCCATCGAATCGTTGATGCCGCGCCCTGAGAGGATCACGCGCGGATCAAGCCCAAGCTGTTCAGCCCGGTGCGACAGATAGTACGGATCCACCCCGATGCAGTGTCCACCCACAAGGCCGGGCGAGAAGGGCAGGAAGTTCCACTTGGTCCGCGCTGCCGCCAGCACATCCCAGATCGAGATGTCGAGCTTGTTAAAGATCTGGGCGATCTCGTTCATGAAGGCGATGTTGATGTCGCGCTGGGCGTTTTCGATCACCTTGGCGGCTTCGGCGGCCTTGATGCTGGCCGCACGGAAGGTGCCGCCGCTGGTCACCGAACCATAGAGATGGGCCACGCGGTCGAGCACTTCGGGCGTCTGGCCCGAAACGACCTTGGTGATCTTGTCGATCGTATGTTCGCGGTCGCCCGGGTTGATGCGTTCGGGGCTGTATCCGAGAAAGAAGTCGCGCCCGCACAGCAGGCCCGAATGCGCCTCAAGGATGGGGGCGCAAATGTCCTCGGTCACGCCGGGATAGACGGTGCTTTCATAGACCACCACCGGCACACGCCCTTCGGCAATAGCGGCGGGCAGCATCGCGCCCACGGTGCGGCTGGCGGCCTCGACCATGCGCAGATCGGGACGATTCGCGCCGTCGATGGGCGTGGGCACGGTCACGATATAATAATCGGCCGGGGGGCAGACCTGCGGATCGGCGGCCAACGCCAGCGTGCTGGCGGCAAGGCGGTCGCGGTCGATTTCGCCGGTGCGGTCATGGCCGGAGTTCAATTCATCAATGCGGCGCACGTCAATGTCGAGGCCGACCGTCTCAAACTTGCCCGCCAGCGCCACCGCCAGCGGCAGGCCGACATAGCCCAGCCCAACCACCACCACGCGGGTCACCCGCTGGACCGCATCCACAGAACCAAGCGATACAGGCGCGGCATCATCCACCGCCACCTTGGAATACATATACGTCAAAGCGAACCCCCTCTGGCGGCTCGGCATGGAATTTGCCGCCCGGAGGCTTAGGCCCAAGGCTCTTATATTACAGTTAACACCTGCGAAGCTAAAGCAGCCGCGGCAAACGGCCCATGAAGGCAACCAGAAAGCAGAGTATTCGCATGACCGATCAACCGGCCAAGATTCTCGTTATTTTCGGCACCCGCCCCGAAGCGATCAAATTGTTCACGGTGGTGGCGGCGCTGAAGCAGGATCCGCGATTCGAACCCGTCGTCTGCGTTTCGGCCCAGCATCGCGCGATGCTGGATCAGGTGCTGGAAATTGCCGGGATCGTGCCGGACCATGACCTTGACCTGATGCGCCCGAATCAGACGCTCGACGGGCTGACCGCCGCGCTGCTGACCGAATTGGGCGCCGTGATGGACAAGGTTCAGCCCGACCGCGTGATCGTTCAGGGCGATACGGCCACCGCCATGGCGGGGGCTCTGGCGGCCTATTACCGCAAATTGCCGGTCGATCATGTCGAGGCGGGGCTGCGCTCGGGCAATATCTATCACCCATGGCCCGAGGAGGTGAACCGCAAGATCATCGGGGGCATCGCTTCTTTGCATTTTGCGCCGACCACCACCAGCGAGGCGGCGCTGCTGCGTGAAAACGTCAGCGCGGACCGGGTCCATGTTACGGGCAACACCGTGATCGATGCGCTGCATTGGGTGCTGGCGCGAATCGAGGCGCAGCCGGAACTGGCCACCGGGCTGGATGAACTGGCCGAGCGCTTCAAGGGCAAGCGAATCATCGGCGTCACCAGCCACCGCCGCGAGAATTTCGGCGAAGGCATGGAAAATATCGCCAGCGCGATTCGCCAGATTGCCGAAAGGCCCGATACGGCGATCATCTTCCCCGTGCATCTCAATCCCAATGTGCGCGCGGTGATGAATGAGCGGCTTGCGGGCCTCGATAATGTCGCGCTGATCGAGCCGCTCGATTATCCGCATTTTGCGCGGCTGCTCTCGATGGCCGAAATCATGCTGACCGATTCGGGCGGAGTGCAGGAAGAAGCGCCTGCGCTGGGCAAGCCTGTATTGGTGATGCGCGAGACGACCGAGCGGCCCGAAGGGGTTGTTGCCGGAACGGCGCGGCTGGTGGGCACCGATTCTTCACGTATTGTTTCCGAAATCTTCAGCCTTCTTGACGATAAGGCCGCCTACGAAGCCATGGCGCGCGCCCATAACCCGTTCGGGGATGGGCAGTCCTCGCGCCGCATCGTGGACGCGCTGGCGCAGGAGGTATGGGGCGCATGAAATCGGACAAGAAGCCTGACGTTTGTGTGGTGGGCCTGGGATATATCGGCCTGCCCACTGCCGCCATTGTCGCCCGTTCGGGCTGCCGCGTACGCGGCATCGATGTCAGCCAGAAGGTGGTGGACACGATCAATCGCGGCGAAATCCATATTGAGGAAGTCGATCTGGACGGGCTCGTCCATGCCGTGGTGGGTCGCGGGCTGCTGACGGCCTCGCTGGAGGTTGCGCCTGCCGATGTGTTTGTCATCGCCGTGCCCACGCCCTTTGGTCCGAACCACGAACCGGATGTGTCCTATGTGCTGACCGCGGCGCGCTCCATCGCGCCGGTGCTCAAGCATGGCGATATCGTCATCCTCGAATCGACGTCGCCGGTTGGCACCACCGAGCAGATCCGCGATCTGTTTGCCGAAATGCGCCCGGATCTGAAAATTCCCGGCCTGACCCGCGACACGCCCGATATGTCGATCGCCTATTGCCCGGAACGCGTGCTGCCCGGCCGCATCCTGCACGAGCTGACCGAGAATGATCGCTCCATTGGCGGCATCACGCCCCGTTGCGCGCGCAAGGCAGTGGGCTTCTATAAGATCTTCGTGCGCGGCCAGTGTATCGCCACTGATGCGCGCAGCGCGGAAATGACCAAGCTGGTCGAAAACGCCTATCGCGACGTGAACATCGCCTTTGCCAACGAGCTCTCCATCGTCGCCGACCGCATGGGTCTGGACGTGTGGGAAGTCATCAAGCTGGCCAATCGCCATCCGCGCGTGAACATCCTGTCGCCCGGTCCGGGCGTGGGCGGCCATTGCATCGCGGTCGATCCGTGGTTCATCGTGTCGAGCGCGCCTGCCGAAACGCCCCTCATCCGCACCGCGCGGGGCGTGAACGACGGCAAGATCCACCACGTGATCGCCAAGGCCGACGAACTGATTGCCGCCCATCCGGGTGCCCGCATCGCGGCGCTGGGGCTGGCGTTCAAGGCCAATATCGACGATTTCCGCGAGAGCCCGGCGCGCCTTGTCGCCGCCACCCTCGCCCGCAAATATCGCGAACGGATGAGCATCGTCGAACCCTATGCCACCGTCCTGCCGCGCGAGTTCGAAGGCACAGGCGCGACCCAGATCGACCTCGACGAGGCGCTGGAGGAATGCGACATCCTGCTGGTCCTCGTCGATCACGACGCCTTCCGTCAGGTGCCTCTGGCCGAACGTGCAGGCAAGATCGTCTATGACACGCGCGGCATCTGGCCCGATCAGCCCAAGGGTGGGGTTGAGGTTGGCGAGGGGTTGAGATTGGTGGGGTAAGGTTTGCCTCCGGCGGGCAAAGGGACTCAGTCCCTTTGCAATCCCATCAATGGGGTGGTGCCGGGGTGGCCAACTTGCGTGTATCTCTATCATTTGAAAGCCTGCGGCGCGGTGAGGTTCTGCCTTAAAGCGCTGCAGGCTTTATCATTCCAACGCCGCGTCGCGATCAAAGCGCCACATCGACAGTATCGGGATTGTTAAGGGCCCCCGCCCTTAACTCGCCGGAGGCAAAACCTGCCCCTAACAATCAAATCCCCCCATACCACTGATACCCGGCCACATCCTCCCAATAGCCGCCCTTGCCGCCATAGAGCCCGGCAAGCGTATCGCGCACTTCCACCCGCATCACATATTTGGCCTGCTTATACCCCAACTGCCGCTCGACGCGCAGGCGAACCGGGGCGCCATGCTCCACAGGCAATTCGCGCCCGTTCATGCCCCAAGCCAGAATCGTCTGGAGGTGGAAGGCGTCCACAAGGTCGATGCTTTCGTAATAGGGATCCTCGCCGGTTTTGTCGGCGCAGTGGAACACCACGAATCGCGCAGAAGGCATCAGCCCAGCCATGGCCAGCACCTGCGCCAATTGCGGCCCCTGCCACTGGCCGATGGCGGACCATCCCTCGACGCAATCGTGACGGGTGATCTGGCGGCGCTGGGTCATGGCTTTGAGCGCGGTCAGCGGCAGATCGAGCGGGCGTTTGACAAGGCCATCGACGCGCAGCGACCATCGCGCAAAGCCCTCTGCCGCATGGGCCGCCCATGCCGCATCGCCCTCGGTGTTGCCGTTGGAGCGGAAGGTGGGCGACATGTCGGCCTCGCGAAATTCGCGCGCCAGAGCATCGCGGCCCAGCAGCAGCCTTTGCGCAGGCATATGCAGCCCCGCCGCGCCTTCTACCCAGCCTTCAATCGTGGGCTGGCGAACGACCCGATCGCAACCCGAAAGCAGCAGGCCGCCACCCGCGATCAGGCCCCTCCTCGATATTGTGGGCAGCGAAATCATGGCCTGTCTCCCTCGCGCTTTTGGCCCGTAATCATGCCGCGCACCTGATTCACCGGCCCCGATGCCAGCACCATCGCCAGATGCACCACCACGAACAGCCCAATCCCGCAAAGCCCGAGAAAATGCAGCGAACGCGCCGATTGCCGCCCGCCCAAAACATCGAGCAGCCACGGCGCCGCCGCATCCATCCCCGGCGATAGCGCCAGCCCGGATGCAATCATCAGCGGCAGCAAGCCGAACAGCACCCCGGCATAGGCCAGCTTCTGCAACACGCCATAGCCATCATCATGAAAGCGAAAGCGCAGATGATCGACCACATCGCGCGCAATCGAACGCGGCGACCATTCGGCCCGCGTGATGTGCAGATCCCGCCTGATATGCCCATTGGCCAGCGACCAGAGCAGATAGGCCGCCAGCCCCAAGGCCAGCCCCCATGCGAAAGCCAGATGCCAGCTGCGCGCCAGCGCCAGATCATAGGTCGAGGGCAGCGTCATCCAGCCGGGAAAGGCCAGCGCCAGTTCCTGCCCATCGCTCCCTCGCGAAAGGCCAAAGATTCCGGTGGTCTCAACCGTATGCCCCAGCAGGGTGATGCCGCCGTGATTGGCCCCCGCATCATCGGTCCAGACGCCAAATTCCAGCCATGCCGGATCGTCATTTGCGCCGTAGGCCCCCCAATAGAGTCGGGGATGGGCGTTGAAGATCATCAGCCCGCTCATCGCCATCACCAGCAGCACCAGCACATTGGCCCAATGCCACAGCCGCGTGGAGAGTCGGTGACGGCGCGCCGGAGCGCGCGGCGCATCGCTGCCCTCGCGCAGGATGCGGCCCTTGAAGGGAGTGAAGTTCTTGTCCTCATCCATAGCGCGAATCTAGGCCAGCAATGCCCGCCCGGCAAGATAGGACCAAAATCGCAGCGTCCATATGTGCGCCACAGGTGGGCCGGGCGTAAACTCTGTTCATGTCCGCAACCGCCGCCCTCTTGCGCATTCCGGGAAATTGCCCTGCCGCCTTCAAGGCCGAAGCCCGGCCCGAAGCGGGCAAGGATCAGGGGCGCCCCCATCACGGCGACGGCGGCATGCCTGTGCGTTTTCCACCGCTTGCCAGCCGCTTACCCCGCCCGTCCGCGCATGGCCGCGCCCATGCCGCCAAAGGGCGCGCCGAGCGCCGCAACAGGCCCGCCTGGATTCGTTTCGGCAGCGCCATGCCGCGCAGCAAAACGGCCCCAAAGCCCGGTCCGGCCGGGCCCGAGGGCGAGGCAAGCCCCATGACGCATCTGCACAATGGAGCGCAGGAACCGGGCCCGATTCGGAGCCGACACGTATGGTTCAAGACCCGGCTGCAATCGTCTGTAACAGTGCCGCCATGTCATATTCGCATACGCAGCATAGCAGGGCGTGGCGCGCAGGATTCCATCAATAAATACACCGAAACGCAAGAATTACGGGAAGATCTTCGCGAGAGAGCGCCATCGGTAACTATACATTCATTCCCGACACCGCCGGACCTTTCATCCAGTTTTTGCCACCATTTCGGATGCGTAAGCAGTTAACTGCGAAGAAAGCAAAGACTACGCTGCACTGCACACAAGGGGGATCATTCATGGTTGCAATGCCTGCGCAATCCATCGCTTCTGCGCGAACGCCTGCCGTCAAGGTCGAGGATCGCCTGATCAATGGCCAGCTCTTGTTTCAGAGCGACCACGATCCTCTCGATGATGACAATGGCGACGAAAGCGAATTTCGTGGCGGTCTGGACTGGTTCCGGACCGTCGACATCGCCCTTTCCATGGCCGCGCTGGTGGTGTTGGCGCCGCTGCTGCTGGCCGTGGCCATCGCGGTCAAGCTGACCAGTGAAGGGCCCGCTATTTTCCGCCACCGCCGCATCGGCCGCAACGGACAGGAATTCTACTGCTTCAAATTCCGCACGATGGTTTGCGATGCGGACAAACGTTTGGCGGCGCTGCTGCGCGAAAATCCGGCGGCGCGAGCGGAATGGGAACGCGATCACAAATTGCGCAACGATCCGCGCATCACGCCCATCGGCGTATTCCTGCGCAAGACCAGTCTGGATGAATTGCCGCAGATCTTCAACGTTCTGCTGGGCACGATGAGCTGGGTCGGGCCGCGCCCCATCGTGGCGGGCGAAATCATCCGCTATGGTCGCCGTTTCAACGCCTATTGCAAGGTGCGCCCCGGCATCACCGGCCTGTGGCAGATTTCGGGCCGCAACGACACGTCCTATCGCCGCCGCGTCGCCATGGATGTGCTTTATGTCCGCACCCGCACCCTGCGGCTCTACAGCCGGATCATCCTGCTGACGGTGCCTGCGGTGCTGCGCCAGCATGGGTCTTATTAAGGCGTAAGGATCGTTTCCATTCGGGGACAATGTGCCCGAATGCTCCTGCGTCCACCGCGGGATCGCCATATCCCGATCGCGGCCAACAGATGCCCCCTCCTTCGACAGACCTGCCTCACGGTTCCAGCCATCAGGCTGATGGCTGGCGGGGGTGCCTGCGCGTAGGGAGGGGGCGAGGCCTTATCGAAGGGATGATCGCGCCTGTCGGATTTGCGCCGACCGGCGCATCGCCCTGTGCACCACCGCATATCGGCGAATTTCGCACAACATTCGGTTTGAAAAGAATGAAATCGGACCTGTGAAATGGCCAGAATAGTCCAATATCAATTCGATGCATTCTTGACCATCCGGTCCATGGCCGAATAAGTGTTACTTCGTAATGACTGCAGATGGCATCAATTTTCCGATCCGCCGAACCGAACAATTCAAATGCCTACTGCATTGGAAAGCATCCAGTTACGGCATTTGATCACAAATATTCGAATAAATATTTCCTGCCGCCATTCATCGCAATGGCGCCCACTTTACCAGCGTTCACGAAACAGTCTTTTGACTGTGAGGGGGTTTAGACGATGAAGATAGCAATGGTTGGCTCGGGCTATGTTGGTCTTGTGTCAGGCGCGTGCTTTGCCGATTTTGGTCACGATGTGGTTTGCATCGACAAGGA
>NZ_JABGCB010000008.1 GCF_013149295.1 Novosphingobium sp. SG751A
ATCGTGACCGGCCCGCGGCGCCAATAGGCTCCGCGATAAAGATACTGCCAGATATCCTCGGAATTGCGCGGGTCCATGCCGATAAGGCACGGAATCACATGGTCTTCCAGATAGCTGACAACCGCCTTTTCGCGGCCGTTGAGCGTCGCGTCGCCGATGCCGTAGACGCCCTGATCGGTCTCGATCTTGAGCGTGACGAAGTTGCGACCCGGGCAGGTGACGATGACGCGGGCGGAGGTGATTTTCATGGGAGCGGTGCTCATGGGGATAATGTTCCCGAATTGGTCTGCTTGTGCTAGAGAAGACTCTTGACCAATTTGAGTTGGCCTGTCAATTTCTAATTAAGCGGTAAGGCCATTTCGCGGAAGGTGACCTCAATGAATGATACCAGTCCAGTGCAGGCCAGTCCCACACAGGAACGCCTCTATCAGGACCTTGCGCGGCGTTTGATGGATGAACTTGTCAGCGGCCGCTATGAAGTGGGCGACCGACTGCCGGCCGAGCGCGAATTATCAGCGCAATTCAACGTCTCACGCCCCACCGTGCGCGAAGCGGTGATCGCCTTGGAAGTGCAGGGGCTGGTTGAGGTCCGCGTGGGTTCGGGCGCCTATGTCAAGCGCCTGCCCGGCAAGGGCGACATCCCCGGCTTCAACATTTCCGCCTTCGAACTGACCGAGGCGCGCCTGTTGTTCGAGGGCGAGGCCGCCGCGCTGGCCGCGACCACCATCACCGAGGAAGGTCTGGCAGAACTGGCCGCATTGGTCGAGGAGATCGAGAGCGAGAACAGCAACCCGCATGGCACGGAAAAGGCCGACCGCGCGTTCCATCTGGCCATCGCGCGGGCCACGCGCAATGCGGCCGTGGCCGAGGCGGTCGAGCGCCTCTGGTCCTTGCGCGCGGATTCGCCCGAGAGCGCGCTGCTGCACGAAAAGGCCCGCAGCGCCAACATCAAGCCCGTGGTCGAGGAGCACACCGCCGTCCTCGAAGCCCTGCGCGCCCGCGATCCCGCCGCCGCCCGCGCCGCCATGCGCACCCACCTCGCCTCCGTCCTCGACAGCCTCCTCTTCGCCACCGAGGAAAAGGCCATCGCCGAAGCTCGTCGCGCATCTCAGGCGCGAAGAGATCGGTATACTAAAGCTACCAGTTGAGCGTTGCATTCGGGCGGGGTGATTGTACGATATATGGATAGTAATTCCATATATCGGAGGATTCGTGACTCATCCCAACCGGCGTGAAGCCATCGCGGGGCTGGCCTTGGTGCCTTTGCTGAGCGGGGCTGCGGCCCCCGCATTGCGCATGGAGCAGGTGAGTATAAAGGCGCCGTTTCCGATGGAGCCGATTGCAGTGCCGGATTTCACTGCGGCGCCGCGCTTTTCGATCACCCGGTTCGGCGCGCGTCCTGCCGACCGGCGGCGCAACACGCAGGCCATCGCTCGCGCCGTGGCAGCGGCGAATAAGGTGCGCGGCGGGCGTGTGGTGGTCCCCGCCGGGACGTGGGATGTGGGCGGCATCCGCCTGCTCAGCCATGTCGATCTGCATCTGGAGGAGGGAGCGACCTTGCTTTTCTCGCCCGATCCGGCCGATTATCTGCCCCCGGTGTCCAGCAGTTGGGAGGGTGTGGAATGCATGAATTATGCCCCGCTGATCTATGCTTATGACTGCGAAAACATTGCCATTTCCGGGCATGGCAAGGTGCAGGCGCGCATGGATGTGTGGCAGCAGTGGGCTGCGCGGCCCAAGGCGCATCTCGACGCGCTGATCGCGCTTTACCAGATGGCGCGTTCAGGCGTTCCGACCGAACAGCGCGACATGACCAAAGGCCAGGCTCATCTGCGCCCGCAATTCATCCAGTTCAACCGTTGCCGCCATGCGTTGATCGAGGATATTTCAATTGAAAACAGCCCCTTCTGGACTGTGCACCTCTATCTTTCGCGCGACGTCGTGCTGCGCCGGGCCAATATCCGCGCGCGCGGCCATAACAATGACGGATGCGATCCGGAGATGAGCCAGAACGTGCTGATCGAGGATTGCCGCTTTGATCAGGGCGACGATGCGGTCTCCGTCAAATCGGGGCGTGAGGATGATGCATGGCGTCTGGCCACGCCCGCGCGCAACATTGTGGTGCGGCGATGCCATGTGCGCAACGGGCATCAATTGATGGCCATCGGCAGCGAGTTGTCGGGCGGGGTGGAGAATGTCTGGGTGGACCAATGCCGTGTGTTTCAGGAGGTGCGCGGCGAAACCAACAGCGATTTCAATAATCTGCTTTATATCAAGACCAATGAGCGGCGGGGCGGTTTTGTGCGCGCAATCCATATGACCAATATTGCCGCAGGGGCGATCAAGGGCGGGGTGCTCTCTATTGAGACGGATGTGCTGTATCAATGGCGCACTTTGCTGCCCACCTATCAGCGTCGGTTGACGCCGATTGAGGGCGTGCATGTGTCGGGCGTCAAGGTAGCCGGCGCGGGTTTTCGCGTGAACATTAAGGCCGAGCGCGAAGCGCCGGTGCGCGATGTCACGCTGTCCGACATTGCCGTTGAAGGCGCGGCCGGGACCACGCTCGACAATGTTATGCATTTTTCAGACCATTAAGGCCGCCAGCCAATCGCCGCACTGACATCGTCGGCGCATTGTTTGACCTTGTCGGCCAGATCGCCTGCAATGTCATCGGTCAGATAATGGGCGGCGCTGGCGATGCTGATGGCCACGCAGATCGCACCGCGCGCATTGCGCACCGGGGCGGCGATGGAGCGCACACCGTCGCCCAATTCGCTGTCATGGCGCACAAGGCCTTCTTCCTTGTAGGCGCGCATCCTTGTCAGGAAATCCTCCAGATCGGCCTCGGTCCCGCTGTCAGCGTGGGCTTGTTTCCAGAGCTTTTTCCAGCTGGCTTCGCTGTCATCCAGCATCAGTGCCTTGCCAAGGCCCGTCTCCGCAATCGGGCGGCGGTCTCCCGGCGCTGTGGCCACGCGCAGGCGCTGGCGCCCGGTCACGCGTTCGAGATGGCGCGACCAATTGCCTTCGCGGTTGCCGATGAAGACGCAAAATCCGGTCTGGGCCGATAGTGCCTCCATGCGGGGGCGGGCGATGCGGACATAATCAGTCTGCTCGCTGGCCAGCACTCCCAACTGCAGCAATTTTGGCCCCAGTGCAAAGCCGTCAGGCGTCACGGCCAGATAGTCGCGCGTGCGCAGCGCATGGGCCAGACGATGCGCGGTGGTGCGGTTCATGCCCAGTTTACGCGCCAGATCGACCGCGCGGATCGGCCCGTCGATTACCTCGTCCAGGATGTCGAGCGCGCGCATCAGCGTTTGCGCACCCTTTACGGTGTTGCTGTCCGGTGTGGTTTCCTGAGTGTCGTCGTCGGCCATGGGCTGCTTTTAGATCCTTTTGGCGCGAAAGCAATGCGGTGTGCGCAATGTGAAACATGGGGGCGGTGTGTGCAAAATGCAACAGGGGCGGATTTCCGTAAAAATTCATAGCAATGTCCCGCAATATGAAATTTGCTTGCAATATATGGATTGACGCGCTCACATATCGGACTTATCCATCATGCCAACGGGACGCCCGTTGCCGTAAATCCGGCAAGCAGAGGCAGGGCCCGCACATGGGATGATGGAGGGTACTTTGGGGCAGATTTCAGCACACTTGCGTCTGGCGACATCCGGGTTGGCGATCATCGTAGCAGGGCTTGCCGCCGGCGCGCAGGCTCAAACGCCGACAACGCCCGCGCCCGCCAAGGGTGATGAACAGACGATCATCGTCACCGGTTTCCGCACCTCGCTGGCCGCCGCGCTGAATGAAAAGCGCGCGTCGGCCGCCGCCATCGACACGATCAAGGCCGAGGACGTGGGCAAGTTTCCCGACTCCAACCTTGCCGAATCCATGCAGCGGGTGCCCGGTATCGCACTGGCGCGCGGCGATGGCGGCGAGGGCAAGAACATCTCGGTGCGTGGCCTTGGGGCGGCCTTCACCCGCGTTCGCCTGAACGGCATGGAAGGCACCGCGCAAACCGGTTCGTCCGACATTTACGGCGCGGGCAATACGGGCCGCAGCTTCGACTTCAACGTCTTCCCGACCGAGATTTTCTCCGAACTGGCCGTGCGCAAGACACCCTCGGCCGATGTGGAAGAAGGCTCATTGGGCGCGACAGTTGACCTTAAGGCCCCCCATCCGCTCGATTTCCACAAGACCTTTGTCGCCACCGTTTCGGCCAAGGGCGTGTGGAATGAGGTCAGCAAAAAGCTCGATCCGCGCTTCTCTGTACTGCTGTCCAAGCAGAATGAGGAGGGTACGTTCGGCGTGCTCGCCACGGCCAGCTATAGCCACCGCAACATCCGCGAAGTGGGCTATTCGGCGGTCAACATCCTGCCCACCTACGTCAATGGCGGCTTCTGCTCGCCGGTTGGCTATGCCACGCAGAACCCGGCCACCAATGCGGCCAAGGGCACGGATGCGGCCAATTGTTCGACCGGCAATCCGCGCACGGGGTCCACGGCGGCCTATAATCTGATCCAGTCGCTGACCGGCCCTTCGGGGCAGGCGGGCGGCGGCGTGTTCCTGCCGCGCATCCCGCGCTATCTTAATTCGCGTCAGGATGCAGAGCGTATGGGCGGTTCGCTCGCCCTGCAATGGAAGCCCGACGATGCCACGGAAATCACCTTCGACGCACTGTTCTCGCGCTATAAGGTGACGCGCTGGGACAATTATATCGACGCGCTCTCCTTTGCGCGCAACAGCAGCAACAATGGGCAGCCGATGGTGTCGGTGGTCGATCTCTCGGTCAAGCCCAATGGTTCGCTGCTCTATGGCCTGTTCAACGGGGTGGACCTGCGCTCGGAAAGCCTGCGCGACAAATTCACCACCACCTTCGGCCAAGCCAATCTGAACATCCATCACAAGTTCACCGACCATCTGACCATTGATGTGATGGCGGGCTATTCCAAGTCGATCTTTGACAATCCCGAGCGTCTGACGGTCAATCTGGATGCCATCGACACGCCCGGATATTCGATTGACTTCCGCGGCGGCGGTTCGATCCCGGTCATGAAATATGGCATCGACGTGTCGAACCCGGCCAATTTCAACTATGCGCCGGGCCGCGCGGACGGCACCGTGCTGGGCAATTTCAACACGCGCAATTGGAAGGTGACGACCGACAACTATACGTTCGAGGCCAATTCCACCTATGAATTCAACGATGCGTTCAAGCTGAAGGGCGGGGCGCAATATCGCCAGAGCGCATTCAAGAACCGCGTGCTGGGCGTGGCTCCCGCCAATCAGGCAACCACGGCGCTGCCCGCCGGCGCCTCGGTGGCCGATTTCACCTATCAGATCACGGGCCTCAACAATCTGCTGATCCCCGGCGCGCTTTCCAGCTTTATTGCCACCGATATCGACAAGTGGAAGCAGACCGTCGGCTTCAACAATTTCGCCTTCTGCGGCGTGGAATGCGGCAATGGCTCGCCCGAAGTGCGCGAAGAGGAAAAGTCGGCCTTCCTGATGGGGCAATTCAACCTGCCCGACACGCTGCCGATCCCGATCCGGGGTGACATTGGCGTGCGCTTCGTCAACACCACCCAGCACACGGTTGGTTATGTGCCGACCAATGCGGCGGCCGGTTCGGCCTATCCCACGGTGGCGATCCCGGCGATTGTGGACCGCTCGTATAATGACTGGCTGCCCTCGGCCAATCTGGTGCTGGAATTCACGCCGCATCTGCTGGGCCGATTGTCCGCGGCCAAGGTGATGAGCCGTCCGGAACTGGGCGTGTTGCCCTCGGGCGGATCGGTCAATGCCGTCACGCGCACGGCCACCATCGGCAACCCCTATCTCGACCCGATCCGCGCAACGACCTATGACGCGGCGCTGGAATGGTATTTCCGCCCCGGCTCGCTGCTTTCGGTGGCCTATTTCCACAAGGATATCAGCACCTACATCCAGTCGGTCAGCAGCCTCGTGCCCTATAACACGCTGGGCCTGCCCAATTCGCTGCTGACCACGGCGGGCACACAGCCGACCGATCTGTTCACCGTGACGCGCTCGGTCAACACCAAGGGCGGGCCGCTCAACGGGTTCGAGGTCAATCTGCAATTGCCCTTCACCTTCCTGCGCGGTTTTGCCAAGGACTTCGGTCTGCTGGCCAATTACACCCATGTTTCGTCCAAGGTGAATTACGTGCTGCAATCGAGCGGCGGCGCAGCCACGCTTTCGACCACGGCCAATCTGGTCAACATGTCGCCCGATACGGCCAGCGGCACGCTCTATTACGAAAACCGCAAGTTCAGCATTCGCGGCACGATCAACTATCGCGGCCCCTTCATCCGCCAGATCCCCTCGGGCGCAAATGACAGCGACATTCTGGGCAATCACGCCACGACCTTTGTGGACGCCTCGTTCAGCTACAATCTGATGAAGGACATCAAGTTCACCATCGAAGGTCAGAACCTGACCGATGAGCATAACACGCTCTATATAGACAGCGGCCGTCAGGATCCTTTGTTCAACACCCGCACGGGCCGCACGATCACCGTGGGCGTGAACGCCAAGTTCTAACAGTTCCTCCCTACACGCTCCCCCGCGTGTTTCGGGGCCGCCGGACGAGGCATCCGGCGGCCCTTTTTTTAATTCCCCAGCGGGCGTTGCGAAGAAGTCAGCGCACTGGGCGGGATGGCGACATTTTCCGGGCGGGCAGGATCGAAAGGGGCCGATGTGATATGCGGGGCCAGCGCAGGAATAGCGGCGCGGATGCCATCGGCGATGATGCGCGCGGTCATCCATGCGCCCCATGCGTTGTAATGCGTTTTGTCGCGGCCTTCGTCATTGAACATGGCCGGTGCGCGATCCGGCCCCAACGCTTCGTACAGAGTGACGCTGGCGCGGTTGAGGTCGATCAGGGGAACATGCATATCGGCGGCCATTTCCCGCATCACGGCCGGATAGTCGCCCAGCGAAGGGATGATCCGCCCGCCCGCATCGAAATTGCGCCGCTCCGGGCTGGTGACCAGAACCGGTGTGGCCCCCCGCCGCCGCGCCTCGGCCATATAGGCGTTGAGGTAAGCGTGGTAGGTGGTCCTCGCCTCGGCATAGGTCTGGGGCCATTGGGACTTTTGGTCGTTATGGCCGAACTGGATGAACAGATAATCGCCCGGTCTGATCAGGCTCAGCACCTTGTCCAGCCGCAGGTCGGCGAGGAAGGATTTGAGCGTCGCCCCGCTTTCGGCATAATTGGCCACCGCTACCGTATCATCCAGCATCAGCGGCAGGATCTGGCCCCAACTGGCGGTGGGCTCACGCGGGTGATCGGCCACCATGGAATCGCCGACGAGGAAGATGGTCGGCCCCTGCGCGGGTTCGACTGTCACGGATCGCACGGCGCGCGCGCCCAGAAACTCCAGCGTCAGCCGGTCGTCCCAGTTGCGTTGCGCCGCCTGATCGGGACGCAGGCGGACATGATCGCCCCCCGGCGCATTTTCGGGCACCGCGCCAAGGCTCGCATTGTGAACATGGACGATAAAGCGCCGGGTCATGCTTTGCCCCCGTGCTGTGGCGACGTTCAGCACCATGAGGCGACGGTTCTCGGCCTTGACCGTGGTTTGGCCTGCGCTTTTGTCGCTGCCCAGATCGAGCGTGATGCGCCAGTTGCCCTCGGGCACAGGCAGGGACAGGGCGCCATCGCTTTCATAGCCGGCCCCATCATAACCATCGGCGCCGGGGGTATAGGGCGCGCCGGGCGCAATCGCGCTTTCCCCGCTGCGCGCCGGGCCGTCGAGGCGCCACACGCGCGCGGTTTGAGCATGGGCGGGCGGGGGCATCATGCCGGCGCCCATTGCGGCCAGAAGCAGGGACAATCGTGCCATGGAACAAACATCTCCTTACCCATCTTGATTTTCTATATGTGAAATCTATTCTCACAATGTACGTAACATAAAGGTCAGGGAGAGACCATGATTCGTCGTTCCATCCGCCTACTGGCGTCCGCTGCACTGATGTTGGTCACAACGCCCGCGCTTCATGCCCAAACCCCCGCCGCCCTGCATGGCGAGAGCGCTGGTCCCACCATCGATCCGCGCATCTTCAGTCAGTTTGCCGAACATCTGGGCTATGGCATTTATGGCGGGATCTGGGTCGGGCCGGAATCGAAAATTCCCAATATCAAGGGCTATCGCCGCGATGTGGTCGAGGCGCTGCGGGCGCTGCATGTGCCGCTGGTGCGCTGGCCGGGCGGGTGCTTTGCCGACGAATATCACTGGCGCGACGGGATCGGCCCGCGCGCGAAACGCCCGGTCAAGATCAACACCCACTGGGGCGGCGTGACCGAGCCCAACACATTCGGCACGCATGAATTCATGGACTTTGCCGAGCTGATCGGCGCCGAAGCCTATGTCTCGGGCAATGTGGGCAGCGCGCCCGCCGGAGAGATGGAGGAATGGGTGCAATATATCACTGCTCCACAAGGCACTCTGGCCGAGGAACGCGCGCGCAATGGGCGCAAGGAGCCGTGGAAGCTGCCCTATTTCGGCATCGGCAATGAACTCTGGGGCTGCGGCGGCAATATGAAGGCGGACTATGCCGCCGATGTCACGCGCCGCTATGCCACTTTCGTCAAAGTGCCCTTTGGCACCAAGATCCAGAAAATCGCCAGCGGCGCCAATGGCCCGGATTATAACTGGACCGAGGTGATGATGCGCGAGGCGGGCGGCCTGATCAACGGCATCGGCCTGCATTATTACACCATTCCGGGCGATTGGAAATCAAAGGGTTCGGCCAGCGATTTTACCGAAACCGACTATGCCCGCACCATGGCCAAGACGTGGAAGATGGAGGAATTGCTGACCAGGCACTCCGCCGTCATGGACAAATATGACCCGGCGCGGCGGGTCAATCTGGCGGTGGATGAATGGGGCATCTGGACCGATGTGGAGCCGGGCACCAATCCCGGTTTCCTCTATCAGCAGAACTCCTTGCGCGATGCCTTGCTGGCGGGGGTGAACATCAACCTGTTCATCCGCCATGCCGACCGCGTGCGCATGACCAACATTGCCCAGATGGTGAACGTGCTCCAGTCGATGATCCTGACCAAGGACGCGCAGATGGTGCTGACGCCCACCTATCATGTGTTCGACATGTATCGCGGATTTCAGGACGCGACCGCCCTGCCGCTCGATCTGCCCAAGGTTTGGTATGGGCGCGACGAATGGGTGTCGCCCGCGCTCCATGGCGCGGCGGCACGGGGCAAGGATGGGGCGGTGCATGTGGCTCTCGTCAACATCGATCCGGGCAAGGCGCAGCATCTGGAAATCGCGCTGTCCGGCGTCCAATCCACCCGCGTTTCGGGGCGCATCCTGACTTCCGAACGGGTTCAGGATGTGAACGATTTTGCCAATGGTGCGCGGGTGCATCCGGTGGCCTTTACCGGGGCCTCGGTTGCCAATGGAAAGCTGGTGGTCGATCTGCCCGCCAAATCGCTGGTCGTGCTGGACCTGCCGTGATCGCGGATCTGGGCGCTTTTGCCGATGGGCGCAGCCTTGCCCATGGCGCGATCAATGCTGCCATCGCCGCCATGCATCAGCGTGGCGGCGGGGTGGTGGAGCTGCCTGCGGGCCGCTTCCTCTGCTTCTCGATACGCCTGCTTTCCGGCGTCCGGCTGCATCTGGGTGAGGGGACGGTGATTGAGGCGGCCGACCCCGCGCGCCACGGCGGGGCCTATGATGCGCCGGAGGACAATGGGCCGCAGCTCTATCAGGATTTCGGCCACAGCCATTGGTGCAACAGCCTGATCTGGGCCATTGGCCAGCATGACATTGCCATCACCGGGCCGGGCCGGATCGAGGGGCGGGGCCTTACCCGCAACGGCCCCGGTTCGCTCTGGCGCGCGCAGGCGGGTGAAAGGCCGCTCTCGATGGCGGCGATGAGCGAGGCCGAAGTCGGTGCGCTGGAGCAGAGCCATGCCGCGATGCGCGGCCTCGGCAACAAGGCGATAGGGTTGCGTGAATGCCGCCATGTCGAACTGTCGGGCTTTACCATCGCGGGGGGCGGGCATTTCGCCGTGCTCGCCACCGGATGCACCGATATGGCGATCCGCCACCTGTCCATCGACACCGAGCGGGATGGGATCGACCTTGACTGCGTCTCGCGCTGCGTGGTCGAACATTGCCGGGTGAACAGCCCCAATGACGATGCCATCGTGGTCAAAACCAGCCTTGGCCTTGGGCGGATCACGCCATCGGAGGATATCTCCATCCGCCATTGCACGGTCTCGGGCTATGACCTTGGCACGATGCTGGACGGCACGCGCGCGCGCGCGCAAGAATTCGCTCCCGACCGCGACCGGGTGACAGGCCGGATCAAGATCGGCACCGAAACCAATGGCGACATTCGCCGTATCACCATCAAGGATTGCCTGTTTGAACGCAGCCGGGGGCTGGCCATCGAATGCGTTGATGGCGCCACGGTTGAGGATATTACCGCCCGTCGCCTGACCATGCAGGAGGTGACCACCGCGCCGATTTTCCTGCGTCTGGGCGCGCGGCTGCGCGGGCCGGAGGAGACGCGGATCGGGGCGCTGCGCCGGGTGGAGATCAGCCAGATCCGCGCCGAGGGGATCGCCCACGAATTCCCTGCGATCCTGGCGGGCTTGCCCGGTCATCCGGTGCAGCAGGTGGTGCTGCGCGACATCGACCTGAGTTTTGAGGGCGGCGGTACGGCGCAGGACGCTGCCCGCCGACCTCCGCAGGTCGCCAATGCCTATCCCGAACCCAGCATGTTCGGCGTGCTGCCTGCATGGGCGTTGTGGATGCGCGATGTTCAGGATGTGACCATCGAACGTTTCAACGCCTGCCATGCCGGGGACGAGGCCCGCCCGCCGGTGATTGTGCAGGATGCGCAGGGCCTGAATCTGCGGGAAATGCCGCTTTGGCAGCCCGTCTGACCCATTTGGGCGATTGACGGCGATCCGACCTCTGTGTATCACAATAAGCAACAAATGTGCATAATGCGGGATTTTGGAGAGGCCAGTGCAAAGGTTCGCATTCCGGATGCAATTGAAGCCCGGCATGGTCGGGGAATATCGGAAACGCCATGACGAGATCTGGCCCGAGCTGGTCGATCTGCTGCATGAGGCGGGGATCAGCGACTATTCGATCTTTCTGGATGAGACCACGCTGGCGCTCTTTGCCGTGCTGCGGCTGGCCGAGGAGAACAGGCGCGAGAGCCTGCCCGATGAGCCGGTGATGAAACTGTGGTGGGCCGCGATGGCGCCGTTGATGGAGGTCGAGTTCGACAATCGCCCGCGCGAATGGCCGCTGGTGCCGATGTTTCACATGGCCTGATGGGGGTGGCGATGCGTTCTTGCTTGCTGGCCGGCGTTGCCGCGCTGATCGCTGTTCCGGCCATGGCGCAGGAGGCGCGCCCGACGGTCAATATGAAGGCTCCGGTCAAGAGTTTTGGCCGCGTGTCTTTCGATGGCCGCTCGCTGATGATTGATGGCAAACGCACGCCGATCTGGGCCGCCGAATTTCACCCTTATCGCCTGCCAAGCCCCGACCTGTGGCGCGATGTCCTGCAAAAGCTGAAGGCCAGCGGGTTCAACACCGTCACCTTCTATTTCGACTGGTCCTATCACAGCCCCAAACAGGGCGAGCTGGATTTCACCGGCATCCGCGACATGGAACGCGCCATCACCATGGCGGGCGAGGAGGGGCTGTATGTCATCACCCGCGTGGGTCCCTATGTGAACGCGGAATTGGCGCGGGGGGGCTTCCCCGGTTGGCTGAACAACCAGCGGGCGCGGGCAAGGACCGACGATCCGGACTATCTGAAAGCCGCCGATGAATGGCTGGCGGCCATCGACGCGATCGTGGCGCGCCATCAGATCAATGGCGCAAAAGGCCCCGTCATCCTGCATCAGATCGAGAACGAACTTTCCCAGACCAGCCCGGCCCATCGCCGCTATATGGACCACCTCTATGCCGTGACGCGTGAGCATGGCATCACCGTGCCGATTTTTCACAATGATCCGGGCCGCAATGGCAATTGGGTGCCAGATGGCTCGCCGGTTTCGGGCGTGGTTCATGGTCCGGTCGATATGTATGCCTTTGACGGCTATCCCGGCGGCACCTGCTCAGCGCAGGGGAAAATCGCGCGCGGCAATGGCGCGCCCGATTGGGGATATTACGGCATCGGCGGGGCCAAAGGCGGGGCGTCCGCATCGCCCGATACGCCGGGGTTCCTTGCGGAAATCGGCGGAGGCTGGTTCGACTATTGGGGCTCGGACGGGATCTATGCCTGCAATGCCGGACAGACCGGGCCGAGCTATGGCCGCCTGTTCTACGGCACCAATTTCGTCAACGGCATCGGCCTGCAAAGCATCTATATGGGCTATGGCGGCACCTCATGGGGCTGGCTGCCGGCACCCGTGGTGTTCACCTCCTATGACTATGGCGCGGCCATTGCCGAGGACCGATCCCTGCGTGAAAAAGCCTTGGCGTTGAAGCCTATCGGCGGCACTCTTGCGGCCGTGCCCGAGATTGCCGCGATGGTCCCGGCGGACAAATTGACGCCTTCCTCGGAGGCCATCCGCCTCTATCACAATCGTAGCCCCGAAACGGACGCCCGCCTGATCCTTGCTGCGCATCAGCCGGGGCATTTGACGCAGGACACCAGCTTTACCTTTGCCGCCGATCTGCCCGATGGGCATTATCAGATGCCGCAGGTTCGCCTCAATGGCTATGACGCCAAATGGATCGTGGCCGGGGTCAATGTCGCGGGGCAGCGGGTGGTTTACACCACCAGCCAGATCCAGACCGCGCGTGATGGCTTGCTCTTGCTGATCGGCCGCGCTGGCGAGGGGGGGCGAACCGTGCTGCGCTATACCAGCAAACCCGCGGTCAAGGCGCCCGATGGCGTTGCAGCATCATGGGATGCATCGCGCGGCGATCTGACGCTGGATTACACCCATGGCGCGTTGTCCACGGTGGAGATCAGCGGGGGCGGGCGGCCTGCGCTGACGCTCCTGCTGGGCGATGATGCGGCGGGCGGAGCGTGCTGGGATGCCGATGGCGTGCTGGCCTGCGGGCCTGCGCTGTTGCGCCATGCGCGCGCCAAGGGCGGGACGCTGGCGCTGATCGGCGATACGGTTGTGTCTGCTCCCTTGCGCGTGTGGAGCAAACAAACACGCATCACATGGAACGGCATCCCTGTGGCGATGCGGCAGGCAGCGGGCGGATCGTTTGAATCCATCGCGCCCATTCCCGGACCGGCCCCCATCGCGCTGCCCGCGCTATCCGACTGGCGCATGGCCGAAGGCACGCCTGAGGCCACCCCCGCTTTCGACGACAGCGCATGGCAGGCCATCGACCACCGCGCCGACGCCAGCCAGAGCCAGAAGCCCGCCGGTCAGCCCACGCTGACCATGGACCCCTATGGTTTCCACGAGGGCGATGTCTGGTATCGCGCCCATTTCAGCGGCGACCAGCGGGCCCAGCGGCTCAGCCTGACCTATGGCGCGGGCGGGGCAGGGATGGTGCAGGTGTTCCTCGATGGCCGGTTGATCGGTCAGCAGGACCTGCCCGCCGCCATGCCGCGCCCGATCACCACGGGCAATATCACCATTGCCATGCCCGATGCGGCGCGCACGCCCGGCGATCATGTCCTGTCCGTCATGGTGCGCAACAATGGTCATAACTGGGACCTGACCGCGATGGATGAGCATAAGGAGGGGCGGGGCCTGATCGCCGCCTCGCTCGAACCGCTGACGGGGCCTGCCTTTGCCGTGACGCTGAACTGGCGGATACAGGGCCGCAGCGGAGGTGAGGATTTTGCCGACCGCGCGCGCGGTACGCCCAACAATGGCGGGCAATATGGCGAGCGGATGGGCTGGCATCTGCCCGGTTTCGACGATCATGCCTGGCGCGCGACCGGCGCCGCTTTGCCGCAGGGCGGGGCGGGAACGAACTGGTATCGCACCCATGTCACGCTCAATGTGCCGCGCGGACAGGACGCCACCATCGGCATCGCGTTTGGCGACACCACCAAACCGCGTTCATCCGCCCAATACCGGGTGCTGATCTTTGTCAACGGCTGGAACATGGGGCAATTCATCGCCCATGTCGGGCCGCAGCGGATCTTTCCGATCCCCGAAGGCATCCTAAACCATCATGGGGCCAATACCATCGCCCTTGCCGTCACCAGCGACGGCGCACCGGCCAATGCGCCCGAGAATGTGCGCCTCGTCACCTTGCAAAATCGCCGCAGCGGGCTGGAGGTGGCGCAAGTGGCCGCCCCCGCCGGCCTTGCGCCAACCCATTGATCCATGGAGAATACAGTGTCCGCAACTCTTCCTGCACGCGCCGATCTGATCGGGCTGATCCATCGCCTGATGGACAATCTGATTTCGATCCATGATGAAACCGGCGAATTCCTTCTGCGGCTTGAGGATGGCCGCGTGATCGACACCAAGGGCTGGAACGGTTGGGAATGGACCCATGGTATCGGCCTGTTCGGCATGTGGCGCTATTATCAGCAGACCGGCGATGACAAGGCGCTGACCATCATCCGCCAGTGGTTTGACGATCAATTGCCGCGCGGCACGACCAAGAATATCAACACCGTCTCGCCCTTCCTCACGCTCTCCTATCTCTATGAGCGCGAGCCGAATGCCGAATGGCTGGCCCAAATTCAGGAGTGGGCCGACTGGCTGATGGCGCCTGATGGCCTGCCCAAGACCGAGGAGGGCGGTTTTCAGCACATCGTCTATAATGACGAAAACCCCGGCGAGATGTGGGACGATACGCTGATGATGTCGGTCCTGCCGCTGGCGCGCTTTGGCCTGTTGCTGGATCGCCCCGATTATGTCGAGGAGGCCAAGCGCCAGTTCCTCGTCCATATCAAATATCTGTTCGATACCAAGACCGGCCTGTGGTTCCATGGCTGGGACTTCAACGGACGGCATAATTTCGCGGGCGCTCTGTGGGCGCGGGGCAATTGCTGGATCACGATTGCTATCCCTGAAATCATCGAATTGCTGGGCCTGCCCGAGGGGGATGCGTTTCGTACCTTCCTCGTTGATACGCTGGCCGCGCAGGTGAAAACGCTGGCCGCGACGCAGGCGGACAATGGCCTGTGGCATACGCTGGTGATGGACCCGACCTCATACCTTGAGGCCTCGGCCACGGCGGGTTTTGCCTATGGCATCCTCAAGGCTGTGCGCATGGGCCTGCTTCCCGCCGAATATGAGGCGGTGGGTCTGAAAGCCGTGCAGGGCGTGATCGAGCATATCAACCCGGAGGGCGAATTGACGCAGGTGTCTTTCGGCACGGCGATGGGCGACACGATGCAGTTCTATAAGGATATTGCGCTGACCTCGATGCCCTATGGGCAATCGCTGGCCATCTGCGCTTTGGCCGAGGCGCTGCATCGGCGTTAAGCGTAAGGCGCGCAAAGAAAAAGGGGCGGTGGACCTTGGTTGGTCCGCCGCCCCTTTGCGTTTGGGCCTTCAATGACAGGCGTATTTGCCCAAGGGTGTTGTGCGCTCCAGATCGGGCCGCTGCGCCAGCACGGCTTTGGCGGCGGGTACGGACAGGCCCGAGAGCTGTTCGGCCACCAGATCGGCCATGGTCCGCGCGCCAACCTCTGTAAAATGCGTGTCATCCTTGAGCCCGGCGGCAAAGGCGGGATAGGCGCCGGGCGCTAGGTTCATGTAATAGACAACCGCTCTATCCGCCCCCATCCGGTCGAGCAGATTGCGCGATGCCCCCTCCAGATCAATCAAAGGCGTGGCCGTGGTCGCGGCCAGTTCGCGCATCACGGCGGAATATTCGGCAAAATCGGCCCGCGCCTTGCCTGCCGTGTCAAAGGATCGCCGCGCCACCGGCGTCACCAGCACCGGGAAGGCTCCATGTCCGCGCGTTTCCCAGATGAAGCGCAGCAGATTGTCGCGATACATCGCCGGATCGGCAAAGCGCTCGGGCTTGGCCTTGGTGGCGTCATTGTGGCCGAACTGGATCAGCACGGTGTCGCCGGGGCGCACTTCACTCATCATCCGGTCCCATCGGCCTTCGTTGATGAAGCTCTTGGTCGATCGCCCGCCGATGGCGCGATTAATCACTAAAGCATCTCCCGACAGGCCGCAGGCGAGGAATTGTCCCCAGCCGCCCTGCGGATAGCGTTCGGCGGCATAGGTCTGGACCGTGGAATCGCCCGCGATCAGGATGCGCGCCGGTTCGGGTTTGGGCGCAGGTTTAGGCGTGGCCGCCACCGACAGGCTGGCGGCGGCCAGCAGCAACAGATGCTTCACAATTTTCCTCCCACCGGATTGTTGCCCCACAGGCGTTCGTATTCCCAGCCTGTCAGGTCCTGAACCACATCGCGGGCGGTGGGCGAAGTCGGCTCGCGCCCGCCCCCGCGCAGATGTTCGATCTCGCCCATCAGCACATCATGCGTGGCGCGGCTGAGGCGGAAACGGGCCGAAACGGCCACGCCAAAGCCCAGCATCACCCATGTGCCTATGCCCATTACCAGCACCAGCGTCAGCACCGCGCCGTGGCTCTGCACATCGGCCTTGGGGGCAAATCCGCCTGCGTCCATCAACAATCCCACCAGCGCCACGGCGGCGGCCTGCGTGGCCTTGCGGATAAAGGTCATCACGCCCGCAAAGGAGCCTTCGCGGCGGCGGCCCGTGACGATCTCGTCCACATCAGCCATGTAATTATAGGTAGCCCACGGAATGTAATTGAGCGCCCCGCGCCCAAGGCCGACCAGCCCCATGCCGATCCAGATCCAGCCCGATGTGACCGGCAGCCCCGCCCACCACAGGCCGATCAGCGCCGCCACGCCCAGCGCAAAGCACACCGCCGCCATGCGATAAGCCCGCGAAGGGCTGGAGCGCAGTGCCATGCGAATGGCGATCATCACCGCAAAGAGCTGGACGATATACATCGTCCCCAGCAGGCCCGATGCCACCTGCGTCGATCCGGCCAGAGCGAAGATGACAAAGAAGGTGAAGGCCGCGTTGAAAATGTCCTGCGAGATATAGCCGCCCAGATACATGCCCAGATGGAGCCGGAACGCCCGGATGCGCAGCGTCGAGGACAGGTTGCGCCACAGATGGAGCAGCGGGGATCCGGCGGCGGGCCGGGGCGGGACGGGGCGCTGCCGCTCCCAGCTGAAGGCATAGAGGAAACCGGCCGTCGCCATGAACAAGGCGGCAAAGATTGCGCCCATGATGAGGAACGTGTTTGCGCTGTCGCGCCCCAGCCAGTTGATCAGCCAGAGCGGCAGAAAACCCGCCAGAATGGCCGACCCTTGCGCAAACAGGATGCGCACCCCGGCCAGCCGCGCCTTGGTGGCAAAATCGCTGGCCATTTCGGCTGCCAGCGTTTCATAGGGGATGATCTCCAGCGCATAGGTCAGCTCGAACAGCACATAGGAGACGAGATAGTACCAAAAGGTCTGACCCGGCAGCCACATCAGCGCGAAACTGGGCAGCAGGGGAATAGCGGCCAGCACGAAAAACCGCCGCCGCCCGAACCTTTGACCCAGCCAGTGCCGGTCGAAATGGTCCGAAATATGCCCAATCGTGGGCGAGACAAAGGCGTCGAGAATGCGCGCCACGGCAAAGATCAGCGCGGCCTGTCCGGCGGACAATCCGCAGAATCGCGTGTAGAAGATCAGCACCCATGCCGAGATCACCGCCATCGACCCCGCGCCCAGCACGTCATTCGCGCCATAGGCCAGGTAATTGACCAATCGGACCGGTCTTGCCGCCGGTTGCGTCATCACGCCATCCTTTTCCCTTGGGGCCGATTGGCGTTTCACCATGCGGCGCAATTATTCATATTGTGGACTTCGTTTATACTATGTAAAACCGCATCGACAAGCGGCAATAATAGGGCCGCAGCCTTCATGGGAGATTTTCGGATGCGTTTCCGCCTTTTGACGGGCTTAATCGCCGCCTCGGTATTGGCCGCCCCCGCCATCGCCAAACCGGCAAAGGAATGGATCGACCCGGCCACCGGCCACCGCATTGTGCGCATCAGCACGCAGGGCGGAACCTCCAATCTCTATTTCACGCAAAGCGCCTTTACCCCCAAGGGCGACAAGATGGTCATCAAGACCCCCGATGGCATCAGTGTGGTCACGCTCTCGGACTGGTCGGTCAAACTGCTGGTGCCGGGGCCGCATCTCAACCTGCTGTTCACCGGGCATATCAGCCGCAACGCCTATTACGCCACGCGCGCGCGCGATGATGCGGGCGGGGCGTTCGAGGTCTATGCGGTCGATGTCGATACCGGCAAGGCGAAGAAGGTGGCCGATGTGGCGGGCGGCTCGATCGGCTCGATCAATGCCGATGAAACGCTGCTGCTGGGGCAATATACTTTGCCCCCCGCCAAGGTGAACCCGGACGGCACGCTGATCCGCGCCGATCAGGGCAATAATGCCGTGCCCGGCGGCAATACCTATGCCGAAAACCGCCCCGACGGCACGCCCTACACCTATGCCGATGCGAAAACCCGCTCGCTGCATCGCCGGTTGCATGCCGGTTTCCCGATGGAGGTGTTTACGCAGAACCTCGTCACCGGCGAGCGCAAGACCATCGTGGCCAGCAATGACTGGCTCAACCATGTGCAATTCTCGCCCAAGGATCCGGGCCTTATCATGTATTGCCACGAAGGGCCGTGGCATGAGGTGGACCGCATCTGGACCATCCGCACCGATGGCACGGGCAAGAAACTGGTTCACGCCCGCACCATGAACAATGAAATCGCGGGGCATGAGTTCTTTTCCCCTGATGGCGAGACGATCTGGTACGATCTGCAAACCCCGCGGGGGCAGGTGTTCTGGCTGGCTGGCTATAATGTGCGCACGGGGCGGCGGACCTGGTATCATCTGGAGCGCAACCAGTGGTCGGTGCATTACAACCAGTCGCCCGATCTCAAACTCTTCACCGGCGATGGCGGAGACAGCGAGATGGTAGCCCATGCGCCCGACGGCAAATATCTCTATCTGTTTACCCCGCGCATGATCCCCGACGATGCCGAAATCCCCACAGCCGATGCGGAAAAGCTGATTGTGCCGGGCACATTCGATCAGGAAAAGCTGGTCGATATGCGCGCCAACAATTACAAAACCGAACCCAACATGACCTTTACTCCGGATGGCAAATGGATCATTTTTCGCGCGAATTTCGAAGGAACCACTCACACCTATGCGGTGGCGACCGCCAAGTGAGGTATGCTTTGTTGCTGGCTGCGCTGCTGGCCGCCGCCCCGGCCCATGCGGGCGTGGCGCGAAGCTGGGGCGTGGCGATGCAGGTCGCACCGGCGGCGGACGCGCCCTACGCGCCGCCCTCGATTGCCGATGCCACGGTGCGCCAGACCTTGCGCCTTTCGGCGGGCGGGGATCGGCTGCGGCTGGTGCTCGATAATCAGGACAGCGCGAGCGCCCTGACCATCGACCGTTTTGCCGTGGCGCTGGTCGATGCGAAGGGGGCGGTGATCCCCGGTTCCACCCGCAGCATCAGCTTTGGCGGGCGGCCCGGCGTGACCATCCCGGCCCATGCCCCGATGATCAGCGACTGGCTGCGCATGCCGGTCAGACCCCTGACGCGGATAGCGGTGTCCTTCCATGTCGCGCCGGGTCAGGTGCTGGGCGCGTTCCATTCCTTTGGTGCGGCCAAGACGCAACTGGCGCCGGGTGATCAGGTGGAAAAGCCTGAATTGTCGGAGGCCGCCACCGTCGAGCGGCGCTTTGTCATTTCAGGCGTCGATGTGGAGGCCAAAACGCCTTTGCGCACCATCGTCACCTTTGGCGATTCGATCACCGATGGCGTGCGCGCCACGGTCGATTCCGACCTGCGCTGGCCCGATCAATTCGCTGCCCGGCTGCAAAAATCGGGCTTGAATATAGGCGTGGCCAATGTCGGCATTTCGGGCAACCGGATGCTGGCCGATGGGGCTGGGCTGAATGCTCTGGCCCGGTTTGACCGCGATGTGCTGGCCATTCCCGGCGCCAGCCATGTGATCGTGCTGGAGGGCGTCAATGACATTGGCGCTGCATGGCGCGAAAAACGGCATGATAGTTTCGACACCGAGGCCGTGATCAACGCCTATCGCCAGATGATCACCCGCGCGCATGACCATGGCGTCAAGATCATCCTGGCCACGATCCTGCCCTATAAGGGCGCGGGCTATTGGTCCGAATGGGGCGAGACGCAGCGCCAGAAGATCAACACATGGATTCGCGAGCAAAAGCAGAGCGACGGCATGGTCGATCTGGACTCGGCAATGCGGGATAAGGCCGACCCGCTGGTGATGAACCCTGTTTACGATTCAGGCGACCACCTGCACCCCAATGACAAGGGCTTTACCGCAATGGCCGATGCCGTGCCGTTGGCGCTGCTGGCTCAGCACCCAAAGGTTCAGCGCAGGATGCCCACTCGATAGACCATCACATGCAGATAGGGTCGGCCCGGATCGATGCGGGCCGACCCGAATTGCGGGAAATGCGGCGTATCGGGCGGCAGTCCCGGCTCCAGCGCCACACCGTCGCCCATGCGATAGAGATGCCCCGCCTTGCCCGGCTTGCTGCCGTCGAAATAATTACCGGTGTAAAGCTGGACTGAGGGCTGGGTTGTCCACATTTCCATCCAGCGGCCCGAGGCGGCATCCGTCATGCGCGCGGCCAGATGGGGCAGGGCGGTCAGCCCTGCGTCCAGCATGAAACTGTGATCGAACCCGCGCGCCTGCACGATTTGCGGATCACGGCCATCGCGGATCACGGATTCGATCGTGCGCCCGCGCCGGAAATCGAACGCCGTCCCGCCCACATCGCGCAATTTCCCCGTGGGCAGGTTACCCCGCGCCACCGGCACCATGCGGCTGGCCGGGATCATCAGCCGTGCCATGGTGGCGGTCCGGCCATCGCCTTCGCCCGACAGGTTAAACAGCGCATGGTTGGTGATGTTGACGATGGTGGGCCGGGTCGTTTCCGCCTCAAACCGGATCGTCAGCGCACCCTTGGCGTCCAGCCGATAGGTGACCGACACGTGCAATTGCCCCGGATAGCCGCTGTCGCCATCGGGGCTGGTGTGGGTCAGGCGGACCATCGCGTCCTTGCCGCCATGCACCTCGGCCACCTCGAAGACTTGCCGGTCGAAACCCAGCCCGCCGCCATGCACCGAATTCGGCCCCGCGCCATTGCGGCGCAGATGATAGGTCACGCCATCGAGCGCAAATTCGGCCCTGGCGATCCGGTTGGCATACCGGCCCACCGTTGCGCCCAGATAGTCCTGATGGGCTTCATATTCCGCCGCCGTATCGTGGCCAAGCACGATGTCTGCCCGGCGGCTATGGCGATCCGGCGCGATCAGGCTTTGCAAGGTGGCGCCATAGGCCAATATCCGCGCCGAAACCGCGCCGTTGCGCAGGACAATCGCCGCCACATGCCGCCCATCGGCCAATGCCCCGCTATCCTCCATCCGCGCGGTGGCGGCATGGGCCGGGGCGCTGGCCAGTATCAGGGCCAGAGCGATCCTCAATGGCGCGGTTCCTGCGGGCTGTTGCGATGGACGGGGACATGGGCAGAGTCGATTTCTGCACCTGCCAGCGCCAGCATCTGGATCGCGGCCAGCCCCCATTGCGCGGCGGCATTGGTGGACAGGCGCGGCCATTCGATCTGATTGCCGATATGCACGCGCGGGTCATGATCCCATGTGCCAAGCCCTTCATCGCCCGAGAAGAATTCCTCCACCGCGCGGTTCATGAGCGACCGGTCATGGCGCGCCCGTGCCGCATAGGCGGTCATGCGCGAATAGGCCTCTCGCAAATTGCGCGCGCCAAAGGGCGGGCCGAATTTGGCAAGGAAGTCGGGCTTGGGCGCATTGTACCACTGACAGAATGTGACCCATGCCTGCGCATAGGATGGTACGTCGATCAGACTGATGATCTCGGCGTTGATTTCCGTCGCGCCAAAGACGGAGGAGAGGTGGCTGATGCCGATCATGTCACCCTTGCCAAGGAAACGATGCGTGGCCGGATCATAGGGCGCGCCGCCCGCCAGCCAGCCATATTTCATCGCCCCGATACTCTGCATCCCCGCCGCAATCCGGTCGCGCCATTGCGGGTCGCCGGTGCGCTCCCACTGGGTCAGCCATGCGCCCACAACTGCGGTCCAACTGGGGCCGAAACCCATGTCGAACGTGCCCTTTGGCCCGGCATAGGGTTTCGCGCCCGGCACCTTGCGACCGATCTCGACATGGTCCAGCGTCCGGTCGCTGTCCACCAGATCGGCGATCAGATCGCCCACGCGGTCATCCGCCGTCAGATAGAAATAGATCCGGCGATAGATGGCATTGGACACGCGCGGCTGCTTCGAACTGTCGCCCCAATGCTGTACCCCATGGCGCGTGCCCAGCCCCTTGAACCGGCCAAGGTGATAGGTGTCGACCTCGCTGGTATGCCGCGTCATCGCTTCGGCCAGACGGAAGGGCTGGGCCGAACCTGTGCGCAGCGCCTGATACCACAGCCACAGGTCGGGCGAGAGTTCGCTGTTGTCCCATGCAAAGCCGCCGATGTCATAGCGCCACTGATGCCGGTCGGCGTCATAGGTGTGCATGATGTCGCCATGGTTCCAGAAGCCGTACCAGCCGCGCCGGTCCACTTCGCCCGCATAGAAATCGACGAGGCGTTCGAGTTGGTCTTCGACAATCGCGCGGTTGCGGCTGGAGCGGTCGGGCAGCGACCAGTCCCCAAACACGCCCGCCTTGTTCAGATGTTCGGGCGCGGCCATCAGGCGCGGAGACGCGGCATTGGCGGCGGACATCGCCTCGATCGCGCTATTCTCCGGCGTCGCCTCACAGGCCCAGAGCGTCAGCTCATGCGTCTTGGCAATGCCGGTCGCGCTGCCCCAGCCGGGTTCGTAATCCTCATAGGTGATGTCCAGCCCGGCGTTCTGCGCGTCATAGGACTCCATCCCGTTGACCCCGCGCCATGGGCGCAGGTCCATCGGCTCGGCGCGCGGGCTCCACAGCCATGCCGTCAGATGCGCGGTATCGGAGGCCGCATCGCGCACCGACAGGGCGCTGGGGCAGGTCTGCCAGAACCAGCGCTGGGCGATGGCCGCGCCACCGCCGGGGCCGCCGACATAGGCCAAGCCCGGCGCGCGGTGGCCCGAGGCGGAGGCCACCCATGCCATATCGGCCTGCGTGCGCTTTTCGATGCGGAAGCCATCGGCATTGACCTGTTCCAGCCAGAAGTCGGACCATGTGGGGATGTACTGCAATTTGTCGCGCACCGCCGGGGCCATTTGCGCGATGGGAGGCGTGGCGCGGCCCTCGATCTGCGCGGCGCGGAAACTCGCGCCCGGATCGCGGCGCAGGCCGGTCAGCGGACGAACGGCCTCGGCAAACAGGGGGCCATCGCTGGCCATGCGGATGTGGCGGTCATGGGGCGCATCGCGCATCGGCACGGCCACCGACAGGCCCAGCGCGGCAATCGCATCGCGCGCGGGATCGCCGTCATAGATGAAGCTGTGAACGATGCGTAGATGCCGTGCCCCGGCATAGGCGTAAAAGCGCAGGACAAAGGGCAGGGCGGCCTCTTGCCCCTGCCGGTGGAGGCCCTCGACCTTGATCACGGCGCGCACCGGGCCGCTTTGCTCAAGGCTGAGGCGGGTGATCGTTCCGGCAAAGGCGGCGCCCATCTGGCCCACCAAGGATACCGGCCCCATCACGGCGCGCCCGCCGATGGCGGCCGAGCGGATCACGGCATCGCCCGATTTGGCAAAATCCCATGTCACCCCGGCGCAGGTCAGACGGATGCCGTCGGCGCTTTGCTCAATGCGGATCGGATCGGCGGGGCCGGGGCCGGGCACGCCGGGCGTAACGGTGATGCCGTCGGGCACCGCCTCGCCCATGCTGGCGGGCAGGGCGTGGGCGCTCCATTTGACCGAGCCGTCGGGCCAGAAGGCGGTGGGCCAGCTTTGCGCCGGGATGGCCGCGCTGCCTGCGGCCAGCGTGAAACCGGAACGCCGCGACACCGCCCCGCGCGGCCATGCCACACCGAAACTGTGGCCCAGATCCGAGGTCGGGCGGCCCTCCAGCCAGTGCGCGGGGGCGGGAGATGGCGTGGGCGCGGCTTGGCCGATGCGCGGGGCAAGCGCGGCGGCGGGGATCAGGCCGGCCAGTTTGAGAGCATCGCGGCGGATCATCATCGTTGAGCCTTTATGCTGATATGGCGGAAGGCCCAGTGGCTCCATGTGGTGCGCAGGCCAAACCAGCCGGATGTGTAGGGGGCAGAGTCGGTAAGGGTAAAGAGGCGCGCGCCGCCGCGCTCCACGGCGATGGTCGCGCCATCTGCGGTCAGGGTGATATGCGTCCAGCGTCCCGGAAGAAGGCGCGCATCGCCCCGGTCATGTTCGGGCAACAGCGGGCGAACTCCCGGCGTTGCGACATAACGGCGCAGGCGGGTGGTGGTGTTGCGATTGCCGCCGATGCCGACGTAATAGGTTTGCAGCGTGTCATAATCCTCGAACCGGCCGGAGCGGGGGGCGGGATCGGAACCATCCTTTTCGCGCGCCATCCAGAAGGCGTTGAGGTCGCTGACCGTATCATTGGGGCCGCCATCGGCGATGGACATGGCGTCAAAGCTGATGCGGACCGGGCCGGAGAGGCGGCGGCGATACCAGAGCGTCAGGCCGCGCGGCGTGTCGATTTCGATATCGATATCGCCATGGGCGAAGGTAACGCGGGCGGGGGCCTCCGTTTCGATGCGCCAGTCATCCGGGTGCAACGCGGCGGGGCGGGCAAACGCCACCCCGCCGCCAAAACAGAAGGCGGCGCAGAGCAGGAGAGGAAGTCTCACGCGCCGCCTCCTTGGCATCACATCTCGCCCCGGATCACATCTTGGCCCGGACGCCGAAGTATACCCGGCGACCATAGGTTTCGACGGTGGAGACGCGATAGGCGCTTTCCTCGTCTTCGATGCGCTGGGCGCCGGTGATGTTCACCAGATCGACAAAACCGGTGAAATGATCGCCGATCTTATAGCTGAACGAGGCGTCCCATTGGCCATAGGGTCGACCAAAGGCGTTGAGATTGTCGCGTTCTGGCCCGATGTTATAGCGCGAGCGCCAGTTATACGAGACGCGCGCGTTGAGATGCCCATCGTCATAGAAGGCGGACAGGTTATAGCTGTGGCGCGACAGGCCGGGGAAGCCCAGCGCCTGACCGCTGTAATAGCCCGCCGTGGTAAAGCCCTTGTCCTTGGCATAGGTGTAATTGGCCTGAAGCCCCATGTTCTTGAACACACCGGGCAGGAAGTCGAAGCCATAGACAAGGCCCGCCTCGAACCCGTTGATCTGAACCGGGGCGGCGCTGTTGTAATAGGTCGAGATGGTGAAATCGGTGCCGTTGTAATTCTCGGTCGTGGCCAGCTTATAGGGGAAGCCCTGAATATCCTTGCGCCAGAACGTGGCCGACAGATAATTCACCCGCGAGATATACCATTCCAGCCCAAGGTCATACTGCTGGGCGGTATAGGGGCTGAGCTTGGGATTGCCGCGCGATCCGGTGAGCGCAATCGTGTTGAGCGACATGGACGGCGCGATTTTGGCCAGATCGGGGGCCGCGGCCACTGACGTGGCGGTGGCGCGCAGGATCAGCTTGTTGGGCACCAGTTCATAGCGAAGATTGGCGGATGGCAGGACATAGGTGTGGGCGCCGGTGAAGGTTACGGGGGCAAAAGTGCCCGCGCTGGTGTTGATATTATAGCCCGAAGCGATGGTTTCCATGCGGATCAGGCGCGCCCCCACCACCACGGCCAGACTGCGGTCAAACGGGGTAAAGCCCCATTTGGTCGAGACATATCCGGCCCAATTCTTCTGCTTCACATCATAGGTGTCGCCCGGCGACCAGTTGCTCGTGCCATAGGTGGAGGGGATGCCTGCCGCATTGGCGATAGCCATGTTCATGTTCAGCCAGCGCTGAATATTGGTCGAGCCGATATTGCCGGTCGAAAAGAAGTTGTGATCGCCAAGATCGGCATATTTCACGTAGGACTGGATCTGCGAGAGGATCGCGGCATTGGTGCCGGTTGAGGTGACGGCATCGACCGCCGTGCCGGTGACCCATGTGCGGGTCTTGATGTCGCCTACGCCGCTGGTGGCGGTATAGCCTTCATAGGTGACGGTGCCGTCGTGATAGATCGAATTGAGATCGGTCACGCGGCGCTGGACGCCGAACTTGATCTGTTTCAGGAAGCCGCCGACGTCATAATCGCCGTCGAACTGGAAATTGCGCTCGGTCTGGACGTTGAGGCGCGGCTTGTGCTGGATTTGCAGATTGTTGATGCCTGCCGGGTTGGTGGGGTCGGTCGACAGACTGATGTTGGGGGCGCCCGCCGGATTGCGATAATCCACCGTTACCGAGGTCAGGCCATATTGCGTGCCCACCACGTCGATCTCATCGTTGAAGGCACGCGCCCAGGAGTAGCCGCCCCGCGCGCGCAGGGTCAGCTTGGGGCTGACATGCCATTCGCTGCCCAGAGTGCCGGTATAGGTCTGGCGGTCGATTGTGCCATTGATGTTGCGATAGGATACGCCAAGAGCATTGGTGCTGTTGGGATTGGCCACCGGGGTTTGCTGGAACTGCACATAACTGGCCGCGTTTCCGGCGTTGACACTGGTGTCATTGCCAAGCGTCAGCGCCGAGGTCAGGGCCGAGAATGTGTTGATCTGCATAAGCTGCGAGTTCAGCGTCTGCTGGCCGCGCGTATAGGTGTTGTCAAAGAACAGGCGGAAATTGTCGGACGGCCGCCATTCGACAATGCCGTTGAAGGCATAGCGTTCGGTGCGTTCGCGATACATCGCATAGCGCGGAATGTCGGGATAGAAATCGCCCGTGCCGTCATGGTTGAGATCGACGCAGCCGGTCTGCACCGTCTGGCTGCACGTGGCCGCCGCCGCGCCCACCTGGCGGATCTGGCGCCAGCCTGTCGTCTTGGCCTGATCGTACCACAGGCTGCGCTTTTCATAGGTGGCCGAAAGCAGCACGCCCAGCGTGTCATGCGCGAAAAGATGGCTGCCGATCAGCGCGAATTTGGGGTCGAGCCGGTCACCCAGCGTGCCGTAAACCCCCTGAACCGATCCGGCCAGATAGTCTTTTTTCGTGTCAAACGGGCGGCGGGTGATGATGCGCACCGTGCCGCCCAATCCGCCCTCGGTCATGTCGGCGGTGGCCGATTTGACGACTTCGAGGCGGCTGATGAATTCGGCCGGGATGTCGCGGAATTCGACCGCCGGGTTGGTAGCCGACCCTGCGGCGGGGCCTGCGGCGGTGGAAAGGGTGGATTGCCCATTGATTTCAACGCGGATCAGGCCCGGATCGACGCCGCGAATGGAAACCGCAGAACCCTCGCCGCCCGCGCGCTGGATCTGGACCCCGGTGATGCGTTGCAACGCTTCGCCCACGTTCTTGTCCGGGAACTTGCCCACGTCCTCGGCAGAAATCGCATCGACCACTTGATCGGAATTGCGCTTGGTGTTCAATGCATTGGCAAGGCTCTGGCGAATGCCGCTGACGATGATGTCAGGGTTGCTGGGCGCGCTTTGCGCGCGGGCCATGGTGGGGGCCAGAGCGGGCGCGACAAGCGCGATGATGAGCGCGGCGGACGCAGACGAACACCGCCAAAGGTGAACCTTTGAAGCCATGGTGGACAACCTTCCCTGTTATCATTTTTAATGTTGCTCAATATGAACTTATCGAGCGCATTATGAACCTATCGCCAAGATAATCACTTGGCAAGGCGGATTGCAAAATATTGCTGATTGGTCATTAGCTACTGAAATATAGCGATAAAGATATGTCGTGATGGCAAATGGCAATGCAGTTTAACGGTCGTTATGTGGGAGTTGATCCCACTTTGTGAAACGAATGGTGTAAAAGATTCGCGCCTGTGCCCAAAACAAAAGAACCCGACAGTTGCCTGCCGGGTCCTTTCATGATGTTGCTCTGCCCTCTATCGCAAAACTGTCGGCGGCAATCCGGCCTTTCCCCCAATCGCCTCAATATAGGCCAGCACCGCTTGGGCCCGCTCGCCCGCCGGAACAGGCCGCCCGGGCGGTTCGAACCAGATCGGGATGACCCCGTAATCCACCCGGCCATCCTCGTGCCAGATCACTTCGCCGATCATGCCGTTCACCGCCTCGGGATGAAACGGGGCGATTGGGTAGGCCGGGTCTGGTTCAAACCCGAACATCTTCTTGCGCCGTTCCACCCATTCTGCCCGCGCGGGATGATCCTGCGCGGGCGAGAGCGCATGGGTGACGACACAGCCATTGCCAAGCCCATGAAACACCGGCGAGCCTGCGATCACCTCGATCCCGCGCGCGATATGGGCATGATGGCCCACCACTACGCCCGCGCCCGCCGCCACTGCCGCCGCTGCAAGGGGCCGCTCATAGGGCGCCAGATCGGCGGGCCTATGCGTGATCCCCTTGTGCAGCGCGACGATCACCAGATCGGATGCGGCCCGCGCGCTGCGAATATCGGCCTCCATCGCGGCCTGCGATGCCGGGTCAATATGCACCAGATCGGCCTGAGGGCGGCTGGCGCTGCCATCCTCAGGCGTCACGCGGACATAGGCGCAGCCGGGCCTGCCCGGTCCCGCCCAGCTCAATTCCGGCCCCACGCAATTATAGCTGAGCAAGGCGATCCGCCTGTCGCCCGCCGCGATGAACACCGGCGCGCGCGCCGCGTCCAGATTGACGCCCGCCCCGGCATGGGCGATCCCGTTGCGATCCAGCCCTGCCATCGTCTCGGCCAGACCCACTGGGCCGCAATCCATCATATGGTTGCCCGCCATGCTGACCGCCGTAATCCTGGCGCGGGCCAGCGCGTCGAGATGGGCCGGATCGGCGCCGGGTGCGGGCACATCGCCGGGCACTTCCTCCTGACAGGTCGTATAGGGCACCTCCAGATGCCCGATCACCACATCGCCCCCGCACAGGATCGGCGCAATGCCTGACAGCCAATGGTCCGGCTCGGGCACATCAAGGATGAGATCGCCCAGCAGCAATATCCGCGTTGCGCTCATCCGATCACCCCTTCCATGCGCAGGATGGCAATCGCTGCCGCGTCCATCCCCATCTGTTCCAGCACAGCATCGCCATCCGCGCCCAGCACCGGCACCGCACCGGCATCGCCCCCAGCGCAAAAATCCGGCCCCATGCCCAAGCCCAGCACCGCCAGAGGCCGATCATGGCCCGGCAGTCGCGCGCGCGAAATCAGCCCCCGCTGCGCTATATGGGGGGTGCTCAAAATGTCGCCGATCTCGCCGATCCGCGCGGCGGGAACGCCCGCCTGCGTCAAGCGATCATCCAATTCCTGCGCCGAATATTTCAACATCTCCTGCGTCAGCCAGCCCTTGAGCGCGGCATAATGCTCCACCCGGGCGCGGTGATCGACAAAGCGCGGATCGTGGATCATTTCGCCCGCGCCAAGGGCGGCGAACAGCGCTTCGATCTGATGCTGATGATTGGCGCCAAGGGCAATCCAGCCATCGGCGCAGGCGTAATATTCCGAGGTCGCCACAAGGCGAAAGCCGCGATTGCCCGTCCCCTTGGGCGAGGCCCCGGTATAGTCCCAGACTGAGGCCGAAGCGCCCATGATTTTGAGCGCCGCATCGATCATCGCCACATCCAGCTTCTCGCCTGTGCCGGTCATATCCCGCCGCCGCAAGGCCGCCAGCACGCCCATCGCGCCAAGGTATCCGGTGAAACTGTCCACCACCGGAATGCCGATTTTCAGCGGCCCATCGGCGGTGGCATTCATCATCGCCATGCCCGATGTGGCCTGCGCTATATGGTCATAGGCGCCGCGATCCTTCAAATCTCCGCTTTGGCCAAAACCGGAGAGCGAGAGCCAGATCAGGCGCGGATTGAGCGCGGACAAAGCCTCAAACCCAAGCCCCAGCCGCGCCATCACGCCGGGGCGGAAATTCTCCACCACCACATCTACCTGCGCCGCCAGATCGCGCGCGATTGCCACTCCGCGCGCGTCCTTCAGGTTCAGCGCCAGACTGCGCTTGCCCGCATTGACCGCGGCAAAGGGCACCGACATGCCCGGCAAACCGGCATGTTCGGTGTAGTGGCGGAAATCATCGCCCTTTTGCGGCGGCTCGATCTTGATGACCTCGGCCCCCAATTGCGCCAGCGTCATCGTGGCGGTCGGCCCGGCGATGGCATGGGTGAAATCCAGCACGCGAATGCCCGAAAGCGGCATCATTGTCTCTCTCCTGCATCCAGCGCCCCGCTGGCGGCAATCAAGGCCGGGTCAAAGCCCAGCTCGGTCAGGATCGCCTGATTGTCGGCCCCGGCGTGTCCCGCAGGACGCGGCGGCACGCTGCGCGTTTCGGACAGGCCGAAGGGCAGGCTCAATTGCGTCACCGGTTCCTGCCCCGGCACGTCCACCTCCATGATGCGCCCGCGCGCGCGGTGGTGGGGATGGGCAATCGCTTCGGCCATGGAATAGACCGGCATGGCCTGCGTATCGGCTTGCGCCAGAATGGCCGCCCATTCGTCGCGAGGGCGCGTTTGCATGATGGCGGCGATCTGCGCCTGCATCATCGGATGCTGGTCGGTGCGGTGCTGCATCCCGGCGAAATCGGGCCGCCCGATGGCTTCGCAAAAACGCCGCCAATAGGCCGGCTCCATATCGGTGGTGCAGAGATATTGCCCATCGGCGCATTCCCAGACCCCGCCCTTTGGGTGCCATTGCCCCGGCGGCGGCGCTGCATCGGGATCGTCATAGCGCCCCATCGACACGGCCAGCAGCGGCAGGCAAGCATCCGCCATCGCCACATCCACATGCTGCCCCCGCCCGCTGCGGTCCCGCGCGGCAAGGGCCAGCAGCATGGCGATCGTCCCCTGCGCCCCGGTCAGCACATCGGCCACCTGCAAGCCGGGCAGGGAAGGGGTGGGCAGGCCATTGATACGCGACAAAGCCCCCGCCAGCGCCAGCGCCAGCGGATCATGCCCCGCGCGCCCCGCCATCGGCCCGCTTTGTCCGGCAAAACTGACCGAGAGATAGACAAGCTCGGGGTTGAGCGCGAGCATCCGCCCCGCGCCAAACCCCATGCTTTCCATCACGCCGGGGCGGTAATCCTCGATCAGCACATCGGCCCCGGCGATCAATTTTTCCAGCACGGGCCGGGCCGCCTCATGGCCGGGGTTGATCTTCAGGCTGCGCTTGCCGCGCGTATAGGAGGGGCGGGCGCGGCGGCGCAGGGCGGCGGCCTCATCCTCGTCCTTGCCAAACATCGCCTCGGCCTTGGCCAGTTCGCGCGGGTGTTCGATCCGCACCACATCCGCGCCCATATCGGCGGCCACCCAACTGGCATAGGCGGCCGGGAGAAAGCGGCTGAAATCGACCACTTTGAGGCCGGTTAAAGCGGTCATCTTTGCGCTGCCCGCTTGGCAGCTTTTTGGCCCGCCGCGCCCTCGATAAATGTGGTGATCGCCGCCTCAATCGCCGCGCCATCCTCGCCCTCGCGGTTGAAATTGTCGGCTGTCAGCTCCAGCACCGGAAAGCCCGCCTCGCGCAAAGCCCGCACTACAAAGGGATCGGCGTCCGACAAAGCGACCACCCCGTCGATGGTGTGGGTCTGCGCCTCATGCACATGCCACGGCCCGGCCCATGTCGGCATCCGCAGCTCATCGCCCATAGTGATACAGCGCGAGGCCAATGCGCGCAGGGCGTCCTTACCCTCGATATCGCGGATATAGCCATCGGCGGCCAGCGCCAGATACATTGACCAGACGAAGACCGCGCCATGGCTCTCTTCCCACTTCTGGTAGAAGCCCATCTCGCTCCACAGACCCCGGCCCACCCACATCAGACGGACCTTTTCGCCTTCGCAGGCGGCCAATCCGGCATCGACCCGCGCTTTGACCTCTTCATAAAAGGCCCGCGCCGCATCGCGCGCCCATTCCGTACCGCGATGCCATTGCGGCACCATCGTGGCAGGCATGGAGTCGACAATTCCGATAGGGGCCGGGACAGTCCGCGCGATCAGGTCGCGGGTCTTGCGGTAATAATCCTCCTGCTCATTCACCAGATCCATCACGGCGCGAAAGCGGGCCTCGTCAAAGCGGCGCCCGGTCTTGGCCTCGATCCCGGCGATCACCTCGCGCAATTCCGCTGTCATCAGGTCGATGCGTTCAGGTTCGAGCGCTTCCTCCCAATGGTCGGGCAGGCGCGCCCACCAGTCGCCGTAAAGATCCATGCGCGGATCATTGCTCTTTTCATAGACGAAGGGCGTGGCCCCGGTCACCTGCGCCCATTGCGCAAAGATGCGCGCGGTCGGCTCGCTGGTGGCGACGGCATGGACGAAATCGGGCCGGGGCAATCCACCCCAAGGCGCATTTTCGGCGTCCTCGTCAAAGGCGGCGGCAATGCCTTGCGCGGAATAGGCCTCGACATTGGCGGGATAGTGATGGTCGCGCAGAAGGGTTTGGTATCGGCCAGATTGCTGCTTGGCCGCGACGATGGAGGCCCACCATTGGTTGACGACAAAGGGTATGTCGAGCGCGCGCAGGATCTCCTGCGGGGCATTGGCGTTGACCATGGCAAAGGGGCTGCCCGCCGCGACTTTGGCGCGCAGATCGGCAAACCATTCGCGCTGATAAGCATTGAAACTGGCGACGGATTCCAGTGATTTGCGGCTGCGCTTTTCGCCTTTGGGCGGCGGCGCGGCGCGGGCCGGTTTGGGCGCGCGGGGCGGTTCTGCCTCGCCGCGCAGCGCGCGCAGGAAGCGCGCATCAGGCAGCGCATCGCATCGCAGCGCGGTGAATGCGATGTCGGGTAATGCGCGGCGGATCGCGGCCTCCTGCCAAGGCGCGGCCTCATCGCCGCCGATGGACAGGTGCAGCACAGCCTGCGCCCCGCAGGCGGTCGCGGCGGCGGCGATGCGGCGGCCCCCCTCCATGTCGATGCGCGGGGGGCATGGGGCGTGGGCAAAGGGTTGGCCCCATGCGTGATCCTCGCCCACGATGATCCAGCCTGCGGCCTCGATGGCCGTGTAAAGTTCGAGGCCTTCATGCGGCGTGCCGGTGATGAACAGACGGCGGCCCGGAATTTCGGGTGCGGCCACAAGGTCCACCAGCAATTCCTGAAGCGCCGAATTGTAATCGGCCGGATGCAGGATGGCGCTTGCGCCGATCACGGCCAGCGCGTCGGTCCCGCTGATCCGCCGCCGCCGCCGCGCCTCGCCCAGCGCGTCGAGCAGATGGGCCTGATGGGCGAGCAGGGCCTGCGCATCCTCGGTTGAAAAACCGCCGATGCCCGCCAGCCAATCGTCCATCTGCGCCATGCGCGCTTCATTATAGACCATGGATGCCATGCGCGGCAGGTGCAGCAAATCGAGGAAGTGCATGGGCCGGGGCACAGCCTCGCCCTGCCGCCCAAGTTCGCGCAGGGCGGCGAAGATTTGCGGCTGTTCGCCATCGGCGGCGGTGATGAGCAGCGGCGTGCCATCCCATGACAGCAGGCTTTCCAGCAGGCATTTTCCGCGATGGCCCATGGTGGCATGGCCCATCACCGCATCGGCGCGGGGCGTGGCGGCATGGCGGGCGGCAACCAGCCGCACCGGCTGAAACCCGGCGGCCAGAATCGCGGCGCGCGGCGCGTCAAAGCCCAGCGTGCGGATGATCGGCGCGCGTGCGGGTGTGTTCAATGGATCGGCATAGGCCTGATGGAATAGCGAGAGCATCAGATCACGCCTTCGCTTTTCAGCCGCGCGACATCCTCTGGCGTCAGGCCGAGATACTCTGCGTAAACATCCTCATTATGCTGACCGATATGGACGGGCAGGGCATCGTCGAACCCGGTGCTGGCGGCGGAGAACTGGATGGGGATGCCCGCCGTGCGCAGATCGACATTCGAGCCATAGGTGGGATGTTCGACCGCCATGGTTTCATGGCGCTCGACCACGCGGGGATCGACCAGAGCGTCCTCCGGATGGCGAACCGGGGCGACAGGGACGCCGCGTTCTTCGAGCAGGCGGCAGACCTGCGCTACGGGCAACTGGCGGCTCCAGGCGTTGATCGTGGCTTCCAGCACTTCGGCATTGGCCACGCGGGCGTCACGGTTGGCGAAGCGCGGGTCATCGCCAAGCTCGCGCGCGCCCATCGCGTCGAACAATCCGCGCGCCAGCGGTTCATGCACCGCCACCACCGCCACATAGCCATCGGCGCATTCAAACACGCCAAAGGGCGAGAGGCGCTGAACCGTAAGGCCCGTGCGCGCGGGCATCCCGGCGGCGGCCATCGCGGACCAGTTTTCAATCGCCACAAACGAGGTTAAAGCCCCCAGCATCGACACGTCCACATGCTGGCCAACGCCCGTGCGATGGCGCTGTTCGATGGCGGCAAGGATGCCGATCACGGTGAACACCGGGGCCAGCATATCGGCAATCGGAATGCCGATGCGCACGGGCGGATGGCCCGGCTCGCCGCTGGTGAACATCGCGCCCGAAAGCGCCTGAATGATGACATCCATCGCCTTGCCCGAACGGTCATTCGCGCCAAAGCCCGAGAGCGAGGCAAAGACGATGCGCGGGTTGACCTGCGCGCAGGCCTCATAGCCCACGCCAAGCCGGTCCGCCGTGCCTGCGGTGAAATTTTCCACCACAATGTCGGCCTTGGCCACCAGATCCATGAACAGCTTCTTGCCCTCGGGACGTTTCAGATTGAGCGAGACGCCATATTTGCCCCGCGCCCGCGTGAGGTGGGACAGCGAAATGTCATCCTCATGCGCGCGCTCGACCATGATGCCGTCGCGGCCCAGATAGGGGCTGTTTTCGCGGGCAAGGTCGCCGTCCTGTGGTTCCTCGATCTTGATGACCTTGGCGCCAAGCCCCGCCAGCAGCAGCGTGGCATAAGGCCCGGCCAGCGCGCGGGTGAGGTCAAGAACGGTCAGGCCTTCAAGCGGGCGCGTGGTATCAGTCATGGGGCATATCCTTGGTGCAGCGGGTCTGGCCGCCGGCAATGAGGGCTTGGGCGGCGCGGAACACCGGCTCGCCATCGATGCCGACGGCCGAAAGGCGGCGGGCCTGATCGAGGGCAAAGCGGTTATAGAGCGCATCGAAACGGGTCTGGTCGGCGGCGGGCAGGGGGATGATGGTCACCCCGTGGTCCTGTGCAAAGGCGATGCCGGCCTTTTCCGCCTTGGCATTGTTGGCGTTCAATTGCGCCTCCCACTTGGGCTTGGCGGCGTCGAGCAGGGTTTGCAGATCGGGCGGCAGGCGGCGCCAGGCGATGTCGGACATGGCGCGCGCCGGGTATCCGCCACGGCTGAGGCGCAGCGTGGTGAAATAATGGGCGACCTCGGAGAAATGCAGGCTCTTGATCGTGTCGGCGGGCGCGACAACGCCGTCGATCACACCCTTGGCCAAGGCGGAATAGACCTCGGCCATGGGCATGTTGACCGGATCGGCCCCCAGCGCGCGCAGCACGTCGATGCTGTCGGTCTGGGCGCGCAGACGCAGGCCCTTGAGATCGGCCAGTGTCCGCACAGGACGATTGCGCGTCATGATGCCGGGGAAATTCCCCCCTTGAACCGCCAGCACATGAAGGCCCGACAGTTCATTCGACAATTGCGGAAAGCGCGCGGCCAGACAGTCATAGACCCCGACCTGATCCTCCATGGTTTTCACGCCGCCGTAAAAGCCCGCCTGCGCGCGTTGCAGATGGACCCCGCCGCGCGTGTAAATTGGCGTGATCAGGCCGACGTCGGCAAGGCCATGGCGGATCTCGCTGATGCTCATGTCCGAGGAAATCAGCGCGCCTGACCAATAAGGCTTGAAGGCGATACGCCCGCCGCTGTCCTTTTCCACCTGATGCATCCAGGCGATGTCGGCTTTGCTGAAAGGATGGGTGGGCGGATAGGGGCTGGCATAGGTCAGCGTATATTCCGCTTTGGGTGCGGACGAGGAGCAACCCGACAGCAGCGCGGCCATAGCGATAACGAGTGTTTTGCGCATGGGATCAGGCCCCCATCATCTTGGGCAGCCACAGTGCCATGGCCGGAAAGGCAATGATCGCGGCCAGATGGAAGAAGTCGGCAACGAGGAAGGGGATCACCCCCCGGAAAATCGTGCCCAGCGAGAGATCCTTGGCCACGCCCTGCAACACATAGATGTTGAGGCCCAGCGGCGGGTGGACAAAGCCCAGTTCCATCGTGCGGACAAGGAAGATGCCGAACCAGATCGGGCTGTAGCCCAGATGCTCGGCAATCGGCAGGAAGATGGGGGTGGTCAGCAGCATCAACGCCACGCCGTCAAGGAAGCTGCCCAGCAAAAGCAGCACCAGCGTCATGACCACGATGGCCAGAACCGGGCTGGCATGCAGGCCGATCACCGCGCCCGACATTGCCTCGGTGATGCCGGTGATCGAGATGAAGGTGGCGAACAGCATCGCCCCGATGATGATGACATAGATCATGCCCGCCGTGCGCAAGGTGGCATGGGCGGACTGACGCAGCGCCGCAATGGTAAAGCCCCCGCGCAGGGCCAGCAGGCCGAGTGATGCCACCACGCCGACCGAGGCGGCCTCTGTCGGCGTGAACCACCCGATCATCAGCCCGCCGATGACGAAGGTGATCATCGTGACAATATCGGCGATCTTGGCCAGCGCGCGCAGGCGCTCGCCCCATGTCGCGCGGGTGCTGGCCGGGCCAAGCGCGGGGTTGATGGTGCAGAGAATGATGATGGTGATGAGATAGGAGATCGCTTGCGTCGCCACCGGGATCAGCGAGGCGGCGAACAGTTTGCCGATGGATTGTTCGGCAATGATGCCAAACACGATCAGCGCCCCCGACGGCGGCACCAGCGAACCCAGCGTGCCCCCCGCCGCCAGAGCGCCCGCGGCAAAACCGGGGTTATAGCCCGCCTTGCGCATTTCGGGCAGGGCGACGGAGGAAATCGTGGCGACCGTGGCCAGCGACGAGCCGGAAATCGCGCCAAACCCCGCGCAGCCGCCAATCGAGGCGAGCGCCAGACCGCCCCGCCGATGCCCGACAAAGCGCGCCGCCACGGCAAAGAAATCGCGGCTGGCCCCGGCGGCGAAACAGATATGCGCCATCAACAGAAAGAGCGGCAGCACACCCAGTTCGTATTTGGAAATCACCTCATAGGAAACGACCCCGGCCTTGATGAGCGCGGCCTCGGGCGCGATCATTACTGCCATGCCGCCGATCCCGGCCAGCATCAGCCCGATGCCGATCGGCACTCCGCCCGCCAGCATGGCCAGCAGCAGGACAATGCCAATGCCGCCAATCAGTTCCGGGCTCATGCCTCGCCTCCATCATTCTGGAAGGCCTGGCGCAGGAAAAGCGCGGCGATGGCGAAACTGGCCACCAGCCACAGCGCGCGCAGCCAGCGGATCGGGATCTGAAGCAATTCGGTCATTTCATACCCGTTCCACAGGTCGCTCATCACCCATGCCGTGCCGATGGCTATGCCCAGAAACACGGCTGCGCTGACCACTGACATGATCCGGCGCAGCAGGGCCGCGGTTTGGGCGGAGAGGCGCGAAGTGACCATGTGAACGCTTGCATGATGGCGCTCAAGCGTGGCGTAAAGCATGGCTCCGGCGCCCAGAAAGACGATTCCCGTCTGCGTCAATTCGATGGAGCCGAGCAGATGCAGCCCCAGATGGCGCCCCGCCACGGCAATGAAATCCGACGATGCTGTCAATCCCAGCCCGATCGCGCCCAATCCATAGGCGATGGGGCGCAATACAGAAGGTCTGGCATCATCGCCATCGGGAATGCCATGCGGCGGTGGTGCGGGCATCTTGTTCTCTTCCCTTGGTGCCGGCTTGCTTGAATGGCCGGGTCTTTGCGGCGGTGGCCGGTATTGACATCACGTTGACATCACCTTGCGTCAGGCGTCTAATAGCCGAGTCACCGAGAAGGTAGATTAATTCAATCGTTGAATATGTCAACTAAATGGGATCGGGCTTGAGAATGAGTAAGGCAGAGACGGCAACTGGCGTGAAACTGGGGCGGCTGGGCGATTATGTCGGCTTTCGCCTGCGCCGGGTGCAAAATCAGCTCTCGCGCGATTTCGTCAATGCCACGGCCAATCGCGGCCTGCGCTCGGGCCTGTTTTCCTCGCTGGCGCTGATCTCGGCCAATCCGGGGATTTCACAGGCCGAACTTTCGCGCGAAATCGCCATGGATAAGTCGGTAACCGTGAGCTTGTTGGATGATCTGGAGCGCCGGGGCTGGGCCGCGCGCAAGCGTTCAACCCAGGATCGGCGGCGCCATGCGCTTTATATCACGCCCGAGGGCGAGCGCGAACTGGAGGAAATTTTCGCGGTTGTTTCGACCACAGAGAATGCCGTGCTGCACCAGCTTTCTCCTGCCGAATTGATGTTGCTCAGTGAATTGCTCGACCGGATGTATGCGGTGTGCGTGCGCGAAGAGTGAGAGGTGGAAACGCTGCAGCGCGGCAAATTGATCCATAAAAAATATAGTTGACTCATTCAACCAATTTGCGCATCTTCATCCTCAAGAACGCATAAGTTCCGTCTGGCAAGGCCGAATCCGGCCACCGGCTTGTGAGGAGAGGAAAGGTGCCCACCATCACGCGGCATTGTGCATTCATCTCGCTCAGCGGACTGCAACTGTAATCGCTTGCAATTCTTGGGAGGATGCCATGAACCATCGTAAGTTCCGCGCAGCCGTGCTTGCCAGCACGGTTCTGGCCGGGGCGCTTTCTGCTCCTGCCGTATCGGCGCAGGAAGCCAATAACGCCGACATCATCGTCACCGGCAGCCGCGTGCGCGGCGAGGCGCCCATCGGTTCGACCGTCACCGCCCTGTCGAATGCCGACATCGCCGCCACGGGCCGCGTTACCATCGATCGCGCGATCCGTGATCTGCCGCAGGTGTTCGACCTTGGTGTTTCGGAAAATTCGCGCGGGCAATCGGGCGGCGCAGGCAATATCGTCTATTCAAACTCGATCAACCTGCGCGGCATCGGGCCGAACGCCACGCTGATCATCGTCGATGGGCACCGCGTCACCAACAACAGCCGGTCGATCGACCCTTCGACCCTGCCGACGCTTGGTGTTGAACGCATCGAGGTGGTGGCCGACGGCGCCTCGGCCATTTACGGTTCGGACGCGGTGGCGGGTGTGGTCAATCTGATCCCGCGCCGCAGCCTCAACGGGCTGGAAGTCACCGCGCGCGGCGGCATCGCGTCGGACGGGGCGTATAATGAAAAGATGGCGGGCGCGGCCTATGGCCATAAGTTCGACCAGGGCCAGTTCATGGTCGCCTATGAACATGTCGAAAAGTCGAACCTGAGCGGTTCGGATCGACCCTTCTTCACCTCTAACCAGACGCGCTTTGGCGGCAATGACTATTCGGTCACGCGCTGCAACCCCGGCACGATTACGGCGGGCGGCGTCAATTACGCCATTCCGGCGGGCGGCGTCACCAGCCCATCACAATTGACCGCAGGCACCAGCAACAAGTGCGACGACCTGCAGGGGCAGGACCTGATCCCGCGCCAGAAGTATGATTCGGCCAACATGACCGGCAATTTCAAGGTCACCGACTGGCTCGAATTCTTCGTCGACGGCTTCTATTCCTATCGCTCCTTCTACCGCCTGCCGGCCTACAGCAGCGCAACGCTGACCGTGCCGCAGACCAATGCCTTCTTTGTGCGGCCCACAGGCTTTACCGGCACGTCCTATACGCTGGGCTATAATTTCTCGGGCGATGTGGCGCGCAATGCCAGCTATGGTCATTCGGAAAGCTGGCAGATCACGCCGGGGGTGAAAATCAAGCTGCCCAAGAACTGGCAGTTCGAGGCATTGGTGGGCAAGGGGCGCACCTATGACATTTCGATCAGTACGCTGGGCACGAACAATGGCGCGCTGAACGCTGCGCTGGCCAGCAGCAATCCGGCCACCGCCTTTGACCCCTATGGGCTTGGCCGCACGTCGGCCGCTACGCTGGCGGGCATTTTCAATCAGGTGTTCTATGCGCCCACCATCGGCCATTTCGTCGGTTACGAGGCGCGGGTGAATGGGCCGCTGTTCAATCTGCCGGCCGGACAGGTCAAGCTGGCCGCCGGTTATGAAGGCCAGGAATTCAACGTCTCGTTGGGCAGCCAGCGCGGCAATCCGGGGGTGGCCTATACCTGGACCAATCCGGGGCGGCGGGTGGATTCGGCCTATGCCGAAGTGGTGATCCCGGTGTTCGGGCCGGACAATGCGGTGCCGGGTCTGCGCAAGCTGGAGATTGATGCGGCGATCCGTTACGACAAATATTCCGATGTGGGTTCGACCCATAATCCCAAATTCGGCGTCAACTGGAAGCCGGTGGACAGTCTGACCCTGCGCGGGTCCTACGGCACCTCTTTCCGCGCGCCGACCTTGCCGCAGATCTACGGCAATTCGAACGGCCTTTTCGTTCAATCCTATCAGAACCCCACCGGAGGCGCGCCGATCACGGGGGTGGCGCTGTCGGGCGGCAATATCAACCTCAAGCCGGAAACGGCCACAACATGGTCGGTGGGCGCCGATTTCCAGCCGACGCGGCGGACCAAGTTCTCGCTGACCTATTTCAACGTGGATTACAAAAATCAGGTCATCGCGCTGCTTTCGGATCTCTCGCTGCTCAACCGCGTGTCGCAATATGACGGCACCGGCCTGATCACGCAGGGCGCGGCGGCGGGCGCGCTGGCCGCGCAATATGTGGCGCAGGGGCTGACGGTTTCGGGCGCTTTCCCCGGCGGCAGCCCGAGCAATGTGACCCTGTTTGTCGATGGGCGCAGCCAGAATCTGGGTCGTTCGATCACGCGCGGCCTCGATTTCACGGCCAGCCATGTGATCGACACCGACAAGGCCGGTCGCTTCACTCTGTCTGCCAGCGGCACCTATAATCTGGGCTTCAAGACGCAGCAGGCGCCCGCCGCGCCATTCATCAGCCAGCTCAACCTGATTTTCCAGCCGCTCAAATTCCGCGCCCGCGCCAGCGTGAACTGGGAAATGGATCGCTGGGGCATCCTGCTGCGCGCAACGCATGTGGGCGGATACACGAACAATGCGATCAGCACGCCGCAGGCGGTGAAGAGCTATACTCCGATTGATGCGGTGATCAATTTCAAGGTGGGCGAGATGGACAATCCCTTCAATCTGGGGCTGGAAATCCGCAATGTGTTCAACATCAAGCCACCCTATGTGAACATCGCGCCCAGCTCGAACGGCAGCGGCGGCTATGACGCCACCGCGTCCGACCCGATCGGCCGCCTGATCGCGGTCAGCGCGCGGAAGAAGTTCTGATGCGGTCCGCGTTCCTTGCCGGCGCCATGGTGCTGGCCGGAGCCGGGTCTGTTGTGGGGGGAGTGGCGGGGGCGCAGGCTCCCGCCACTCTGGCTCCTGCGGCAGCGGCATCCAGCTTTGGGTACTATCAGCCGCCCAAGACCTATACTTCCCAGATCAAGCAGAGCTTCTATGTGCGGATGCGCGACGGCACGCGACTGGCCGTTACGGTCGCGCGACCTGCGGTGGATGGGCGGCCTGTCGAGGGGCGCTTCCCCGTCATCTGGCACCACACTCTGTCCGCCACGCAGGAGGCTGCCGATGGCACCGGCCCGCGTGCGGCGGGGTTCCGCTCGATACCGGGCCTGACCGATTACGGCTATGTCGTGGTGCAGGTCGCCCGGCGCGGCAATGGGCAGAGCTTCGGCACGATGCGCGGCTATCACGAGCGCAACGAGGATGCCGATGCCTATGAGATGATCGACTGGTTGGCCGATCAGCCATGGTCGAACGGCATCGTCGGCCAATATGGTTGTTCAAACACCGGCGATGCGGCGGTCCATGCGATGACGGGGGGCAACCCGCATCTCAAAGCCGTGTTTGCCGGATGTTTCAGCTGGAACAAATATGACGCGATGCGGCGCGGCGGGATCTTCGCCCAATGGGGCACCGGCCCCACCCGCACGATCGAGCAGGACATGGCCATCACCCCCATCGAGGGCGATGAAAACAAGGCCCTGCTGCGCGAGGCCGCCGAGGAGCATCAGCGCGCCACGCCCTTGTTCGAACTGTGGAAATCGCTGCCCTATCGCGACAGTTGGGCGCCCAGTGTCCAGAGCAATTTCTGGGCCGAGGGCAGTGCGTCATCCTATGCCAACCAGATGCGGCGTTCCGGCACCGCGCTCTATGTCGTGGGCGGATGGCGCGATGAATTGCGGGATCAGGGGCTGATCACCTTCCTCAACATTCCCGGCACGCGTATCCTTATCGGTGACTGGCTGCATTGCCAGAACGACGGCTTCGGCCTTGTCGAGGAGGCGCATCGTTTCTTTGACCGGCATCTGAAGGGCATCGACACCGGCATCGACCGCGATCCGCCGATCCATTATTTCACCGACGGCACCGGCGAATGGCGCAGCGCGACCGGATGGCCGCTGGCCCAGGCCGCGCAGACCATTTTCAACATCACGCCCAAGGGGCTGGAAACGGGCGCCATCAAACCCGCCCCGCTTACCACCAGCTTTCCCGTCGATTATGCAACGCCCTGCGTGGGCGAGGGCGGTGGCCCCACGATGCAGCCATGCCATCCCAAGGGTGCCGGTTTTTCCGTGGCGGGCAAGGCGCTGGCCGCGCCGGTGGAGGTGACGGGCCACGGGCTGGCCGATGTGTGGATCGCGGCCGATACGCCCGATGCCAACCTCTTCCTTCTGCTGGAGGATGTCGCGCCCGACGGCAGCGTCAAGGTCGTGACCGAGGGCCGCCTCAAGGCATCGCTGCGCAAGACCGACAAGGCACCATGGGCCTTGCCCGGCCTGCCGTGGCATCGCGCCTATGCCGAGGATGCGCAGATGCTGAAACCTGGCGAGCCGGTGCGGATGCAGTTCGACCTCATGCCCACGTCCTATGTCTGGGCCAAGTGGCATCGCATCCAGTTCAGCTTTGCCGGATCGGATTATCGCGAAAGGGCGCGCAACGCCAATGCACAACCCGCGCGCATCACGCTGATCAGCGACGCTGCCCACCCATCGACCGTCAGTTTGCCGGTGGTGAGGCCTTAATTCCTTGTTGGGGCCGGAATGCAAATCCGGCCCCTTCTTCTTGCAGGACCTTTCTATGCATCTTCGCCATGCCTTGCTTGCCACGACTTTGGCCGCTGCCCTGATTGGCCCGCAGGCCGCCGCCCAGCCCTTGCGCTGGAGCGCGCCGGTGCCGCAAACCGCGACATCGCGGATCTTCGCCCCGCTGGTGCTGAACGGCACCAAAGAGGCCGAGGCTCTTGCTCGCGCAGGCTATGTGCAGGAGGAATATTTCATCAACGGCAAGGGCGCGATCTATTCAGAAAAAGAGGATGGCTCGCTCGCCTTGCGTCAGGGCGATGTGCCCTATGCCACGCGCGTCATCCTGATCCGCCCGCGCGATCCCAAGCGTTTCAACGGCATCGTCCATCTGGCGCTGTCGCACCCCAATCTGGCGGGCACGCAATGGGGCCGCATCGACAGCCTCGTGCTGCGGTCGGGCGCTGTCTATGCGCTGGCCATCAACGGCAGCGACGCGCCCAGCCGCAAGGCATCGACTCCGGCCACGCCGATCGCCACCACTGACCTGCCGCAATGGTTCGATGCGCGGCGCTATGCCGGTTTCAACATCCCCAAGGATGACGGCATCCGATGGGACATTATCGGGCAGGTGGCCAGCGCCCTGCGCGATCCGGCCAAGGGCAGCCCGCTGGCTGGCTGGAAAGTGCGCCGCGTCTATGGTTCGGGCTGGTCTTTCCTTGGCAGCCAGTGGCGCAGCTGGATCAATTTCGGTTTCCATGACCGCTATCGTCGCGCCGATGGCTCGCCGGTGATCGACGGCTATCTGATCGGCATTTCGGCGGGCGCGGTGGATGCAGGCCATGTGCCTTTGAACTCGACCGATCCGGTGAAAGACCGTCACCAGCAAAAGCTGAAAATGATCGACGCGCCCGTGATCGAGCTGACCAGCGAGATGGAGGCGATCACCAATATATATCCCCTTCGCGAACAGACAGATGCGGCCAAGGGCGGCTATCGCATCTATGAATTGGGCGGGGTCAGCCATGGCGACAGCGGCGTCACGGGGCAGGTGCGCCCCTCGACATGGCAATTGCTGGAGCGTCGCCATGGCGGGGTCGAGCCGGTGCCGGTCTGCTCGGTCGAGGACAGCGACAGCCCGATGCGCGATGTGGCGCAGGCCGCCCTGGTCAATATCGACCGCTGGGTTTCCACCGGCGTGCCTGCTCCGCGCGCGGAGCGGATGCAGGTGACGGGCAAAGATTACGCCCGCGATGCCTTTGGCAACCCCATCGGCGGGGTGCGCGTGGCGCAACTGGACGTGCCGCTGGTCCGCTATGCCGAACCGCCCGCTTCCATGTGCGGGGGCAAGATCCCGCGCCGCAATCTGAAACGCCTGCCGGTCGATCCGGCGCTGATCGCCCGGACCTATCCGGGCGGGAGGGCCGAATATCTGGCCAAGTTCGACGCGCGGGTGGATGCTTTGGTGGCGGGCCATTGGCTGCTGGCCCCCGATGCGGCGGCGCAAAAGCGCGAGGCGCGCCGTTTTGCCGATCAGGCCTTTGGGCCGGGGCGCGGCACAAAGCCTGAGACCGCCGAGGGTACGTTGCCATCGGGCGCGAAATGGGCGGCGCAGGTTCCGGCCAACTGGAACGGTACGCTGCTGGTCTGGGGCCGGGGCTATTCGGCCAAGCTGGGCGCGCCCGAACTGGCGCCCGCCAATGCCAAGGCGCTGTTGCTGGAAAAGGGTTATGCCTTGCTGGCCAGCGATTATGGCGCGGCAGGCTGGTCGCTGGCCGAGGCGGCGCCCGCACAAGCACAGGCCATCGCCGCTTTTGCCCAGACCTATGGCAAGCCGAAGCGCACCATCGCATGGGGCAATTCGATGGGCGGCCTCGTCACCACGGCTCTGGCCGAGGCGGGCAAGCCAGCGGTGGATGGGGCGATTGCTTTCTGTCCCTCGATTGGCGGCGCGGTGGGGATGATGAATATGGCGCTGGACGGGGCCTATGCGTTCCGTACCCTGACGGCCGACAATGGCCTGCAATTGACCGGCATTGCCGATGATATGGCCAATGGCCAGAAGGCGCAGGCCGCCGTGCAGGCCGCGCTGACCACACCGCAGGGTAGGGCACGTCTGGCGTTGGCGGGCGTCTTGGGCGGCATTCCTGGCTGGACCCGGCGAGACCATTCCCGCCCCGCCGATGGCGATGTTGAGGCGCAGGTCGATGAAATCGGCGCGGCTTTCACCATGGGCATCTTCCTGCCCCGCGCGGATCAGGAAAAGCGCGCCGACGGGGTGTTCTCATGGAACACGGGCGTCGATTACACTGCGCAATTGGCCCAATCGGGCCGCCGCGGCTTTGTTGAGGCACTTTATGCCAAGGCTGGGCTGGATCTCAAGGCGGATCTGGCGCGGCTGGCTGCGGGCGCGCGCGTTTCGGCAAAACCGGCCGCCGTCCAATATATGATGGCCCATTACACGCCGACTGCCAAACCCTCGGTGCCGCTGCTCTCGGTTCAGGCGATGGGGGATGGGGCCACCTCGCCATCCTTGCAGCGGGCCTATGGCGAGGCGGCCAATCCGGGCATGTTCAGCGCCATGTGGCTGGCTCAAGCGGGCCATTGCGGCTTTTCGGGCGAGGTGCTGGTGGCGTCTCTGCGCCAGATGGAAAAGCGTCTGGACAGCGGCGTATGGGATAATCCGGCGACCGGATTTGTTGCCCATACGCCCGCGCCGATGCTGCGGCCCTGTATCCGGGGCCGCAACTGTCGCTGATTAATCCATATGCTTGCGCTCAATGCTCCATCCGGGCGCAACGCAAAGGCGACAGGCCGGGCCGGTAAAGGTCCGGCCTGCGCTTTTATCCCCGCGCAATTGCCATTCCAGCCAATCGACCGAAACCTGCGCCACCGGGCCGCCATAGGGCTTATAGAATGTCCCGCCATGGCCCACCGGCAGGTTGACCAGCGCGGCGGGAACATGGTCGATCCGGGCGAAATCGTCGGTGCCGTTGGGATAGGCAATGTCGCCCGGCCCACCCAGAATATAGATGATGGGCGTGTGAATATCCTTCAGCAGCGCCTTGGTCACATTGATCCCGGCAATGGGGTTGCTGCCATCGGCAAAGACGCCGCTGTTATGGATCAGCACGGCATGGATACGCGGATCGCGGGCCACTTCCAGCGCTTGCAGGCCGCCGCAGCTATGGCCTGCCACGGCGGTCTGCTTCGGGTCGATATGGCCCTTATAAGGGCTGCCCGCCCGCATATTTTCCTTCAGCGCCCAATCGAGCCCCGCCAGTACATCGGCGCTCTTTGTGGGCGAATCCAGACGGCGCGGCGCGCCCGGTACAGGCTCAGGCAATTTCTCGGTGGCGGTGGGGCCCGACATGATGCGGCCCGGCGCGATCACAACATAGCCATGGCTGGCGATTTCCAGCAGATGCTGGCGCGCACTGGCGCCATCCTCCTGACACCCGCCATTGCCCCAGACCAGCACGCCCAGTTTGGCCGCAGGCAGGGTGGCGGGCCGATAGATGACATGGGCAGGCAGGCTGGGGTTGACCTCCATGATGGCGGGATAGGGGCCGGAACCGGGAATATTGGGCAAATTGCGTGCGGCGATCCGCTCTGCCTCTTGCTCTGGCGTCAAGGCGGGGGCGCGGGGCGGCGTTTGTGCAATGGCGGCGCTGGCCATCGCAATCAATGCGGCGGTTAAGGGCAGGCGGTAACGGGGCATCCTTGTCTCCTGTTATTTCGCGAGGGATGGTCGCTGATTTTGCTGTGGATGACAACGCTTGCATCGAATGTTCCCTGTGGCAAAACCACTTTTTTGCAAGGATGGTGGCGGCAGGGTGCTTGCACCGTGCGGGCAGATATAATATTGCTATCAATAATAGCAGAATGTCAGGATGCTTTGGAGGCTGGACGCATGAACTTCACACGATTGAACCCGATGACGGGCGATGTAGCCTCGTCGGCGGTAGCGATGCAGGCGGGCGATATGGCGGCGATTGCGGCGAAGGCTGCTGCGGCGCAGCCTGCTTGGGGCGCCATGGGCCCGAATGCCCGCCGCGCGGTGCTGCAGAAGGCGGCGGACGCACTGGCGGCCAAGAAGGACGATTTCGTCGCCGCGATGATGGGCGAGATCGGCGCGACCGCCGGTTGGGCGATGTTTAACCTTGGCCTTGCCGTGTCGATGGTGCGTGAAGCGGCCAGCCTGACCACCCAGATTTCGGGCGAAGTGATCCCCTCGGACAAGCCCGGCTGCCTTGCCATGGCGCTGCGTGAGCCGGTGGGCGTGATCCTTGGCATTGCGCCGTGGAATGCACCGATCATCCTTGGCGTGCGCGCAATTGCAACGCCCTTGGCCTGCGGCAATGCGGTGATCCTCAAGGCTTCCGAGCAATGCCCGCGCACCCATGCGCTGATCATCGAAGCCTTTGCCGAGGCCGGTTTCCCCGAGGGCGTGGTCAATGTCGTGACCAATGCACCTGCGGACGCCGCCGATGTGGTGGGCGCGCTGATCGACGCGCCCGAGGTCAAGCGCATCAATTTCACCGGCAGCACGGCGGTCGGCCGCATCATCGCCACCCGCGCCGCGCAGCAGTTGAAGCCCTGCCTGCTCGAACTGGGCGGCAAGGCGCCTTTGGTGATCTGCGCTGACGCTGATCTGGACGAGGCGGTCAAGGCGGCAGCGTTCGGCGCCTATATGAACCAGGGCCAGATCTGCATGAGCACCGAGCGGATCATCGTGGTCGAAGCCGTGGCCGATGTTTTCGCCGAGAAATTCGCCGCCAAGGTCAAGACCTTGACCGCAGGCGATCCGCGTCTGGGCAACACGCCGCTGGGCGGGGTGGTCGATGCCAAGACGGTGGCGCATTGCCTGTCGCTGGTCGATGATGCGGTAGCCAAGGGTGCTGAACTGCTGACGGGCGGGGAAACCACGCTCAACGTCGTCATGCCCGCGCATCTGGTGGACAAGGTGACGCCGGACATGAAGCTGTTCCGCGATGAAAGCTTTGGCCCGGTGGTCGGCATCATCCGCGCGCGCGACGAAGCGCACGCGATCGAACTGGCCAATGACACCGAATATGGCCTGTCTGCTGCGGTCTTCACCAAGGACATCGCCAAGGGCCTGCGCCTTGCCAAGCAGATCAAGAGCGGCATCTGCCACGTCAACGGCCCGACCGTCCATGACGAGGCCCAAATGCCCTTCGGGGGCGTCGGCGCTTCGGGCTATGGCCGCTTCGGCGGCCGTCAGGGCATCGACAGCTTCACCGAAACGCGATGGATCACCGTCGAAACGCAAGACGGGCATTTCCCCATTTGATGCGCAAGGGTTTGATCGCGGCGGGCCTTGGGCTCGCCGCTTCGCCCGCACTGGCGCAGGCGCCTGCCGCGCCTGCTCCTACGCTCGATTATGCGTTCACCGCGCGCATCACCCTTGCCGCTCCGGTTGAACAGGGCGAGGTGGCCGGTGGCCGCAAGCGCTTTATTGCCATCACCGGCGGCACGGTCGATGGGCCGATGCTGAAAGGCACGGTTCTGCCCGGCGGCGGCGATTGGCAGGTGATCATGCCCGGCGGCCTGACCAAAGTTGAGGCGCGCTATTTCCTGAAAAGCGCCGATGGCACGGTGATCGAGATCACCAACCCCGGCGTTCGCGTAGCCAGCCCAGAAGTGACTGAGAAACTGGCCAAGGGGGAAAAGGTTGATCCCTCGGCTTATTATTTCCGCACAACGCCGCGTTTCGATGTGAAGGCGGGGTCGCAGGAATGGCTGGCGCGCTCGGCTTTTGTCGCGCGGGGCATTCGCATGCCGGATCATGTCGTCATCGACTTTTATGTCGTGCGATAAGGGGCTGTCGGACCGGCTTTCCGCCTTTGTCGCGGATTGCCGGTTTGACGATCTGCCGGCCGCCACGGTGCGGGCCGCGCGCTGGGTGCTGCTCGATGCGCTGGGCGTGACGCTGGGGGCCAGCGGCATGGCGGGCGAGGTGGCCCCCTTTGTCCGTGTGGCGGCGGGTGATGGTCCTTGCCGTATTCTTGGCATGGGGATAAGCGCAACTGCGCCGATGGCCGCGCTGGCGAATGGGGCGATGGCTCATGCGCTCGATTATGAGGATGCGCTGGACGGCGCGCCGATCCATCCCAATGCCAGCCTTGTTCCCGCCTTGCTCGCGCTGGCGCAGGCCGAGGGGGGCGTTGATGGACGGCGTTTCCTGACCGCGCTGGCGGTGGGGTGCGATGTCGGCTGCCGGATGGCGATGGCTTTGCGGCAGAGGATGGAGGCGGGCGGGTGGTATCCGCCGCCGATTCTGGCCGGGTTTGGCGCGGTGGCGGGGGCGGCATCGTTGCTGGGCCTTTCGGCGGGGCAGGTTCGCGATGCTCTCTCGCTGATGCTGTGCCAGAATGTGATGCCCGGCGAGATCAAACATTCCCAAGGCACCGTGATCCGCGCCGTGCGCGAGGGCTTTCCGGCGCAGGCGGCGGTGCTGTCTGCCTTGCTCGCGCGTGAGGGCGTGGTCGGGTTTGAGCAGCCTTTGGAAGGCAAGGGCGGCTTTTATGCGCTCTATGCCGGAGGTCGGTTGGATGCGCACGATCTGCTCGACGGGTTGGGGCAGCGGTTCTGGATCGAGGCGCTGACCTTCAAGCGCTGGCCATCATGCCGGGGTACGCATGCGATGATCGAGATGGCGCGGGCGATGAATGTTGCACCCGGCGATATCGCGCGCATCGAGGTGGGCGTGGATACGATACAGACTATGCTGTGCGAACCTTTGGCGCGTAAACAGGCGCCCGTCACGGCGATTGATGCGAAATTCTCGATTCCCTTTACGCTGGCGCTGGCGCTGGTGCGGGGTGATGTGGGTCTGGATGACTTCGATGCGGGGGCGTTGAACGATCCGGCGGTGTTGGCCATGGCGGCGAAGGTTGTGCCGCATGTGCTTGAGGGCGCCGACTGGCATGGCGCGGGCGGGCATCTGACGCTGCATTTGCATGATGGGCGCCGCATCAGCGCGCAGCAGGAGGATGCCTTGGGATGCCCCGCGCGGCCTTTGGGGCAGGAGGCGCTGGTGGCCAAATTCATGGATGGCGCGGCGCGGGCGAAAGTGCCGCCCGCCGATCCGCAAGGGCTCGCGCGGGCGATCCTGTCGCTGGAGGAATGCGCGGACGTGGGCGCGCTGGTTTAGAACAGCGCCCGGATTTCCACGCGACGGCGGGACTGGTCGGGCAGACCGTCGGCGTCTTTGTCGGCCGTCTCGCTGCCGCTGGTGTCGGCGGCGGTTTCGATTGGAATGCCCGGCATCAGGCGGCGCAGCGTTTCGGCAATCGTTTCGGCGCGCTGGGCGGCCAAATCCGCCGGTTCGGCCATGGCGCGCCCGGAAATCACCTCGGGCTGTGTCGCGGCAAAGCCGGTGACGATCAGCTTTTTGGGATGGGCGGCATTGATCCAGTTGCTGGCCTGCTCGATCAGATAATCGCTGTATTGATAGACCAGAAAGTCATTGTCGAATTCGAAATAGACCGGAAACACACGCTCGGCATAGGGGCCGGGGGGCACAGGGCGCGCCACCGATGAGGGCGTGATATTGCGCTTGGGCAGGACGAAACGGCGGCCCGGAAACCCCTCTGCGGGCAACATATGGCGGGTGCAGGGTGTATCATACAACCGACTGGTGCGTACCGCGTCCAGCACCGTGCCGCCGCAGGGCGTGGACGGGACGGCGGACACGGTCCCCTCCACCATCACCGCATAGTTCCAGTCGGGCTTGTGCGGGCTTAACGACACATCATAGCGCGTGCCTGTCGCCGGATCGTCGGAAAGCCAGCAGCCCGATTTCTTGCCGCTGTCGGCATCACGATAGATCGGGCAGGCGATGAAGCGGACGGTTTCGGCGGCGGCAGCCGAAAAAGGCGCGACCAGTGCGGCGGCGGTGAGGAAAAAGCGTAACATCACAATGCACTCATCATATTGGTGAGATCCTGCTTTTCCTGCTCGGTATAGCCGATGTTGTAGCGGCGGTCGTAATAATCGACGATGCCGCGCAGATCCTTGGCCAGACCATTGGAGAAATAGGGCGCGCGGGCGGCCAGCCCTCGCATGGATTGCAGCGTGATCTTACCCACATCGGCGCAGCGGCCCGTGGTCATCGCAAAGCCGGGGTCCATCGTGTAAATCACGCGACCATAATGGGGATGCGGCGCCTTTAGGCATGTGACGCGGAACAGCGGCAGATCGCGCCACGGGTCGGCAAAGGGCATGGTCGTGGTGCCAAGATCGACTTGTCCGGGGGCCACATCATTGCCCATCTGGCTCATATTATGGCAGAAAACGCAGGAGTTGCGGACAGGATTGCCAAAGCCGATGCGCGAATTGATGCCCGCCGTATCGGTGATAAGGAACATTTTGTCGCGGAACACACGCGCCCCGCGCGCCACTGATTGGCGGAAAGCCAGTTGCTCCGGCGTCAGCGTCTTGGCGTCATCAGGGCTGATTTTTTCCCATTTGGCAAATTCGCTCCACACCGGGATACCGATGCTGCCCAATGCGCCGGGCTGGGAATTTTTCAGCTTCATCGGCCCGCCCTCGGCGCCCATGCTGTCGAGCGCGCCCGCCTGCTTGCTCACCTGCTGCGCCGTATAGACCCGCATCTCAAAATCGCGGATCCGGGCGATCTGCTTGGCGTTCAAACCTTTGGCAAATTGCAAATGGCCATGCGCTGCATCCTCCATCTGAATCCGCAGGTTGCCCGCGCGATTGTCGCCCATGATATTGCCCGACATCATCGAGCCATCGTCGGGATCACGGGGCAGGGCAAAACCCTGTTTGGGATCGAAAGGAAAGCCGACGGCCAGCAGATATTTCATATTCGCCACCGGCCGCGCCCGCCGATAGACCGAGATATTGCCCGCCCCCGGCCCGTAATTTGGCCCCGAATTGCAACCATTCGGGTCGCGCATCACCTCGATGGTGAAATCGGGCGTGACGGGCTTGCCGTTCCATTGCTTGACCGGCCATGGCAATTGGATGCGGAACAATCCGCGCTCGATCAGCAGCGAGTGGGATTCCCGCTTGTCCTGCGGCAGACTGGGGCAATTGGCACCGTCGATGGCGGCGAACAGGGGGTCTTTGCCCTGCGTCTCGGTCCAGCGCCGCGCCGCGCTTGCCGCTGACAGGCTCATCGCATCGGAAGGCTGGTGACAGGTGACGCAGGCGCGGCCATTGGCGCCAAGGGGCTCGAAGAAAGGATGGCCCTTGGTCGCCATCGGCCCGCCATCGACCAGCACGCGCAAGGTGCCATGCTCATTGGCATAATCGAGGCTGGCGGGGAACACGCGCCCTTCGCCCGGCGCCCACCAGCGTTCAGGCGCGGCGGCGCTCAACTGGCCAAAAACCGCCGCCCCCGCGACACCGGCCACCATCAGGCTGATCTTGCGCATATCCCCGCTTCCTTTTGAATTACTTGCCGAACACGGCTTTCAGGCGAACGCCCCAGGTGCGCGGCGCGCCATAGATGATCCCGCCATCCGCGCTGGACGAATTTTGGATCTGCGAGGCGATGTAGAGCTTGTTGGTCAGGTTTTGCACAAAGGCCTCCACCTGCCAGCCATGATGGAAATCGAACGTCACGCGCGCATCCAGCAAGTCGCGCCCCGGCACCAGCGTGTTGATGCTGGGGAAGGGGGTGGCGTTCTGGCTCGACACATGGCTCCATTGCAGGCGCGGGGTGGCGGTGATGGCGCCGATGGGAATGGCATATTGGATGCCGCCATTGAGCGTCAGCTTGGGCGAGAAGGGCAGATTGCGCCCCTGCGGCACAAAGCGCAGGTTGGTCGGGCAACCGGCGTCCGTGCCCGCCGCGTTGGTGTCGGAAATACAGGCCGCATTGCTGAATTGCGCGTCCAGAACGCCTGCGCCCATGTTCAGCCCCAGCGCGCCAAACTGGCCGGTCACTTCCAGTTCGGCGCCCTTGGCATGGCCGCCCAGCGCGTTTTGCGTGACTGGCAATCCGCCCACTAGGCTGGAGAGCTGGATGTCCTTGTAAACCGAATAAAACACATCGCCATTGACCCGCAGGTGGCGGTCGAGGAACTGGGTTTTGAAGCCTGCCTCATAGACGAAATTGCGTTCGGGGCTGAAATTGGGCGTATTGGGCGTCAGGTTGACGCCGCCCGCCTTATAGCCCTTCGACGCCGAGATATAGAGCAACCCGTCCCGGTTCAGGTGATAATTCACCCCCACTTTGCCGGTCAGCTGGCTGGTCGAAATCGAGGACGTGTAGGGCAGGGTGAAGCCCGCCCCCGGCACGGCAAAGCGCGTATAGACCTGACTGTCCCAGCTATAACGCCCGCCCACGACGAGTTCGAGCTTGTCATTGAAATGATAGTTCACCTGGCCAAAGCCGGAATAGGTGGTGTTCTTGGCCGTGGTGATGATCGTGCTGGAGCTGCTGACAAAATCGCGCACGTTATTGTTGTCGCGCAGCAGCGTGACCGGCACCTTTTCGTCCATGAAAAACGCGCCCACAACCCATTGCAGCGGGCCCTTGTCGGTGGAGAGCAGGTTGAATTCCTGAAGGAAGGTCTGGAACTGGGTGCTCGACTGGCTGACGCGGCCGACATTGGCGGCGGGCGGGCGCGGGGCGGCCGTCGCGGTGCGGTCGCCATCGGTTTGGTCCAACGTCTTGCCATCCTGCCAAGAGGTTAGCGTGCGGAACTGTACGCGGTCGGTCAGATCGACACGCGCATCCATCGCCAGACGATAGCCGTGCTGATTAAGGAAGGAGCGCGCGTCCTCTTCGATCTGGAAGGGATTGCTGGTGACGGCGTCATTGCGGTTTTTGACGGCGATATTGTCGCTGCGTGAATTGAAATATTCGGCGCGCAGGTTGAGATCCAGCGTCCCGTCCATGCCGCGCACGCGCAGGTTTGCGCGCACAGCGTCCATCTTCAGATTGCCGGGCTGGCTCTGCGCATTGGCGGCGATGTTTTTGGTGTAGCTGTCGCGCTCCTCATGCACATAGGCCAGACGCAGGGCGACATTCTCGCCGCCGATGTTCGCCGCGGTTTCCGCGCGATAGCGGCCGTAATTGCCCGCCGTCAGGTTGGCCATGGCCGAAAGCGAGTCAAATTGCGGCTTGGGCGTGCGGACATAGATGGCCCCGCCGGTCGAATTCTGCCCGGTCAGCGTGCCCTGCGGCCCGCGCAGAACCTCGATGGAAGCGATGTCATAAAAGCTCATGCCGATGAATTGCTCATGCGGGATAAGCTGTCCGTCGATGTAATAGGCAACGCCGGGGTTCGAGGTGGGCGCGCTTTGTACAATGCCCACGCCGCGAATGTTGACGAAGGTCGAGCGGTTGACCGTGTTGATCGCGATGGATGGCGCAACCTGCTGAATATCGGCCAGATTGCCCACACCCTTGCGTTGCAGATCCTCTGCGCTCAACACCGTGGCCGAGATCGGCACCTGTTGCAGGCTTTGCTCGCGGCGTTCGGCGGTTACGACAATGTCGGCCAATCCGGTGTCCTTGGGCGCGGTTTGCGCCAAAGCGGGGCTGGCCGCGCTGGTCAGCAAAAGTGCGAAGATGGGCGCATGGCGCCGACGAAAATGGATCATGACATCCTCCCTTTATCTCTTTGCCGGATATTTATGAAAGGGCTTGCATTATGTCAAGATTGTTCTGCTTCATACGCTTTTGCCGCCCTCGATCCCCGCCATCCTGCGCTTGCGCAGACCGCCGCTGTGGCCAGCATCGCCAGCGCCAGACGCCATGGCGACATCGGCGCGATCAGTCCCAACGCCAGCGTTGCCCCGGCGCTGGCCAGCATTTGTGTGGCGCCCGCGATGCTGGTGGCGGTGCCGGCCATGCTTTCTTCGGCAAAGACGATGATGGCCATGGCCGATGGCCCGGCCACCCCCGCGCCAAGCCCCACCAGCACAACCGGCCCGATCAGCGCGACCGGCGAATGCAGCCCCATTCCCGCCAACAAACCGGCCCCGCAGCTCCCGGCAAAAATCAGCCCCGTCCCAATCGCCAGCCCATGGCCGCCGCGTGACACATGGCGCACCATCCGCGTGCCCCCAATCGAGGCCGCAGCCACCACCAGCAGCGCGATTCCGATCCTGCGTGGATCAAGCCCTTCATCGCGCAGCAAAAAGGGCGCGGAGGCCAGAAACATATACAGCGTGCTGCTGGCCGAGGCCATGGCCAGCGTGGCCAGCGTAAAGCGCGCATTGCTCAGCAAACGCCCAAGATCGGGCGCGGCCTTGGCCGTGGCAACCTCACGCGCGCCATGCGGCAATCGCGGCCCCACCAGCGCCAGCACCCCCAACGCCACCACCGCTAGCACCGCAGGTATCGTCCGCCACCCCGCCAGCGCGGTCAGAAACCCGCCCACAACCGGCGCCAGCGCGGGCGAGATCAGCACGATGGTCATCAGCGTGGCCTGCCGCGCGGCAGCCTCTTCGCGTCCGAACAGATCGCCCACCATCACACGCGCCGTTACCACGCCCGCCGCGCCGCCTGCCGCCTGCAGCGCGCGCGCCGTAAGCAGCATCGGCAAGGACCCGGCCAGCGCGCAGCCCAGCGCCCCCAGCCCATAAAGCGCCAGACCGCACAGCAGGACCGGCCTGCGCCCCATCCGGTCCACCGCAGGCCCCGCCACCAGTTGCGCCGCGCCAAGGCCGATCATGTAGATGCTGATCGCCAGTTGCGCGCCATGGGCATTGGTGGCGAAATCAGCGGCCAGTTGGGGCAGGGCGGGCACCAGCATATGGATCGCCATCGAGCCCAGCGCCGCCACCATGGCCAGCGCCAGCATCGTACCATTCATGCCGCGCGCGCCATCTGACGCCGCGCCAGCATCACCAGCCCGGCGCACATCACCGCAAGCCCCAATAACAGCAAAGTCGGCGGGAGAAACGAGCCGGTCGTCTGCTTCAAAACGCCCATCAGCGGCGGCACGGTCGCGCCCGCAAGGCTGCCCGCCATGTTGATGACGACAATGCCCATGGCCAGACTTTGCGGCGCGAGCATCCGCGTGGGGATCGCCCAGAAAGCCGCCACCGTGCAGCCCGTGCACGCCCCGCCAAGGATCAGGCACAAAAGCCCCGCGCCGCCCGGGCCCAGCCACCACGCGCAGACCAGCAAGATCCCGCCCAGCAAAGCTGGAATGGCAACATGCAGGAACCTTTCTCCGGTGCGGTCGGAATGGCGAGCGTTGAGGATCAGGCCAATCGCACTGGCTGCATTGGGTAGGGCGACGATGATGCCTGTCTCGGTCGAGGTCAGGTTGCCCATGCCTTTGACCACCTGGGGCAGCCAGAACATGATGCCGTAATTGCTGGCCAGAATGCAGAACCAGATGGCCGCGCAGGTCCAGCCCACCTTGCTGCGCAGCACCGCCCAGCGTTCGCCGCCGTCGGGGGTCTTTTTCGCGCCGCGCACATTGGCGCCGATCCATGCCCTTTGCTCACCGTCCAGCCAGCGCGCATGATCGGGCGTATCGGGAAACCACAGGTAAGCAAACACCGCCAGCGCCAGCGCGGGGATTGCCTCGACGATGAACATCGTCCGCCACGGCGCGATGCCCCAAGGGTTGGCCCAATCGAGCAGCAGGCCTGACACCGGCGCGCCGATCACCTGCGCCACATTGATCGACATGATCGGGATCGCCAGAATCGCCGCGCGGTGCCGTTCGCTGGCCCAAAGGCTGAGATAGAGCATCAGGCCTGAGGAAAGGCCCCCTTCGGCAAAACCGATGGCGATGCGCAGCGCGTAAAGCTGGCCATTGGTGTGGACCAGCGCCATTGAGGCCGAGCAAATCCCCCAGATCGCCGTGATCGCCGCCAGCCAGCGGTGCATGCCGATGGCCTCATAGAGCAGCACGCTGGGATATTTGGCCAGCATATAGCCGATGAACAAGACCCCCGCGCCAAACCCATATTGCGCGGGCGAGAGGCCCAGATCATGGTTCATGCTCAGCGCGGCAAAGGCGACATTTGTGCGGTCTATCGCCCCGATGAGGATATAGAGCGCGCAGGGCACCACCAGCCGCGCGATAACTTTGGCGCTGATGGTCTGTTCCAGCGCGCTGTTGGTGGATTGCTTCATCTTCTCTCCCCGATGGCTTTGCTGGAATTGATAGCGCTTGCATTGTCCCGCGTCGAGCCTCTTTGCGCCCATCATGCCTGCTTGTGAGAGGCGGTGCGCCCGGCTAAGTGTAAGCGCATGAACGAGCCTTCCACCCGCAATCCCACGCTGGATGATGTTGCCGCGCTGGCATCGGTTTCCACCGCCACGGTCAGCCGCTATCTCAACAACCCCAAGGTTGTGGCCGCCGCCACGGCTGAACGCATCCGTGAGGCGATTGCTCAGACCGGCTACATTCCCAATATGCTGGCGGGCGGGCTGGCTTCGTCGAAGTCGAAGATGGTGTCGGTGTTGATCCCGCATCTGACGGATTCGATCTTCAACGACACGATCCAGACCATGGCCGAGGAATTGGCGAGCGCGGGAACCACGGTGATGTTGGGCCTGACGGGGGTGGCGCCCGAGCGGACCGATGAGATGATTTTGGCGGCGATGGGGCGACGGGTCGATGCGATCATTTCGACCGCGCCGCTGGGGCCGCAGACGCGCGAACTGGTCGAGCGCTTTCCCGGCCTGTTCATCCAGATCTGGGAATTGCCCGAAGACCCGCCGGGGATCGCGGTGGGCTTTTCGCACCGCGATGTAGGGCGCGATGTGGCGCGGTTTCTGCAAACGCGGGGCTATCGCCGCCCCTTGCTGGTGACGGCGGAGGGGACGCGGGCACGCATCCGTTCCGATGGTTTCGTCGAGGAATGGCAAGCCCTTGGCGGCGGCGATGTGGCGCAGGCGCAGGTCGATATCCCCTCGCGCTTTGGCCATGCGCGGCGGATCTTTGCCGATATGCGGCGGATGGCCGAATTGCCCGATGTGGTGGTCTGCGGCTCAGACTATCTGGCGCAGGGGCTGATTGTCGAGGCGCAGGCGGCGGGGCTGCGCGTGCCGGATCAACTGGCGGTGATGGGCTTTGGCAATTCTGCGCTGGCAGGCGCGATGCGGCCCACGATCACCACGGTGGACATTGACGGATCACGCATCGCCCGCGAGGCGATTGCCGCGATCCGCCATCATGCCACCGGAGCGCCTCCGCTGGCCCGCAGCATCGACGTCGGCTTCCGCCTGATCGAGCGGGAAAGCGCTTAAACCTCCGCGAATTGCAGCTCGATCTTCACCCCATTGGGGTCGAACAGGTTGAGCTGCGTCACCTCGCGTCCTTGCAAGCGCGCCTCGCGAAAATCCACGCCTTGCGCGTTCAGATGCGCGCGCCATTGCGCCAGCCCGGCGCAGGACAGCGCGAAATGGTCGAGGCGGCTTTTGACACCCACCTCGGCCACGATCTCATCGCCTGTTGGCCCGTTCACATGGATCATCGGCACGCCGTCGGCATAGAGCCAAAGGTTTTGGGGCCGCCCATGGACCGAGCCTGCCGGGCCGCGCTGCATGCCGAGGCAGTCCTCGTAAAAGCGCAGAGTTTCCTCGAACAGGGGCGTGCGGATGTTGATATGGTCGATCTTCAAAATCCGCATCGCCATCATGTCCTTATGCTTTAATCGCGGGGCCGCGACAGTCGGGGGGGCTGGGCCGAGGCGGCAGGCTTATGCGCGGCCAACCAGGTCTGTCCAGCCACATTGAGCTTTACACTCTCCACCTTGTCACCAAACCAGACCAGCGTGTCGTTCTTTGCGCTCCATGGCTTCCACGGCATGGCGGGTGTATCGGGCGATCCGGTGTTGGCCAGCGCCAGCAGCGCCTCCATCATCTGTTTCGACAGGGTGCGGTCCCATTCGGTCCACTGGCGGGTGGGGCGGATGGAATTATAGGCGTCCTGGGTGCCGAACCAATAGGGGATGTCGGCGGTGTGATAGGCGCCAACGGTGGCGGTATCCTGATCGGCCAGTTTGACACCCGGAATATAGGGGTGGCGGCGGGCATATTCGTCGATGAAGACATTCACGCCCTGAGCCGCAGTGTCGACCGCGCAGGCGCGGGCCGAGGAGGCCAGATTGGCGTCCTGCGCGGCGCGGCGGGCGGCGGCGCGCACATCAGCGTCGGTCTTGGCGGGATAGAGTTTCAGAAAAGCCGCAGCATCGGCGCCAAACAGCTTTTGCGCGCCTGCCTGATAATCGGCCACGGTTTTGGCCCCGGTGATCGCGTCAAAGCCAAACGCCATGTCATCCTCGTTGAACGAGGCGATCATCGGCACCTTGGCAAAATTGCCGCCGGCCACAGCATCGGCGGCCTGTTGCGGCAGGACCCGGCCATCGACGATCGGCCCGTTGATCCGCACGCCCGACACCGACAGGCCCAGTTGCGATTCCGACTGCGTGGCCAGAATGCGGTCGGCCGCCATGGCGCGCATTTCGCTCAGGCTTTTCGCGCCCAGCTTTTCCTGAAACGCCAGACCGATCTTTTCTGCATCCGCCAACGTGGGCTTGGCCCCGCGCAGGTTGCAGCCCGAGGACATGACCGCCGCGCGGAACAGCCCGCGTGCCGCAGGCGCCAGCACCTGCGCCGCCACCGAGCCTGCGCCCGCCGACTGGCCCATGATGACCACTTTGTCCGGGTCGCCGCCGAATTTGGCGATATTGTCGCGCACCCATTGCAGGGCAAGCGTCTGATCCATCAGGCCATAATTGCCCGATGCGCCGCCCTGTTCCTTGGTCAGTTCGGGATGGGCAAGGAAGCCCAAAGCCCCCACGCGATAGTTGAAATTGACGAAAACCGCGCCTGCCTTGGCCATGGCCTCGCCATCATAATTGGCCATGCCGGACGAACCGATGGTAAAGCCGCCGCCATAGAGAAATACGACCACGGGGCGCTTGTCACCCGCCTTGGCATTGGTCCACAGGTTGAGCGTCAGGCAATCCTCGCCGGTCGCTTCCTCGCCGAAATAGTGGTTGATGTCATGCGGGCGCAGCACTTGGATGCAGGCGGGGCCTTTGCGGTCGGCGTTGAAAATGCCGGTCCAGTGCGACGGCTTGGGCGGGGCCCAGCGGAGGTCGCCGGTGGGCGCCTGTGCAAAGGGCACGCCCAGATAGGCCTTGACCCCCGATGCCAGTGCGGTGCCCGCCACGCGGCCGCTGCTGGTTTCGACGGGGTCCGAGGCGATGGGCTGCATCGACCTGTCAGCGGCCTGCAAGGCGCCGGTTCCCAATGCAATCGCTATCATGCTCGCGGCAAAGGCATTGCCCTTCATCACACTCTCTCCTCAGTAGGGGGAAGTCCGCGCCCGTTTCAGACGAGCGGGTCGCGGTATTTGGCCTGTGCGTTCAATCGGATCGGGGCGTTGACGGCGCCATAGCCATCATAACCGCGCCGCTCGACCACCTCGAAAAACACGCGCTTGGCCACGGCGCGGGTGTAGAACTGAAAATATTCAGCATCCCCGTCGCGGTCATAGAGGATGTTCAATCGCTCCATCCGCGCGAGGAGTTCGGGATCAAGGGCATATTTTGCCTCCAGGTCCTCGTAATAATTGGGGCCGATATCCAGCATCGGCAGACCCGCATCCGCCGCCGCCTGGGCTGCGGCAAAAACGTCCTCGCTGGCAAAGGCGATATGCTGGACGCCCGCGCCGAAATAGGCCTGAATGAAGCGTGAGGAGAGCGATTGCACCGCCATCGAGCCGTTGAGGGTGAAGCGCAAAGCGCCGTCAGCCGTTTCCACCGCTTGGCTATAGACCAGCCCCATCGGATCGGCGATTTCCAGTTGAGGCGTCTTTTTGACATCCAGCAGCGCGTGGTAATAGAGCAGCCAGCTCAGCATTTCCTCATATTGCATCGTTTGGGCAATATGATCGACGCGTGTCAGCAGGGGCTTGGCGGGCGCAGCCTCAGCCGCGCGGGGGAATTCATCGGCCCACATCGCATCGCGCGTCTCGGCGTCCACCAGATAGAGCAAACTGCCCCCTACGCCGCGCAGCGAGGGGATTTCCCATTCCTCCGGCCCCACGGGCTGAGCAAAGCGTGGAATGTCCAGAGCCTGCGCCCGGTCAAGCGCCGCCTTCTGATCCGGCACCGCCAGACCAATCGCGCAGACCGATCCGCCGTGGACCATGTCGAAACTATGCGCCAGACCTTCGGGTTCGGAATTGACCACCAGATTGATCTGCCCCTGCGCCCAGCGGGTCACGTCCTTGGACCGATGCTGGCCCACGGGCGCAAAGCCCAGTGCGCGGAATACGCGGGCGAAATCCTCGGCTTCCTCGTGGGATGCGGCAAATTCGATGAATTCCACGCCCTTGGGCGCGATGCGCGGCGGCATGGGCGAGGGGCGTTTGAGCAAACGCGCCGCCTGATCCTCCAGCAAGCGCAGGGATCGATGCCCGTCCCGCGCCACCTGATGCGCGCTGCCTGCGCGGAACCGGTCGTTGAAGATCTCAAGGCTCCACCAGCCGTCATAGCCGGTGCGCGCAATCGCGGCGGCCCATTCGGCCAGCGGAAAGTCGCCTTGCCCCGGCATACAGCGGAAATGGCGCGACCAATTGAGGTAATCCATATCCAGCATCGGCGCATCGGCCACCTGGACGATGAACAGCTTTTCGGGCCGGATGTCGCCAATGCTGGCCGAAGGGATGCGCCGGGCCAGCGAATGGAATCCGTCCAGCACAAGACCGATGGCCGGGTGATCACAATCGCGAACCAGCGCCCAACTGTCGCGGTGATCAGCCACATGGCGCCCCCACGCCAGCGCCTCATAGCCCACGCGCTTGCCATGGGCGGCGGCCATCTCGCCCAGTTCGTGGAGATCATCGAGCATCCGCCCCCGATCATCCATCGCGTGGGGCGAACAATTTGAACACAGCAGCACCAGATCGGTGCCCAATTGCTCCATCACCTCAAACTTGCGCTTCATCCGCTCAAAAGCGCGGGTGCGCATATCGTCGGGCAGGCCCTCCAGATCGCGAAAAGGCTGGAACATCGTGCAGGCCAGATCAAGCTCACGCATCAGCGCGCCGATTTCCCGCGCGCTTTCGGGGGCCGATAGCAGGTCGTTCTCGAAAATCTCCGCCCCGCCATAGCCCGCCTCGGCAATCGCGCGCAACTTGTCGGAGAGGGCCCCGCTGATCGAGACGGTGGCGATAGAAGTCTTGAATGTCATCGCCTTGCCTCCCTCAATTCGCGTTTTGCTCAAACTTCGAGAAACTGTCCCACATCCTTTGCCGGTCGGGGGTCAGGCCGGTGAAGATGCGGAAAGCGTCCACCGCCTGACCCACCGCCATGCCCCGTCCCGTCATGGTGCGACACCCGAGGGCTTTTGCCGTTTTCAGCAATTGTGTCTCGAGCGGGAAATAGATGATTTCGGAAACCCAGTGATGGGGCTGCAAAGCCTCCGCCACGATGGGCATGCCGGGGAACTTGGCCATGCCGATGGGGGTGGCGTTGACAATTCCATCCACGTCGGCGGCGGCCTGCGCCGCATCGGGGGCCACGCTGGCGCGCCCTTCGCCATAGGCGGCGGTCAATTGCGCGCGCAGGGCCTCGGCCCGCACCGGATCAGTATCGGTCAGCACCAGATGCGCCACGCCATTCAACGAGAGCAGCGCATGGGCCGTAGCCGACCCCGCCCCGCCGCAGCCCAGTTGCAGCACGCGCTCCAGCTTCTCACCGCCCATCCTGTCGCCAAAGGCATGGGCAAAGCCGGTGACATCGGTGTTATAGCCAATCCGCCGCCCATCGCGAAACGCCACCGTATTGACCGCCCCGATCGCGGCGGCCTGGGGCGAGAGTTCGTCGAGCAGCGGCACCACCGCTTGCTTGAACGGAAAGGTTACATTGACCCCGGCAAAGCCGACCCGCTGAACCGCATCAAGCGCGTCGCCCAGCGCATCATCGCCCCATCCGCGATCGGAAAAATCCAGCAGGGAATAGACCATATGCAGACCCTGCGCCTGCGCCTCGCATTCCTGCATCCACGGCGTGCGGCTTTCCAGAATGCCGCGCCCCAGCAGTCCGGCCAGAACCCGTCCCTTGCCAATGCCGACCATTGCGGAAGGAGAAAGGGAAGGGGCGGGCTGTGTCATTGTATTTCCTATCAAAAAGACCCGCCCCGGAGCGATCCGGGGCGGGGCAGGGGAGGATCAGAATTTGGTCCGCAGACCGATATTGATAACGCGGCCCAGCGGGTTGGCGTTAAGCCCGTCATAGCCGACTGCGCCATTGACCGTGTAGGTGTTCACAAAAGGCGGCGCCTGATCGAGCAGGTTGTTCACGTCCAGATAGAATTGCGCTTCCTTGATCACGCTCAGGTTCTTGAACGTATAGGCAAGGTGCAGGTCCACCGTGGTGAAGGGCTTGACATAGTCGCCGCCGCCGGTGGGCACGCCATTGGTGCGGATGATCGGGTTGACCACCGAGGAGCCCCAATAGGTGTAGCTGCCCAGATAATTGACGAAGACATCGGCGCTGAGAGGGCCCTTGTCATAGCCGATATTGGCGCGGCCTTCCATCTTCACGCTGGGGAAGGTGGTGTTGAAGCCCGAAGTGCCCAGCACGCTGAACTTGGTGCCGTTGGTGCCGAAATACTGCTCGAACTGGAGCTTGCGGGTGAAGGCGGCGCCGATGTTGAAGCGGCCGACCGGCGTGTCGAACCGGTAATTGGCCGAAACGTCCAGACCCGCGACATTGAGGTTGAGCGCATTCTGCTGCTGGAAGTTATAGCTGTAATATACCGGGTTGGTGATGACGCCGGTCTGGGGCAGGCCCGCGCCCAGCGCCGCGATCTGGGCCGTGGTGGCGCCGGTGGGATAGAGTTGCAGCAGATAGGACAGATCCGCCGAGCCCAGCGCCAACGGGGCCTGAGGCGCGGTGATGCCGCCGCGCAACTGGTTCTTCCAATAGGTCACGCTGATGCGCAGGCCCGGCACCTGAACCGGGGTGAGGTCGACGCCCACGCTCCATGCGGTGCCCTTTTGCGGCTTCAGATTGCCATTGCCGCCCGTTACCAGCACGCCGTTGGTGCTGCTGCCCAGCGTACAAGCCGTGGCCGAGCAGGTCACGCCCGGAACCGAAGTGATCGAGGGGAAATTGGCGATCGAGATCGTGGGCGAACCGCCCGGAATGCCGCTGGGCACAATGCCCGAATAGCCCGATTCACCCGTCAGACCCGTCCCGTTCGACCCGATCGAGGTCAGCGCCGGGGCCACAAAGCTCTTGGCCCAGTTGGCGCGGAACTTGATGCCGCGAACGGGTTCAAAGTTCATTGCCAGCTTGGGGTTGGTCGTGCTGCCGAAGTCGCTGTAATGGTCGTAACGGCCCGAGATATTGAGGTCGAGCAGCTTTATGACGCTGTCCTTGATGATCGGCACATACAGCTCGCCATAGGCCGATTGGACGTTGCGGTTGTAATGGGTGTTGAACGCCTGCGAAGCCTGGCTGGCAATGCCCAGATTGTTGGCGCGGATGTTATACTGATCCATCTCATAGCCCATCAGCTCGCCGCCGATGGCGATCTTGGCCGGGCCTGCAGGCAGATCGAACAGGTCGCCTGAAACCTTCACATAGGCATTGCGCATGAGCTGACGCGCATATTGGAACTGGCGATTGTCGACCAGCGCGGACTTGGTGGCCGCCGACGTGCCGTTGGCCCACAGGTCGATGGCATTGGCCGTGGTCAGCGCCTGCGACACCGATTGCGAGACACCGTTGATGGCCGCCGAGGTGAAGCCGTTGAGCGCGAGGTTGAACACCGAAGCGTTCAACTGACCCACGTTGACCTGCGTCGAGCTGTCCGAACCATAGACGCCGCCTACGTTGATCTGCCACTTGGGGGACAGGTCATAGATCGCATCGGCGCGGATCGAGATGTCCTCGGCGGTGCCGGTGATGGTCGCGCCGGGGCCGAACATGCCGTCGGCGTTCCAGTTCGCCGTCGTGGTGGTGCCGCTGTAGAACGGGTTGATTGAACGACCAGCGGGCAGGACGCCGGTGTAGGCGGTGCCATAGACCGTGCCGCTGGCGCTGCCGCGCGTCACGTTCTGGACGTTGCGGCGGTTCGAATAGATGAAGTCGGCATAGAGATGCAGCTTTTCGCCCACTTCCTTGGTGATCTGGGCATAGACGTTATGGCGCTTTTCCGAAGGCAGCAGATCCCACGATTTCACCGGATCGCAGCCCGTGGCCGTGGTGATGTCATTGCAGCGGGTGGGGGTGAAATTGGTGCCGCCGCGGCTGCGCAGGTCGGCGCTGCTGGCATAAGAGCGCGAGGAGGCGGCGAGGTTGGAACGGTCTGAATAATTATACGAGACCAGCACGCTGCCCGTGTCATAGGTCTGGCCCCAGAGCAGGCCTGCGGTCAGCGAATTGTAACCGCTGGCAAAGCCCTTCTGGACGTTGGCCTCAAAGCCGTTGACCTTTTTGCGGGTGATGAAGTTGATCACGCCCGCCACCGCGTCCGAACCGTAAACCGAGGAGGCGCCATCGGCCAGCACCTCGACCCGCTCCAGCGCCATGGGGGCCAGAATATTGGGATCGGCCAGCACGTGGTTGATGCCGCTGGTGGGCAGGCGGTGGCCGTTGATCAGCACCAGCGTCGAGTTCGAGGCCGAAGCGCCAAGGCCGTGGATGGTGGGTGCGTTGGTGCCCGAACCGTCCGCCGAACCGAAGGCGCCTTGCCCCGCGCTTTGCAGGCCGACGACCGAGGGGACGGTCTTCAAGACCTGCTGCACGGTCTGCGCGCCGGTTGCTTCCAGATCGGTGCGGGTGACGGTGACGAGGTTGGAGCCGACCGGGGCGACACCCTTGATGCTGGAGCCGGTGACGATGATTTCGGCTTCGGGCTTGGCCTCCTGAGCATAGGCCGACTGGGCGCAGGCCAGAGCCACCGCAAGCACAGAGCTTTGCGCGATGAAACGCATCTTGAATTGCATGATTGTCCCCTCCCAAGGGCGTTGTAATCTGTTTGTGAACTAACTGGTACATACATGAATGGCAGGCGTCAATAGGCCTTGACACCCGCCATCGTTCTTCAGTCGATTTTCACCCGCTCGACCGGGCCCAGCACGATCAGATAGGCCAGCGTACCGATAATCCCCAGCGCGCCGATATAGGCCAGCGCGCCATAGAAGCTGCCCGTGGCACCCACGGCAAAACCGACCACCAGCGGGGTGATGATGCCAGCCATATTGGTAAAAAAGTTGAACAGGCCCGCCGTCAGCCCCATCATCTCCTTGGGCGCGACATCGGACAAAAGTGTCCAACCGAGCCCGGCCAGACCCTGACCGAAAAATGCCAGACTCATGACGGCGATCACGGCATTGTTGCTGTCCATGTAATTGGCCGAAACCATGCTGGCGCACAGCAGGAGGCCCGCGATGATCGGCACCTTGCGCCCGATGGTGGGCGAGCCGGTGGCGCGAATCAGCCAGTCGGAGAACACGCCCCCCAGCATCACTCCCGCCGCCGCCGCAATATAGGGCAGCGAGACCAGCCAGCCCGACTTGATGAAGGTCATCCCGCGTTCCTCGGCCAGATAGGACGGGAACCATGTCAGGAAGAAAACCAGCGTGGAATTCGAGCAGAATTGCCCGATCGAGGCGCCCGCGATCTGGCGCGTGGTGACCAGTCGGCGGACATTCGCCCAGCTGAAGGCGATGGGCCCTGAGCTGCTGGAGATGCCGCCCGAAAAGCCGCCGCCGGCCGCGATCAGGTCGATTTCGGCTTGATTTGCATTGCTATCCTGCGGCTCGCGATAGAGACGGTGGAACAGGAAAGCAAAAGCGATGCCCAGCGCGCCGACCACGAAGAACAGCGAGCGCCAGCCATAATGCGCCAACATCCAGCCCAGCACCGGGATCAGCAGGCCAAGCCCGATATATTCGCCTACGGTGTAAACGCCCGTCGCCTTGGCGCGTTCGTTCTGCGGAAACCATGTGGACAGCACGCGGCTGTTAGCGGGGAAGCAGGGCGCCTCGGCCAGACCCAGCGCGAGGCGGGCGGAAACCAGACCGGCCACGCCCGTCGCCAGCCCGTGCAGCGCCGTCATCGCCGACCACAGGCCCAGCGAAAGCGCATAGGTCAGGCGCGTGCCAAGGCGGTCAAGCACATAGCCGCCGGGGATCTGCGCCAGCGCATAGGTCCATGAAAAGGCGGAAAAGATCAGGCCCATAACCTCGGGCGTGATATGCAGTTCCCTGACCAGTTCGGGCTTGGCCACGCCCATCACCGAACGGTCGAGATAATTGATCAGCGTGGCCGTGGAGATCAGCGCAAGGACGGTAAGGCGCTTGGTGGTCGGCTTCATTTCGCGCGCTCCCGCGCCCACATCACATGGCGCACGCCCAGCGGATAGCCGTTGATGCCCAGGCCCGAGATGATGCCCGTGACCACTTGCGTCATGATCGAGTGGCTGCGCCATTCGGCCTCGCGGCGGTGGATGTTGCTGATGTGGACTTCGACCACCGGGCAGTCGACCATCTTGAGCGCGTCTAGGATGGGATAGGCGGCATAGGTGAAGGCGGCGGGGTTGAAGACGATCCCGGCATGGCCCTTGCGCGCGGCCTGAATCCAATCGACCGCTTCATGTTCCGCATTGGTTTGTCGAAAGTCGATTTGATAGCCCGTTCCGGCCACTTCAGCCTCACACATAGCCTGCACATCGGCCAGCGTTTCATGGCCATAAATATGCGGCTCGCGCTCGCCCAGCAAATTGAGGTTCGGCCCGTTGAGGACCAGAATCGTGCCACCCATGGCATGTCTCTCCCTTGTTTGGCCTCGGCATAATCGAAACCGCTTGCCATGGGAAGAATTATGTACGAACCAGTTCATAAATGAAAATAGGGAGAATGTGATGCGTTGGGGATTCGCCGGAATCGCGACTGCGCTCTTGTCGGGCGTTGCCTTCGCGCAAGCGCCGGGCGACTGGGCCACCTATGGCCATGACAAGGGCGGCCAGCGTCACTCGCCGTTAAAGGCCATTACGCCGGCCAATGCGGGCCAATTGGCCCCGGCATGGGTCTATCACATGCGGCCCGCGACGCCCGCGACCACCACCGACGCAAACGCCGATGCACAGCGCCGCGCCGAGGGTCTTCCTGATATGACCGCAGGCGGCGCGCCCGCAGGTCCGCGCGCGCGCCGCAGCCGTTTTGCCGGGTCCGAGGTCACGCCGCTGGTGGTGAACGGGCGGATGTTCGTTTCAACCCCCTATGGCCGCGTGGTTGCGCTCAACCCCGACACCGGCGCGGAACTCTGGGCCACCACCATTCCGGGCCCCGGCCAGCCGAGCTTGCGCGGCGTTGAATATTGGGCAGGGGACGCGCAAACGCCCCCGCGCATTGTGTTCGGCACGCGCGACGGCCGCCTGATCGCGCTGGACGCGGCGACCGGCGCCTTCGCAGAGGGCTTTGGCGATCATGGCGTGGTCGAGATGAAAACGCCCGAGATCCTGAACGGCGGCGAGGCGCGCTTTTACGGCATGACCAGCCCGCCCATCGTTTACGGCAATCTGATCATCACCGGCAGCGCGGTGCAGGAATTTCCCGCCAAGGGCGCGGCGGGCGATGTGCGCGCATGGGACGCGCGCGATGGTCATCTGGTCTGGACGTTTCATTCCGTGCCGCGCAAGGGCGAGAAGGGCTATGACACATGGGCGCCGGGCAGCGCGGAAGGGCGCAGCGGGGTCAATGCATGGGGCTTTCTGAGCGTCGATGAGAAGCGCGGCATTGTGTACATGCCCTTTGGCGCGCCCACCTTTGACCGCTATGGCGGCGACCGGGCGGGCGACAATCTTTTCGGCACATCCTTGGTCGCGGCGGATGCCAAGACCGGAAAATATCTCTGGCATTTCCAGGTGGTTCATCATGACATCTGGGATGGTGACTTAGAAGCCGCGCCGCTGTTGTTTGATGCCACGGTCAAGGGGCGCAAGGTTCCCGCCGTCGCGGTGATCTCGAAATCCGCGCTGCTTTTTGTACTGAACCGCGAAACGGGCAAGCCGATCTTCCCCATCGCCGAGCGCCGCGTTCCGGCGAGCGACGTGCCGGGCGAAAAGGCCTCGGCCACCCAGCCTTTCCCGCTGGTGACGCCGCCGCTGGGGCGCACAAGTTTTTCCATCAAAAATGACATCACCGACCTGACGCCGGAACTGCGCGACACCTGCGCCAAATGGATTGCCGACAATCAGATGGTCGAGGGTACGATCTACACCCCGATCCATCTGAACAAGGTCACGATCAGCTTCCCCGGCCTGCTCGGCGGGGGCAATTGGGGCGGGGCGACTTATGATCCGGGGCAGCACCTGCTGGTGGTCAACACGCATGATCTGGGGCAGGTGACGAAAATGGTGCCTTCCAAAGGCCCTCTGCCTTTTGAGCGCGGCCAGCCTTCGGGCCGGTTCCGCCCGGATAACAGCCGCCTGCTGTGTCAGAAAGGGCCATGGGGCCGCCTGTGGGGCGTAGATATGACCACCGGCAAGATCCGCTGGCAGGTGCCTTTGGGTATCTCCGACGAGGCGCCTGAGGGCAAGAAGCTCACCGGGCGGCCCAACATGGGCGGGGCGATCACCACGGCGGGCGGGCTGACCTTTGTCGGCGCGACCGATGACAACCGCTTCCGCGCCTTTGCCACGGCCACGGGCAAGATGGTTTGGGAGGTGAAACTGGACGCCGCCGCCCATGCCACGCCGATGACCTATACGGGGCGGGATGGGCGCCAATATGTGGCTATTGCCGCCACAGGCGGAACCTTCCTCGACAGCCCGCTGACTTCGGACACGATTACCGCCTTTGCGCTGCCTAAGAAGGATGCCGGACAATGAAAATCGCGCTTCGTTTTGCCGCCTGCGCCGGTCTGGCGCTGATGCTCTCGGGCCAGACGCCGCTGCCTGCCGCGCCCAATGGCCCGCCGCGCACCCCGCCGCCCGGCTATCAGGATGCCTATGCGGGCAAGAAGCGCCTGCTGGTGATCGCCGACCTGTCCACCGGCAATCAGAGCGCCCATATGGCCGTCAGCCACGCCGTCTCCGTCATCGAGCAGATCGGGCGCGAGAGCGGGGCCTATGTCACCTTTATCCGCACCGACATGGACTGGATCACCAAGGGCGAGACATGGGGCAAGTTTGACTATGCCAAGGGTGGGCCGAAGCAGGCGAGGGGCAAGAACCTCGACTATTTCGACGCTGTGCTGTTCTACACCAATGGCGACACCACGCTTTCACCGCAGCAGAAGCAGGATCTGCTTGATTACGTGGCCAAGGATGGCAAGGGCTTTATCGGCATCCATACCGCCACGGCCACAGCCACCAACTGGCCCGAATATGGCGAGATGCTGGGCGGGGTTTTCGATAACCACCCATGGATGATTTCGGACGCCAAGATCATCGTCGAGCGGCCCGGTTTCCCGGCCATGAAGGGGCTGAAAACCGGCATGGTGCTGAAGGACGAGCATTACCAGATGCTGCCCAACCCCTATTCGCGTGACAAGGTGGATGTGCTGGCCCGCATCGACACGTCCAGCGTCAACATGGCTGCGCCGATGGTCCATCGCAAGGATGGCGATTTCCCCGTCGCGTGGATCAAGTCCTATGGGCAGGGGCGCGTGTTCTATTCCGGCCTCGGGCACACGGACGCCAGTTGGGACGATCCGCGTATCCGCACTATGGTTCTGGAGGCAGTGAAGTGGGCGGTTAATGGGGGCGAGAAGCCGGTGCCGCATGGGATGAAGTGAGGGGTTTTATGCCTCTGGCGGGCAAAGGGACTTGTCCCTTTGCAATCCCGTTATGGGGTTGCGTCTAATACGCTAATAGGGTGATGAGCCGATAAAGTTAAAGCCTGCGGCGCGGCGATGTTGCGCTGATAAGCGCCGCAGGCTTTAAAATTTCCAACGGCGCGTCCGACACATTTGACCGAACCCATGGCGCAACAAAGACAGTAACGGGAGCGCGAGGGTCTAGACCCTCGCATCTTTAAACCCTTACTTCCCCACCCCATAATTCTTCGCCAGATAGGCCACGATCACATCATAATCAGCATCCGAAACTTTGGCGCCTTTGCCGATCATCTGATCGACCACTTCGGCCCATTTGTCGGCGTCATAGCGCTTGCTGGCGACGATGGCGGGGGGGTGGCATGCGGCGCAGGCGGTTTGCACCGCGGCCTGGCCCTCTCCGGCGGGAAAGGAGGGCGCGGTATCCTGCGCCCTCAGTCCGCCCGCCAAAAATGCCGCCAACACTGGCAGCATCATCCACAGTGGCTTCATTTCGCCGCGCTCTTCTTGTCAAGGCGGGCGTGGAAGAAGTCGAAGGTGGCGTTCATCGCGCGCAGGCTGGCCTCGCGGGTTTGCGCGGGGGTCTTGCCGATGAAGCTGTGATCGACGCCTTCGATATAGATGCTTTCGACCGGCACGCCTGCTGCTTTCAGCTTCTCCTCGGCCAGATGCGATTGGGCGACGGGAACGGTCTTGTCCTCGACGCCGTGGATCAGCAGGAAGGGCGGGTCCTTGGCGTCAATATAGGTGTTGGGACTGGCGGCGGCGAATTTTTCCGCTGTGCAGGGGCCATCGCAGCCCAGCAGCTTGCCCGCTGCGCCATCCTGTCCGCCGGGTCGGCCTGCGGAGAGGGCGGCGAAATCGAACACGCCGTACCAGATCGCGGCGGCCTGCACGCATTCGCTGCCCGGCGCGGCCTTGGTGCCTGCGGCGTCAAGCGAGGCGTCGCCGCAGCTCAGCGCCGTCAGCGCCGAAAGGTGGCCGCCCGCCGATCCGCCCCAGATGCCGGTGCGGGTGGGGTCGATGCCAAAACGGGTCGCATTGCCCTTCAGGAAGCGCAGCGCCGCGCGGGCGTCCTGCACCTGTGCCGGGAAGGGCGCTTCGGCGGCGAGGCGATATTCGAGGCTGGCCACCACAAAGCCTTCGCTCGCCAGACGCGCCAGCGCGGCGGGGAAATTGGCCAGCGCGCCCGAATGGCGCGTATGCCCCGCCACCCAGCCGCCGCCATGGATATAGAGCACCAGCGGCTTTGGCCCCACGGTCTTGGGCGGCATATAGATATCGACGATCATCGGGCGATAGCCGGGGATGGTGGAATAGGTGACATCGGCAAGGCTGGTCACGCCGCCGGGCCATTGGGTAACATGCACCGGATAGTGATCTTCCAGCACCGGCTGGGCCGCCACGGGGAACACGCGCGGGGCGGCTTTTGCGGCCCCTGCTTGCGCCACGCCCGGCAGCGCCATGGCCAGCGCCAGGGTAAGAAGATATTTGCTCATGAGGCCCTCTCAGACTGTGTTATGTGAACCGGATAGTACACATCAGTCGCGAGGGCGCAACGGGGCGCTTGGCACAAATTGTATCAAGGGTGGATAATCGCCTTATCCGGCCTTTACCCAGCGCAGAACGCAATCGATGATCTGCACCCGGCGCCGTGCCTTTTGCGCGGATTCGGCAAAGTCCACGCCAAAGTTCTGGCGGAATGTGTACCGGTTGGATACGTTGTAGAAAGACAGCGCCGAAATCGTCATGTGCAGATCGACCGGGTCGATCCCTTCGCGAAACACACCCTGATCCACGCCCTTTTTCAGGATCGCGCCCAGCGCCGCGATCACGGTGCGGTTGCGTTCCTGCATGCCGGGGATCTGGGCGATATGCTCGCCCTTGTGAACGTTTTCATTCATGACAAGACGGACGAAATCGGGATGTTCGAAGTGATAGTCGAAATTGTGCCCGATGATCGCGCGCAAAGCCTGTTCGGGCGAGAGATCCTCGAACCGCGCGGCCTGTTCCTGATTACGGATCGTTTCATAGGCGCGTTGCAAAACCGCCTGATACAGCCCATCCTTGCTGCCGAAATGATAATAGATCATCCGCTTGGAGGTCTGCGTCTTTTCCGCGATCTCGTCGATCCGCGCGCCCGCCAGCCCTTTTTCGGAAAATTCGTGGCCCGCAACCTCGAGAATATCCTCGCGCGTGCGCAGCGCGGTCAACTGGCGCTTGGAAAGGCCCGTATTTTCAGATTGGGCTATGCTGTCTTGCGTCACCTTGCTTGCAACTCCCGCGGGTCAGGGCAATCCCGTGCCTGATCCGTAATCGGCCTAGCCCAAGCATTGCCGCTTGTCATCCCCGTCGGGGTGGCAGGCGCCGGGCGGATGTGCCACAAGGCGACAAACTCTATCTGAAAGCCCGGTTAATTCATGGAAAATAGCTCGTCCCTGTTGCATGACGGATTTCTGCTGCTGGGTTTTGCCATGGTCTTTGTGCTGGTGTTCCGGCGGCTGGGGCTGGGGGCCACCTTGGGCTATCTGCTGGCGGGCGCGGTGGTGGGGCCGCATGTGCTGGGCCTTGTGGGCGAGGCCGAACAGAAGATGGGCTTTGCCGAACTCGGCATCACGCTGCTGTTGTTTCTGGTCGGGCTGGAATTGAACCCGGCGCGCCTGTGGAAGATGCGGCGCGATATTCTGGGGCTGGGGGCGATACAGGTGGTGGCCTGCGGGGCGGCGCTGGCGGGCTTTATCTTTGCGGCCACGATGCTCTCGCCCACGGCGGCGCTGGCGCTGGGGATGCCGCTGGCTTTGTCCTCGACCGCGCAGGTCTTGCCGATGCTTCAGGCGGCGGGGCGTCTGCGCACCCCCTTTGGCGAGCGCACCTTTGCCATCCTGCTGTTTCAGGATCTCTCGATCATCCCGATGATCACGATCATCGCCACGATGAGCCGCAATCCGGCCGATGCCAATGGGCCTCCGGGCTGGCAATTGGGGCTGTATACGGTGCTGGCGATTGCGGGGCTGATCCTTGCCGGGCGCTATCTGATCCGCCCGTTGTTCCGCCTGATCGGCAATCTGGGCGAGCGCGAAATGTTCATTGTCGCCGCGCTCTTCACGGTGATGGCCAGCGCGGCGGTGATGGAGCTGCTGGGGCTCTCCACGGCGCTGGGGGCGTTTATCGCGGGGGTGATGCTGGCGGATTCGCCCTATCGGCATGAGCTGGAGGCTGATGTCGAGCCGTTCCGTTCGATCCTGCTGGGCCTTTTCTTCCTTGCCGTGGGCATGATGCTCGATCTGCACACCATTGCCGAAAGGCCATTTTTCGTCCTCGGCATGGCGCTGGGTCTGGTGGCGATCAAGACGCTGGCGATTTTTGCCATCGGCAAGATGTTCGGCATGAAATGGCGCGGCGCTCTGGCGCTGGGCATGTTGCTCAGCCAAGGCGGCGAATTCGGCTTCGTGCTGTTTACGCAGGCCCAACACGCGCTGCTGATTGCGCCGGAGGCGGCCAGCCTGTTCGGCGCGATCGTCACCGTTTCGATGGCCACTACGCCTTTCCTGATGAAGGCCACCAAGCGGATGCGCGAAGAGCCGGCCATGGCGCTGGGCGAGCGCGCGGGGCCGGAAAATGCCGACCGCGCCGCCGCCATCGTCGTGGGCTATGGCCGCTTTGGCCAGAGCGTGGCGCAGATGCTGAACGCCAGCGACATTTCGGTGACCATGATCGACACCGATATCGAAATGATCGACATCGCCAGCAGCTTTGGCGCCAAGGTCTATTTCGGCGATGGCACGCGGCTCGACCTGCTGCGTCTGGCGGGGGCTGAGGATGCCAGTATGATCCTGTTCTGCATGGATGGCGATCAGCTTTCGGCCGATGCGGTCGAGGCGGTGCACCATGCTTTCCCCGAGGCCAGCATCTATGTGCGCGCTTATGACCGGCGCGCGGTGATCCGGCTGAAGAAATCGCCCGCCGCGCGGATCGTGCGCGAGGTGATGGAATCGGCGGTCAAGATGGCGCGTCTGGCGCTGGAGGACAGCGGGGTCAGTATCGAGGCGATCAACCGAGCCGAGGAAATGTACCGCGCCAATGATCGCGAGCGGTTGAAGATCCAGATCGAGGCGGGCGACGTGCGCGCCGCGCGCGGCATGATGATCGTGCGGCCATCGGGCGAGGAGTAAGCGCAGCGATCGATGCGTTTATGCAATCCTTTATGCAAGGGGTTATGATAGCGCTTGCATAGATGGCGCGCGCGCCATATCCATGGGCGCTATGAAACAGACTCGCGCCGATTTTGATCCTGCCGCCCCCGAAGATTTCGATAGCGCACATGCTGAATATGCCCGCCTGCGCGCGCAATGCCCGGTGGCCCATGCCACGGAACTGGGCGGTTTTTGGGCGCTGACCAAATATGAGGATGTGAAGAAGGCGGCCTCTGATTATGCCGCCTTCACCACCACGGTGCAGAATGTGATTCCCAAGGTGGCGTTTACCGGGCGACGGCCTCCGCTGCATCTCGACCCGCCCGAACACACGCCCTATCGCAAGGCGCTCAACCCCTTGCTTTCGCGTGAAAGATCCGACGATCTTGAGCCGCGGGCACGCGAATTGACCCGCGCCGCGCTGGCCTCGTTGGTGGCGCGGGGCGGGGGCGATATCTGTATCGAGTTTTCCTCGCATCTGCCGGTGCAGATCTTTGGCGAATGGATGCGGATGCCGGGCGAATGGCTCGAAACGCTCCACCGGCAGGGGCGCGAATTCGTGCTGGCGGTGCATCTGAATGATCCGGACAAGATGAAGGAGACCAGCCTGCGCCTCTATGACATGGCGCGCGCATTGATCGCCATTCGACGCGAACATCCCGAAGACCCCGCGCTCGACCCCACCTCCGCCTTGCTGGAGGCGCGGCATGAGGGGCAAGGGTTGCCCGACGAACTGATCGTGGGTTCGGTGCGGCAGATCCTGCTGGTGGGCATTGTCGCGCCGCTGGTGATGGTGGGCAATATGGCGGTGCATCTGTGCCGCGACCGCGCGTTGCAGGACCAGTTGCGCGCACATCCCGACCAGATCCCGGCGGCGGTCGAGGAATTCCTGCGCCTCTATACGCCTTATCGAGGCTTTGCCCGGACGGCGGTGCAGGACGTTGAAATTCGCGGCGAAAAAATCTGCGCAGGCGAGGCGGTGGCCCTGCTCTACGGTTCGGCCAACCGCGATGAGGAGGTGTTTCCCGATGGCGATCAGTTCATCCTCAACCGCCCCAATATTGCCGAGCATCTCGCTTTTGGCCGGGGGCCGCATAACTGTCCCGGCCTGCATCTGGGGCGGATGGAATTGAAGGTCGCGCTGGAGGAGATCCTTGCCGCAACCCCCAACGGTTTTGAACTGGCGGGCGAGATTGCGATGAGCCGCTGGCCCGAAATCGGCGCGCTCTCGGTGCCGTTGCGCTTCCTCTAACGGCGCAGCAGGACCGAGAGATTGTTGGCGGGCATGGGCAGAACCGTCTCGACGCGCAGTCCATGCTGCGCCGCGCAAGCGCTGACATCATCGAGATCGCGCAGGCCCCATTCCGGGTTGCGTGCCCGCAGATCCGCGTCAAACGCCGCATTGCTCGGCTCCAGCGCCACCCCCGCGCGGCGATAGGGACCATAGAGATAGAGCAGCCCGCCCACCGGCAGGATTGCGCCCGCGCCGCGCATCAATCCCTCCGTGGCCGCCCATGGGCTGATATGGATCATGTTGATGCACAAGATGGCATCGGCCTGCGCAATCGGCCATTCCCCCGCCGCATCCAGCGCCAAGGGCGGGGCGACATTATCCAGCCCTTGCGCCCATGCCGCAATCGAGGCGCGGGCATCGGGCGAGGGATCGGAAGGCTGCCAATGCAGTTCGGGCAGGGCGCGGGCGAAATGGACGATATGTTCGCCCGACCCGCTGGCCAGTTCCAGCACCACGCCCGAGGGCGGCAGCGCCCCGCGCAGCACATCGAGGATAGGATCGCGATTGCGCGCGGCGGCGGGCGCTGTGCGGCGCTGGTCTTGGTTGGTCATGGCGCAGGATTAGGCGCCAATCCCCCGCGCTGCCAAGCCATTACCGCGCGTGGCGATTGGCGAAATAATGGCTGGCGCGCTGCAACAGGTCGGCCTGCGCGGTATCCGGCTGCCAGTCGGTCCGCCGCGCCACCGCGATCCGCATCATCAGTCCCGGCGGCGAACAGGGCAGCGCGATCAGCCTGTCGCGGCGCTGGGCCAGTTCGTAGTCGGTCATCAGCCCCAGCGCCGTACTGCCCGCGATCACCTGTGCGATCAGCGGCGGCGCCTTGGTAATCAGCCGCAGTCGGGGCAGGCCGCGCCCGGCAAACAGCGCCATCAAAGCTGCGTGACGCTGGGAATCGCCCGATGAGTCCACCCAGTCATAACGCGCCAGATCGGCCGGCCCGGCATCCGCGCGGGCTGCCAGCGGATGATCGAGCGCGGCCGCAATGCGAAATTCCGCCGCGTCCAGATGATCCCACACGATCCCCTCAGGCGTTGGCAGGTCGGTATAGCCAAAGATCAGATCGACCTGACCGATCACCAACCGCGTCAGCAATTCGGGCGCGGCGGCTTCCTCCACCTGAAGGCAGGCATTGGGGTGGCGCCCCAAATGCTCGCGCGCGACCGTGCCGATGGCGGCAAGACCGGGGTCGGCGGTTACGGCCACGACAAAGGTGGCCTCGCTGTTGTCCTGAATATCGCGCGCCTTGCGGATCGCCCATTCCAGTTCGGTCAGGAAACGCGCGCATTTCTCGGCCAGCGCCGCGCCTTGGGCGGTAGGCTTCTGCTGGGCGGCGGCGCCTTGCAGCAAGGGCTGAGCCGTCCTTTCTTCCAGCGCCTGAACCCCGCGCACGATCGATCGCATCGTCACGCCCAGCGTGGCCGCCGCCTTGTCCAGCGAGCCGCGTTGGTGAATGCAGACCAGCGCGCGCATATACCGCGCCGAAATCCGCCACAGGTCAATCGGCTCCTCTATCCCCAGCGCTTCGGCCAGATGATCGAGCAGACCCGCCACATCGCGATGAAAACTCTTGCCCGCCGCGCTCAGCACCGCCCCTTTATTGCCGCGCTCGAACAGGGTGAGGCCGGTATGCTCCTGCAATTGCTGAAGCGCCTGAGTGGCGGCGGGTTGCGACAGGCCGCATTGCGCCGCCGCATCGGTGATAAAGCCCAGCCGCCCGGTCGCCTCGAACAACACAAGTTGTCGCGGGCTGATCGCGTTGATGCTCTCGTGGGACCGAACTATGTGAACCATGGGAAATACTGGTGCATCCGATACTTTCCTTGCGGTCTAACCGTATTTGGCGGGTTGGCAAGGGTGGGGGGCGCTTAAAATGCAGTCGATTGTGATCGGAATTGTTATCACAGATGTGCGGTTTTGCACCTTCAATCATTCAATGGATGGAGACAGGAAATCGATGCTTCCTGCCCAGGGGTCTCGGTCATCCTGCCCTTTCTGAACAGGCCGGGTGGCAAATCCGGCGATAGTGGAGAGGGGGAAGGGATATGCTGGAGCATCTGTTACTGGCGGGGGCCTTATCGGTCTGTACAGCGGGGCCGGATCGCGCGGCGGAGCAGGCACGGCCCGCACCGCCAAAAGGGGTGGCAGGCGTGATCGTCGCGGTGGGCGATGATCGGGTCGAATTGCGCCAGAAGGACGGCGCGCAGGTCACCGTGGCGATGGTTCCGGGCTGGACCCTGTCCTATCCGGCCGATGCAGGGGTGGATGCGCTGCGGGTGGGGCAATTCATCGGTTCGGCCAATCGGCCTCTGGGCGATGGGCATGGCGCGGCCAATGAGGTTCGCGTGTTTGAGCCGGGCTACCTTCCCGAATATGGCACGCATACGCTCAATGCGCCCGGTTCAATCGAGGGTACGATGATGACCCATGGCTTTGTGTTTGGCGCAGAAAAATCGGGCGGCAAGCTGGCGTTGCAGGTGTTCTATCCGGGCGGATGCCGGGTGATTGATGTGGATGAGGGGATGAAGGTCCATGTTTCGGTTCCCCTTGAACGCTCGCTGGCCAAGCCGGGGCTGGCGGTCTCGGCGGTGATGCGTCCGGGTGCGGATGGAGTGATGCGGGCGGCGCGATTGACGGTTCCGGCGCGGCCCTGAAACAGAAAGGGCGGCGGGAGGATCAGCTCCGCCGCCCTTTCTTTTACCACTGAGGCTGGCTGGTGAAGAACTTCTGCCAGAAAGCGATCTTGTCTGGTGCCGCCACCGGGATCGGGCCGAAATTCTCGCCCAGTTCCATCACCTGCGGCTTGGCCGGATCATACCGCGGCCATTCGGGCAGAGGCTTTCCATCAGATCCGGGGCCATTGGGGTCCCCCTTGGCGATGATATTGGCCCAATAGGAGGACATGGTCTCGCCAATCTTGCGGTCCTGATCGCTCCACGGCAGGTTCACCGCGTCCAGACTGTTGAACGCATAGGGAATTTCTGAGCCGTGGAAGGCCCCGCGCATGTCATGGCTCGGCCCCGGCTGAGCATGGGTCCAGAAATAGGTGTAGACCGGCAGGGGCGAACCCTTGCTCCACAACCGCCCCCACAGGAAGGTGGACACGCGCGAGCAGTCGCGTGCGGCGGCGTCGTTCTGGGTCGCCGCCTCGGCATCATCGGTGGCCGGATAGAGGCGCAGGAATTCCTGCGCCATCGCCCCGAATTTACGCCGCGCCGATGCGGTATAGGCCGCCAGCGTCACATTGGTCTGGGGCATCCCCGCGCGCGGCGGCGGCGGATTGGCGCGCAGCCGCTCAAAGGCAGTTTCGGGCACCGCGCCCGTCTCGTCTTTGTTATTGCCCGAAATATAGGTGACGTGATTCTGCGTTCCGGCGGCATAGGTGGCCGCATAGCCCTTGGGGATGACATAGCCATCGACCACCGGGCGGAACAGGGGCGGCTTGCCGTCGCTGCCGGTTTCCACCTCCATATCGACGGTGTTGCTGCCCTCGATGATCTTTTGCCACGGCATCGCGCGAAGGGTTGCCGGGTCTGTGCTGCCATGGGCTTCGGCATAGGCCTGCCCCGCCTTTTCCGCCGCATCGCGGGTGCGATAGGAAACGGAAAGATAGCGCAATTCGGTGTCGCCGGGGTGGCGGGTGTGGCTCTCGCTGATGCTGGCGCGGAACAGGCCTTTGGTCAGCGGCGACATCGACAGGAAGCCCACCGAACCGGCCCCTGCCGATTGCCCGCCGATGGTCACGCGCGCCGGATCGCCGCCAAAGGCGGTGATGTTGCGCTGAACCCAGCGCAACAGGGCGATCTGGTCCATCAGGCCATAATTGCCCGAGGCCCCCTGCGCGCTCTCGCGGCTGAGCGCGGGGGTGGACAGGAAGCCGAGCGCGCCCACGCGATAGTTGAAGGTGACGACGACGATGCCCTTCTTGGCCAGACCTTCGCCGTCGAATTCGGGGTTGGCGCCGGTGCCGCCGATAAAACCGCCGCCATAGATCCAGACATAGACCGGGCGGCGTTCATCGGTGCCCGGCTTGGCGGTGGTCCAGATATTGGCGCTCAGACAATCCTCGCTTTGGGCCATGCCGCGCGCCATCTCGGGGCCGGGTTGGGGACAGAGCGGGCCAAAGGTCGAGGCATCGCGGACGCCCTGCCACGCCGGGGCAGGGGCAGGCGCGCGCCAGCGCAGATCGCCCACCGGCGCCGCTGCAAAAGGCACGCCTTTATATACCGCCACCGAGGCATCGCGCCCCGTGGTTCCTTTCAAAGCGCCGCTCTCCACGCGCACCGTGCCGTCGCCGACGGTCTGGGCAGGGCGGGCAAACTGGCCGATCGCCTCGCCGCTGGCCAGCACATGGCCTGCCATGGCCGCCTTCATCGCGGCATAATCGCCGGTTTCAGGCAGGCGGATGTCGAGCGCAAAGACTTGCAGATGATAGGCATGGGAGGCTGCGTCATGGGGATGTGGCCCGGCATAGGGCGCGCTGGCGCCATGCACATTGGGCCCATAGGCCGCGCCCTTGGGCAGATCGGTCATGCCCGGCGCCAGCGAGCGCGCATCGGCAGGCAGGTTATAGGCGACCAGATGCAGGCTGGTATTGTTGGTAAGCTCGCCCTGTACCACCACAAGGATGGAGCGCGTACCCTTGGGCGCCGCGCTCCATGTCAGGCCGGGAAAGCGGTTCGCGCCATATTGCGTGGCATCGGGCGAGAGCACGCCCTTGGCGTCAATCTGCGGACTGCTGACTGTAAGGCGTGCAGGGGCGGCAAGGGCGCTGATCAGGATCTGGCTGTCATGGCCGATGCGCGCTTCCTGCCCCTGCGCATGGGCGGCCCAGAGCAGGCCCGCCGAAAGCGCCGCCAGACGCCACCTTGTCTTGTTGTTGGCCATCACGGTCATCCCCATCTGTTATGCGATTTGTCTGAGGCGACATAGCGGCGGGGGCGCCAAGCGATACCTATAGGATTTTGGGCAGGATAGATCGAATTTCCGCCCGATCAGTCCTAGCCCGCCAATCGCATCGCATGGGCCTCGCGGTAAAGCTCCTCGCGGAAATCAGGATGGGCGATAGCGATCAGGGCGTCTGCACGCTGGCTCAGCGTCTTGCCCTTCATATCGGCCACGCCATATTCAGTGATCACCAGATGCGTATCATTGCGCCCCGTGGTCACCGGCCCGGAAAGGCGCGGCGTGATGCGCGAAATCGTGCCGCCCGCCGCCGTCGAGTGGCACGCGATGATCGACTTGCCCCCCGCCGACATATAGGCCCCGCGCACGAAATCGACCTGTCCGCCGGTGCCGGAAAATTGCCGCCCGGCCACGAATTCGGAATTGCAGGCCCCGTGGAAATCGACCTGCGTTGTGGCATTGACCGAGACGACGCGATCATTGCGGGCGATGATGGCGGGGTTGTTGACATATTCGACCGGAAAGGCCTGCGCTGCGGGATTGTCGTCAATGAAATCATACAGCGCCCGGTCGCCCAGTGCGAAGGTGAAGATCGTGGTGCCCGCATGGGTCTGCTTGGCCGAATTGTCCGCCACGCCCCGGCGCACCAGTTCGGCAAGGCCGGGCGTGATCAGTTCGGTATGGATGCCGAGGCGGCGATGATGATGCAGCCCTGCGCAGACCGCATCGGGCAGCGCGCCGATCCCCATCTGCAAACAGGCGCCATCATCGACCAGCCCCGCAATGATCTCGCCGATGCGGACGTCTACCGGAGACAAAGGCGCAGGCGGCACTTCGACCAGCGGCGCGTCATTTTCCAGCAGGGCGGCCACATCCGACAAAGGTACGCGGCAATCACCACGCACACGCGGCATATGGCGGTTCACCTCAAAGATGATCCTCGCCCCAGGCTTGCGCGCTACGGCCAGCGCATAATCGGTGTTGGTGCCAAGGCTGAAGAATCCCTCGTCATCCATGGGTGAGACGGTGGCGATCAGCGTATCGACGCCGACATGCTCGACCATGGATCGCGGGATCTGGCTGAAATGAGATGGGATGTAATCGACGAGGAACTCATCGCCCCGGCGCCCCTTATCCAGCGTGCGTTCGACGCCGCTGTGGAAATAGCTCATCGGGATCAGGCGGTCGGTCAATTGCGGGTCAAAGATCGTGCGCCCGGCAATCGCGGTACAGAGCATATAGTAAAAGCTTATGTCGCGCGCCGCGCCCGCCCGCGCCCTTTCGGCCAGGGCATGCAGCAACAGCGGCGGCGCCCCCGCGCCCAAGGATAGCGCAACCCGCGCCCCATCCGGGATCATCGCGGCGGCCATGGCCGGGGTGGTCAGGCGGGCGCGATATTGCGCATTCAGATCCATCATCACCGTCTCATCCTCTCGCGCCCCGTTTCGGCGGGGTCGGCATGGCAGAGTAGAGATAGAGGCGCGCGCGGCCAAGACCTGCCAAGAGCCAATCATGCCCGACCATCGGATTATATGGACAAGCGCTGTCGCCAGAATAGTCTTGCAATTGCGCGCCTGTGGCCCGAGAAGTGCCGATCCTTCGCCAGAAAGCGCCCCTCAGGCATGAGCAGAATTCGCAATATCAAGGAACTGGCCGATCTGGCCGGAGTGTCGACAGGCACCGTTTCGCGCGCGCTGGCAGGCTCGACCCTGATCAGCCTGAAGACCCGCGAACGGATTCAGGCGCTGGCCAAGGAGCATGGATTTCGGCCCAATCTGCTGGCGCGCAATTTGCGGATTCAGCGCACGAACACGATCGGCGTGCTGATCCCGCTGGGCCATGAAACAGCCCAGCATCTGACCGATCCTTTCTTCATCACCATGCTGGGCCTGCTGGCCGATAAGCTGACCGAGCGCGGCTATGACCTGCTGCTCAGCCGCGTCATCCCCACCGACAGCGCATGGCTGGACCGGATCGCCACATCGGGGCGGGTCGATGGACTGATCGTGATCGGGCAATCGGATCAGGCGGCCACGATTGACGCGGTGGCCAAGGATTATCGTCCGCTGGTGGTCTGGGGCGGCTATGATGCCGATCAGGTGCATTGCAGCGTGGGCAGCGACAATCGCAAGGGCGGCGATCTGGCGGCCAGCCATCTGATCGCGCAGGGTTGCCGCAAGATCGCCTTCTTTGGCGATCCCAAGACGCGCGAGATTGAGCAGCGTCTGCAGGGCGTGCGCGACGCTCTGGAGCGCGCAGGGATGGGCGAGCCGCATGTCGAGCCCGCCCATCTGACGGATGATGAATTCGGGCCGGAAATCGCCGGTTTTCTGGGGCAGGCCGCCGATGGGCCGATCGGTATCGTGGCGGCCTCGGATGTGATCGCGCTCAAGACCTTGCGGGCGATGGCGGGCATGGGCCTGTCGGCGCCGGGCGATGTGCGCGTGATGGGCTATGACGGCCTGACCATCGGCGAACACACCGTACCCCAGCTCTCCACGATCTGTCAGGATCTGGTGCGCGGCGCCGAGCATCTGGTGGATATGCTCGTGCGCCGCATCGCGGGCGAGGATACGCAAAGCGTGGTGATGGAGCCGGAACTGGTCCTGCGCGCTTCGGCGTAAAGGATCAGATCCCCAGCGCCACCGCCAAAGCGCCCAAAAGGCCTGAATTCTCGCCCAGCGCGGGGGCCACGATCACCTGCGCCGGATCGCCGACGAAATAGCCCGCGCCGCTTTGCGCCGCCATGGTGCGGATCTTGTCCAGCAGGCCGGGTGTTGCCGTGACGCCTCCGCCCATGACGATGCGGGCCGGGTCCATGATTGCCTGAAACGTTACGGCGGCTTGCGCCAGATACCATGCGATGATGTCGGCGCCGGGATGGCCCTCGGGCAATTCGGAGAGCGACACGCCCCAACGCGCGATGATCGCTGGACCACAGGCCAGACCTTCGAGGCAATCGCCATGGAACGGGCAATGGCCCGCAAAATCCAGATCGCCCGGGTGGCGCGGCATGCGGATATGCCCCATTTCCGGATGCGACAGCCCGTGCAGCAAGCGCCCATCGGAGACAAAACCCCCGCCAACGCCGGTGCCGATGGTCAGATAGAGCAGCGATCCCGCCGCCTTGCCCGCGCCCCAGCGCGCCTCGGCCAGAGCCGCACCATTCACGTCGGTTTCCAGCCCCACGCGGCAGCCAAAGGCGCGCGCGAAAGGCCCGGTCAGGTCCGCCCCGCTCCAATGCGGCTTGGGGGTGCGGGTGACATGGCCCCATGTGGGCGAGGCGCGGTTGAGGTCTAGCGGCCCAAAACTGGCGATGCCGATGGCCTCGGGCTTGAGCCCCTGCTCCCGAAACCAGCCGATGGTGGCGCCCAGCGTTTCCTCGGGCGTGGTGGTGGGGATGCGGTGGCGGGCAAAGATCGTTCCTTCCTCATCAGCGATCCCCGCCACGAATTTGGTGCCGCCCGCCTCGATCAGGCCATATTGCGCCATCTTATGCTTCCTTTACCCCAGCCTGATTTACCCACGCTCGGTCGCCATCCAGCGCGATGCGGAACGTGGGCGCAGGCGTACCGCCAAAATGGGCGCGCCGCCATGCCGGATCGTCCACTTTCGTTTCCGCCGTGCAGGCCGGATAGTCGATAAAGCCCCAGACATCGAGATCGGCGTCCACCCACCAGCTATAGGTCTGGAACGGAGCGTCATCCGGGTTTGCGGCGACAAGACCTGTGCCGTTCAAAGGACGCCAAGGCCCCAGCACATCATCGGCCACCGCGCCATAGACGCCATTAGGGCCGGAGGGGCCATCGGGGGCAAAGACCTTACGCTGGGTGGACCAGAACAGGTAATAATGCCCGCCGCGATGGATGAGGAGCGGGCGCTCCTGCTCATTGTTCAGCCCGTCCGCGCTCAGGATCGGGGCCAGGATCTGCCAGTCGGTCAGCGCCTGATTGGTCGCCCGCGCAATGCCGATACAGCCGTTGAAGGCATGGGGCGAGGGTTTGAGCGAGCCGGTAAAGACGATATAGGTCGCGCCATCACGGGGATCGCGAAAATGGGCCGGATCGCGGAAACCCTTGATGAAGCCGGGCGCGCCCTCGCGCTGGTTGACCAGCACGTAATTCACATTGTCGGCAATGATATTCTCATGCGGGGCGCTCCATCCGGCGATGGTGAAATCATCGGTGTTCAGCTTGCCCGTGGTCTGGAACAGGCGCTGGGCGAAGGAGCGGGCTTCCTCGCCCGGATAGCCGGCGACCGTGTAGAACAGTGTAACCTCGCCCGTTTCGGGATGCCACAATGCGCTGCCCGCCCATTCGCGGCTGCCGGGGTTGAACCCATCGGGCAGGGCGTGACCATGGTCGGACCAGGTGCCATCGGCGGCATGGGTCATCAAGCGGATGCGCACGAAGTCGTGGCGCGCCTCGGGATCGGGCAGGGCGGGGGCGCACAGCACGAACCACAGGCTTGCCCCGTTAAACAGGGTCGTGCTGCCATCGGCATTCTGCAGCGGCCACAGATCCCACAGGTCAATGCCGGGCAGAATGGGGTGAACATCGGCCGGATCGATCAATGGGATGGTATTTTGCGCGGATGGCGCGATGGCGCGGATGTGATCGGCGCGCCACGTGGAAATCGAGGGGGGAACGCTGGGCTGCGTCACTTTCATTCTCTCCCGGTATGTCTGGCTTGTCAGGCCTTATAGGCGATGTTCAGTGAATAGGCAATCGTTTGCATTCTTATGCGAACGGGGCGGATCAGCGCGCGGCCAATTCATAGACAAGCACTTCCTCACCCTTCATCGGGGGCAGGGGCAGACCCATCCGGGCCAGCCAAGCGCCGTCCATTTCGACCGAGGCCGCGCCATCGCGCATCAGGCGATAGCGCCGCGCCGGATCGACCATGCCCAGGCGCAGATGCGGCTGATGGCGCATGGTGGTGGGCGCGGTGCGGGTGACGATCAGCAGGAGTTGATCCTCATCGCCATGCGCCTGCCAGACCACGCTGTCGCCCGCCTCGCCCTGCCACACGCGGCCATGGTGCAGGCGGTCGCGCAGGGCTTTGTAGCGCGCGATGGTGGCGGTCAGATCGTCCGTCTCGGCCTGCGTCAGTTTGCGCAGGTCAAGCTCGACCCCGAAATGGCCGGGCAGGGCGACGCCTGCGCGGAAGGGCATCGACTGCATCCGTCCGGTCGAATGGGCGGGGCAGGCGCCGACATGGCTGCCCATCACCTCGGGCGGCATGAATTGCAGAAAGCCGCGCTGGATCGAAACGCGGCTGATCGCGTCGATGCAATCGCTGGTCCAGAAACGATGCGCATGGGCGATCACGCCCGCATCGATCCGGCCGCCTCCACCGGCGCAGCTCTCGATCTCGACATCGGGGAAGGCCGAGCGCAGTCGGGCCATCAATTCATAACTACCAAGCACTTGGCTGCGGAACTTCGCGCTGTTTCCGGCATGGGTCAGGTCGCGGTTGTGGTCCCATTTGAGATAGGAAATCGGCAGATTGCGCAAATGCTGCGCCACCGCATCAAACAGATAGTCGCGCACCTGCGGCAGGCTCATGTCCAGCACGAGCTGATTGCGCGCGCCCAGCAAGGGACGGCCCAAGATATGCAGCGCCCAATCGGGATGGGCACGGTAAAGGTCGCTGTCGGGGTTGACCATTTCCGGTTCGACCCAGAGGCCGAACTCCATGCCCAGATCGACCACATGACGGGCCAGAGGCATCAGCCCATCGGGATATTTGCGCGCATCCACCACCCAGTCGCCCAGCGAGGAGGTGTCATCATCGCGCCCCTTGAACCAGCCATCGTCCAGCACATAGCGCTCAATCCCCACGCGCGCGGCGGCATCGGCCAGTTCTTTGAGCGCATCGAGATCATGGTCGAAATAGAAGCCTTCCCATGTGTTGAGATGGACCGGGCGGGGTTTCATCACGCCATCGGGCCAGGTCATCCGCGCGCGAATGGCGCGGTGAAAGGCCCATGCCAGGCCATTGGCCCCTTCGCCCGAAACGCTGGCGAGGATCTCGGGCGTGGTCATGCTTTGCCCCGGCGCAAGGCGCAATTCGCCCGGCGCCAGCGCCTCGCCCATGATCCATTGGCGGCGGCCATCGTCCAGCCATTCGATGGTCTGAAGGTGATTGCCGCTCCACGCCAGTTGCGCGCCATAGGCCGCGCCATCCGCGCAGGAGACAATCGCGCCCGGGAAGCAATCATGACTGGTCAGGCCGCGCCGGTTTTCGCGCCGCCATTGGCTGCGGGTCAGCGCATCGTCGATGGCGACGAATTCGCTGTTATGCCGCCCGCCATAAGAGCGCACATGCCCGGCATCGGCGGGCAGGGGCAGATTGCCCGAGGCCAGAAAGCCGACCTCCAGCACATCATCGCCCGCATTGGTCAGTGTGGTGGAAAGTGTCAGCGTATCGGTGGCCGGATCGAGGTGGGCGGTGATGGCGGTGGCGATGTGGGTCACATCGTCGGTCATGTGAAAGATCACGCCATCGGCGATGTGTTCCACGCGCGTTGCGGTGATTTGTTGCGCCCAATCCTGCCCGGCACGGCTGGCCATCAGGGCGCTTTGTCCGAACCAGCCCATACCCATGGTGGGAAAGATCGACAGCGGCTGATCGAAATGCAGCGAGAAGCTAGGCTCGGGCCGCGTGTTGCGCAGGGGGGCAGGTGGCATCACCCCATCAGGCAGACGCGGGCCCCAATAGCGCCACAGGGGCGCCTCATCGGGCCGCACTTCCCAGATGGCCGTGCAGGCGGGCGAATGAAGGGCGACGAATTCAGGCTGCACGGCGGTTTTCCTCAGGCATATCGCGCACGCGGAGCATGGTCAGGCCCGCGCAGAACAGGAGAAGGGCGGCAAAGCTGATCGCATGGCGCGGATCGGCATTCAGCACGTGGCGATAGATCCAGCCGAAGGTCAGCCCGTTGATGAGCATGGGCACCACAATCATCATATTGAAAATGCCCATATAAACCCCGGTCCTTTCGGGCGGGATCGCGCGGGCGAGGATGACATAGGGGTTGCCCATGATGCTGGCCCAGCCAAGGCCAAGGCCCAGCGCCGGGATCATCAGCGACAGGTGGCTGCCCAGTTCGGGCATGGCCAGCGTGGTGAAAATGGCCGGGGCATGGGCCGCACCCGGGCCAACGCCGGGCAGCATCAGCAGGCAGAGCGCACAGACCATCAGCGCGACCATATGCATCCGCGATGCGCCAAACCGCCGCGCCAGAGGCACCATGGCAAAGGCCGCGACAAAGCCGATCAGATTATAGAAGGCCCCCAATTGCTGGGTGGTCAGCACGGCGTCGCGGAACAGGGTGCTGGTTTTGTCCGCCGTGCCAAAGGCCGAGCGGCCGATGGAAAGCGCGGCATAGGACCAGTAGATTGAAAAACCATACCATTGGAACAGGCTCATCCATGCCATCTGGCGCATCGCGCGGGGCATTTCGACAATGGCCTGGATGATCTCGCGCATGGCCGCGCCTGCCGATTTTTCCGTGGCGGCGATGCGCTCGCGCTCGTCGGGCGTGGTGGGCAATTCGGGCACGCGCAGCACCGACCACAGGATCGTGCAGATCGACAGCACCGCCCCGATCAGGAAGGAAATATGCGTGATTGTGGGGATATTATGCGCATCCACCGCATTGCGATCCACCCCGAACCAATAGACGAGAATCGAAGGGCTGAGAAAGGCCAGGCATTGTGCAAGGCCGGTAAAAGCGCTCTGGCTGAGAAAGCCGATCTCGTGCTGATCGGCGTTAAGCCGGTCGGAGACATAGGCCCGATAAGGCTCCATGGTGGTGTTATTTCCCGCATCGAGCAGCCAGAGCAGGCTGGCCGCCATCAGCAGGCTGGAGGAATGCGGCATCAGAAACAGGCCAAGGCTGCACAGGATCGCGCCGATCAGGAAATAGGGCGTCCGGCGGCCAAAGCGCGAGTCGGTCCGGTCGCTCATCGCGCCCACCAGCGGCTGGATCAACAGGCCCGTCATCGGCCCTGCCAGTTGCAGGATCGGCAGGCTCGCCTCGTCTGCGCCCAGCCACGAATAGATCGGCACCATATTGCCCTGTTGCAGACCAAAGCTGAATTGCAGCCCAAGGAAGCCAAGGTTCATTTCAACAATGCGCAGCAGCGACAGATGCGGCTTTCGTGCGTCTGTGCGGGCCGGGGCAACGGCCAGATCGGCGGGGGCGGCGTGGGCCATGGGCTTCCTTTCCTGACACCCTCTTTGCGGGGCTGACTCGTTCTTCTCCTCTCGGCTTAGCCTGAGTTGCGAGGAAGTGCAACAATCGTTTGCATTGCTTCGCTACGTCTGCGATTCGCACATTCTATCTTGTGCTGGATTGGTGGTGGAGGAGTTTTCCCGCCCAGCATGGATAGATCCGATCCGGATGGGTTGGCAGGTAATCCGCAACTTGCCTTGTCGTAACTTCGACAGGTGCGCGCGAGGGTGTAGAAGTGTTATCTGAATCTACATACCGGTGATGAGGACCGGGGTGGTGTAGCCCATTTGTCACAGGAGGAGAAAAGTCAGAATTGCATTTGCACTCGATTGCAAAAGCTATTGCAACCGATTGTTTTGGGGTTTAGAGGGGTTTTTTATGAGCTGCCCGGAATAACCCGGGGGCGTTCCATACCTCTTGGGGGAGGATCTGATCATGAAGTCAGTTTTCAAGTCGTGCGTGTCGTTTGCTGCGCTGGGTTTCGCCAGTCTTTCGGCTCCCGCTCTCGCCGCCGATCAGGCGCCTGCCGCACAGGCTCCGGCCGCCGATGATGGCCTGAACGCCATCGTCGTGACCGCCTCGACCGGCGACAAGACCAAGCTGAACAGTTCGATCTCGATCTCATCGGTTTCGGCCTCGACCATCGCCGATTTCCACCCCGCCTCGCAAGGCGACCTGCTGCGCCTGCTGCCGGGTCTTCAGCCCAACATTTCGGGCCCCGGCGGTAACGGCAACTTTGCCGTGCGCGGTCTGCCCGTGGCCACCGGCGGCGCCACCTTCGTTCAGCTTCAGGAAGATGGTCTGCCGCAGGTTCTGTATGGCGACATTCAGTTCGGCAACAACGACTATTTCACCAAGTTCGATGCGCTGACCGAAAGCGTGGACGCGGTGCGCGGCGGTACGGCGGCCACCATGGCCAGCCAGGCGCCCGGTGCAGTCATCAACTATCTCAGCAAGACCAGCAAGTCCGAGGGCGGCTATGTCGAGCTGGAGAAGGGCGTGAACTTTGACTACACCAAGGTCAATTTCCGCGATTCCGGCATCATCAACGACACGCTCTATTACAACCTGGGCGGTTTCGTCGACATTGGCCATGGCCCCCGCCACGCCTCTTATAACGTTTCGAAATCCTATCAGATCCGCGGCAACATCACCAAGGAGTTGGGTGACGGCAAGGGCTATCTGCGCCTGCTCTTCAAGGTGGCCGATACGCAGGAACCCAATGACACCGGCGGCATCGCCTGCGGCAACATCAGCGGCGGCAGCGGCTGGGGCGGCAAGGTCAGCAACCTTGGGCCCTGCAGCAATTTCGACACGCGCAAGCAGTCGATCTATTCGCTCAACAACGCCTCTTTCGCCTATGTTGATGTCGATGGCACGCGCAAGACCACTCCTCTGAACGGCATCACCACCAATCAGAAGACGCTGCAACTGCAGTTCCACTATGAATTCACGCCCCAGATCAAGCTGGACAACAATGCGCGTTACAGTGCGATCAGCGGCGGTTTCTCGTCGGGCTTCTTCAACGCCGCGCCCACCTCGAGCGTGATCGGCACCGCGCCCAACGAACTGACCAGCGCCACCGTGGCACAGGTTCGCTACGCCAACGGGCCGAACGCGGGCCAGCTTTACACCGGCGCGCTGCTCAACAACAACACCAACGTCTATGCCCGCATCCGCGATCTGGGCAGCTTCGTCAACGATCTGAAACTGTCGGGCAAGTTCGACCTGACCGGCAAGATCCGCGCGAACATCTATGCCGGCTGGTTCTTCATGAGCCAGAATGTTGCGATGGACTGGCACACCAACAAGACTTTCAGCGAAGTCAGCGGCAACAATCCGGCGATGCTGGACCTGTATGACTCGGCGGGTAATCTGCTGACGGCCAATGGTATTGCCGGTTACGGCAACAACTGGGGTTCGTGCTGCGCGCGTAATTACGACTATACTTTCACCGACAATGCACCTTACCTGAGCCTCAACCTGGACGGTGGCGCATGGCAGGTCGATGGTTCGGTCCGTCAGGACTTCAACCATGGCCAGGGCACCGGTTCGATCAGCACCGGCAATGCCTATACCGCCAATGTCTATCAGTATAACCCGGTGAAGTCCGCCTATGTCACCACGGCGATCCCCTATTACCTGCCCGATGCGGCGGCCGAGGTGATCAATTACAGCAAGCAGATGACCTCGTGGTCGTTCGGCGGTCTGTATAAGCCGATGCAGAACATGTCGCTCTTTGTGCGCGCCTCGCGTGGTTCGCGCTTCAATGCCGACCGCATGACCTTCAACGGTTACTTCAACAAGGACGGCTCGCTCAACAGCACCAGCGGCGCGGCGGCTGTGGGCGATTACGTCAACCAGTATGAAGTGGGCGTGAAGAACGGCGGCAATCTGCTGGGCGGCCGCTACACGGCGGAACTGACGGTCTATCGCTCGAACTTCAACATCACCACCTATGAACTGTCGGCCACCAAGTGCGGCGGTTCGGCCACAGGCTGCATCATCGCCAACAAGTATCGCACGATGGGCGCGGAATTCTATGGAACCTATCGCCGAGGTCCGTTCAACTTCATCGCCAACCTGACGTATAACAAGGCCGAAAAGATGCCCGCAGGCACCGCTGCCTATGTGCGTTCGGATGGCATTCCTGACCTGTCCTATACGTTTGCTGCCAATTACTCGATCACCGACAATGCCTCGATCGGCGCGAACGTGACCGGCGTGACCAGCACGGTGGACAACAACGGTCTGGAATATCCCGGCGCGGCCGTGGTCGGCGCCAATGTGAAGTACAGCCCGATCAAGAACCTGCAACTGGGCGTGAATGTCCAGAACCTGTTCAACACGCTGACCGCGATGGGCCCGGGCAATGGCATTGCCAGCACCAGCGGCAACAGCTCGATCATCAACATCACCAGCATGGTGGGCCGCACGGTCATGGCCTCGGCGCGCTTCAACTTCTGATAAAGGCCTGAAAGGGTCGCAAATTAGGGAGGCGGGCATGGAAGGACACTTCCGGCCCGCCTTCTTTTTGGTCTAGAACAAGGCATAAGGGAGAGGGTGATGGGCGATTCCGATCGGAAAATCCGCAGGATTCTGGTGGTGGGGGGCGGTTCGGCGGGCTGGATGGCGGCGGCGATGCTGGCCAATGCGCTGAAACAGAATTGCGTGATCACGCTGGTGGAAAGCGAGGAGATCGGCACCATCGGCGTTGGCGAGGCGACCATCCCGCCCATCCGCATCTTCAACGAAACGCTGGGCATCGACGAGCGCGAGTTTATGGCCGCTACCAAGGGCAGCTTCAAACTTGGCATCGAATTCGTCGGCTGGGGGCGTGAGGATACGCGCTATTTTCACCCCTTTGGCCCGCATGGGCGCAATTTCGACATGGTGCCGCTGCATCAATATTGGCTGAAGGCGCGGATGGCGGGTGATGACACGCCGCTCGATGATTATTCAATGGCATGGCATATCGCGCGCGCCGGGCGGTTTTCCCATCCTTCGCCCGATCAGCGCAGCGTGCTGTCCACCTTTGAATATGCCTATCATTTCGACGCGGGCCTCTATGCCCGCTTTCTGCGCGCCTATGCGGAAAAGCGCGGCGTTGCGCGGGTGGAGGGCAAGATTGCCGATGTCGGGCTGAATGGTGAAACTGGCTATGTGCGCGACGTGACGATGGCGGACGGGCGGATCATCGAGGCCGATCTGTTCATCGACTGCTCGGGCTTTCGCGGGCTGCTGATCGAGGGGGCGCTGAAAACCGGTTATGATGACTGGTCGCACTGGCTGCCCTGCGATCGTGCGGTGGCCATGCCCTGCGCCCACCCCAAGGCCGACCCCAACCCCACGCCCTTTACCCGCTCCACCGCGCGCGAGGCGGGCTGGCAATGGCGCATTCCGCTTCAGCATCGCATCGGCAATGGCTATGTCTATTGCAGCGACTTTATGGAGGATGACCGCGCCGCCGATTTGCTGACCCAGCGCCTTGATGGAGAGGCTTTGGGGGATCCGCGCCATGTGCGTTTCACCGCAGGCCGCCGCCGTCAGCACTGGAACAAAAATGTCATTGCGGTGGGCCTGTCATCGGGCTTTCTCGAGCCGCTGGAATCGACCTCGATCCACCTGATACAGGCCAATATTTCCAAGATCCTCGCGCTCTTTCCCGACAAGGATTTTGACCCCGCCACGCGCGATGAATTCAACCGCATCGCCCATGGCGAGATGGAGCGCATCCGCGACTTCATCATCCTGCACTACAAGCTGACCCAGCGGCAGGACAGCGAGCTGTGGCGCTATGTCTCGGCCATGGATATTCCCGATACGCTGGCGCTCAAGATCGAGCACTTCCGCCGCCATGGCCGCCTGATCGCGCGCGAGCTGGATCTGTTCGCGCCGCCCTCGTGGCTGGCGGTGCATGTGGGGCAGGGGAATATTCCCGAGGGCCTCGACCCGCTGATCGACTATCGCGGGGTGGATGCGCGCGATTGGCTGGGCAAATTGAGGGGGGCGATGGCGGCCGAGGCTGCGCGGATGCCGATGCATGGCGCGGTTCTGGCCCAGCATTGCGCGGCGGCGTGAATCCAGAGGCGATCCAATGGCGCGATACGGCCCGCGCCCTGCGTGCCCAGCAGCGGATGATCGAGGCTGATGAGGCTATCGCGCGCGCCCATGCGCTGGCGCCCGATGATCGCCTGATCGCCTTTCTCCATGCGCAATCGCGCTATGAACTGGGGCACCGGGCGGCGGATCTGTTTGCGCAGGTCTGTCGTCTCTGGCCCGACAATCCCGACGCCTTGCGCAATCACGCCATGGCGTTGGCAAGCGAGGGAGACATCGGCGGGGCAGTCGATTTGCTTACCGGCGCGCTGGCGCAAAATCCGCACTGGCTTGATGGGCATCGCGTGCTTGCCTCGTTGCGCTGGGTGGCGGGGGATGCGCAGGGGTTTGACGCCTCCTATGCCGCCGCCGCGCGCGCGCATCCCCGCGCGCAGGGCCTGTGGCTGGGCTGGTTTGCCGCCGTGGCGCAGCACCGTGACTGGCCCCGCGCCCGCGCCATCCTAGACGAGGCCGAGGGCCATCTGGGGCAGACCAAACCCCTGACCGAGGCGCGTCTGTTCATTGCCAATGAGAGCGGTAATGAGGCCGAAACCGTGCGCCTACTGGCAGAAACATCGGCATGGGACGATCCCTTTATCCAGATCGCCCGCGTCCGCGCCGCTCTGCGCACAGGCGATCCGGCGCGCGCGCTGGCCATCGCTTTGCCCCTGGCGCAGGCCGCACCCGGATCGCCGCTGGCGGGGCAGGCATGGCCCTATGTCTCGACCTGTTGGCGCCTGCTGGATGATCCGCGCGGGGCATGGCTCGATGACGATTTTGTGCGCGGCATGGACGTGGGGCTGAGCGAGGCCGAACTGGATGAGCTGGGCGAATGCCTGCGCGCGCTCCATATCGCGCAATTGCCCTATCCCGAACAATCGGTGCGCGGGGGAACGCAGACCGACCGTTCGGTCCTGCTGCGCCATGAGCTGATCCTGCAACGCACCCGCGAGGCATTAATGGCGGCAGTGGAGGATTATGTCGCCGCCTTGCCCGCGCCCGATCCTGCCCATCCCCTGCTTTCGCGCCCGCGCGACCATCTGCGGATCAGCGGCAGTTGGTCCGTGCGCCTGACGGGCGGAGGTTTCAACATCCCCCATTCGCACCCGATGGGCTGGATCAGCAGCGCCTTTTACGTCAGCCTGCCGCAGGATGCCGCACCCGCGCCCGCCGGTCATTTTCACTATGGTGCGCCGCCGCCCGAACTCGGTCTCGATCTCGTGCCCTATGCCACAATTGCCCCGCAACGGGGCCATCTGGTGCTGTTCCCCTCAACCCTGTGGCATGGCACGGTGCCGACCGCCTCAGGGGAGCGGCTCAATATCGCCTTCGACGTCGTGCCTGCTCAAGCCTGAAAGGCAAAGTGATAGCGCTGGCTGCGGCGCCCTCCGGCCGGCAGGATGTCCTGCGGCCCCCATTCACCCCGGCCAAAGCTGTTGGGCGCATGGCTGACCGGTTCGACGCAGAAGAAATCATGGTCGCCGGGGCAATAGAGGTGAAATCCCGCGCCGGGGCCGGATAGGGTGACACTCATTCCCGGCGCGGCAATCACGATGCTGGGATCGGGCGCGACAAAGAAATTGTCCAGCCCTTCCAGCGCCTCGATCCCGACCGGTGCGCCGGAAAACAGGCCCGATTCCTGCGCGCAAACGGCAAGGCCTGTGGGATCGTTGAACCACATCACCTCGGCACTGGCCGCCACCGTGCTTTCCGGTGAACGCGGGAAATAGGGGTGGAGGCCAAAGCCTGCGGGCATCGCCTCGCTCTCATGCCGGTTCTCGATGGTCAGTTCGACCCACAAGCTATCCTCCTCCAGCATAAAGGCCTGCCACGCAGCATAGGGCCAAGGCCAGTCGCCCGCATCCTCGTCCAGCCGCAGCGTGGCGTGATCGGGACCGACCTGCTCCACGCTCCACGCCCGGCGCCAACCATTGCCATGGATCGCATGAGGCGCGCCCAGATAATCGACCGCAATCGCATGATCCGCGCCGTTCAGGGTAAAATGCCCATGCGCGATCCGATTGGCAAAAGGCACCAGCGGAAAACAGGCCGTATCGAGCAGATCATCCCCAACCGCGCGGCGCAGCACCGGCACGCCCCCGCAATCAAGCGCCATGATCGAGCCGCCCTGCGCGGGCGCGATACGGCAAATGGCATCGCCCTTGGCGAGGTGGAGCAGCGTTTGATCGTTCATGGCCCGCTTTCTAACCGGATGCATGGAAAAGAGAAGGGCCGTGCAAACGGATGGAATGACAAATTATATTCAGTCAGCATTGAATGACATTCATGATGAATGCTAAGGGGCAAGCCGTTAATGTTCCCACATGCGATGATGGGCCAAGCACCCCCGCCAAGGTCCTCAACTTGTCGAGAATTCAGGAAAAACCATGATCGAATTGACCATCAACGGCCAAAAACGCCGAGTCGATGCGGAGAGCGACACGCCCTTGCTCTGGGTTCTGCGCGATGATCTGGGAATGATGGGCACCAAATATGGCTGCGGCGTGGCTCAATGCGGCGCTTGCTCGGTGCTGGTCGACGGTTCGGTGATGCGATCCTGCGTCACGCCGGTCGAGGCCGTGGCGGGTCGCAAGGTGACCACGGTCGAGGCAATGGAAAAGGACCCCGTGGGCGCCAAGGTCGTCGAGGCATGGGTCAAGCATCAGGTGCCCCAATGCGGCTATTGCCAGTCGGGCCAGGTGATGGCGGCGACATCCTTGCTGAAGCAGAACGCCAAGCCGAGCGACGCGGATGTCGAGGCCGCGATGGTCAACCTGTGCCGCTGCGGCACCTATAACGCCATCAAGGCTGCGGTGCGCGATGTGGCCGGATTGGAGAAGAAGGCATGAACCTGCCGTTTCAAACGCCGGTGAATGATCCGGTCAATGTTTCGCGGCGCGGCTTTATTGCAGGCGCGGGGGCTGGCGCGCTGGTGCTGGGCTTTGGCGTGCCGATGGGTGCGGCGCGTGCGCAGGGGGCGGCCAAGGTCGTGCCCGGCACGCGGGTTCCGGCTTTTCTGGCGATCCGGCCCGACAACACCATCCTGTTCCAAAGCCCCTTTGCCGAGGGCGGGCAGGGCGTGTGGACCGCGATGGCGCAGATCGTGGGCGAGGAACTCGACGCCGATCCGGCCGGCTTCACGGTCGAAAACGCGCCTCCCGGCCCCGATTATCAGGTCGTCTTTGGCCAGATGCGGATCACCGGCGGCTCCTTCTCGGTGCGCAGTTCCTATGCCACGATGCGCAAGCTGGGCGCGACCGCGCGGGCGATGCTGGTGCAGGCCGCCGCGCAGAAGATGAGCGTTCCGGCAGGCGAATTGACCACCGAACCGGGGCGCGTGATCCACAAAGCCAGCGGCAAGGCGATGACCTATGGCGAACTGGCGCCTGCCGCGCTGGATATGCCTGCCCCCGCCAATGTGGCGCTGAAGGACCCCAAGGACTTCCGGTGGATCGGCAAGCGTCAGGCGCGTTTGGACGTACGCGCTAAATCGACCGGCAAGGCGCAATTCTCCATCGACATGAAGGTCGATGGAATGCTCCACGCGGCGGTTCAGCATGCCCCGCGTCTGGGGCAGACCGTGGGCAAGATCCGCAACGAGGCCGAGGTGAAGGCGATGAAGGGCGTGCATTCGGTGCATGTCCTGCCCGGCGCCGTGGCGGTCGTGGCCGAGCGTTTCTGGCATGCGCGCCGCGCGGTGGAGGCGACCCAGGTCGATTGGGCCGAGGCGGTGGGTGAGACTTATCGCCCGATGCCCGCCGATTTCTCGACCGAGGCTTTCGCGCAATATCTGGCCAATTATCAGGGCAAGGAAGAGGTTGCCGAAACCGCAGGCGATATGGCCGCCGGCTTTGCGGGGGCCGCCAGCACCGTTAGCGCGACCTATCACAGCCAGTTTGTCAACCATGCGCAGTTGGAGCCGCCATCGGCGCTGGCGCGGTATAATGCCGATGGCACGCTGGACATGTGGTTCCCCAATCAGGCGCCCGAAATGTTTCTGGTCGAAGTGGCCAAGGCATCGGGTCTGGCGGCGGACAAGATCAACATCCATTCGCCGCTGCTGGGCGGGTTCTTTGGCCGCCATTTCATCTATCCCCATGGCACGCCTTGGCCGCAGGCGCTCGAACTGGCCAAGCGCGTTGGGCGTCCGGTCAAGCTGATCTGGACGCGCGAGGAGGAATTCCTGCGCGATCCTCTGCGCCCGATGGCCGCGGTGCGGTTTCGCGGGGCGCTGGACGCCAAGGGCATGCCGATTGCCATCGAGGCGATCAGCGTGACCGAAGGCCCGACCGAGGGCATTGCCGACAAGCGCGCGGCCAAGTTGGACGATGCCGCTCTGGAAGGGCTGACGGGCAAGAAATATGCGCTGCCCGCCAAGCGCATCGCGCAGGTCTTTGTCAAAAGCCCGACCACGCTGGCCTATTGGCGGTCGGTGGGCAATTCGATGAACGATTTCTTTTATGAAACCTTCCTCGACGAAATGGCCGACAAGGGTGGGCAGGACCCCTATGCGCTGCGCCTGAAACTGCTGGAGGGCAATGCGCGGCTGACCAATCTGATCAAGGCGGCGGTCGATCTGTCGGGCGGCTGGAAGGCCGGGCCCTTCACCGCGCCCGATGGCAGCAAGCGCGCGCGCGGCATTGCCATGGCCTCGCCTTTTGGCACCGAAACCGCCGCGATTGCCGAGGTCTCCATCGCCGATGGCCAGATCAAGGTCCACGATGTCTGGCAGGCGGTCGATCCGGGCAGCATCGTCAATCCCGCGATCATCGAGGCGCAGGTCAATTCCGCCGTGGCGTTGGGCCTGTCCGAAGTGCTGATCGAGGAGGCGGCCTATAAGGACGGCCTGCGCGTGGCGCGCAATTTCGATGGCTATCCGATCCTGACGCCTGATCGCATGCCGCGCGTGCATGTGCGGATCGTGGAAAGCGGCGCGCCGATGGGCGGGATTGGCGAACCGGGCCTGCCCGCTGTGCCGCCTGCGGTGGCCAATGCGGTGTCGCGTCTGGTGGGCAAACGGCTGCGCAAGATGCCGCTGGCCGGGTTTGCGTAACAGAAGAGGGCGGCGGGGTAAGACCCGCCGCTTCTTTTATGCGGCGCCCATCGGGTCCATCGTGCCCGCCGCCGCAATGCACCAGATCACGCCCAGCGCCAGCAGGGTTTCGAGCGTGACGCTGCGCCGCAGGGCGGCCAGGGCGCGGTGGCGCGCGCGCGGATCGATCGCCTGTTCAAGCGCGGGCACCAGATGGAACCGGTTATGCCCAGCCAGCAGGAACATCGCGCCAAACAGCCCCAGTTTGGTCAGCAATAACCGACCATAGAGCGTACCCGCCATCACCTCCCATTGCCCCGGCGGGGCCAGAAACAGCAGATTGGCCAGCCCGCTGAGCGCGAGAACGCCGACCAGCACCGTGCCGATCAGCGCAAATCCGCCCAATTGCCGCTCCAGCCGGGCCAGCGTGGTGCGATCATTGGCCCCGCTGCTCCACACCAGCGCGGTAAACAGCAGCAGCGCGCCCAGCCATGTCAGGCCTGCCCACAAATGCGCCATATCGCCGCCCAGCCGGACCACCGAGGCAAAACCCATTGAGGCTGCCGCATGGCCGCCCCATGCAAGACAGGCCGTTGCCGCGCCTCCCAGCACAGCCACGGCCAGCAAAGGCGCATTGCGCCGCCGCCACAGGATCACCCCCAGCGCCAGCGTCAGAAATAGCCCCCGCGCGATTACCGCCCAGCCCAGCGCCGTATCGGTCAGCATCGTCGAGACCATCTCGAAATCGAGATCGGCCACCGGGCTGGCTGCCATGCGCGCGAGGATGAAGGCGAATTCGCACGCCCCCAGCACCAGCCCCAGAGCGCATCCCAGCCCCAGCACCCGCCGCCCCCACGGCGAAGCGCAACGCTGGCCCAGCAGGCGGGCCGTCAGAGCAGCACCAAACACCAGCCCCAGATCGATGAACTGAAGCCAGCGCAGCCAGACCAGCGTTTCGCCGATCACTTGACGGTAAAGTTCAGCTTGCCCGCAACGCGATGCGTGTCGGTCGAAACCACATGCCAGTTGGCCTCATAGGTGCCGGCAGGCAGCGCGCGGGGCAGCTTGGCCACCAGCGTCACCTTGTCGGCGGCAAGGGCGGTTTTAACGCCGGTCATCTTCATCGGTTCGTGGTTGGCCATGCCGGGCATGCCGGTCATCACCACGTCCATACCCGACATCGCGGCCATCAGCGGCTCGCTGAAGGTGATCGAGACCTGCGTGACATTGGCGGCGGCGGCGCTTTCGGCCGGAGTGGCCGAAACGATCTTGGGATGGGCCAGCGCGGGCGCGGCAAAACCGGCAACCGCAACGCAGGCGGCCAGCGTGGAGGCGAGAATATGGCGCATCGGATCGAACTCCCTTAGGTAAGGCTTTTGCCCGAGCATGTCATACGATCATCGGGCGCAGGAGTGAAAGAGCATTTCAGATGTGCCCGGCGCAACACTATGCCGTTTCGAGGCGGCTCTTTGGCATCGTATTCACGCCCGCCGCCATTTGACCCGGCCCCGCCGCCACCCTATCCCCGCAACAGATCCGGCAAGGGTTTCCCAGACCGGGCCACAGGGGAGAAGAACGCAGTCAGGCAGCCATGCCCGCCCGATGCGCGCGCCCGTGCGGTCCGAATGGAGCCTGCCTGCGCAACAAAGGTTCGTTCATGGAAACCACTTTCCCCTCGCTGGTCAATGCCCACCGCCTCTCGGCCTTGCAGATCACGCTGTTTGCGGTCTGCTTTATGGTGGCCGCGCTCGATGGTTTCGATGTCGCGCTGATGGGCTTTCTGGCGCCTGCGATCCGTAACGGGCTGCATCTGGCGCCGGCCGAACTGGCCTCGGTGTTTGGCGCGGGGCAATTTGGCTCGGTGGCGGGCGCGCTGATTATCGGGCCGATGGCGGACCGGTTCGGGCGCAAGCGGATGATGGTGGCATCGACCCTGTGGTTTGCGGTGATGACGATTGTCTCGTCCTATGCGCCTGATCTGGCCTCACTGTCCTTGTGGCGGTTTCTGACCGGCTTTGGCCTTGGGGGAGCACTGCCCTGCGCCACGGCGCTGACTTCGGAATATTGCCCGGATCGCAAGAAGGCGAGCCTTACCACGGCGATGTTCTGCGGCTTTACCTTCGGTTCGGCGGTGGGCGGTTTCATCACCGCGTGGGCCGAGCCGCTGGTGGGGTGGCGCATGGTCATCATGGGGGCGGGGGTGGCGCCCTTGCTGCTGGTGCCGGTGGCGTGGATGCTGGTGCCGGAATCGGTTGATTATCTGCAACGCAGCCGCAGCAATGCCCGCGCTCTTGATCGCATTGCCGAGCGTGTCGGCGGGGTGGAGGGTTGGTCGGCCCATGCTGTCGCGCCGCAGCGCGCGCAGGGTTCGATCCTGAGCGATCTGTTCCGCTCACGGCCTGCGGGCGGCATTGTGCTGCTCTGGGTCACGTCCTTCATCACCCTGTCCATCGTCTATCTGCTCACCAGTTGGATGCCTTTGCTGCTGACCGCGCAGGGTTTTTCGATGAAGCAGGCTTCGTTGGCCACCGCGATGTTTCAGGTGGGCGGGACCATCGGGGCGGTAGTGCTGGGCCTGCTGATGGACCGTTTCCGGCCCAGCCGGGTGCTGGCGGTGGCCTTTGCGTTGGTGGGGGTGTTTGTCGTGCTGATCGGGCGGGTTCCGGCGCAGAATGCGCTGCTGCCGGCGCTTATCTTCATGGCGGGGGCCACGGTTTCGGGCGGGCAGGTGGGGCTGATGGCCTATGCCGCCGGTTGGTATCCGGCCCGCGTGCGCGCCACCGGGGTCAGCTGGACCAATGCCTGCGGGCGGATCGGCTCGATTGTCGGCAGTCTGGCGGGCGGGGCCTTGCTGGGGCTGGGGTTGGGCTATTCCTCGATCCTGATGCTGCTGGCGATCCCGGCGCTGTTTGCGGCGTTGGCCATTGGGTTACAGGGGCGCGCGGCCTGAGGCGAAAAGGGCACGCGCCCCCTTATGGCTCAGGCTTCTTCGCGGCGCATCTGCATCAATCGGCGGCGCGCCCGGATCGCGGCGGCGTCCGAGGGCAGGATGATCGGGCGCAGCGCCCAGAAATCCTGATCCCCCATCGCCTCCTGCTGGGCGCGTATCATCGGTTCGTCCTCCTCCAGAAAGACCCGGCGCGCCATTTGCGCGGCTTCCTCGCCATGGTCGCGGGTGAAGAAATAATGGGTTTCGCGCACGCTCTTGGGCGTCAGGATATGCGGATTGGCCATGGGCGGCACCACCGGCGCGCGGGTGTCGGCGCGGGCCACCCCGATCATCAACGCCAGCGAGGCCGGGGCGTGCCAGCGCATATGCAGCCATTGATCGACCCGCGCGTCTCCCACCATCGGCACGGCCCATTCGGGCGGGCGCGATCCGTTCATGTCCCACTTGTTCCACACCGCGCCACTGTCATCGCTCTCGACCGTCTGTTCGCCAAATTCGAACAGCGCGCCATTCACCCCGAAGGTTTCGGTGTGCAGAAATTCGGCATGGCTCAGGTCAAGCAAATTGTCCGCGATCAGCTCGTAATTCACATCCATCAGCAGATAGTCGCGGGCATCCTTCGCATCGTCGATGAAGGAGAAATCCGGGATCGTGGCGGGATCTGCCCGCTCCGCATCGCCGGGCCAGAACCACAAGGCCCCGTGGCGCTCGACCAGAGGGCGGGTGGCCACGCGGGCTTCTGGCGGCAGCGCCTTGCCAAAGGGGTTGAAGATGCAGGCGCCATCCATACCATAGGTCAACCCGTGATAGCCGCAGGCCACGCCATCGTCCACACGCCGCCCCCGGCTGAGCGGAACGAAGCGGTGGGGGCAGCGGTCGGCCATCATCACCCATGCGCCATCGCTCGATTGCAGGATCAGCCATGGTTCGTCCAGCAGCGTGCGCGCGAGGAAGCCATCGCGGGGAATCTCGGCGGCCCATGCGGCCATGTACCATGCGTTGCGGATATAGGGGGCCATTGCAAATCTCCTCTCTGTACGAGGGAGCGGGCCATGCCGAGTGTCTTTGATTGCTGCATGCCCGCACCCACGCGCGGGACTTTTCCCGCATTAAGCTGTGGGGCCTGCAGCATGACGCCATGAGCGTCTTCCCAGACCGGCTTGCACCGGCCACCAGGCTGTGCCCGCAGAACGGGCATGGCCGGGATAAATTAGAACCGTGATTCGAGTCAAGAATCATTCGTGGATCGAAAGGCGCTCCAGCAATTTTTCGCCCTGCGGCCCCATCACATCGGCCAGCGTATAGCGCTCCAGCACGGCAAAAAACGCATCGAGCGCCAGATCAAGCGGGCCGGGCAATTGGCATGCGCCCGCCAGTTTGCATGTGCCGCAGCCGACCAGATCGATCTCGCCCTCGGTGTGGCGGATCAGGCGGCCGACGTTGATTTCCCCGACGGGGCGGGCAAGGCGCAACCCCCCGTTGCGCCCCCGCAGCGCCTGAACATAGCCATGCGCGGCCAGATCGCTGACCACCTTCATCAGGTGATTTTGCGAGATGTCATAGGCCTTTGCCACCTCGCCGATCGAACACAGGCGGTCGGTGTGCGTGGCCAGATAGAGCATCACGCGCACGGCATAATCAGAGAAGCGGGTCAGGCGCATAGGGGATCATCCTAAAGATGCATTTCACTTGCATGATATATTTCGCCCCCATATATAGCATTCAAGATGCATGATTTGGAGTCGCTCCATGATCTCCCCTGAAAACCGCCCTGATCCAGTGTCCACGCCCGCGCTGGACGACGCCGCGCTGGCCGGTCTGGTCGATGCCTTTTACGCCCGCGTGCGCGCCGACGATGAACTGGGCGCGATGTTCAACGGGGCGATCGCGCCCGAGGACTGGCCCGCGCATCTGGCACGCATGGCGCAATTCTGGTCTTCGGTGATGCTGAGCAGCGGGGCCTATCATGGCAATCCCGTGGCCGCCCACATGCGCCATCGCGCGGCAATGGACCCATCTATGTTCGCCCGCTGGCTGGCGCTGTGGGAGGATACCGCGCGCCAATGCCTGAGCCCGCAGGACGCGCTGGCCGTGCAGGCCAAGGCCCGCCGCATTGCCGAGAGCCTGCAACTGGCGCTCTTCTTCCGTCTGCCCCGCGTCCAAAACGCCGCCTGAAACCCCCAAAGGAGCCCCCGCATGACCCCCGAACAGACCGCCATTATCAAGGCCACCGTTCCAATTCTGGAAACCGGCGGCGAGGCGTTGACCACCCATTTCTATAAGATCATGCTGTCCGAATATGACGAGGTGCGCCCGCTGTTCAATCAGGCGCATCAGGCCCATGGCACCCAGCCGCGCGCGCTGGCCAATGCGGTGCTGCTCTATGCCCGCCATATCGACAATCTGGGCGCGCTGGGCGCACTTCCGGCGCAGATCATCCAAAAGCATGTCGCGCTTCAGATCCTGCCCGAGCATTATCCCATCGTCGGCACCTGCCTGCTGCGCGCGATCCGCGAAGTGCTCGGCGAGGAGATCGCCACCGACGCGGTGATCGAGGCATGGGGCGCGGCCTATTGGCAACTGGCCAACATTCTGATCGGGGCCGAGGGCGCGGAATATGACCGTCTGGCTGCGGCGCCCGGCGGATGGCGCGGGGCGCGGCCCTTCCGCGTGGCGCGCAAGCAGGTGGAGAGCGCCGAGATCGTCTCCTTCTATCTCGAACCCGTCGATGGCGGAGCAGTGGTCGATTATCAGCCGGGGCAATATCTGGGCCTGCGCCTGACCATCGACGGACAGGAAGTGCGCCGCAACTATTCTCTCTCGCAAAAATCCGATGGCAGCACTCTGCGCATCAGCATCAAGCGCGAGCATGGCGGCGTGGTGTCGAACCATCTGCATGACCATGTGGTGCAGGGCGATGTGCTGGACGTGTTCCCCCCGGCGGGCGAATTCGTGCTGGCCTCGGGCGAGGCGCCGCTGGCGCTGATTTCGGGCGGGATCGGCGTGACGCCCACGCTGGCCATGGCGCAGGTCGCGCTGGAGGAGGGCGAGCGTGATGTCACCTTCATCCACTATGCCCGCAATGGCGATGTCCATGCCTTTGGCGATGTGATCGACGGCTGGGCGCGCGATTATCCGCGCTTTACCGCGCATATCGTTTATGAGCAGGGCGGGCATGAGGATGCCCCCTCCGGTCGCCCGTCGGTTGAGCAATTGCAGGCATGGGTGCCTGCCGAGGCTGATGCCTATTTCCTCGGCCCCAAGCCCTTTATGGGCTTCGTCAACCGCACGCTGGCGCAGATCGGCCTGCCCGAGGAACGCCGCCATTTCGAATTCTTTGGCCCTGCCGAAGCGCTCGACTGATGCCTACTGGCTCCCGCCCGGCAGGTAACGGCTGGGCGGGACGCCAAGGCGGCGTTTGAACATGGTGGTAAAGGCCGCCGCGCTGTCATAGCCCAGATCGAAGGCTATGCCCGTCACCGCCTCGCCCTGCGCCAGTCGGGGCAGGGCGATCAGCACGCAGGCCTGTTGCCGCCACTCGCCAAAACTCAGCCCCGTTTCCCGGCGAAAGGCGCGGGTAAAGGCGCGCCGCCCCATGCCCAGATCCGCGCTCCACTGGTCGATGCTGTCGCGCGGGGTGGGCTGCTCCAGAAAGGCCTGACACTTGGCCGCCATCGCGGGTGTTTGCGGAAAGGGCACCGCCAGCGGCACCGTGGGCGCCAGCGCCAGTTCGGCCAACAACAGCACCATCAGCTTGCCGTCGCGCCCCTCGCGGTCATATTCGGGCGCAATCTCGCAGGCCGCCTCCAGCAGGCTGCGCAGCAGGGGCGAGACCTGAATGACCTTGGTATGATCGCCCAGCCAACCTTGCACCCCCGGTTCGATCAGGACACTGCGCGTGCTGACCGCGCCCACCATGCGCACGGCATGGGGGCACCCGCCCGGCGTCCACACCGCGCGCTCGGGCGGGGCCACCCATGCGCCTTGCGGGGTGGAGAGCACCACCACGCCGCGCGCCGCATAAAGCAATTGCCCGCGCCTGTGCTGATGCCAGTCCAGTTCGAAGGTGGGCGGATATTCATTGCCCACGCCAATGATGGGCCGGTCGATATCTTCGACTATGGCAGGGTTGTTCCACGGCATATCTGTCCCAATCGCAAAGATGAAAGACCCATACAGGAATGCGGGCCAAGGCGCGAGGCGCTATAGCGGGCGGACAACGCAAATGGAAATCAACGATGCACGGGAACAGATCCACCCCAACTCAGACCACCGCTTACGGTATCATCGCCGCGATCAGCGCCTGTCATCTCATCAATGATATGCTGCAATCGCTGCTGCCCGCGATCTATCCCAATCTGAAGGACGAGCTTGGCCTGTCCTTTGCCCAGATCGGGCTTATCACGCTGGCCTATCAGATCACCGCCTCGATCCTGCAGCCGCTGATCGGCCTTTATGCCGATAAACGCCCCACGCCGCTGGCGCTGCCGGGCGGCACGCTGTTCACGCTGGCCGGGTTGCTGGTGCTTTCGGTGGCGCATAGTTACGGGCTGTTGCTGGCGGGCGCGTCCTTGCTGGGCATGGGCTCATCGGTATTCCACCCCGAAAGCTCACGCGTCGCGCGTATGGCGGCGGGGCAAAGGCATGGGTTTGCCCAGTCGATGTTTCAGGTGGGCGGCAATGCCGGTTCCGCGCTGGGGCCGCTGGCCGCCGCGATTGTCGTCGTACGCTGGGGGCAGAGCAGTCTGGCCGCCTTTGCTTTGCTGGCGCTGCTGTCCTGCGCGATCCTGTGGAACGTCGGGCAATGGTATCGCCATCATGGTCTGGCGCGGCTTTCGGCCGGCAATGGCGCGCGCAAATCGGCCGATCCTTTGCCGCGCGGGCGGGTGCTGGGCGGGATAGCGGTGCTGCTGGCGCTGATCTTTTCCAAATATGTCTATCTGGCCAGTCTGACGAGCTATTTCACCTTTTACCTGATCCACCGTTTCGGCGTCTCGGTCGAGGTGGCCCAGCTTCACCTGTTCGCTTTTCTGGGCGCGGTGGCCGTGGGCACGATCGCGGGCGGGCCGCTGGGCGACCGGTTCGGGCGCAAATATGTGATCTGGTTCTCGATCCTTGGCGCGCTGCCCTTCACGCTGCTTCTGCCCCATGCCAGCCTGTTCTGGACCGGGCCGCTGACTGTGGCCATCGGCCTGATCCTGGCCTCGGCCTTTCCGGCCATTGTGGTTTTTGCCCAGGATCTGGTGCCCGGCAAGATCGGCATGATCTCGGGTCTGTTCTTCGGCTTTTCCTTTGGCATGGGCGGGCTGGGCGCGGCCGTTCTTGGCGAGGTGGCCGACCGCGCCGGGATCGAGACGGTCTATGCGATCTGCGCTTTTCTGCCCGCGATCGGCCTGTTGGCGGTGTTCCTGCCCAATCCGAAAAGGGGCTGATCAGGCCGCATGGCGCGTCGCAGCGGGACGATGGCTCTGCGACACGGTGAATTGGGCCATCAGCTTGCCCAGATGCTGGGCCTGATCGGTCAGATGGCGCGCGGCGGCGGTCGTTTCCTCGACCATCGCCGCGTTTTGCTGGGTAAAGCTGTCCATCTGGCGGATGGCGATATCGACCTCGCCGACATTGGTGGATTGCTGCTGCGCGCCCGTGGCGATGGTATGGGCGTGCAGGCTGATCTGACTGATGCGGGCGACGATCCGTTCCAGCGCCCCGTCCATTTCGCTGACCAGCGCGGCGCCGATCTTGACCTGCTCGGTGCTGGCGGCGATGCGACCCTTGATGTCCTGCGCGGCCTCTGATGACCGCTGGGCCAGCGCGCGCACTTCCGAGGCGACCACAGCAAAACCCTTGCCTGCGTCTCCGGCCCGCGCCGCCTCGACTCCGGCGTTCAGCGCCAGCAGATTGGTCTGAAACGCGATGGCGTCGATCACGCCGATGATCTCGCCGATCTCGCAGGATGTGCGCTCGATGCCGCCCATGGCCTCGACCGCGCGGCGGATCACCGCGCCGCTGCTCTCTATTTCCTTTTGCGAGAGTTCGACCACATGGTTGGCCTCCCCGGCCGATTGGGCGGCCTCGGACACGCGCGAGTTTATCTCGCTGATTGCGGCGGCCACTTCCTCCAGCCCGGCGGCCTGCCGCTCGGTGCGGTTGGCAAGGTCTTCGGACGCGGTGCGGATTTCGCCCGATCCATTGGTGACATCGCGCGCGCTGTGGGCCACGCCTTCCAGCGCATTGTCCAGACGCACCATGGCCTGATTGAAATCGGCCTGCAAACGCTCGAACGCGCCTGTGTAGTGCCCGTTGAGGCGCGTGGTCAGATCGCCGCCGGCCAGCCTTTCCAGACATTGCGCAAGGGCAGCGACCGTGGCGGCCTGTTCATCCTCGACATTCTTCTTGGCAAGGGCGTTCTGGCGGAACACCTCCAGCGCCTCCTGCATCTCGGCAATTTCCACGGTTTCGGCATGGGTCATCCCCATCGGGGCCAGATTGCCACCGGCCAGTTGCACCATCTCGTGGCGCAATCCGGCCAAAGGCTCGACCACTACCCGGTTGGCCGCGCGCCGCACCATCCATGCCAGCCCGACAATCATCAGCAGCGCCGACAGCGCCAGCCCGCCCTCGATCATCCGCGTCGAGGCAAAGACCGCCGACAGGGGCAGATCCACCCGCACCACCCATGGCGTATCAAAGCCGGAGAAATGCACCGGTGTCTCCACCCGGAGTACGCTGCCCAATTGCGGATGGTCGGCAAAGCCCATGGCTTCGCCCGCCGCACCCGCCGGCTTGCCCAGCAGCGCGGCATTGGCGCTGACCACATAGGCGCGGCGAGCGGAAAGGACGGAAATCTGGCCGCCAAAGGGCACTTTGATCGCCGCCATCCGCTGTTGCAGCGCGTCGAGCGCCAGATCGCTGCCCACCACGCCAAGGCTGCGCCCCTGATCCACCACCGGCATGGCAATCGAGGTCATCAGCACCGTTTTGCCGCCTACCTTATATTCATAAGGCTCGACCAGCACCGGCTTGCGCCCTTGCTGGGCCAGCAGGTAATAATCGCCCGGTCCCGGCTTGGTGTAATCGGTCAAAGGCTCCAGCGCGACGCCCGCCCCGTCGCGGTGCCAATAGGGGATGAAGCGGCCCGTGGAGTCATGGCCGGGCTGGTTGATGAATTCGCCGTCCTTGCCGTCAAAGGCGCCCGGTTCCCATGCGGTCCATGTCGCCAGCAATTGCGGACTGGCCATCAGCGTCTGACGCAGGATGCCATTGTGAAAGGCGCGCCCGGTCTGATGCTGGCGCCGGGCGGCGTCCAGCGCATCGCGCATCGCGCCCACAATGCCGATGGGGCGGTCGAACTGGCTGTTGACCTGCGCTGCGGCCTGATCGGCCACGATGCGCCCGGTTTCGCGCAATTGCGAACGGGCGGTGATTTCCAATGTCAGCGCCGTCAGCCCCGATCCCACCAGTACCATGATGGCAATGGCAGTGGCCGAACGCAGGCTGAGCGTGGCGGAAATGGTAGGCTGGCGGACAGGCGCGTGCATCGACAGTATTCTCCCTGAAGGGAAACTGTATGGCGCCACCGCCTTATATTTGGCGGACGGGGCCATGGGGGTTGCCCTTAGATGCCTGTTAAAATCCGCAAATTGGGAAAGGGTCGGGGCAGTCGAAAAAATTTTCGCGCCGCCCGTTTCGAGCGCAACTTTTTGCGATGCGCCAGCGAACTGGTTCATGGAAGGAGACGGAAATGGTCGCCTCCTCCAACCGATTTCGAGTGGGAGCACAGCAGATGAAGTTTCGGAAAAACCTTGCCGTATCGCTTGCCCTTGGGCTGTTGGCCGCCTCTGTTCCGGCGCCCGGCATTGCCGCCCTGCCGCAAGGCGCAGGCGCGCCCGACTTTACGCTGAGCGCGGCCAAGGCCGGAAAGCCCTTCAATTTCTCGCTGCACCAGTCGCTGCGCAAGGGGCCGGTCGTACTCTATTTCTTCCCCGCCGCCTTCACCGCCGGATGCACGATTGAGGCCCATCTGTTTGCCGAAGCCACCGACAGTTTCCGCAAGATGGGCGCGACGGTCGTGGGCGTGACGGCGGGCAATGTTGAGCGCGTGGCCGAATTTTCCAAGCTTGAATGCCGCGACAAATTCGCGGTGGCCGCCGATCCTGGGGCCAAGATTGCCGCCGAATACAAAACTGTGATGCAGTTCCAGGACAAGACCCTGTCCGAGCGCACATCCTTTGTGATCGCGCCCGACGGCAAGATCCTGCTCAGCTATACCGACCGCAATCCTCAGGCCCATATCGACCAGACGATGGCCGCCGTGCGCGAATGGAAGGCCAAGCACAGCTGATCGCTTTCTGGCTGCTTCTCTGTCGCAACGAGGTTTTCGATGCTTATTGCCATTCTCTCCGCTTTTCTGGGCGGACTGATCCTCAATTGCATGCCCTGCGTCTTTCCGATCATATCGCTCAAGGCGTTCGGGCTGCTGCGGCAGGGGGGCGATCAGGCCCATCTGCGCCGGGAAGGCGTTGCATTTATGGTCGGATCGCTGTTGGCGATGCTGGCGCTGGCCGGGGTGCTGATGGCGCTGCGGGCGGGCGGGCAGGCGGTGGGCTGGGGCTTTCAGCTCCAGTCGCCCGCCATCGTCGCCTTGCTGGCGCTGGTCATGATCGGCTCGGCGCTCAATCTGATGGGCCTGTTCGAGATGGGCCTTGGCCTGCAACGGGCAGGTCAGGCCATGGATGGCCGCTCGGGCCTGATCGGCACGGCGATGACGGGCGCACTATCGGTGATGGTGGCTACGCCTTGCGCCGGACCGTTCATGGCGGGCGCGCTGGGCTATGCGCTGGTTCAGCCGCCGCTGGCTGGGCTTGCCGTTTTTGCCGCGCTGGCGCTGGGTGTGGCCGCGCCTTTCACGCTGCTGTGCTTTTGCCCGCCTCTGGCGCGGATGCTGCCCCGGCCCGGCGCGTGGATGGTCACGCTCAAGCACGGGCTGGCCTTTCCCATGCTGGCGGCTGCGGCATGGCTGATTTGGGTGCTGGACGCGCAGACGGGTTCGGCGGGGTTGCCCTTCATTCTGGGCTGCGCGCTGCTGCTGGCGTTGACTGCGTGGCTCTATGGGCTGGCCCAGCGGCGCGCGATGTCGGGCAAGCCTGCGCGCGCCCTGACGCTGGCGGCGGCTACGGGTCTTGCGACGATTGGCGCGGCCTTTGCCATGCCGGGACAGGCGTTTGAAACGCGCCGGCCCGTGGCGCAGGCCGAGAGCGGCCCGATCCGCTGGTCGCCCGCGCGCGTGGCGCAGGAAACGGCGGCGGGCAGGCCGGTCTTCGTCGATTTTTCTGCCTCATGGTGCCTGACCTGCAAGGTCAATGAAAAGGCCGTGCTTTCAACCCCGGCCTTCAAGGAAGCGATGGCGCGAACCAATACAGCCTTTATGATCGCCGACTCCACCAATTATGATGCGGAAATCGAGAAAGCGATGAGCAATCTGGGACGTACCGGCCTGCCGCTATACCTTGTCTATCCTGCCGGAGGCGGCAAGCCGGTGATCCTGCCGCAGGTGCTGAGCATCGGCATGGCGACCGGCGCGCTCGATGTGGCCGCGGGCGTAAAGGGTTGAACCGATGTTGCAGACCGTTTCGGGGATAGAATAGGCGCGACGTGACGGGCGATCTTCCCCCCGAAGGCGAATGGCCCGCATTGATGCGGCGGGCGCAGGATGGCGATCAGGTGGCCTATCGCATGGTTCTGCGCGCGCTGCTGCCCGCGATCCGCAAGATGGCGCGGCGCAGGATCGCCGATGAGGCGCTGGCCGAAGATGCGGTGCAGGAGACGTTGATGACCCTTCATCGCCTGCGCCACACCTATGATCCGGCGCGCCCCTTGCGACCATGGGTTGCGGCCATCGCCCATGCCCGGTCGATCGACGCGCTGCGACGGAACGGGCGGGCGCGGCGATTTGAAATTGTCGATGAAGAAGCGATGGCCGCCGCCCCGGACCTACGCGCGCCCGAACCGGGCGAGGCGTTGGGGCATGAACGCGAGGTCGCAAGGTTGCTCGATCTGTTGCCCCAACGGCAAAGGATGATGGTGGAAATGGTGAAGCTGCGCGAAATGAGCCTTGATGATGCGGCCGATGCCAGTCGGCTGTCGGTGCCGGCGGTCAAGTCGCTTCTCCACCGCGCCCTTGCTCGGCTTCGCGAATACGGGAATTCCTGAGATGCGCGATTTCGAAACGCTGATTGACGAACTCTCGCAAGGGGCGGGGCCGGTGCGGCGGGTACTTCCGGCATCGTGGCGCGCGCTGGGCTGGGCGCCGGTGGCGCTGGGGGTGGGCTATCTGGCCACCCGGATGCTGCATCGTTTCACTCCCGATTGGGACGGCCCCTATGCGGTCCTTTCAGCAGCCAATGCTGCGCTGTCGATAGGGCTGGGGCTGACCGCATTTGCCTCGGCGCTCTCGATCAGCGTGGCGGGTGGGCGCGCCTTGGGCCGAGGCTGGATGGTGTTGGGCCTGATCGCATGGGTCGCGCTGGCCGCCGCCAGCATGTCCCTTGCGCCGCACCCCTTGGGTTATGCGCCGGGGGTGGGTCGCTATTGCTATACTTTCGTGCTGACGGCGGGTTTGCCGATGGTCGGCGTGATCATTCTGGCTTTGCGGCGGACGCGCTCGTTGCGGCCGGGGCCGTCGCTGTGGGCGGCGGGCATGGCCATTGCCTTTCTCTCTTTCGGCTTGCTTGCCTTTTGCCATCCGGCGCAAATGTCGGTGGCCGATTTTGTCATGCACCTTCTGGCCGCGCTGACCTTGGGGGCGGTGACGGTTGCCGTCGGCCACCGGGCGGTCAGGGCCTAGACGGGCGAACCGGCCAACGCTTTGGCAAAGCATTCCTGCCACCAGCGGACATCTTCGTCGCGGATATTGGCCATCAGGGAATGCCAGCGCTCCTTGCGCTCCTTTTTGGTCATCCGCAGCGCCCGGTCGATGGCTTCGGCCAGTTCGTCCGGGCTGTGGGGGTTGACGATCAGCGCGTCGGTCAACTGGCGGGCGGCGCCTGCGAATTGCGAGAGGATGAGGACGCCGGGATCTTCGGGGTCCTGCGCCGCCACATATTCCTTGGCCACCAGATTCATCCCGTCGCACAAAGGCGTTATCAATCCGATGCGCGAGGCGCGATAAATCCCCGCCAGCGCATCGCGCGGATAGCCCTTGTTGATATAGCGCAGCGGCACCCATTCGGCATCGGCAAATTCGCCGTTGATGCGTCCGGAAAGGCTGTCGAGCGTGGCGCGTATCTGCTGATAGGAGCGCACCTGTTCGCGTGAGGGCGGGGCGATCTGGAGCAGGAAAAGCTGTCCATGCAGATCCGGCCGCGAGCCCAGCAGGCGCTCATAGCCCAGAAAGCGCTCGGGCAGGCCCTTGGAATAATCGAGCCGGTCAACGCCCACGATCATGGTGCGCCCATTCGCGCTGCGCTTCATCCGCCGGCAGCTTTCACGCGCGACCTCGCCATGGGCGGCCTGGTGAAATTCGGTAAAGTCGATGCCGATAGGGCAGACGATAATCTGCGCCTGCCGGTCGCCAAGGCTGACGATGCCGTTCTGGTCGATGGTGGCATCGGTATGGCCCTGAACATATTCGATAAAGGAATCGCGCCAGTTTTCCGATTGAAAGCCGATGACGTCGAAATCCAGCATCGCGTCGAACAATTCGCCATGCCCCGGCAGCGATTCCAGCAGCCGCGCCGGGGGCCAGGGGATATGCAGGAAAAAGCCGATACGATTCTTCACCCCGCGCGCCCGCAGGTTTCGCCCCAGCAGCATCAGATGATAATCATGGACCCAGATAAGATCGCTGTCCTCGATCAGCGGCGCCACGGTTTCGGCCAGACGGTCGTTGACCCGTGCATAGCCCCCGGCAAAGCCGCGCTCGAATTCGGCCAGATCGAGCCGGTTGTGAAACAGCGGCCAGAGGGTGCAATTGGCGTAGCCATTGTAATATTCCTCGACGTCCTGCGCCTCCAGATCGATGGTGGCGGTGGTCACGCCATAGCTGCGCTGGAAATTGATGTGGCCGGTAAAGGTCTCGGTTTCCTCGCCCGACCAGCCGAACCAGATGCCGCTGCTTTCCCGCAGCGCCGCCGAGAGCGCGACGGCCAGCCCGCCCTGATTGCCCGGACCATCGCCCGTTGGCGGCGACACCCGGTTTGAGATGACGATCAGGCGGCTCACCTGACCGCGCTCCATGGTTTGCTGAGCAGGGTCGCGCAATTGATCAGGCCGACGAGTGAGTAGGTTTGCGGATAATTGCCCCATAGTTCCCCCGTATGTGGATTGGTGTCTTCGGAGAGCAGCCCCGCCGGGGTCCGGCGGGCCAGCATTTCCTCGAAAAGGCTGCGGGCGTCGCCGTGGCGGCCGGTGGCATGCAGCGCCTCGATCAGCCAGAAGGTGCAGATGTTGAAAGCGCTTTGCGGCAGTCCGAAATCGTCCTCGTCGGCATAGCGCAGCATATGCGAACCCCGGCGCAGCCCATGTTCGACCGCGCACAGCGTGCTCAGAAAACGCGGATCATCGGGCGCCAGAAAGCGCAGGTCGAGCAACTGGATCAGGCTGGCGTCGAGCAGGTCGGCGTCGAATGTGGCCGACATGCGCTGTGTGTCGTCGCGCCATGCCGCATCGATGATGACGCGGCCCATGCGATCCGCGCGCTCCTGCCATACTGTCTGGCGGTCATGCAGGCCCAGATGATGCGCCGCCTTGGCCAGACGGTCGCAGGCAGCCCAGCACATGGCCGCCGAATAGGTGTGGACGTGAAACCGGCCGCGCAACTCCCAAAGGCCGGAATCGGCCTGATCGTAGGAAAGCCAGGCCCTTTCGCCCACCCGTTCGAGCGCGCGAAAATCCTCCTCGCCCGCCATGCGATACAGCCTCTGGTCGAAGAATGCCTGAACGTTGGACAGGATGATCTGGCCATAGGCGTCGTGCTGCATCTGGGCATAGGCCTGATTGCCCACCCGCACCGGCCCCATGCCGCGATAGCCCGCCAGCCCGGCCTCGATCCTTTCCTCCAGCCGCGCCTCGCCGCCCACGCCATAGAGCGGCTGGATATGACCATGTTGGGCATTGTCGACGATGTTGCGCAGATATTCCAGATAGGATTCCAGCACATCAAGCGCGCCCAGTCGATTGAGCGCCTGCGTGGTGTAATAGGCGTCGCGGATCCAGCAGAAGCGATAGTCCCAATTGCGCCCCGACCCGGCATGTTCGGGGATCGAGGTGGTGAGCGCGGCCACAATCGCGCCCGTTTCTTCATGCTGGCACAGTTTGAGCGTGATCGCCGAGCGGATCACGGCCTCCTGCCATTCAAGCGGAATGGCCAGACCGCGCACCCAATGCCGCCATTCGCGGATGGTCAGATCGAGCATTTCCTCGACCGTGGTGGCGATATTGCCGTCAAAGCCTTCGTCGGGGCCGAGGAAGAAATACAGGGGGCGTTCGACGCGGAACACCTGCCCATCCTCGATCCATCCGATCGGCGCGGATGTGGAAAGGCGCAGGGTCATATGGCCGAGCATATAGCGGATATGGTTCGAGCCGCAGGTGCGCTCGACCTCGCGCCGGGCCCAGTCGCGCGTGGGGCGCAGCCGCACCCGGATGCGCGGACTGCCCGAAACGGGGCGCACAATGCGAATATAGGCCACCGGCCGATAGATGCGCCCATGCCTATGAAAGCGGGGGCAGAAATCGGTGACCACAATGGCGTTGCCCGCATCATCCTCGTGGCGGGTTTCCAGAATGGGCGTGTTGCGCAGATAGCGCTGTGTGGTCTTGGTGCAGCCTTCCAGCTCAATCGCCCAGAAGCCTTGCCCGTCGGGATGGACGTCATCGTCGAGCAGGGCACTGAAGGCGGGCGGGCCATCGACGCGCGGCAGGCAGCCCCACACGAAGGCTCCATCATTGTCGATCAGCGCCGAGATCTGGCAATTGCCGATCGGCCAGAGGTCGAGAGTCCCACTCATGCCGACGCTCATGACACCGGCCTTGCCATCCAGGCCAGCACGGCGGCAGGGCCGGGCAGGTTGAAGCACGCATTCGTAACCCGCGCCGGACCGACCAGCACCGAAATGCCATCCAGCGCGTTCACCGCGGCAAAGGCTGATTCATCGGTGAGATCGTCGCCCAGATAAAATGGCTTTCCCCCGATCATGGGCGCGCAGGCCATCATATTGCGCAGGGCCGTACCCTTGTCGCAGCCGCCAAAGCGCAGTTCGACCACCATCTTGCCATTTTCAACGACCAGCCCGCTTTCTATCGCCAGATGTTCGGCCAGTTGTTGCGCATAAGGGGCGCAGGCCGGATCGCCGCGATAATGGAGCGCCACGCCATAGGTCTTGATCTCGACCAGCGTGCCGGGATGGCCAAAGGCGAAATCGTCTAATTTTCGCGCCGCATGTTCGAGTTCGGCGACGGGCCGGACGGGATGGACCAATTGATCCTGCCAGCGGAACTCGCATCCATGGCTGCCCGAGATGGCGAGCGCATGCATCGCCCGGCCGAACAGATTGTCGATCTGGGCAATCGAGCGGCCGCTGACCAGCGCCAGACGGCCATGAAGCCGCGCGGACATGGTAAGGAGAAGGTCCGGCAGACCACGCGGGATCACTACCTCATCGGGCCTTTCGGCAATGTCCACCAGCGTGCCGTCGAAATCCAGAAACAGGCTCGCCCCGCCGGGCAGAGATGGCGGCGGGGCGAGCAGATCGGAAAGCGGGGCTGTAGGCATCGATGTCTCCAGAGCGGATTTCCCCTTGGTTCGGGGCATGAATGGCGCCCCAGGGGAATGGTTTCACAGCAATTTGCAGGACACCTGCCCCGGCGAAGGGAGTGCTAAAACCCGGCCCCGCCCGCGATCTGTCCTTAGTGGGCCGATTGGATCGCGGCGTCGACTTCGCCTCTGGTCATATTGATGGCCAGCCCCTTTGCCCCGGTAAAGAGCGAGGCGACAGGAATAGTGATCTTGCCGCGAGGGGTTGTCACCACGACCTGTTGGTCGGTGGTGCTGGCGATCGTGCCGATCTGTTCGCCAACTTTGTCATAGACAATGTCGCCGGCCAGAGGCTTGATCGGTTGGGCTGCCGGAGCGTCTGCGGGCGCCGAATCCAGCGGAGGTTGCGCGGATTGCGGCACGTTTTGAGCCGGCGCGCCGTGAGGAATTGCGGCAGAAAAAGTTGCCGCGATCATGTATTTCAACATTTTCATCATGGTTTCTCCGGATATTGTCCCCCCGGATGGGAAGAACCTATTTTTGATTTCCTCGCTGTCGATGCAAATGCGCTCAGGCATTGCTGATGCGCGATGAGGCGATATCGAAAAGTCGAGGGGTGATGTCTAAAATTAATTAGACTATTCATGGATATAAATTCCGATTGCGGGTAAAAGTTCCTTCGTAAGTCAGAGGTTTTCGTTATAAACCTGTTTATCGCTAAGACACTCAGGCCTTGCCTGCTGCGCGCTCACGGGCCCGGCGGGTATCCCAACCCTTGCGCGCGGCGGCGCTGCGCTGCTCGAAAGAACCCGATTTGTGGGCTCGCCCGCCGCGTGAGGATGATACATGCGTGTCGGGCTTACCCCGGCCAGAGCCCGACAGATTGCCTCCGCCGGTCTCCTTGTTCACGGTGGCCCATCCGCGCGCCTCGGCCTCGTCATGGGGCAATCCGCGACGTTCATAGCTTTCAGCTATATGGCGGGCCTGGCGCTTCTGCTTGGCCGTATAGGCACTTTTGTCTCCTTGCGGCATATCGTGTCTCCTTTAGGCCAGCAGACGGACCTTGCCTTCGCGGTCCCAATGGCGCGCGGGGGCAAGCTCTGGGAATTCTTCGAGACTGGCGATGCCGTCATCTCTGGCGATCCCCCATTCTTCCAGCAGCCGGAGAGTGGCCGGACAGGCGCCGATGGTTTTGCAATGAGCATAGGCATCGGCAAACCAGGCATGAACGGTGTGGTCCGATCGCAAATGGTCGAGGGCATCGGGGTGGATGATCGAGGCCACCGCATCAAACAGCGCCGACGGATTGCCCATCAACTGCCCCTCGGCCTTGAGCATGCCGTCATCGACCGGAATGCCGCCCACCTTTTGTGCGACCAGCACCGCTTTGCCGCCCTTGCTCTCGATGGCCGTTTTCACCGCTTCGATGGCCGTCAGGCTCGACCCTTCGGCAAACAGGATGCCGATCTTGCGCCCCTCCATAGGCGGCTGGCGGTGGCTCAGGATTGAAAGTGCAGGCGAGGGGGGCATCTCGACAATCGGGGCCGCCATATCGGCGGGCGGCGGTAATTCCATCGCGAGCCCGACAGCCACACGCCGCGCCAGATCCTCGTCCACCGCGCCCAGCAGGGTCAGCATCCGGTGGCGCACATGCTCCAGCCCCACCTTGGACAGTTCAAACACGAAGGCGCTGGCCAGATGAGCCTGTTCGACCGGCGTCTGCGAGCGATAGAACAGGCGGGCCTGCGAATAATGGTCGGCAAACAAGGCAGGGCGCACCCGCAGATGCTGATCGCTGTTGTTGGGCAACATGCCGCGCGCAAAGCTCGTAAAGCCGGTGGCCGGACATTCGCGCGGGCCGGTGGGTTCCCCCGCTTCGTTCAGGCTGTTGGGCTCGTAATTGGCGCGGCCCTTTGGGATCTCCATCTGCATCATGCCGTCGCGCTGAAAATTGCGCATCGGGCATTTGGGCGCGTTGATCGGCAGTTGGTGGAAATTGGCCGTGCCTAAACGCGATTTCTGGGTGTCGAGATAGGAGAACAGCCGCCCCTGCAACAGCGGATCGGGGGTAAAATCGATGCCGGGCACGATATTGGCCGGGCAAAAGGCCGATTGTTCGGTTTCGGCAAAGAAATTGTCCGGATTGCGGTTGAGCGTCATCCGCCCGATGATCCGCACCGGAACCAGCTCCTCCGGGATCAGCTTGGTGGCGTCCAGCACGTCGAAGGACTGTTCATGGGCCCAGCTTTCCTCAAAGACCTGCACGCCCAGATCCCATGCCGGAAAGGCGCCCGTGTCGATGGCTTCATACAGATCGCGGCGATGGTAATCCGGGTCCGCTCCGGCGATTTTGACCGCTTCGTCCCACGTGGTCGATTGCAGACCCAGCACCGGTTTCCAATGAAATTTGACCAGCTTGGACGCACCCTCGGCATTGACGAGCCGGAAGGTGTGGATGCCGAAACCTTCCATAAAGCGGGGCGAGCGGGGGATGGTCCGGTCGCTCATCTGCCAAAGCACCATATGTATGCTTTCGGGCATCAGGCTGACGAAATCCCAGAAGGTGTCATGGGCGCTGGCGGCCTGAGGATAGCCCTTGTCGGCCTCCATCTTGACCGCATGGACCAGATCGGGAAACTTGATCGCATCCTGAATGAAGAAGACCGGGATATTGTTGCCCACCAGATCCCAGTTGCCTTCCTCGGTGTAGAATTTGACCGCAAAACCGCGCACATCGCGCGGCGTGTCGACGCTGCCCGCGCCGCCCGCAACGGTAGAAAAGCGCACAAATACTGGCGTTTGCTTACCGGCGGCGGCAAACAGGCCTGCGCTGGTCAGTTCGGGGATGGCATGGGTGCATTCGAACACGCCATGGGCGGCCGATCCGCGCGCATGGACGATCCTCTCGGGGATGCGCTCATGGTCGAAATGAAAGATCTTTTCGCGCAGGACGAAATCTTCCAGCAGCGTGGGCCCTCGGGCGCCTGCCTTCAGGCTGTTCTGGTTGTCGCCGATGCGCAAACCCTGATTGGTGGTTAAATGGCTGCGGGCCGCATCCTGCTGGTTTCCATGCGGGCCATTGACCGGCACCTGCTGATGCGTTTCTCCGGCATCGCCGGTGGCGGTTTCGTAGGACGGGTGTGTGTCAGCCATGCTGCCTCCTGACCTTTGCGATCTGTCGGAAGGTGCGGCGCCCCCTCCAACTTTTTAAAAAGGTGTAAGCGCCCACTGTTCCATGCTTTGTCCCGACCTGTGCTTTTTGCGCGATGAAGCGCAAGCTCTGTCGCCATCAAGAAAAAATAGAGGAATTGACGCATGAGGGACGCTGTTGTCGGCTCTGTAATCAGCCGCGGCTTTTAAATCAGCAATCAGACTGTCGCAGTCGGTCCGACGTTTGGGCCATGAAGAGGTAAGGCGAGGAGGATGGTTGAAATTCAGGAAATTTTTATATTCATTTTTGATTTATTACGACAGTCCGAGGCGCATGACGGACAGGGCGAAGAACACAGGCTGGTGTGACCTGGAAGGGTGATTTATTGTCTGTAGCTTCGGATCGCGATGGAATCCGAAAGGCGGCCTGTTTCTCTCGCTTGGATATGGTCTGCCCTCAAACAAAGTCAGGCATTATGGGCGATCCTCAGCCGGTAACGATCATTATGATCGAAGATGATCCGGGCCATGCGCGCCTGATCGAAAAAAGTATTCGGCGCGCGGGCATCGCCAATGGCATCACCCATTTCGACAATGGCACCGCTGCTCTGGAATTTCTGGGCGATGGCACGGTTCTGCGTGATCAGGGCGGCCCTGTGCTGATCCTGCTGGATCTCAACCTCACGGATATGAAGGGCGTTGATATTCTGGCGCGGATCAAGGAAAGGCCGCCGCTCAGCCTGATGCCGGTGATCGTTTTGACAACCACCGATGACAAGCAGGAAGTGGCGCGCTGTTATGAGCTGGGCTGCAATGTCTATATCACCAAACCTCTCAATTATGACAGCTTTTCCGATGCCATTCGCCAGCTTGGATTGTTCCTGTCGGTGATGCAGCTGCCTGTCCTTCCCGTCTGAAAATCGCGCGCCTGTGCATCCCGTACCCTCCGGCGGCGCGATTGGACGCGCCGCCGGAGGAACTGCGCTCTGACCGCTCCGGGGGGAGGCCAAACGGCCAGTCGCAGTTTTCTGTTTCGCCATGCCCGGCTCGGACATTCCGTGCGGCCCCGTCATCTTATGCTGCCCATCCCAGATTGCGCGAAAGGCGGGCCAGATTGGGGCGCACAATGGTTTTGAATTTGGCGAAAAAGGCATCGACCACTTCGCCGTCAAAGGCGAAATTGCGTCGAGATCCGGGCAGCAGCCCCTTTTCCAGCGCGGCGGACAAGGCCGTGCGGGCTCGTGAGATCCGGCTTTTCACTGTGCCGATCGTTATGCCGCAGACTTGCGCGATTTCCTCATAGCTGACCGAACCGACCGCCATCAGGATGAGAACCTCACGCTGGGCATGGGGCAGCGTTTCCAGCGCGCGCAGCACATCGGCCGCCTCCAGACGCGATTCCTGATCGCCTTCGCGGTTGAGGATCTGTTCGGCCTTGGCCTCATCATAATCGCCGAACAGGCGCTGCCTGCGCAACTGCCCGAAATAATGGTGGCGCAGGATCGTGAATGTCCATGCGCGAAAGCTGGTGCCCGCAGCGTAGTGATGGCGCGCGGCCCATGCCCGCATCATGGTTTCTTGCGTCAGATCCTCGACATGGTCACGATTGCCGCAAAGGCTGCGGGCAAAGGCACGTAACGAGGGCATGGCCGCAACCAGTTCCCGGCGAAATTGCGCGTCGGGAAGGGCGGTTCTGTCCTCACCGCTATTATCGATTTGGGTCTGCTTGGTCATGGGAGCCCCCCGACAAAGACGTCAAAGACATCCGGGATATCGTAATAGGCTAAGTGGCCAAACGGAGCCGGGTTCCGGCCGGAACAGGGCAATTGGCGTCGGATGGGGTTGAAACCGGGATGACCCGAATAAGGGCGCCCGTGCTTTCCATTCATATGCGGGGCAAAGGCGCCATGGTCGCATTTTTCCCACGGATCGCCTTGCCTTGCATAGGGAGGGAGGAACTGTCCGGCTGGAGCATTCTTCCTTCGATATGCTTTGCCTCGTCAGGAGGATGTCATGACGCACACAGATCCCGATCTTTCCCCTCAGCCTGTCAAACCGCGCAAGCGGCCGAAAAATCGCGAGGTTGAAAATGAGATGATCGGCTGAGCCGGTTACTGATGAACAGAAGAATGACGAAGAATTCACGGATTGCGCCAGCCTTGAGGGAACCGATGGAGAGCGTGCCGGATGATCCGTCCTCTATGGTGTGCATCTCTGGCCATTGCCGAGCGCTTCCTGTATCTGTTTGTTTAACGCGCAATTCGGAAAAGCGGGAGCCCTCGATGAATGGCGAAACCTTGCCTGATGCCCCCTGCATGGCTTGCGGTCGGCGTGATCTGAGCCGGTGGTCGGCATGACAAGGATTGAGAGTGACAGCATGGGCAGCGTCGCGGTTCCCGCCGATGCCTATTGGGGCGCCCAGACCCAGCGCAGCCTGACTAATTTCGCCTTTCCCGCGCAAGAGCGCATGCCGATTTCCATCATTCATGCGCTGGCGATCATCAAGCTGGCGGCATGCCGCGTGAACCGAGGCCACGGACTGGACCCAAAGCTGGCCGAGGCGATGGAGACCGCCGCGCAGGAGGTGATCGACGGGCGCCATGACGATCAGTTCCCGCTGGCGATCTGGCAGACCGGATCGGGCACGCAGACCAACATGAACGTCAACGAGGTGATCGCCGGACGGGCCAATGAGATCCTGACCGGCGCGCGCGGCGGCAAGGCGCCGGTCCATCCCAATGATCACGTCAATCGCGCCCAATCCTCCAACGACAGCTTTCCCACCGCTCTTCACATCGCCGCGCAGCAGGCCATCGCCGGGCAACTCAGCCCCGCGCTGGAGCGTTTGTATGAAGACCTTTTGGGCAAACAGGCGGCATGGGCCGATGTGGTCAAAATCGGCCGAACCCATCTTCAGGACGCGGTGCCCCTGACGCTGGGGCAGGAGTTTTCCGGCTATGCCAGCCAGATCGCGCGGGCGCGTCAGACCATGACCCATGCGATGGACGGGGTATGGGAACTGGCGCAGGGCGGAACGGCGGTGGGCACGGGGCTCAATGCTCCGGCGGGATTTGGTCCGGCTGTGATTGAGGAAATCTGCCATCTGACCGACCTGCCTTTTCGCCGCGCGCGCAACAGTTTCGAGGCGTTGGCAAGCCGCGATGCGCTGGTCGGCCTGCAGGGCGCGCTGGTGCAATTGGCGGTGGCGCTGACCAAGATCGCCAATGATATCCGCCTGATGGCATCGGGGCCGCGCGCGGGGCTGGGCGAATTGCTGTTGCCCGAAAATGAACCGGGAAGCTCGATCATGCCGGGTAAGGTCAATCCCACCCAATGCGAGATGATGGCGATGGTCTGCGCTCAGGTCATCGGCAATGGCACAGCCACCACGCTGGGCGGGATGCAGGGGCATCTGGAACTCAACACGTTCATGCCGCAGATCGGGGCGAATGTGCTGCGCTCGATCACCTTGCTGGGCTGTGCGATCGACAATTTCGTCGATCACGCGCTGATCGGCATGAAGCCCGACCGCGCGCGTCTGGAAAGCCTTGTCGAACTCTCGCTGATGCTGGTGACGGCGCTGGTGCCGCATCTGGGCTATGAAAAGGCCGCCGGAATTGCCAGAGACGCGCATAAGCGCGGCGTGGGCCTGCGTCAGGCGGCGATGGAGAGCGGGCTGGTTGATGCCGAGACCTTTGACCGGCTGGTGCGCCCGCATGATATGGTCGGCCAAAGGCCGCCGGGGTAGGACCGGTGACGGGCTTCAGCCTTAGCCGTTGATCACCGTGCCGCCATTGGGGTGCAGCACCTGCCCCGACATATAACTGGAATCCTCGCAGGCAAGAAACAGGAAGGCAGGCGCCACTTCATTGGGCTGTCCGGCGCGGCCCATGGGGGTGGACTGGCCGAAATGCTTGATCTTTTCCTCGTCCGCGCCGCCAAAGGGGTTGAGCGGTGTCCAGATCGGCCCCGGCGCCACGGCGTTGACGCGAATGCCGTCCTTCACCAGATTTTCCGATAGCGAGCGCGTAAAGGCCGTGATCGCCCCCTTGGTCGCGCTGTAATCCAGCAGGTTCCTGCTGCCTTGATAGCCGGTGACCGAGGTGGTGTTGATAATGGCGGCGCCTTGGCCCAGATGCGGGCGGGCGGCCTGAACCATATAGAACATGGCGAAAATATTGGTCTGAAAGGTGCGCAGCAACTGATTTTCGGTAATATTGGTGATGTCGGGGTCGGGGTGCTGTTCGCCCGCATTGTTGACCAGAATGTCGATGCGGCCCAGACTGGCGATGATCTGGCGGACCAGCCCATCGCAGACGGATTTGTCGCCGATATCGGCCCGTATGGCCAGCGCGCGTCGCCCCTCGGCCTCGACGATGCGCTGGGTCTCCGCCGCATCCTCGTCTTCCATCAGATGGATGATGGCGATATCGGCCCCTTCGCGCGCAAAGAGTGCCGCCACCGCTCGCCCGATCCCGCTGTCGCCGCCGGTGATGACCGCGACCTTGCCCTGCAACCGGCCCGAGCCGGGATAGCGCGGCTGCCACTCCGGCTTGGGGTCAAGCTCGTGTTCATTGCCGGGCAGGGCGTCTTCGTGGATCATGCTCTGGGTTTCAACCATGGTTTTTCTCCTTTTCAAAGGAAATGGGCCGGACCGGACGATGTTCGCCGGTCCGCAGGTCAATTGTCGCGCCCGGGCCTCATCCGGGCGAAAACGGCATGGCCAGCACGGCCAGCGCCATCGCGCCTGTGGTCACCCATCCCGCGATCCGCAGCAGGCGCGGCGCGACAAAGGACCCCATGATCGCGGGCCGCGAAACGATATGCATCAGCGCGGCCAGTACGGGCACAGCCACGATGCCGTTGATCACCGCGCTCCAGAACAGCGCCTTCATCGCGTTCAGGCCAAGCCAGTCCATAGCCATGCCCAGCACCATGCCCAGCGCGATGATCAGATAGAAGGCGCGGGCGTGTTGCGGCATGTCCTGAAGGCTGGCCTTGCGTCCGATGGCCTCGCAAATGGCATAGGCCGATGCGCCCGCCAGCACCGGTATCGCCAGCAGCCCTGTGCCGACAATGCCAAGGGCAAAGACCGCAAAGGCCAGATCCCCCGCCACAGGTTGAAGCGCGCGGGCGGCATCGGCGGCCGAATTGATCTGGGTCTTTCCCGCATCGTGCAACGGCACCGCCGTGCCCAACATGATGGCCAGAGCGATGATGTTCGACACCGCCATGCCGCTCCACGTGTCGATCCGGATCCGGGCAAAGGCATCGGCGGCCTGATTGCGCGCGCGGCGAAGGGGCTTGCGATCCTCGACCTGGCGGATCTCCTCCACCTCCTGCGAAGCCTGCCAGAAAAAGAGATAAGGGCTGATCGTGGTGCCCATAATCGCAACGATGGCCGTAAGTGCGCCCGGACCGCTGATCTGGGGCACAAGCAGATTATGCAGCGCGGCGCCCCAATCCACCCGCACGATAAAAAGCAACGCCACATAGGCCAGCAACGTCAGCGTCATCCATTTCAACAGCCGGGCATAACGGTCATAGGGCACGAAAAATTGCAGCACCAGCGAGAGCACCGCAAAGCCGATGGTGAAGGCATGGCGGCCCCGACCCGCGATCATGGCCGCCGCTTCGCCCATGGCGGAAAGATCGGCGCCGATGTTGATCGTATTGGCGCAAAACAACAACAGCAGGAGAGCCGCCATGCCCCATCGGGGCAAAACCGCGCCCAGACTGTGCGAGAGGCCATGCCCCGTGACCCGCCCGACCCGCGCGCAGACCAGTTGGACCGACACCATCAGCGGATAGGTGAAGAGCATCGTCCAGAGCAGCGAGGTGCCGAATTGCGCGCCTGCTATGGCATAGGTGGCAATGCCGCTGGGGTCATCGTCGGCGGCCCCGGTGATCAGCCCCGGACCAAGCCGGTCGGTCAGCTTCATCTTACTCATGGCCGATTGCTGATCGCGTTTGCGGCATCTGTATTCTCGGCTCAAACGGTGGATGCGAAGAAGGAAGCGGCTGCTAAAGCGCGCTTCCTTCCTTTAACGGCTCCTGTCCGTCATGCGTTCCATGCCGGGTCGGCCAGATGTGGTGCCATCTCTCGATGGGCATCAGGCATAGGTCAGCCCGTAATGCGAATAGATCCGCCAGTTATAGTCGTTGTCATACGTGGGCGTGTCGGCATCGCTGTAATGGGGGGCGTTTTCCAGCTGTTCCGGGTTGATGTTGACGACATAGCCGCCCTGCGCCGGATCATAGGTCAGGATCTGCCAGGGCAGGGGGTAATAGTCGCTGCCCAGACCCAGCAATCCGCCAAATTGGAGCACCGCATACTGGGCCTTGCCGGTGCGCTTGTTGACCATGAACCGGCTGATCGTACCCAGCCGTTCGCCTTGCAGATTATAGACGACGGTGCCTTCGACCCGGTCGGAGGAAATCAGGTCGTGCGTTTCGTAAGTGTCCGTGGTTTCGGGCATGATGAATCTCCTGAAGGGTATGAAACATGCCGGCGCGTCGGTGTGCCGCGGCCTGACATGAACCGAACAGGGCGGAGCCGACCTTGTTCCACCCCGCGGTGCACTTCATCCTAATCCACGTTAGCACATGGACATGGATCATCTCGGCTCGCCGGGCGTTAACCGCAGCAGGAGATGGCCCCGGACAGGGCCGGGATAAGGGGATGACCGGAGCTATGGCGCGACAGGAGAACGGATCATGCGTGCGCTGACCTGGCATGGCAAACATGATGTCCGCGTCGATACGGTGGACGATCCCGGTATCGTCAATCCGCGCGATGCCATCGTGCGGGTCACGTCTAGCGCGATCTGCGGGTCCGATCTGCATATTTATGACGGTTTGATCCCCGCCATGAGCGCCGGAGATATTCTGGGCCAGGAATTCATGGGCGAAGTGGTCGAGATCGGCGCCGCCTCGACCCTGCGTCGGGGGCAGCGGGTGGTTGTGCCCTCCACGATTGCCTGCGGGGGATGCTATCATTGCGCCAAGCAGCAATATTCAGCCTGCGACAACGGTAATCCACCTGAAAATCAGGATCTTGCCAGCCTGCATTATGGGCTTCCCTCTGCAGCCAGATTTGGTTGCGGACGGATGGCGGGCGGCTATTCGGGCGGACAGGCGGAGTTCGTGCGCGTGCCTTTTTCCGATACCGGTCCGCTTGTCGTGCCCGACGGCGTGGCTGATGACAGGTTGCTGCTGCTCGCTGACACCTTGCCCGCCGGATGGCAGGCCGCCCAGAACGCGGACATCGAAGCGGGTGATACGGTGGCGGTTTGGGGCTGTGGCCCGGTCGGGCTTTGCGCTGTGCAGGCATCCCGCATTCTGGGTGCCGAGCGGGTGATTGCCATTGACCATTACACCCACCGTTTGGAACAGGCTCGTGCGTTGGGGGCCGAGGCAGTCAATTTCAGCCATACCTATGTCCACGAAGCGCTGATTGACATGACGGGCGGCGTTGGTCCGGACGCCTGCATCGACGCGGTGGGCATGGACGCGCATGGCACATTTTTCGAGATGATCGCCGATCCGGTCAACAGTTCGATTTCCCCGACCATGAAGCCGTCGCACGTCATTTATCAGGCGATCATGGCATGCCGCAAGGGTGGGCGAATTTCCATGTCAGGATGCTATGGAGGCATGATCGATAGCTTCCCGCTTGGGGCGCTGATGCGCAAGGGTCTGATGCTGCGCAGCGGTCAGGCCGACGTGCAGCGCCATATGCCTCAATTGCTGAGGCTGGTTCTCGATGAGGCAATCGACGGCGCTTTTCTGATCAGCCACCGGCATGATCTTGAGCAGGCCGCCGATGCCTATCTTCAGTTTCACTATGCACGCAATGAAGTGACCAAAGTGGTGCTGACCACCGGAGTTTATCGGCTGTGATCACCGCAAGGCGCGGCAGGATCGCGCTTTTCGATTTCGGCGGCAGAACATTGCATCTCCGCCGGGCGTGAAATGCCGGAGGCTCTCTGTCGGAAAGGAGACAATCCATGAAGTACAGTCTTTTGATTATCGCCCCCGTCCTGATGCTGGCGGCATGTGACAAGAAGCCGGAGAATGGCCCTCAAAATGGCAATGCGACCGAAGGCGCGGCGGCAACCGACAGCGGTCCCGATGGCACCCTGCCGCATCTGACGCTTCAGACTACAGATGCGCGCACCTATCTCGACAAGGCCGCCGCCGGGGACAGTTTCGAGATTGAATCCTCACGGGCCTTGCTCAAAACCAGCAAAAATCCGGCCGTACGCAACTTCGCCAGCATGATGATTTCGGCCCATCAGGAATCGAGCCGCAAATTGCGCCGCGCCGCTGAAAAGCTCAAACTGGCCGCCGGTGCCACCAGCCTGAGCCAGGATCAGCAGCAGAAACTGGACGTGATCAAGTCCGCTGGCGCCGCTGATGTGGATCAGCTCTACCTCACCAGCCAGCGCAGCGCGCATAATGACGCGCTCGATCTCCACCGGCATTATGCGTCCGATGGCGATACGCCTGCGCTGAAGGAGGCCGCAGGCGCGATTGCGCCGGTGGTGCAAAAACATCTGGATGAGCTGGATAAGCTGACCAAACAACAGGACAGCGCCTGATGAGCGCGTCTGAAAAAGACGATGCGCCCGTCACCTCTTCGCGCGATATCGAACCGGACCGCGAACTGTTCGCCGAAACCGTCACCATTGCCCGCTCTCGGGGAGAGCTTTACGCGTTCTGGCGGGATTTGACCAATGTGGCGCCTATCGTGGGTCCGATCGTCTCGATCGTCCCGCTGGATGGAGATCATGCGCGCTGGACCATCGAGGGACCGGCAGGCCTCCGCGCCAGCTGGATCTCGGTTATCAGCGAAGACCGGCCGGGCAACACTATCTTTTGGCAGGCGATGCCGGGCGGGGATGTTGAAAACGGTGGCAGGATCGATTTCGTCGACGCCGGCGCGCGCGGCACGATCCTGCGCATGACCATGGCTTTTGAATTGTCGGCCAAAACGGGCGGACGCGTCGCGATATTGCATCCCGGCCCGCTGGTCCGTTCGCATGTGCGCCGCATCCTGCGCAGTTTCAAACAGATGATGGAGGCACGCGAAATCGCAACGGCCGCGCGCCATCGCCGCTTGTTGAACGAGCTTCCGCAACAGAGCGGGGGCCAATGGTGAAGGACAGGAATATGACCGATTTGAGCGCAATCAGGGAACATATGGACATTGTCGGCGCCGATGACGTGCATCTGGGCACGGTGGACAGGGTCGAAGGCAACCGGATCAAGATGACGCTGTCCGACAGCGGATCGCATGCCGGCCGGCAAGGCGCATCGTCAGCGCAAGGTTCCGGAGGCCACCACCATTATATCTCGGTCGGGCTGGTCGCGGCGGTGGAAACGGACCGTGTGCGGCTTTCAGCCAATGCGGCCAACGCGGCTCTGCTGGAAGAAGAGGAAGGCGGAGAGGCGCTGGCCGACAGCAACCGAACGGCAGCGGCCGACGATGAAGCCGACCTTGACTCTTCTAAGCTCGCCTCCGACCGGAGCAGGGGGGACGCCTGAGGATGGATCAGCCGGAAGATGGACGACCAAACACACGGCGAGCTTCGGGATACGTCCCGGGGCCGTCTTTTTCGCGCAAACTGGCTCATTATGCCAATTTGACCATGCGCGATGAACAACTGCTGGACTTTCTGCTCGACGGACAGATGCTGTATGTCGGGGCAGGACAGGACATGATCCGCGAGGGGGTTCGCCCGGTCTTTGTCAAGATTGTCATGGAGGGCTGGGCCGCCCGTTACAAGATGCTGGAAAACGGTCGACGCCAGATCGTGGGCTTCCTTCTGCCGGGGGATCTGTGCATCCCTCAAGCGATCATGACGATGCCGCTGGATCATTCGATAGGGGCCATCAACGATCTGCATTGCGCGATGGTTCAACCCGGTCAACTCGATGCGGTCGAGCAGGAATCGATCGGCATCCGCCGCGCGCTGGCGATGGATGCCCAGATCTCGCTGGCCATTCAGCGCGAATGGACGGTCAATTTGGGCGCGCGTGCCGCGCCCGAGCGCATCGGTTGCCTGATATGTGAATTGTATCTGCGGCTAAAGGCTGTGGGTATGACGCAGGGGACCGGCTATTTCTGTCCCCTGACACAGATCGAACTGGCCGAAGCGGCGGGCGTCAGCGCGGTGCATGTCAATCGCGTCATTAAGCAGATGCGCCGGGAAGATCTGATCCGGTGGCGCGACCAGTTCATCGAAATCCCCGATCCGTTCCGGCTGGCGCGGGCATGCGGGTTTCGACCAAACTATTTGCAAATGTCGTTTTGAGCCCACCCGCGCGCCGCTGCGGCTCAGGCATGGGCAGGACCGCCCAGTCGCCGCAACTCGGCCGGATTAAGCAGGGCAAGCCGGCCTGCCTCCAGCGATATCACTCCTTCGCTGCGCAGCATCTGGAGCACGCGATTGACGTGTACCGAGGAAATTCCGACAATATCGGCCAGATCATATTGTGTAAGCGGCATCGGGCAGTGATCCGACACGACCTTGCCAGTAGGGCGCAGCCGCTCAACAAGATCATGCAGCAAGGCACAGATCCGCTCGGTGGCGCTCATCCGGCCCAGGTTGACGATCCATTTCTCGTGACTTTTCAAAGTGTGCATGATCGAGCCGAGCATGCTTTTCATGCCGTCGAATTCGCCGCCGCCGTGCGCGCGGATGTCTCGAAACGGAATTTCCGTCACGAACATATCGGTCAAAGCCACCACCGGCCAGTTGGCATGGCCTGTCAGCACCCATTGCGCCTCGCAATAATCGCCGGGCAGAAACAGGGCGATGATCTGTCGCCGTCCATCGGGCAGCAAGCGATACTGACATGCCCAGCCTTCCTCTACTCGAAAAATCCGGTCGGTGTTTTCATGGCGACGCGCCAGATGCTTGTGACGGCGGATCTCATTCCGCGTGGCCGTCGTTTCCAGTCTTGCTGCGGTCATTGGGACACTCCCGTACCTGATCATATTGCCCCGGCGAACGGGGCCCCCGTCTGGGGATACTGGCGTTGAACATGTCGGCGGAGAAAGGATGCCGCTCAACAGTCTGAGGGGCGATGATGGGTTGGTGACGCGCCAAAAGCATTGCGCTCGCCTGCGAAGAATGCGGTCCTCCGCCTTGCGCGCCTTTCATCATGCACCTCTCATCATGCATTGTGGACCCGAAGTCCGCCATGCGGATTCACATATGTTAAGAGCCCACCGTGGGGACGTTCAGCCGTGCAGAAATGCCGGTACGTTGATCCGGGCCTGGTTCGGGCCGGATCATGCTAACCTGTGCAAGTGTTGCGGATCGTTCATCCCGGTCGGCCGTTCTCCCCGATACCGGCAGCGCGAAACAGCCTGCCGGTCCCGGATCTTCCGGATCCAAGAAGAGGAGAGCCTGATGGCTACCAGCACGCCCGAACAGCCGGACACATTCAAAACCGCCGATGCCGCCAAAGCGCAGGGCGCCGGCCGAAAGCAGCCCAATGCGGCCGCCGCGCAGGACCCGGCCGAAGGACCCCGGCCCGACAAGGAAGAGGGGCACGCAGTTGGCGCCAAAGCCGCGTCTGTATCCGGTCAGGGGCAATCCGGCGACGAGGCAAAAAGGAAGGCGCAGCCTCAAGCGGGCGGACCTCAGGCGGGCGAAAATGTCAGCGCGTTGTTGATGGCCGACCACCGGGCCGTCGAAAAACTCTTCAATCAATATGAAGATGCCGATGAACAGCGCCGATCAGACATCATCGAACGCGTATCGCAGGCGCTGATTATCCACACGATCCTCGAAGAGGAGATCTTCTATCCCGCCTGCCGCGAGCATTTTTCCGAGGAAGACACGCTCGATGATGCTCAGGTCGAGCATGACAGCGTCAAGATCCTGATCGGCGATCTGATGCACGGGCGGTCGAATGATCCCTATCGCGACGCCAAATTCCGCGTGCTGGCCGAACAGGTGCGGCACCATGTCTGCGAAGAAGAGCAAGCGGGCGGAATTTTCCAGAAGGCGCAGGCCTGCGGCATCGACACGCCCGAATTGGCCAGACGAATGACCGCAAGACGCAGCCAGCTTGAAAGTGCCGGGCCGCTTGCCGCCACCCCGCCGATATCCCTCGGCCGCGTTGCCCTGCGACGCTCTCGCCGGGATGAAACGCGCCAGTTTGGGCGCGATGAAGAAGAACGGGGCCAATCCCATTATAGGAAGGAGAAGGAAATGGCTAGTTATCAGCAATATCGTGATCGCGATGACCGTGGTCGCTTTGTCAGCCAGGATGGCGATGATCATCGCTCGTCGCGCAGGGGCAATGACCGTCCGCGCGATGAGGAAGGACGCTTTGTCAGCCGCAGCCGCATGTCGGGGCGGGATGACAATGATGATCGCGATTACGGCCGCCGGAGCGAACAGCGCTACGGCCGCGATGATGATCGTCAATACAGCGGTCGGGGTCGCGGTCATGGCGGCTGGTTCGGCGATTCCGAAGGTCATTCGGAAGCATCGCGCCGGGGTTGGGAAAATTCCGATCATGGGCGCAGCGGATGGTATGGTGATTCCGAAGGCCATTCCGACGCGTCCCGGCGGGGCTGGGAAAATCCCGATCACGGCCGCAGCGGATGGTACGGCGACCCCGAAGGCCATTCCGAGGCATCGCGTCGTGGCTGGGACGAGCGAGGCTCATCGCGCCGTCAGGACTATGACGATGATCGCGATAACGCTCGCTCGCGCGATCATGATGAACGCGGTTATTCCTCGCGCAGCTCGTCACGCGGATCGCGCGATGATGATCGGCAGGGCGGACGGCATCAGGGATGGTCGGGCGATCCGCGCGGTCACTCCGAAGCGGCGCGGAGCGGCTGGGAAAATCGTCGCTGATATGGCGGCGATCATCAATCGGGCCGGTTCCTTTGGGAGCCGGCCCTTTGCCGCCAAGTGATCGGAGGAGGATGGGCGATATGTCGAAAAGGGCAGGGCAAACAGACAGGCCGGAGCGCATCTCGGTTCCCGGCGCAATCCGCGATCAGGGAACGATCCGCGTCCGGCCCCTGCTATCAATATTTGGCGGTGGCGTCGCTGGCCGGAAAGCTCTCGTCGGAGGCCTGATCGACCTTGTCCCAATCGTCATGCTGCGAACGCATGGCCTCGGGTCCGGCGTTTCTGACCTGCACGAAATTTTCGGGTGCTTCCTCGCCCGGTGCGAAAGCGGCCGGGGCGGTTTGCGAATAGGGCATCAGCCAGCGGTAAAGGGCATAGGCGCCTACCATTGCCAAAGCACTGTTCAACCATCGCATGACAGCATCTCCTTTTCGATTGTTCCGGTTTGTCACCATAGGAAAGCGTTGCGGCACGGCGAGGTTCGATGCGCGGCGCCATTCATGTCCCGGATAATGCACGGCCTGCCTCATGGCGCACGCGCAAGCCTTGGTGCAGGCGCGGCCGCTTCAACGCGGGCGCTGAAAGGAGAAAGATCATGAAAGAGGATGGTGAACGGATTGTTCTGGAAACCAACAAGGCGCGTGCCGGATCAACCCCGCATCTGGTTCGCTACATATTGGTGGTCAGCATGGCGCTGGCCATTGTCGGCATGGGGCTGATCTGGTGGATCGGCCATGGCTGAGCCAGGCCGATGCATCCGCAATATGGATCCGTTGCGGAGCCATATTGCGCGCCGCCGAAGTTTTTTGTCACCGCGTTTCCGGGCTTTGACGGAACATATCCGCTGCTGGTCCATTTAGATTCCAGGTTGGGAAGAGGCATTCGTGATGGGCGACCAAAATTCCGGCAATCCACTGTTGGGCGAACAGACCGCCAGCCACGAAGTGGTGCCCTTCCTCCTGCGCCATTCGCTTGGCGCCAGGCGTTTGCGCGTGGCGCTTGTGGGCACTTACGCCCCGCGCAGTTGTGGCATTGCCACTTTTTCCGCAGATGTGCGCGAACAGTTGATCCGGCATGCCGGGGGAATGGATATTGATGTCTATGCGCTCGACGGGCCGGATTCCGGGCTGGTCTATGCGCAGGATGTCCATGTCATCGGCGCCCAGAATCGAGAGGATTATCTGCGTGCGGCCCGCGCCATCAATGACAGTTGCGCCGATGTGGTGTGGATTCAGCATGAATTCGGCATTTTCGGCGGCGCTGACGGGGCGCTGATTGCCGAACTGGTCGACCGGCTCGCTGCCCCGGTTCTGATCACATTTCATACCGTGCTGGCCAAACCTTCGGCGGGCCAGCGCGCTGTGATGGAGCATCTGCTCAGCCGCTGTTCGCGTGTCATGGTGATGTCGCAACAGGGGCGGCAATTGCTGATGTCGACCTATCGCGCGCCGGGCGGGATTATTGAGGTGATTGAGCATGGCGCGCCCGACCGCCCCTTCCGCACCGCGCAAAAGGCCAAGCATCGCATGGGGCTGGCGGGTAAGAAAGTTCTGACCACCTTTGGCCTGCTGGGGCCGGGCAAGGGGCTGGAGACCGCCATTGCCGCCATGCCCGCCATCCTGCGCGAGCATCCCGACACGGTCTATCGCATCGTGGGCGCCACCCATCCCGTGCTGGTTGCGCGCGATGGCGAGAGCTATCGACAGGGGCTGATGGCACAGGCAGAGGCTTTGGGCGTTTCCCATGCCATTTTATGGAACAATCGCTTTCTGGCGATCGAGGATCTGCTCGAACAGCTCGAATGCTGCGACATCTACCTCAGCCCCTATCCCGGTCTGGACCAATCGACATCCGGCACGCTCAGCTATGCCGTGGCGTTAGGCAAGGCGGTCGTTTCGACCCCCTATGTTCATGCACGCGAATTGCTGGCAGACGGTGTGGGGTGCCTGATCGAACCCAATGCGCCCGATGCGATTGCTGAGGCGGTCAATGACCTGCTCTCCAGCCCGCAGCGCCTGCTGGAATTGCAGCGCCGGGCCTATGAACGCGGGCGGCGCACCACATGGCCCCATTTCGCACGGGCCAGCGCGCATCTTGTCCGCAATACATTGGCCGCGCGTCCGCAACGGGTTGAACCGGCCGTGGTGCCCGAACTGGCGGCCGTATGGAACATGAGCGACGGCACCGGCATGTTGCAGCATGCCGTTGGCCCGGTGCCCGACCGCCGCCATGGCTATTGCACCGATGACAATGCCCGCGCGTTGATGTTGATGAATGTGGCCAAGGGCATCACGGAGGCCGAGCGGATGCGGTGGAGCGGCATCTATGGCGCCTTCCTTTTCCATGCGTGGAACCCGGATGCGGGGCGCTTTCGCAATTTCATGCGCTTTGACCGGCAATGGTGCGAAGAGGTGGGATCCCAGGATTCCAACGGACGCGCTTTATGGGCTTTGGGTCATACCGTCGAACATAGCCCGATCCGGGAATTGCGGAACTGGGCCGGGCGGATGGTTGACGATGTTCTGCCTGGTCTCAATGATCTTGATGCGCCGCGCGCGCTTGCCTTTGGTGCGCTGGGCTGCTGCGCGCTGCTGCGCGGCGGGTGGCAGAGCGCGCAGGCCAACGAGCGGATCGCGCTTGCCTGCGAGACTTTGGCGCGCCTTGTCACGATGCACCGGCGTCCCGACTGGCTGTGGTTCGAACAAGGGCTGGCTTACGACAATCCGCGTCTGTCTCAGGCGCTGATCGAGGGCGGCGGGATGCTGGGGCGGCCGGAGTGGGTCGATGCTGGCATGGAAACGCTGGCATGGATCATGGATTGCCAGACTTCGGCGCAGGGCTTCTTTCGCCCGGTCGGATCGGAAAGTTTCGATCAACGAGGCCTTTGGAAACCGTTCGATCAGCAACCGCTTGAAGCGCAGGCGGCCGTCGAGGCGGCGCGCGCGGCTTGGATGGCGTCGGGTGACGAGGCCTGGATCCGTCAGGCGCATCAGGCTTATCAATGGTTCTTTGGCGCCAATGACCGCGGGGTGGCGGTGGCCGATATCGCCAGCGGGCGCTGTTGCGACGGCGTAACGCCGCGCGGACGCAATGAAAACAGCGGCGCGGAGTCCATCCTTGCGTTTCATCTGAGCCATTACGCACTTGCCGCAATGAACCGGGAAGCAAGGCCTTATGCGAAAGCTGGAACCGATCTTGGAAACTCTACCGGATAGTCTCGCCCGCAGTCCGCTGCGCATACTTGAACAGAGACTGCATGCCGACCCTTCGCGGGTGGTGCTGCGCCCTTTCCATCTGGGGTGGCAGGCAACCAACGCGCCCGAAGGCCGCGCACTCCGACTTGTTTGCGATGTCATGGGCCTGAGCGAGGAGCAGGTGGCCCATGAATATGATGTGGTGATCCGTGATTTCGGCAATCGCCATTGGCAGACAGAGCATTTGTTCGAGGCGCGTTATCGTGAGGTGGCCGAGAGTCTGCATCTGGATGGGCATGACCTTTCGGATGCGCGGCGTCGGCTTATCGGGGCCTTTTTCTGCCATGAATATACTTATGCGGCGGCGGCTTTGATGAACCCGTCCATCGTGCCCAGCCCCAACCAGTCGGGTATGGAGGATGGCGCCTTGCGCTTCATCCTGTCGCTGCGCGCGGTGGGCGAGGGGCACATCAGTTCGATCGCCTTTCGCGAAGGCATCATCGAGCCGGACGGGCGTTTTCTGTTGTGGCCTGAATCCGCCTTCGCCACCAGCGTCCAGCGGACCGACACCTGCGCCCGCAACGATGCCAATTGCACCGTCACCGTCCAGTGCCACCCGGAAAGTACGCTGTCGAACACGGTGATCTTTCCCATCACCGAGCAGCAGGCCAATGGTCTGGAGGATCTCCGGCTTGTGCGTATGGACCATGGCGATGGCGATTTCGAATGGCTGGGCACCTATACTGCCTATTCGGGCCGTTCGATCCGGTCGGAATTGCTGCGCACGCGTGATTTCCGCCAGTTTCAGTTGACGCCCATTCAGGGGCGCGCCGGGCGAAACAAGGGTATGGCGCTGTTTCCGGAAAAGGTCGGCGGGCAATATTGCATGATCGGCCGACAGGACGGCAAGAACCTTTACCTGTTGCGCTCGAACTGGCTGGACACGTGGGATGATGAGGGCACCCTGTTGATGGAGCCCCGATTTCCTTGGGAATTCATCCAGATCGGCAATTGCGGCAGCCCAATCCTGACGCCGGAAGGCTGGCTGGTCATCACGCATGGGGTCGGGGCGATGCGCAAATACGCGCTGGGCTGCTGTCTGCTGGACCGGGATGATCCCAGCAAGGTGATCGCCCGTTCGTCCGAACCCATTCTGACGGCGGAAAATGCCGACCGGGCGGGCTATGTGCCCAATGTGGTGTACAGTTGCGGCGGGATGCTGACCGGGGGTGATCAATTGCTGTTGCCCTATGGCATTTCCGATATCGCGGTCGGTTTTGCTTTGGGCTCATTGAGCGACATCATGGCAATCATGTCCTGAGACACGGACGCCCTCGCCCCGGCAAGGGGCGAGGGCGCAAATTCAGATCACCTGCACCTCGACGAGGGTCTGATTGAGAAGACCATGCGCAATCTCGCCAAAGGTGACGGGCCCGGCGCAACTGCCAAGAGCCTTGCCCTCCAGTTCGCCATACAGGAAATTGAGGATGCAGTTGCAGGACCACGCGACACTTTCGCGCGGCCCGCTTTCAAACCGTTTGCGAAATTCGGCGGCATAGTCGCTGACCGGCCGGGCAAAGCCATATTCGACATCGGGGAATACCGGCGCATAAAGCTCGACATTGTTGCCATGCACAGAGCGGAGCGACACGTTGGTATGCGCGCCCGCATATCCCCCGACCATGGGCAGGCGCCCATGCCCCATCCCCCTTGAGCGGATATAGTCGGCAAAGGGCAGACGGACGCCGTCGACCACGACATGACTGGGCGAGAAACTGACATCGTCGAAATGGAAAGTCTGCCCGCCATCGCGCTCGAACAGATTGATCATGTTGATGACCGGCGTAAAATCCTCGGGCAATTGGATATGCAGGACCACGGCGCGGTCGGTATAGCTTCTGCCGGTGATACCGTCGAAGACCTGCGCCTGCGCGCCTTGGTCATTAAGATCGAAACCGGCGATCCACCCGATGGCAGGCCGCAGATAGGCCTGAGGATAGCTCCCCGCCTCTTGGGCGAAGCGTTTATGGCATGACGAATGGAACGGGATGATGGTCAGGGCAAAGCCGTTATGGGGCGCTTCTGCGGTGATTTGTTGCAGATTGTCCTGATCATACCGGTTTACTCGAACCGTTCCCAGATGCGAAAAATCGGTGACAAAGAGCTGATCGGCGCCAATGATGCATCCGCCGCTTTCGGTCATCAGATAGGGGGTGGTCCCCCCGATCCAGCAACCGCGCGGCAGGCCGGCCAGGGCTTCTGCCCGGCCGGCTATGGCAAGGGGCGCGCCCGCCTCGATCAGCGCCGCTGCGGCTGAAACCGACATCAGCCCGTTGATTCGCTGTCCTGTAGAAATTGCAGAGGGAGAATATTTCATCGAAGCGGCCCCTTTCTTGCGGCGCGACCGGGTCCACGTGCGATGAGGCGGTCAACGACACAGATCGGCACAGCGATAAAGCAAAAATCTTCGATCATTTTCTGTGAGGGTCTAAGCTGAAGCCCTTAGCTTCTGACCGGCGGCATTTGCATTATGGCTTTTTATTGAAAAGGCCGGATGACAACCCCGCTCCCGCTCCCGCTCCCGCTCCCGCTCCCGCTCCCGCTCCCGCTCCCGCTCCCGCTCCCGCTGCTTTGCGTGGTCCTGCTGTTTGGGGGGTGATCGCGTGGATCGGAGCCTATGGCGAGCCCGAAAGTGTGAGGGGTCGGCCGGTGGGGACTGGACCAACATGATCCGTCTCTGTCTCCGGGCGGGCCGTTATGGCCCGGTCCACGCGATCATCAGCAGAAGGGGTGAACCATCGCGATGTTCCGCGCGGCGTGACGAAACGGTGCATTTAGCCGCCGAGACGTTGAACGAAGGCACGGTTCTATCCGAAAATCCCGTTTCGCCCGCAGGTTAAAGCAAAAGGGGGCCGGATGACGACCCCCTTGCTTTACGGCTTCAACTTGCTTTCAAGGCGGGCCTTGGCCTTTTCAGCGTCGCCCTTGGCTTCCTGAATGTCTCCCTCGGCCTCAATGTCGGGGCGGTCGATGGCCCTGCCGATCGCCTGCTTGGTCTTGCCGATGGTTTCATCCATGAAACCCTTGGCGCGGTCCTTGATCTCACCCATGGCATAACTCCTTTTTCCATGTTGATAGGATCGAAAGCGGGGATGTGCGGGCATGTTCCTTGCGCCATGATCGGTCGCTCTGCGGTTGCGGGGAAGCGCCCATGGCGCGCGGCGAGTGGATCCTGCGAATTACCCTGTAGCTGGCCGCAGCTTGGTCATCCGCGCGACGAATTGGGCGTAGGATTGCATGAAGCGGCGCAGAAAATGCTCGCATCGCGCATCGGTGACATCACCGTTGTCCGAAATCAGCCCCGGCGTAAAATGGATATAGGCCTCAGGTGCAGTCATCAGCGGGCAATCGCAAGCGGCCAGAATGGCGCGCAGATGCTGTTGGGCGATGGCGCTGCGTATTTCTCCCGGCGATGCTCCGATGATTGCAGCGGGTTTGTGGGTAAAGGAATTGTGGCCGACCGGGCGGCTGGCCCAATCGATGGCGTTTTTCAGGCCGCCCGGGATCGAGCGGTTATATTCCGGCGTGACAAGCAGCACCGCATCGGCCGCATCGAGCGCCTGTTTGAAGGCGCGCGCCGCCGGGGGAAAATCCGCGTCATAATCGTAACTGTAGAGCGGAAGGTCATGGATGGGGATTTCCTCAAGCGCCAGATCGGGGGGAGCCAGCCTTGCCAGTGCCTTGGCCAGCTTGCGGTTGATGGAGTCGGTCGCCAGACTGCCCACCAGATAGCCTATCATATACTGCGTCATGATGCGTCCTTTCGCTTGGCATGAGCGCGTTCGCGCGATGCCCGGTTGAATGCGAAAGCGGTCAGCGGCGGGATAGATCCATCACCGGCCTGTTCCTGTATGTCGGAGCATGTCCGTTCCGCCGCAGCAGGAAAATCGGATCAGCCGTTGGCATGACACGGGCGCGAGAAAGCGGCGGCATGGAACATTGCGCTGCGCCCGTTCTTTCCCCCGAACACAGCAGGAGATCGAGACATGAAGCACAGGAGAATGACACTGATCACCCTGGCCATGACTATGGCCGCGACCATGGCCACAGGGTCACAGGCCCTGGCGCAGGGCGCGCAAAAGCCCACCGCCAGCGATCATGCGCCCGCCAATCCGGCCATAAAATCGCCCGACAAGATTACATGGGGCCAACTGGGCAAAGGACGCAATTCGTTCACCGAAGGCGAGGCACGGATGCGGCTGGAAAAGGCGGGCTATACCCGCGTTGACCAACTGAAGCTTGACACGGACGGCCTGTGGCAGGCCCGCGCCCAGCTTGACGGGCAGCCGGTCCGTGTGGCCCTCGACTATAAGGGCAATGTCGCGCATCGCTGATCACAAGCCATTGATAATACGAGAGAGGATTGACCATGAGCAAGATCGTCACCCGTCTTTATGACAGTTTTGAGCAGGCCGAGAACGCCGTGCGCGACCTTGAACTTGCCGGTATTCCCGAAAGCGACATCAGCCTGGTTTCACACAGGTTTGCCTCGCGCGGCGTCAAGGGCGCCCCGGCCAGTCTGCGTGAGCCTGAGGATATGACTGCGGCCCAGGCATCGGGCCGGGATGCGGCCGCGGTTGGCTCGCTGGGCGGCATTCTGGGGGCGACCGGGGGCGCGCTGGCCGGGTTGGGTCTGCTGGCCATTCCGGGCATTGGTCCGGTGGTGGCGGCCGGATGGCTGGCCAGCGCGGCAGCGGGCGCTGTGGCCGGGGGCGTGATCGGAGCAGGCGCGGGGGGCATTGTGGGCGCCCTGTCCAATGCCGGGGTCAGCCGCGAGGAAGCCGAATTCTATGCCGAAAGCGTGCGTCGCGGCGGCACTCTGGTCAGCGCCAAGGTGCCCGAAGACATGATCGAAACCGCCCAGCATGTGCTGGCCGATTCCGGCTCTGTCGATCCTTATGAACGTCGACGCCTGTATGAAGGATCGGGCTGGAGCCGATTTGACGAAGACGCGCCGACCTATTCGGAAGCCGACATCGCCGCCGAGCGCGACAGGTGGATGCTGCGTCACTGATGCCGCATGGCGTCGCGTATCGACCGATATGCGGCGCCGATTATGCTGAGCACAGCGCGACCGGGCGATGCGCCTCGGTCGCGCGCCTGCTGTCCAGACAGCGCAGGCAGGAAACGCGCAGGAAGATGCCATGTTTGGTCCTTCACCGCGCCATTCCAGAATTTCATCTCATAATTCAGCCTTCCCTTATGCCTCTGTTTTAATGCTGTAAATGCTCAGGAATTGGGCGATTTATGTGGGATGGGCAGCCCGTCCATACCGGGCAATCCGCCGTTCATCGAGCTGCGCTATCTTTGTATCAAGGTCGTATTGATCGACCTGCTGATGAACCAAAAGAGGAAGGTCGCCTTATGCGTAAGATCATTCTTGGAGCGGCGCTGGCCGCAATTGCGCTGCCGGTTGCAACGCCTGCTTTTGCCGGCCCGCCGCCCTGGGCTCCTGCTTATGGCCGCCGCGATCATGATGAACGCCGCGATTATCGTGGGTATGAAGCGCGCTATGAACCGCGCCGGATGAACCGCGATGACCGGATCTGGCGCGGCAATGACGGGCGCTATTATTGTCATCGCAGCAATGGCACGACCGGGATCGTGGTCGGGGCCGCATTGGGCGGGTTGCTGGGCAATCAGATCGCCGGTCGGGGTGACAAGACGCTCGGCACGATCCTGGGCGTCGCCGGGGGCGGGCTGCTGGGTCGCGAGATCGACCGGGGCAATGTCACCTGTCGCTGATGCCTTTTGCCCCTAGGCGGCGGCACGACAGGTTGTAAAACCAATGGCGGCCTATGAGGATTCCATTCCTCATAGGCTCGTCGAAAGCTTTGCCCGATATTTTTCACGCCGGGCGGCGTCATGATGAAGTGCTGCTCTGCACTTTCCGGATCGCGGATCACGCGGCATTGCGCGTCCATTTTTGTCGTTTCGCGACGTCACCGTATAGGCGGGCCATCGGGGGCGCCCCTTGGCCGAGGGGTTTGCGGTATGGGCGAATTGGGCCCACAGATCAGTGATGGATTGGACCGGCGCCTCGCACCAGAGCGGCCAATGTCGGGCGTCGCGATGCGCGGGGGTGCACTGTCCATTTCCTTTGCGAATTTGCCATGCAATTGCGCGCCGCCGGATTGCTGGAGGGCGATTCCTATGAATTGCCGATGACACAGGAACAGATGGCCTATGCGACCGGCTTGACCCCCGTTAATGCGTTCGACGTGGCGATATAGAGGGCGGTCAAATTCTTCGCCGAACACGTCGGGGTCGATTTCGCGGTAATGCATAACACAGCCGTTTCACGGGCCAGCCTGTCCAGCGCTGATCGCATCCGATCCTCGCCGGCAATGATGGCGCTGTCGGTGTAAAGATGCAATTGCCCGCCCGGACGCAATCGGCGCAGCGCCCGCCGAACAGCGCTGATGCGCATAGGAAGGCAAGGATGGGGGCTGGTCGCCATATCGTGTTGGGCCATGAGATTCCCTCCTGACAACGCGAAAGGCAGCGCAGGGCAAAAGTTCCAGGCATACTGTCACAGGCTATGATCTTGGCGCCCGCGACCACATGTGACGCGCCATGGCGTGCCGGTATGAACGCGATTGTTTTTGTGTATGCTTGGCCTCTCGCAAATGCGCCTCTGGAGTGGATTTTTATGCAAGACCGGCCGCGCTGTGACTGGGCCAATTCCGACCCGATGATGCAGCATTACCACGACACTGAATGGGGCGTGCCCCAGCGCGATTCACGGATGCTTTGGGAAACGCTGATGCTGGAAGGGTTTCAGGCTGGTCTGTCCTGGGCCATCATCCTGCGCAAGCGTGAGGGGTTTCGGGCCGCTTTTGCCGGTTTCGATCCGCACAAAGTGGCAGACTTTGGGGCTGATGATGTTGAAAGGCTGATGGCCGATCCCGGCATTGTGCGGGCGCGGGCCAAGATCGAGGCTACCATCCGCGGCGCGCAGATCTTCAACGAGATGCAGGCGCGCGGGGAAGATTTTGCGCAATATTGCTGGTCTTTCACATCGGGCGAGCCGATCAGGGGGGATGTGCGAAATGTGCAGTCCCCACTCTCGATCGCCATATCGAAAGATCTGAAAAAGCGCGGTTTCAAATTTGTCGGTCCGACGATTGTCTATGCCTGGATGCAGGCGGTCGGGATCACGAATGACCACATGCCTTCCTGTTTTTGCCATTCCTGAAACAGGCCCGCTTGTTTTCCACGTGGTTCAGCCCATCTGGGACAAAGCGGCGGGCGCGGCACAGCCGGGCAGTATGAGGTCGCTTCCCAAGGCAAGGATACCGTAGTGATACGGTATCGCCTGCTAGAGGCGGGATCTAACGTCGGGTAGGTGCAAGTCAGTATGCCCGCGTGATCCGGGCTTGGATTGAGCAGAGCCGTGTTCAAAAAACGTGTGGCCTATATCGTGGATAGTGATGCGTCCTATCGACGACGGTTCGCCTTGGCTTTGCGGCATCAGGGGTTGGAAACGCGGGCCTTTTCGTCCGATGCGGATCTGGTCGAGGCGGCATCCTATCTTCCGGCCGGTTGCGTGCTGCTGGCCATTCGCGGACCCGAGCGCAGCGGGCTGGATACGATCCGCCGCCTGTTGGCACAGCGTTCGGACATGCCGGTCATTATGATGCGCGTCGATCCCACCATCCGCGAGGCGGTTCAGGCGTTGCGGGCCGGGGCGGTCGATTGCCTGCCTATTCCGTGCCCCATGGCCAAGGTGCGTCTGGCTTTAGACTATGCCTATGAAATCCTGCCCGCCAAAGTGGCCCATCAGCAATTCATCGGCGAGGCTGCCGCGCTGCGCGCACATCTGACCTCCAGAGAGGAAGAGGTGCTCAAAAGGATTGTGGGGGGCATGACCAATCGCCAGATCGCCCTTGATTTGGCAATCGGTGTGCGCACCGTGGAAATGCATCGCGGCAACATCATGCAGAAATTGCGCATGGATAATCTTGTCGCCTTGATCCGCTTTGCCACGCTGGCAGGGATTGCCGGTTCAAATGAAGATGCGGCATGAAGAGAGGATCGCTCATCCCATGACACAGTCGCCGCTTTATCGTTTTGGTCTGGCCGGTTGGCTCTATGCCAGTCGATGCGCTTTGCCCTCGGCATGGGCGCAAAGGGCGGTCGATGATATTGTTGCGAAATCCATCCCGCGCAATGCGTCGCTGGAGGTGACAGGCGCCCTGCTGTTCACCGGTTCGCGCTTTGTCCAGTTTCTGGAAGGGCCGGCCGAAAGCGTCGTGGCCATTCGCCAGAATATTCTGGCCGACAGGCGGCACCATGACATCGTGACATTTTTGAGCGGTGGCAGGGTGGAGCGAATTTTCAGCAACTGGTCGTTGGCCTATGCCGGGCCTTCGCTGTTCGTGGCCGACAAGATCGAAAACCTGTTCCATAATGGTGTCCACAACACGTCGGAGGTCATCGATCTGCTGGAGCAGTTCGTGATCATAGCAGAGGCAAACAAGCCCTGAAGCGTGATATACGCGGGCGCCTTATTCCGGCTGTGGTTCGTCCGGAGGGGTATGGTCATCGGCGGGAAGCTGGCGTTGATACAGATTGCGATAGTGCTGGGCCCGGGTTGCCCGTAATCCGTTAAGGCCGTTGCGATGGACGGCGCGCTGCCAACTGGCGAATTCCTCCGGCGAGAGGGAGTAGCGGGTGCAGGCCTCCTGTGCGGTAAGCAGGCCGCCATTGACTGCGGCAACGACTTCGGCCTTGCGCCGGGGCACCCAGCGGCGCGTTTCGGGGGATGGCAACATTTCCAGGGTGAACGGCTCACCCAAGGGGCCACGTATCACGCCGGGACGGACTTTCTGATTCTCGATCATGCAGCACCTCCGGGGAATATTTTGCGATCGCAACGTTTTATCCCAGCCTAAGGCTGGTATGCGGCTTATACGGTAAAGCCCTTAGATGCGCTTGGGGCCGAGTTCTTAAAGCGCTGTGCTGTCAAACGTTCCGATTATAGGCTGGACGGTTGGCGGGCGATCTGCGGCCTGCGTTGATCCCGAGGCGGGCGCTATTTGCGCTTTTGGGGATGGCGGCTGATGCCGGGGTATCGCGGATACTTTCATATAGTTGATACAATTCAATGTATTGCTTTGAAAATCCGAAAAATCTCCATTCGATAAAAAGTACCTTGCTACCTAAAAATAAAATTAGTAGCTTGCGCTCAACGAATCCAAAAAAGCATAAAGGAAGAGGTATGAGGAAGGCGAAAGGCGGCCTGCCTTATGGCAGGATCGTATCGGTTTTAGCTTTAGCCTGCGCGTCGAACGCGGCCTATGCGCAACAAGCGGCGGCCAACCCGCCACAGGCCGCAGAACCCGCCCAACCCATCGTCGTCACCGGTTCGCGCATCGCCACCGGCTTTGACGCGCCAACGCCGGTCTCGGTGCTGAACACCCAGCGTATGGCGGAACGAGGTGCGGCCAATATTGGCGATGCGCTCAACGAACTGCCCGCCTTTCGGTCGACCCAGACACCCGCTTCAACCGGCCTGTCGGCGGCGGCGGGCTATATTGGCGGGCGCATTCTGGACCTGCGCGGGCTTGGCTCGGTGCGCACGCTCACGCTGGTCGATGGCAAGCGTTTCGTGCCCTCCACCACGCAGGCGACGGTCGATACCAACATGATCCCTTCGATCCTGCTGCAAAGGGCCGAAGTGGTCACGGGCGGCGCGTCGGCAGTCTATGGGTCGGATGCGGTTTCGGGTGTGGTCAATCTGCTGATCGACAAGAAGCTGACCGGTTATCGCATGAATATGCAGGCCGGGATTTCCAAATATGGCGACAACCGCACCACCCAGATCGGCGGCGCGGGCGGCTGGAATCTTGGCGGCAATGCCCATCTGGTCATCGGCGGCGAATATGAGAAGAACAGCGGCGTCGAGGCGTGCCGGGTGCGCGACTGGTGCTCCAATGGGTTGATCAACTGGGGTCGCAATCCGGGCATTTCAAACATGCCCGCCAATAATATCCTCTCCAATGTCCACCCATGGACGGCCTCGTATAATGGCGTCACCACGCCGCCGTCCTCGGCCTATACCGGCAATCTGCTGCCGACTTTGCGCCCCATCGACGGCATCACGTTCAACCGCGATGGCACGCCGCGCCGGTTCCAGTTCGGCTCGATGGCCAATTCGCTCTATCAGGTGGGCGGCGAAAGCGACGGGCCGGGCCAGAACGTCTATTTCGACTTCCCCATCGTTTCGCCCACCACGCGCTATAATGCGATGGCGCATCTGAACTGGGATGTGACTCCGGCGCTGAAAATTGAATGGACCGCCAATTACGGCCATGGCGAGGGCTATCACCGGGCGGTCGCCTATCGCAATACGGCGCTGACGATCCGTTCGGACAATCCGTTCCTGCCGCGATCCAGCGATCCCACGCTGGATATTCCCACGGTCCTTGCCAACAGCGGGTTGACCAGCTTTACGCTGGGCAAGGGGTTTGACGATATCGGGCCGGGACAATTGCGCGTGCGCAACGATGTCATCCGCTCGGTGCTTCAGGCATCCTATCAACTCGGCGGCGGATGGAAGGCGGATGCCTATTACCAGTTCGGGCGCAACAGTTTCCGCAGCGATCTGACCGGGGGCACGGTCACTGCGCGGCTGCTCAAGGCCATCGACGCGGTTTCGGTGAACGGCGCGCCCACCTGCCGCGTCAATGCCGATGCCGGCACCGCCAATGACGATCCGGCCTGCGTGGCGCTCAATCCCTTTGGCTATGCCAACGGGCCCAATTTTGCCGCGGCCAAGGCCTATGTCACCGCCAATGGCTATCAGACTAACGTCACCACCGAACATGTCGTGGCGGCCAATATCACCGGCTCGCTGTTCTCATTGCCGGGCGGGCCGCTGGGTGTGGCCTTTGGCGCGGAATATCGCCATGACAGCGTGAAGGGCAGCACCGACGCTCTCTCGCAGACCAATCAGTTTTTCACCGGCGGCGGTTCGCTCATTTCGGGCCGGATCGGGGTGCTCGAAGGCTATGGCGAGATGGAGGCGCCGGTCCTGCGCGATCTGCCCTTCATCAGCGAGTTGAGCTTTAACGGGGCGATCCGCCGCACGCAGTATAACCGTTCGAGCGATTTCTTCGCTTCCAGCTCGCTGGGCGTGACGACATGGAAAGTGGGGGGCGTCTGGGCGCCGGTCGATTTCATCCGTTTTCGAATCACCAAATCGCGCGACATTCGCGCGCCCAATGTATCCGAACTCTTTGGCCCCACCACGCAAAGTCAGGGCATCCTGACCGACCCGGCGCGCGGCGGCATACAGACCGTGGCGCCGATTACCTCGGGATCGAACCCCGGACTTCAGCCTGAAAAGGCCGATACGTTCACTGTGGGCATGGTGCTGCAACCCAAGACCGGCTTTGCACGCCGGTTCCGCGCCTCGGTCGATTATTACAATATCCAGATCAAGGATGCGATCAGCACGCTGGGCCAGCAGAACATCGTCACCCGCTGCTATCAGGGCGATCCGCTCAGCTGCTCGCTGGTGACGCGCGACAGTTCGGGCATCATCACCAATATCACCGACACGCAGCAGAATGTGAACAGGCTGATCGTGCGCGGGATTGATATCGAGGCTTCCTATCGCCAACCATTGGGCCGCGACAACGCGCTGAGCGCGCGCCTGCTGGCCAGCAATGTGATCAACCTGATCACCGTCGACGCCATTGGCCCGACCGAACGCGCAGGCCAGACGGGGCTGCGCGCGGGGACGCCGCCGGGCATTCCCGACTGGACGCTTGATGGTATGCTCACTCTCGATCTGGGCGAGCGGATGAGCTTTTCCACCCATCTGCGCTGGATCAACGCGGGCTTCTACAATTCCGCCTTCGTCGGCCCCGATCAGAGCGGCTATTCGATCACCTCGGCTACCAGTTCGAACACCAACAGCGTGCCCTCGCGCACCTATGTCGACCTGATGGCCACCTTCAAGGTGCATGGCGGGGAAGGGCGCAAGTTCGACTTCTATGTCGGCGTCGACAATGTTTTCGATGTCGATCCGCCCAATTTTCCCGGTGCCAACGGTTCGGGCAACAACATCCTGTTCAACCCCGTCGGCCAGTATTTCAAGGCCGGTGTGCGGGCCAGTTTCTGATCCTTTTTTCTTCCTTTCATCAACGGATATTGCTCATGCTTGATCGCCCCTTTGACCCGGAAACCCGTATTGTCTCGCGCCGCGACGCGCCCCCCGTCATCGAACAGGAATGCGACATCTGTGTCGTCGGTTCGGGCGCATCGGGCGTTTCGGCCGCGATTGAGGCGGCACGCGCGGGCAACCGGGTCATTCTGGTCGATGGCCTGCCCTCGCTGGGCGGTCAGGCGGTCAATTCGATCATCGGCATGTTCTGCGGCCTCTATACGCCGGGGCTGAACGGGCGCCAGCTCACCCATGGCATAGCCGATGAAATCATCACCGAACTGACGCGGGACGGCAACGCCCACATCATTCAGGGCGGGGTGATGAAGGTGGTCATGTATAATGAGGTTGCGCTGGGCCGCTGGGTGGAAAAGACGGTGCTGGACGCGGGCGTTCGTCCATTGACCGGAGCGATCATCCGCAAGGTCAATCTGGACGGGCGGCGCGTGCGGTCGATTGATGTGGCCACGCGCCATGGCGATGTGCGCATCACCGCCAACGGCTTCATCGACGCTTCCGGCGATGCGGCGCTGACATGGCAGGCCGGGTTCGATTGCCGCGTGCATGGCAATGGGCAGATCTATGGCTCGCAAATGCTGATTGTCGAGGGGATCGACGATGCGCACAAGCCCGATTGGGACACGATGGCCAAGCGCATTGCCGAGCGCGGCGAGCATTACGGCATGATGCGGCGCGACGGCTTTGCCGCGACTTTCCCCGGCACCGACATCGCCATGGTCAACATGACGCATATCGAAACCCCGCTCGACCCGTTCGAGGCCGCCGAAAAGCAGATCGACGGCAAGGAGCAGGCCGACCGCACGCTGGTTTTCCTGCGCCATGAATTCCCCGAAGCCTTCGGCAAGGCGCGGGTGCGTACCTATGGCCTGCCCGGTGTGCGCCAGACCCGCTGGATCGTAGGCACGCATCACCTGACCACGCAGGAGGTGCGCGAGGCGGTTCAGTTCGACGATGCCATCGCGCGCTGCTCATGGCCGCTTGAACAGCATCATAACCGCGAGGGCTATGTCTGGGAGGTCTTTTCCGACGATCACATTCACACCATCCCGCTCGGTTCGCTGACGGTGGCGGGGGCGGATAATCTGCTGGCGGTGGGGCGGTGCATCGATGCCGATTCCGCAGCTCTGTCCTCGGTGCGAGTGATGGGGCCATGCATGGCGATGGGGGCCGCGGCCGCCCATGCGTTGACACTGGCCGGATCGGGCAGCGTGCATCAGATTGACATGGGGCAATTGCGCAGGAAAATCGCCGCAAACCTAGAGGGATAAGCGCCGCAAAGGCCGACCCCCACCACGAGAGGAACACCCGTGAGAGAGGCACCCAGAACCATCGACGTTGCCCGGATAATTGACCGGCGCGGCCTTGGCCCGTTCAATTACCGGCTGATCGTCCTGTCATGGCTGATCACCGTTTTCGACGGGTTCGACATGATGATGATCAGCTTTACCGCGCCCTATATGCGCGACGAACTGGGCCTGTCCAAGCCGATGCTGGGCAATGTGTTTTCCTCGGGCCTGTTGGGCATGATGGTGGGCGGCTTTGTGCTGGCCTATATCGGCGACCGCTATGGCCGTCGGCTGACGATCACGCTGGCGGCCACGGGTTTTGGCCTGCTGACGGCGGCAACGGCGATGGCGCACAGCTATGAGGCGCTGCTGCTGCTGCGCTTTCTCGATGGCTGCGCGATTGGCGGGATGCTGCCGCTCGCATGGGCGCTTAACATCGAATATGTGCCCTCGCGGCTGCGCGCCACGGTCGTGACGGTTATCATGATGGGCTACAGTCTGGGCACAGCCATGGCGGGGCCGGTCACGGTCTGGCTGGCGCCCGGTTTCGGCTGGCGGGCGGTGTTTCTTTGCGGCGGCGCGGCCACGCTGGTGATTGCGGCGGGACTGTTTGCATGGCTGCCTGAATCGGTGCGCTTTCTGGTGGCGCGCGGGGGTAATCCGCAGCGTCTGACCGCCACGCTCAATCGCCTCGATCCCTCGCTCGATGCCCGCCCGGACGACCGTTTCGTACTGGGCGACGAGGCGAAGTCACCGCGCCATTTCACCCTGCCGCAATTGTTCGAAGGCGATCTGCGCTGGATCACCCCGCTGCTCTGGCTCGGCTATATTGCCAGCACGCTGGCGGTCTATTTCAAGGCCAACTGGGGCCCGATCGTCTATGAGGACCTGCATTTCCCGCGCGCCACGGCGGCCTATGTCTCCTCCTTTTCGGGGATGCTGGGCGCGGTGCTGGGGCTGGCGCTGATGCGCTATACAGACCGTAAGGGCGCGCTGGCGGTGGCCTTCTTTCCGGCCCTTGCTGCGCCCGCGCTGCTGCTGATCGGTTTGGCGCCGGTGGGGCGCGACACATTTTTGATCCTTTCGGTCCTTTCGACCAGCCTGGTGGGCGGCGCGCATTTCGGCATCCTGTCCATCGCGGGCATTTATTACGCCACAGCGATCCGCGCCAACGGGGCGGGCTGGGCCACCTCCATAGCCAAGATCGGCGGGATCGCCGGGCCGCTGATCGGCGGTTGGGTGCTCAGCTCGGGCCTGCCCATCGTCAAGAGCTTCGCCATTCTGGCCATCTGCCCCATCGTGCTGGCGCTTTGCGCGCTGGGCATTGCCGCCACGGTGCGGCGGCGCGGCGATGGCGCTCATGCCCCCCTTCCTGTTCCCGCTTCGTGAAAGGTCATCCCATGTCCCATCCCGCTCCCCTGCGCAGCCTTGCCGCCAATTCTCCCGTCCGCCGCGCGCATTGGCTTGCGCTGGGGCTGAGCGAGGAGGATCTGCTCAAGCCCAAGATCGCGGTGGTCAATTCCTCGTCCGAACTGGCCGTGTGTTTTGCGCATCTCGACGGCGTGGCGCGGGTGGTGAAAGAGGCGATCCGCGCGGCGGGCGGCGTGCCTTTTGAGGTGCGCACCACCGCACCATCCGATTTCATCACCGGCGCGGGGCGACAGGGCAGCTATATTCTGGCCGCGCGCGATCTGGTGACCAATGATATCGAGGCGCAGGTCGAGGCCGCGATGCTTGACGGCATGGTATGCCTGACCAGTTGCGACAAGACGCCGCCGGGCCATCTGATGGCGGCGATGCGGCTGGATATTCCCACCCTGCTGGTCATCGGCGGCTATCAGGCCTCGGGCGAGATTGACGGCGATCCGGTCGATATCGAGGATCTGTTTTCAGGCGGGGTCAGCGAGAAGCTGGGCAAGCCGGGCAAACATCCGATTGAAGAAGTGGCCAAACAGGCCATTCGCGGCCCCGGCGTCTGCGCCGGGATGGCCACGGCCAACACCATGCATTGCGTGGTCGAGGCGCTGGGCATGTGCATCGCCGGATCGGCCCCGGTGCGCGCCAACAGCGGCAAGATGTTCGAGGCGGCCCGCGCGGCGGGTGCGCGCATCGTCGATATGGTGCATGAAGGGCTGACCCCGCGCCGGATCATGACGCCGGGCGCCTTTCGCAATGCGGCGGCGATGGTGTTGGCGGTGTCCGGCTCGATCAATGCGATCAAGCATCTTCAGGCCACCGCCGTCGAGGGCGGGATGGACACCGACCTCTTCGCGATCTGGGAGGAGATGGGCCGCAAGGTGCCGGTCCTGTCCGCCGTGCGCCCCAATGGCCCGGTGCGGATTGAGGGGTTCGAGGATGCAGGCGGCGCGCGCGCGATGCTCAAACAGCTTGAAAGCCTGCTCGACCGCGATGTGCTGGTCGCCTCGGGCCGGACGATGGGCGAGGATCTGGGCGATGCCGGGGTGGAGAATGCAGAGATCATCCGCCCGCTCGACAAGCCTATTTCGCAGGGGCCTTCCATCGCTATCCTGAAGGGATCACTGGCGCCCGAAAGCGCGGTGGTGAAACTGGGCATCCGCGATGGTTCGCGACCTGAGGCGTTTACGGGCAAGGCTCGCGTGTTCGAGGATACGGCCAGCGCGATGCAGGCCATTGCCGAGGGGCAATTGCGCAAGGGCGACGTGCTGGTCCTGCGCGGACAGGGCCTGAAGGGCGGTCCGGCGATGGGTGGCGGCGCTTCGCTGGTGCTGTTTGCGATTGATGCGGCGGGGCTGGCCAAGGATGTGGCCTTTGTCACCGACGGGCAATTGTCCGGCCTGTGCCTGAAAGGGCTGACCATTGCCGAAGTTGCGCCCGAGGCGGCAGTGGGCGGCCCCATCGGGCGGCTGCGCGACGGAGACCACATCGAGATCGACGTGGCGGCGCGGCGGATGGATGTGATGATCCCGGCTGAGGAACTGGCCCGCCGTTCGGGGCCGGGCAATGCCTTTGCCGTGCCCGCCTCGGGCTGGCTGGGGGTCTATCGCCGCGATGTTCAGCCGATGTCGACCGGCGCCGTGCTGATCGATCTGGATTGAGGCGGCGATGGCGAAGCCCCCTCCCGCGCGGCTTGCCCGCTATACTTCCGATCCGGCCTCGGGCATGGATCGGGACATGACAGACGAGCAGAACGGCGACGGGAACCACGCGGATCAGCACAAGGGCGAGGAGGTGCAGAGCGGGCGCAGCGCGCGAAAACGCGGCCCCAAGGCGGCCCCGCCCAAGATCGCCCCGCCCAAGCCGGTGCGCCTCACCAACTTTTCGCCTGATGATGCGGACCGGCACCTGATGAATTATCGCCGGTCGAGCGGCGATCAGTCGAGCGACCGGCATTTCCGCATCACCCGCTCGCTGGTGGTGGCCGCGCGGCTGTGGCGCAAGGTGGCCAATGAGCGGATCAAGCCGCTCAACCAGACAATGGCGCGGTGGGAGACGCTGTTTCATGTCGCCTATTCCGGCGCCGATCTGACCCAGAGCGAGCTGGCCCGTATGATTAATGTCGAGGGGCCGACGATGGTGCGGATGCTCGATTCACTGGCGCGCGACGGGTTGATCGACCGCGAACAGAGCGCGCAGGACCGCCGCGTGACGGTCAACCGCATCACCCCTGCGGGCAGGCTGGCGATCAAGGAGATCATGGCGATCACCAATGATCTGCGCGGTGAAATACTGGAGGACATCGATCCCGAGAGGCTGGCCGTGACCTATGAGGTGTTGAGCCAGATCCTCAAACGGCTGGGCCAGATGCGTTAGGGGCGGGCGATCCGGCCTCCGGCGCGATACTATAGAAATTACAGGAGGATGCGCTGTGGTAAAACTGACAGGCCGGGAAGAAGCCATGCTGGCGGGCGAAGAAGGCGCGGCGGTGCGGAAGGCGATGGAATTGCTGATCCGTTACGCCGACGCGCTGGGCGCGGAGGATTTTGTCGAGACCAATAATGTGGCGGGCGTGCCCGGTTCGGCCCCGCCATGGATCAAGCAATATTACGCGGCCGATGGCGGCGATTATCGCGCGGTCTTTTCGCGCTTTGACCTTGATGCCGATGAGGTGGTCGATATTCCGCGCATGAACGCCTTCAGTTGCCATCTGCAAGGGGGCATGGACCCGATGCTGTGGCGCGAACAGGGGATGAGCGAGGCCGCCTTCGACAATTTCCGTTCCGATGAGCAGCAGGTGGCCGAGCATGGCATCCAGTTGCTCAAGACTTGTACGCCCTATCTGGCGGGCAATGTGCCGGTGATGGGTGAACATTGTGCGTGGATGGAATCGAGCGCTGTGATTTTCTGCAATTCGGTGATCGGCGGGCGGACAAATTGCGAAGGGCGCGAATCCACCAGCGCGGCCATGCTGGCGCGGCGCATCCCCAACTGGGGTTTTCACCGCGACGAATATCGCAAGGGGCAGCACAGCGTGGATGTTGCCGTGCCGGTCGATGATGTGTTTGAATGGGGCATGCTGGGCTATTTCGTGGGCGATGCGGTGCAGGACACGATTCCCGTGATCGAGGGCGCCATCGCCGCGCCATCGCTGATCCGACACAAGCATTTTGGCGCGGCGGCGGCCTCGTCCGGCGGGGTGGAAATGTATCACATGGTCGGCATTACGCCTGAGGCCCCCGGTGTGGAGGCGGCCTTTGGTGGCGCGCGGCGGGGCGAGACCTTCCGCTATGACGCCGCCGCACGGCGCAGCATTTATGAAACGCTCAACAGCGTCGGGCAATGCGAGGATGTCGATTACGTGATGCTGGGCTGTCCGCATTACTCCATCGAACAGATCGCCCATGCCGCGGGCCTGATTGAGGGGCGCAAGGTTCACAGCAACAGCGCCTTGTGGATCTTTACCAGCCGGTCGGTCAAGGCGCTGGCCGATGCCAATGGCCATACTGAAACCTTGCGCAAGGCGGGGGCTTTGCTGATGACCGACACCTGTTCCGCGATCTCTCAGGCCGTGCCCAAAGGCACGCGGGTTGCCGCGCTCGACAGCGCCAAGCAGGTGCATTACCTGCCCGCGATGATGGGGATCGAGGGCTGGTATGGCACGACCGCCGATTGCATCGATGCGGCCTGCAGCGGCAAATGGCGCGGGAGGCTGGCATGAGCGGGGCAGCCATGGCGCGGGTGAGGGGCCAGACCCCCGATTACATCATCCACGGGCGCTGCGTCGTGCCCGGCTGCGTCGAGGGCGAGGCGCTGGTCACGCATGACACGATCTCGGGCTGGGGCGGGGTCAGCCCGATGACCGGCACGATCATCGAAAGCAGGCACGAATTGAACGGCGTCAGTTTCGCAGGCAAGGTGCTGGTGTTCCCCGGCGCCAAGGGTTCGTCGGGCTGGTCGAGCATATTCCACATGACGCGTCTTGCCGGGACAGCTCCGCTGGCACTGCTGTTCAATGTGATGACCACCAAGGCGGCGCTGGGCGCGGTCGTGCTGCGGGTTCCCACGCTCACCGATTTCGATCGCGACCCGCTGGAGGTCATCCGCAGCGGCGACCTTTTGCGCATCGATGCCACGCAGGGGTACGTCGAAGGATGGCGGACGATCAGGTAAACGCCTTTAGGCCGAGAGGCGATCCTTTACCGACGCCCGCGCAGCGGCCAGCGTTGCCAACGCCTGATCTCCATCGCCCAGCGCCCGCGCCAGAGCCAGCGCCCCCACCATTTCGGCCACCGCAGAAGAGGCCAGGTGGGCGGCGCGGCCGCGGTCTTTGCCCTGCTTTTCCAGCGCGGCGGCAATGGCCCCCGTCATCGCGCCAATGCCTTGCTGAAATCGCTCTCTGGCGGCATGCGGCATGCGCGGCGCCTCGCCCGCCAGCCAGGGCAGCGGGCATCCGCGATCATGGCGGCGCATGGCCTGTTCGGACAGGTAATGGTCCACCAGCCCGTCAAGATCGGGTTTCTCGCCCAGGAACCGCGCCAGCATGCCCGCGCTGTCCTGAAACATCCGGCCGATGGCATGGGCCACCAGATCATCGCGATTTTCGAAATGGGCATAGAAACCGCCATGAGTCAGTCCGGCGCGCTTCATCAAGCCCGCGACGCTCAGCCCCTCGGTGCCCGCCGCGCGCAGGGCGGCGGCGGCCTCGTCCAGAATGCGCTCTCGCACTTTGGCCTTGTGGTTGCTCTTGTCAGCCATGATGCGTCGCCTCCTGTGCGGTTTCAAATCCGCCGCCCATCGCCCGTACTGCCGCAACACTGGCCCGCGCAAGCGTTTCGCGCGACTGCATCAGCCGGTCGCTGGCATCCAGCAGGTTGCGGTCGGCATCCAGCAGATCGATCAGCGAGACGGCGCCCAGAGCATAGGCATTGCGCGCCTGATCGCGCGCGCGGGTCAGAAGGTCGACCTCGCGCTCCAACGCCGCAACTGCGTGCGCGCCTTCGTCCAGCGCGGCCACCGCATCGCCCACCTCGGCGCCTGCCATCAACGCGGTCTGGCGCCATTGAGCCAAAGCCTCGCGGCGGCCTCCGCGCGCGGCGGCCATTTCCGCATCCAGTCGGCCGAAATCGAACAATCGCCAGCGCAGCGCCGCCCCGCCGCCCGCCATCACCGAATCACTCGACGCCAGCGAGAAGCCGCCCACCGTTGCCACACCCACCAGTCCGCCTAGTGAGAGATGCGGATAATAGTCAGCTCTGACCATGGCGATGCGCGCCTCGGCCCCAGCCGCGCGCGCCTCAGCGGCGGCCAGATCGGGACGGCGGCGCATCAGGGCGGCAGGATCAGCCTCCGGCGAAGGGGCAAAGCCGGCGGGCAGGGGAGCGGGCGAGCGCAGCCGCTCGGGCCATGCCCGGTCGCCTGTCAAAACGCCAAGCCGGTCAAGATCGACCGCGATGGCTTGGCGCAGCGCAGGCATAGCGGCCATCGCGGCGGCATGGGCAGCCTGCGCCCGGTTGGCGTCGAACTGGCTGGCCAGTCCCTGACCGGCACGCTGGTTTACCAGCAAAGCCAGTTGCCCGCGCAGATCAGCCTGTTCCTGTGCCAAAGCCAACCTTTGCTGTAGCGCCCGCAGGTGGAGATAGGCATCGGCAACATCGGCCGTCACCGAGAGCCGCGCAGCCTGTTCATCGGCCAGTGTGGCCGCCGCGCCCGATGCCGCTGCTCGCCTGCCCGCTGAAAGGCCGCCAAACAGGTCAATCTCCCACTGCGCATCGACGCCTGCCTGATAGAGCCGATAATCACGCGGCAGGCCAATGGTCCGCGAGGCCGAGCCGAGCGGTGAATGCAGCGACTGGCGGGTCTCTTCGGCCGAGGCTGACAGGCTGACTGCGGGCAGCAGCGATGCGCCCGCCCGCCGGGCAAGCGCGCGCGCCTGTTCCACCCGCGCTGCGGCGACCTCCAGCGTGAGATTGCCGCCCAGCGCTCGTTCCTCGGCGGCGTTGAGCAGAGGGTCGTGAAAGGCCTGCCACCACGGTTCCTGCGCCAATGCGGGCGATGACGCGCCCAGCGCCAGCGCCGAAAGGATGATAAATCGCATTGTCATTCTCCTTCAATGGGCGACATCGGGTGGGGGAGGCGCGCCGGCCGGGCGGCAAAATGGCACCAGCGCCAGCGCGGCGATGAACATGAAGGCCATCACCCGGAACACATCGTCAAATCCTATGGCCAGCGCCTCACGCATGACCGCGCGGCCCATGGCGGCCTGCGCCTGCAACAGGGCATTGGCGGGATCGGGGGTGGTCGCGGCCATGTGGCCGGTCAGCCGGGCTGTGGCATCCAGCACCGGGTGGGCATGGTGGCCCATGGCCTCGGACAGGCGCGCGGCCGCGATACGGGTGTTGTCCTGAAGCCAACTGTTGACCACGGCAATGCCGATGGCCCCGCCCAGATTGCGCATCAGGTTGAACAGGCCCGAGGCCGCCCCCAGATCCTGAGGAGGCACACCCGCCAGCGCCATATTGACCGAAGGCACGATGCACAGCATCAGCGCAAAACCGCGCAGCATCTGGGGCGCCAGCAATTCCCAAAACCCCCAATGAGCATTCATGCCCGAGGTCAGCCACAGGCTGGCGGCAAAGAGCGAGAGGCCCACGGTGATCATGTAACGCATGTCCACCCGCTGCGACAACGCGGCGGCGATGGCGGTCGAACCCAGTTGCGCCACGCCCACGACAAAGATCGTCTGGCCGATTTGAAGCGCATTATAGCCGCGCACCTGTGCCAGATAGACCGGAATCAGCGAGATCGAGGCATACATGCCAAAGCCGATCACCAGATTGAATACCGAGGCAAAGGCAAAGGTCGGGCGCCGAAAAGGACGCAGCGAAACCACCGGCAGTGCCGAAAAGAAGGCCCGTTCGATAAACAGCACAAAGCCCACCGCCGAGGCCCATGCCGCCAGCGCGATGGTCTGATCGCCCAGCCAGTCATGACGCGGCCCTTCCTCCAGCACATATTCAAGACCAGCCAGAAACACCGCCATGGCCACCAGATGCGCCCAGTCGATCCGCCTGAGCAGCGCAGGCTCTGCCCGGTCGATGCGCAGCAGCAGCGTGCAAAGGATGGCGATCACCAGCCCAGGCAGGACATTGACAAAGAACAGCCACCGCCAGTTGAGCGCATCGGTGATATAGCCCCCCGCCGAAGGCCCCAGCGCCGGAGCCAGCACGCTGACCGTGCCAAGGATTGCGGGGATCAGCGCGCGCTGCTTGCCCGAAAAGAGGGTGAAGCCCACCGCAAACACCAGCGGCACCATCGCGCCTCCGGTAAAGCCCTGAAGCGCGCGAAAGGCCACCATGGAGCCGATCGACCAAGACAGGCCGCACAACAGGCTCGAGAGTGTGAACATGGCGCAGGAGGCTACAAAGAGCCAGCGGGTCGACAGGGCGCGGGCAAGGAAGCCTGAGAGGGGAATCATCACCAGCTCGGCCATCAGATAGGCAGTCTGCACCCAGCTTACCTCATCAGCCCCCGCAGCAAGACCCGCGGCAACTTCGCGCTGGGACGCAGACACGATCTGGATGTCGAACAGGGCAAGGAATTGTCCAAAGGCCATCAGCCCGAAAATCAGGAACTTGCGGCGTGTGGGCATGGCGGTGGGGTCGGCGGACCAGTCCTGCGACAGGGCGGTGACGGCTGGCGAGATCATGGTCGCGTTTTGCCTCTTGTTGAAATGATGATCGTCATATATATGACAGTCATCATTTCAACAAGAGGCTTTTCCGATGCTCCAGCGCACTGCCGATACCGCTTTGCAGGAGGCCCCCGCGCCCATCCGGCGCCGTGTGCCCCGCGCGGCGCTTGCCGCAGGTGTCGCATTGACTGTGGGGGTGCTGGGCGGGCTGTGGATCCTGTCCGAACCGTCGAGCCAGTCCACAGACGATGCCTATGTGGGGGCTGATGCCACCAATGTGGCGCCGCGCATCAAGGGTATCGTGGCGGCGGTGCTGGTGCGCGAAAATCAACCCGTGCGTGCGGGGCAGCCGTTGCTGCGGATCGACCCGGAGGAATATGCCGCCCGCCGTGCTGCAGCGCAGGCCGACCTTGCCGACGCGCGCGGAACCGTTGCGGCTGCCCGTGCTGCTCTGGCCCGGCAAGGGGCCGAAGAAGCGCTGGCCCAGGCCCAGACCGCCGCTGCGGCCACCGTCATTCGCGCGGCATCGGCCAATGCGGATCATGCCTCGGCCGATGCCGCGCGCTATCAGGCTTTGCTGGCCACAGGGGCGGTTGCGGCGCGCGATGCCGAAGCCTATCGCACCGGCGCGGTTGCCGGCGGACAGGCGCTTGCCCGTTCGCAGGCCGATCTTGCCGTGGCGCGCCGACAGAGCGCTGTTATACGGGCCCGCCGCGCCGATCTGGTCGCCGCTCTGGCCCGCGCCGAAGCGGGTGAGGCGAGGGCGCGCGCCGCGCTGGATCTTGCCGCGCAGGATCTGGGGCACACGACCGTGGCCGCTCCCATCGACGGCGTGGTGGCCAGTCGCCAGTTGCGCGTGGGCGATTATGTCCAGCCGGGAACGCGCGCGCTGACGCTGGTGCCGATGGACGCGCTTTATGTCACCGCCAATTTCAAGGAAACCCAGACACGCCATATGCGCCCCGGCCAGCGCGCGCAGGTCCATGTCGATGCGCTCGGCGGGGGCACAGTAAACGGCGTGGTCGACAGTCTCGCGCCCGGGTCGGCCTCGACCTTTGCCTTGCTGCCCTTTGAGCCGGGGACGGGCAATTTCACCAAGATCGTTCAGCGCGTGCCCGTGCGCATCCGCATCGATCCCGGACAGAAGGGCGCACAGGTGTTGCGCCCCGGCCTTTCCGTTACCGCTTCTGTTGCCGTTTCAAACTGACCCTTACCCCCGATCAAGGAGATATTCCGATGTCCGTCATTCCCAATTCCACTGCGCTGATCACGGGCGCTTCCAGCGGCATCGGCGCGGTCTATGCCGAGAAGCTGGCCCGGCGCGGCCATGATCTGATCCTTGTGGCGCGCGATGCGGCACGGATGAATGCGCTGGCCGAAAGGCTGCGCGACCAGACAGGCCGCAGCGTTGAGGTGCTGCCTGCCGATCTGACCGATGCGATGCAAGTGGCCAAGGTGGCCCAGCGCATTGCGCAGGCGCCCGGCCTTGGCCTGCTGATCAACAATGCAGGCATGGCTTTGTCCGGCACATTGAGCACGAGCGCGCAGGGCGATGTCGAAAGGCTGATTGCGCTCAACATCACCGCGCCTGCTTTGCTGGCCCGCGCTGCGGCTTTGCGCTTTGCGGAACAGGGCAGCGGAGCCATCGTCAATATTGCCTCGGTTTTGGCGCTGGCGCCTGAAATGTTCGAAGGGGTCTATAGCGGCACCAAGGCCTTTATCCTGAACCTGTCGCAAAACCTCTCTGCGGAATTGGGCCCTCGCGGGGTGCATGTGCAGGTGGTTATGCCCGGCGCCACGCGCACCGAGATCTGGGCCCGTTCGGGCACGGACGTGGACGGTTTCCCACCCGAAATGGTGATGGATGCCGGTGATCTGGTCGATGCCGCGCTGATCGGACTGGACCGTGGCGAAACGGTGACGATTCCTCCGCTGGCCGATGAAGCGGGATGGGAGGCGCTGAACAGAATGCGACTGGCGCTGGTGCCCCATCTCTCGCGCCGGGATGTCGCGCCCCGTTATGCGGCGGGGTGAGCAGCGCGCAATAGCCGGGTGCTTCGTTTTCGCGAAAGAAAGAAGCGGAGCATTTCGCGTGAAGCCTCCGGCCCGGCGGGGTCCGTATAAGACCCCGCCGCATGGCCGCCCGACCATCCATGCCCGCTGCCGTGAATAGTCCAGACTTCCAGCAGGACGTTTCCGCCGGAGGATTTGTAAACCTTGCGGGTGAAATCGCGCCCCTTGGCCGATCGGCCGGAAAAACTTTGCGATACGAGCTGGCCGGGCCGTGAATTTTCCAGACTGGTGAGAAATTCGGCGGCATTCGAGGGATGAACAACCCGGTCGCGATCACCTTGAAAAACGATCATGGGCAGAGGGCGGCGAGTCTTTCCCACCGGTTTGGCCGTGCCTTTGCCGCGCATGGCGGCCATGGCCGAAGTCAGCGAGTCGGCCTGACCCAACGCGACGCCGGAATGAACGCCCACCGCCACGAAAACATCGGGATAGGCAGATCCCATGATTGCCGCCGCCGCTGCCCCGGCCGAAAGCCCGGCGACATAGACACGCGAAGGATTGGCGCGGGCCAGAGCAATGGCATGGCGGGTCAGGCCCGCGATCAACGCCGGTTCGCCGCGCCCCCGCAACTGATGCTCGGGTGCGTGCCAGTTCCAGCAGCGGGCCAGATTGGCGCTATGGCTTTGTTGCGGATAGAGTACGAGAAAACCCAGTTCGTCGGCCAGCCGGTTCATATCGGTGCCGGTCGCGAAATCGGCGGCGGTCTGGGCGCATCCGTGCAGCATGACCACCAGCGGCATGCGACGACGTGTCGACCCCACCGGCGTGTAGAGCTTATAGGCGAGGGTTCCGTGGCGCGACTGAAATTCGCCGTTTATGAAACTGCCCGCAGATGGACGCGGCATGGATGAGCCCGACGATTGGCGGGGACGTTTGGGTTTGGCCGGGCGGGCTGGGACAAGCGCCCGGCGGATGGTTTCGGCAAAGGCGAAAGGACGAGCTTTACGCGCCAGACGGGAGGCTTTCGCAAAGGTCTTGAGAAAATTCGTCATGGCCTTCCCGCAAAATCCGATGTTTTCCGAAACGAACAACGGATCACATCGTTCCGGCGCAGCGATCCGCCCTAGCCCGACAGGGCCTGCGTTATCAGGCGCAATTGGTCGATCACGGCATGGGGCCGCTGCCCGGCGGGCAGGGTGTGGATCGTGTCCGGCTGCATCAATCCGGTGGTCATGCCGATGCCTATGGCGCCCGCTTTGCGCGCCATTGCCATTTCCAGCGTCGGATCATCGCCCACCACCACCATCTGCGCCGCCGCGCTGCGCGGCAGGCCCATCGCACCCATGGCCACATCCAGCGCCACCCGCGAAGGCTTGCCCAGCACCCGCGCCCGTTTGCCTGTCAGCGAGGCGATCATCTGGTTGATGGCAAAGCTGGACCCGATACCGCGGCCCGTGGCGGTGGCGAAAAAGGGCACATGGCTGGCCGTGGTCAGGCGCGCGCCGTCCCAGACGCTTTGGCAGGCGGCCTCCAGATCGGGGAAGGTGAAGCCGCGAAACCAACAGGTATAGACCGCGTCCACCTGCGCCTTGTCCGATGGCCCGATCACCTCGATCCCGCGCTCGATCAGCGGCACCTCCGTCCCCGGATCGCCCAGCATCCGCACGCGGCGCAGGCCCTGCTGCTCCAGCCAGATCGCCGCGCTGGTCGATGGGGTCATCATCTCCTCATCAGCCAGATCGAACCCGGCCGCGCGCAGGCCCCGCGCATAGGCGGCGGGGGGCTTGGCGGTGCCGTTGGTGAACACGCGAAAAGGCGTACCGCGCCGCCGCAGGGCAGCCAGCAGTTCGACCGCGCCGGGCAGGGCTTCGTGCTGGCCGCTGGCGGCATTGCCCAAGGCGATGGTGCCATCCATGTCGAAAATGAAACCGCGCGCATGGTGGATTTTCTCGACAACATCATCCGGCAACATGGGCGCCTCCGTGCAGGGCAAGGCGGGTGGAGCCGCTCTCGATCACAATGTCGCGCGCGGCGGGGCGGGCGGCCAGTTCCTTGAGCAGGCGCATAATCGCGGCGGCCTCGGGGTTGTAATGGGCGGGCGATGGTCCGGCCGCGATCATCGCGTCGATCTGATCCGACGGCATCACCGCGCGCAGCAAAAACTCTTCGTCCGACATGGCATGGCCCCATTTGCGGCGCAATTCGGCCAGCGTGGGAAAGGGCGGCTCGGCGGCGATTTCGGCGGCGCGGGGGCGGTCGAGGATCGCGGCCTCCACCGCCGGATCAAGCGGGCTGGTCGGGCGGCCGAATTTGCCCATGACATAGCGCAGGATTTCATCCGACACTTGCGCATATCGCCGCGCGCCGATGACATTATACAGCGCCTGACTCATCACCATTTGCGGAAAGGGCGTGACCATGATCGGATAGCCCAGTTCGGCGCGCACCCGCTCGGTTTCCAGCACCACCTCGTCAAAGCGATGCTCCAGCCCCAGCTCGGCCAATTGGCGGCGGGTGGTGGTCATCACCCCGCCCGCGATCTGGTGGCGCAGGAAGCTGGCATCGAAGCTTTGCGGCGTGCCCACCGGCAGCCCCTGTGCGCGGGCGAGCCGCCACCAATAGTCCGAAACCTTGGCCAGCATCGCTTCGTCGGCGCGCACGCTGTGGCCCGCCGCGCGCAGATTGGCCAGCATCCGCCCCGCTTCGGGCAAGGACGAGCCATCGCCCAGCGGACCGATGCCCACATGCACGGCATCGATAATACCGAGATCGGCGGCGGCAAGGCTGGTCAAGCCGCCATAGCCGATGGTGCAATGGGCATGGATTTCCAAAGGTTTATCGCCAATGGCGGTCTTGACCAGCGGCGCAAGGCTGCGCACCCTTTCGGGGCTCATCAATCCGCCGGGGTCTTTCAGATAGAAGCAGTCAATATCGGGGCTGGCCGCAAGCTTCCTTGCGAAATCGGCATAGAACTGGTCGGTGTGGATGGCCGAGAGTGTGAAGGTCAAAGCCCCCATCACTCGCGCCCCGCCTTCGCGTTTGACCAGCCGCGCCGCCTCGATCACCGCATCGGCATCATGCATCGGATCAAGGATGATGAATTTGCCGATCCCCGCCCTTTGCAACAGGCGATAGGCGAGAGCCATGAAATCGGGATCGGCCTGTTGCCATGCGATAAAGCGCAGGCCGGTGGTGATGAATTGCAGCGGCGTGTTGGGCATGGCCGCGTGCATTCGGCGGATGCGCTCCCACGGGTCATTGCGGAAATAGCGCACCGCCACGGCCATGGTGGTCGAGGAGGTGAAGTCGATCGCGCTGAAACCCACACGGTCCATCGCGCCCGCAATGGGCAGGATCTGAGCCGTGTTCAGCCCGGTTGCGCCCCACAGCGATTGATTGCCGTCGCGGATCGAGACATCGACAAGCGAAATGTCGGCCATGGTTTAAAGCCCTTCCAGAAAGCGCGTATCCACCCCGCCCGCCACAAAACGCGGATCGGCGGCAATGCGACGGTGGATCGGGGCGGTGGTGGCCACGCCCTCGATGGTCAGCGTATCGAGCGCGCGGGCGAGCCGCGTCACGGCGGCGGGGCGATCCTCGCCCCAGACGATCAGCTTGCCCATCAGCGAGTCGTAATAGGGCGGGATCATGCCGCCGCTGGCAATATGGCTGTCCACGCGGATGCCGGGGCCTGCGGGCCATGCCGCGCGTGTAACCTCGCCGGGGGAGGGGCGGAAATCGGCCTCGGGGTCTTCGGCGTTGATGCGCACCTCTATGGCATGGCCGCGCGGGCGGATGGCGTCCTGATCCAGGCTGAGCCGTGCGCCGCCCGCCACCAGCAATTGCTGTTCGACCAGATCGACGCCGGTGATCGCCTCGGTCACGGGATGTTCGACCTGAATGCGCGCGTTCATTTCAAGGAAGTAGAAATCGCCCGTCCGGCTATCGACCAGAAACTCCACCGTGCCCGCGCCCTTGTAGTGCAGGCTGCGCGCCAGCGCGACGGCGGCCCGTTCCAGCCCGCCGCGCGTGGCATCAGACAGCATCGGCGCGGGCGCTTCTTCCACCAGCTTTTGAAACCGCCGCTGGATCGAACAATCGCGCGTGCCCAGATGGATCGCGGTCTCGCCATCGCCCAGCACCTGCACCTCGACATGGCGGCCGCTGGCGATAAAGCGTTCGACATAGACGCGCGGGTCGCCGAACGAAGCCTGCGCCTCGGCCATGGCCATGGCGATCATCGGGATCAACTCTTCTTCGCGCTCCACCCGCTTCATGCCCTTGCCCCCGCCGCCAGCGACGGCCTTCAGCAAAACCGGAAAGCCGGTTTCACGGGCGCGGGCCAAGGCTTCTTCGGGCGTTGCAGCCTCTCCGCCCGGCACCACCGGCAATCCCGCCGCCTGTCCCACCGCGCGCGCCATCAGCTTGTCGCCCATCGCCTGAAGGCTGGAAATGTCCGGCCCGACAAAGCTGATGCCTGCGTCCGCTGCGGCTTTCGCAAACCGGGCGTTTTCCGACAGGAAGCCATAGCCTGGGTGGATCGCATCAGCCCGCGCCGCGATAGCCGCCGCAATCACCGCGTCCACATCCAGATAGCTTTGCGCCGAAGGGGCCGGGCCAACCAGCGCCACCTCGTCGGCCAGCATGGCGGGCAGGCTGGCCATATCGCCTTGCGAAGCGCCAAGGATAGCGGTCATGCCCAGTCTTTGCGCCGTGCGCGCAACGCGCAGGGCGATCTCGCCGCGATTGGCGATAAACAGCCTTCGGATCATGATTTTTCCCTTCAGGCGGAAACAGGGGCCGGCCGGATGTGGATCAGCGCGGCGCCATGGCCGATCGCTTCGGCATTGCCCGCCACAAACGCGACGATCTCGCCGCTTACCCCGGCATGGACCGGGTTCATCAGTTTCATCGTTTCGACAATGCCCACCACTGTGTCGGGCTGCGCCTGACTGCCCAGTTCGACAAAAGGCGCAGCGCCGGGCGCGGGCGCGCGATAAAACGTGCCGGGCAGGGGCGCGCGGATGGCGACAAGGCCCTCGGGCGTGTCGGGCGCGGCGACACCGGCGGTCTGGACGGGCGCGTGCTGCGCAGCCCATTGCCATTCCTGCGACCAGCCGCCTCCATCCTCATCGCGCCGCACCTTCAGGCGAAAGCGCGTGGTGGCAATGTCGAGTTCGCGATAATCGCTGCCGTCAAGGATGGCGACAATATCGCCGACATCCTCCGGGCTGAGAAAGGGCGCGCTCATGCCGCCACCATGGCGGGTTGGCCCAGCAGGCTTCGGGCATGGGCAATGATCGCCTGCGCAAAGGCGGGATCGTTGAAATGGGCGTCGATGGCGTGGAACTGTGCGTTTTGGGGCATGGCCCGGCGCATATGTTCGGCAAAGGGCGGCGGCAGGCTGGGATCATACAGGTGGCCCAGCGCGCTGTCATGGCTGGAAAAACCGCCCAGCGGGGTGAAGAAGGCCACCGGCCCCTTGGCCTGCCCCATCATCGCGGCCAGCCTGTCGCCAATGCGTTCCAGGTCGGCCAGATCGGTGCGCACGGCGGTCAGATGCGGATTGTGCTTATGATAACGCTTGCCGGGGAATTGGGCCTGCGCCGCATCAATCGGGCCGCCGATGATGAAATCGGCATTGCCCGGAGCCCAGATCGTGGGAATTCCGCGCGCCATGCCCACCGTGCCCCGCGCGGGGCCGCCATCGGCAAGACCGCCAAACATATGGTCGATGATCTCCGTCACCGACAGATCCAGCACCAGCGCCACATCGCGCTCGGCCGCAATCGCGTCCAGCGTCGGCCCGCCCACGCCCGAGGAGTGGAACACCATCACCTCGCAGCCATCGCTCTCCAGCGCTTGTCGGATCGCGCGGGTGGTCGGCTCTGTGGTGCCAAGCGTGGTCATCAGCACCAGCGGTCGCCCGGAAACCGGCATGCCGTCATAGCCTTTGGCCATGCCCGCCATGGCCAGAGCGGCGTTGCGATAGACGTCGCGGCTGATCGTGTTGATCCCGGCAATATCGGTGACGGCGTTCATCATGGCGATGTCGCGCACGCCCATATAGGGCTTGGTAAAACCCGACGCCATGGTCGAAACGATCAGCTTGGGCAGGCCATAGGGAAAGCTTTGCATCAAGGCCCCCGCCAGCGCCGTTCCCATCGATCCGCCCACCGACAGGATGCCATGGATCGGCGTATGCGCGGCATATTCATGCGCGGCGCGGATCGAGCCTGCGATCATCTTTTCGTGAATTTGGCCTTCATGGCCCAGCGCCAGAATGTCGGCAATGGTAGAACCGGCAGCCGTGGCCACCGTGTCCGGCCCGATCTCTGCGCCCCCAAAATCGCGCCGTACGCTGGGGTCGAGATGCACGACATTGACCCCGGCGCCTTCAAGATGCTCACGCACAAAACGGGCTTCTTCCTGTTTGGTATCCTGGGTGATGATAAGCATCACATTCTTGCGCGATAAATCGCCCATCGTGTCTGCATCCTCTCTCATGCCTTGCTGGTCCCTTCGGGGCCGATCCAATTGGATTTGGTCCCTGTTGGCCGCAGGCTTTTTCTGACGCCGATATTTTCATGGCCGTCCCGGATTGCCTAATGCAATTCGCGCGGTAAATTTCACACCGTGAAACGAGGGTGGCATGGCTTTGGATGGCGACAATATGGCGCGGCAATCGGGCGTCAAATCGATCCGCGCGCTGGAACGCGGGCTCGATGTGCTGCTGGCGATCCGGGCGGCGGGGGGCGAGGGACTGAGTCTTAACGCGCTGCACCAGCATCTGGGCCTGTCCAAGGCGACGCTCCTGCGCCTGTTGCAGACGCTGGCCAGCCGGCGGCTGGTGTGGCGGCGTCTGGCCGATGGCCTGTGGTTGCCGGGCGCGGCGGGCGCGGCGGCGCCTGATCGGGTGTGCCGCATGGCCGAAATCGCCTCGCCGCTGCTGGTCGAATTGTCGGCGCAGGTGGTCTGGCCCAGCGTGATAGCCATCCCCCGGTTTGACCATATGGAAATCATCGAAACCAATGGTCAGGTCGCCCGCTTTGACTTTGCCGCGCTGGGGCCGGTGGGGGCAAAGCTGTCCTATCTGCATACGGCCACGGGGCGGGCCTATCTCTCCGCCTGCGCCGATGCAGAGCGCGATGCGATCATCGCTCGCCTGACCCCGCCCGACGGCACAGCCGAACAGCGCGAGCAGATCGAGGCGATCATTGCGCAAACCCGGCAGCGCGGATGGTCCACACGCCTGCCGCATCATCCATGGTCGGACCGTGACCGGCAAACGGTGCTGCGCGACGGCAAGAATTCGATCGCGGTGGCGGTGAATGGCGAGAATGGCCCGATTGCGGCCATCAACATCACATGGCCAGCCCGCCGCGCCGTGGTGGAGGAAGTGGCGCTGCGCCATTTATCCAGCCTGCAGGGCATAGCAGCGCGCATCGGTGCGTTGGTTGTTGGATGAAGTTTCACCCAGTGAAATTTTGAGCCCTTGCGGAGCGACGCCGATTGGATGACCTATAGCAGTCAAGAGCCGGCCCGTAAGAACAAGCGGGCGCCAAAGGGATGGCAAAGCGGCCTATCGGGGGATGGGATGAAAGCCTGGATCTTGCGCAAAGGGGCGACGAGCCTCGACGCCATGCAACTTGTTGAGCAGGACACGCCTGTGGCCGGCGCCGGAGAAGTGCTGATCCGGGTGCGCGCCTGTTCGCTCAATTATCGCGATCAGATGATCCCATTGGGCCTGTATATGGGCGGGCCAGTGACGCAGGACATCGTGCCGCTTTCCGATGGCGCAGGCGAAGTGGTGGCCGTGGGCGAGGGGGTGACCGACCTTGCCGTGGGCGACCGCGTGGCGGGGATCTTTTTCCAGAACTGGATGGATGGGCCGCCAAACCCTGCGATGGGGCCTGCGCTGGGCGCGGCGGGAGCCAAGGGTATGTTGGCGCAATATGTCGCTCTGCCCGCCGGCGGGGTGGTCAAAATCGCGCAAAGCCTGAGTTTTGAGGAGGCGGCCTGCCTGCCCTGCGCCGGGGTGACGGCATGGAACGCCTTGATGGAGGGCGCGCATCCGGTTTCGGCGGGCGAACATGTTCTGGTGCTGGGCACCGGGGGCGTGTCGCTCTTGGCGCTCCAGATCGCCAAGGCGGCGGGCGCGCAGGTGATCGCCACCAGCGGTTCGGATGATAAGCTGGCCCGCGTGGCGGCGCTGGGCGCGGATGCAACGATCCAATATCGCACCACACCCGACTGGGGCGCCAAGGCGGCTGCCCTGTCGGGCAAGGCCGGGGTGGAGCATGTCGTCGAGGTGGGCGGGGCCGGTACGCTGGCGCAATCCATCGCGGCGGTGGGCTTTGCGGGCGAAATCGCGCTGATCGGGGTGTTGACGCGTGAGGGCAACACCTCGCCCCATGGGCTGATGTTCAAGGGGGCCAATCTGCGCGGCATCTTTGTCGGATCGCGCGGCATGGCCGAAAGGCTGAACGGTTTTATCGACGCCCATGGCATCAAGCCGGTGATCGACAAGGTATTTCCGCTGGAGGAAGCCAAGGAGGCCTATGCCTATCAGGCTTCGCCCGAGCTGTTCGGCAAAGTGGTGATCCGCCTGTGACCTAGGCCGCGAAGCGCAAGAACCAGAGTGCGAGGCATGGACTTCGCGCCGGTAGAGGAGAGAGCGATGCAATTGCCGAAAGGGCAAGCGATGGGCTTTGGCGCCCGCGTGGGCCAGACGATTCAGACGGCTTATGTGGTCAAGGATATTCATCAGGCGATGGACTGGTGGGTGGATGAAGCGAGGGTGGGACCGTGGTTCCTGCTCGACCATTTCCTGGCGCCCGATCATGTCTATCGCGGCGCACCGGCCACCGCCGATGTCGCCATCGCCATGGCTTTTGCCGGGTCGATGTGCATCGAATTGATCCAGCTGCTGGATGACAATCCTTCCGTTTACAAGGATCTGATCGACAAGCGCGGCTATGGTTTCCACCATATCGGTGTGGCGGTGAGCGATGTGGATGGCGAAATCCCCACCTATGAGGCGCGCGGCTATACGGTGGCGTACCGGGCTCAAGTGCCGACCGGCGGCGCGGTGGCCTATCTGGACAATGGGCGCAATGATCCGGGGATGCTGGAATTGATCCCGGCCACATCAGGCATGGACGAGGCGTTTACCCGCTTTTACGCGGCGGCGCAGGATTGGGATGGCTTTGATCGCGTCAGGCCTTTTGCGTGAGCGCGCCCGATTCCAAAGCCGCCATGCGGCGCGGCGTGGGTTATCAGATCTGGGTGGTGGGGCTGCTCAGCCTCAATTTCGGCATCGTTTTTTTCGACCGGAACGCCCCCAATTTCCTGATGCCTTTCATCCAGCATGATCTGGGCTTCAGCAACAAGGCCGTCGGCCTGCTGTCCAGCGCGCTGTCGCTGACATGGGCGATTGCCGGATTTGTGGTGGGCGGCCTGTCCGACAAGATGGGCAAGCAGAAGATCGTGGTGGTCTGGGCCAGCCTCGCCTTTTGCCTGTGCTCATTTGTATCGGGCGCGGCGGGCAGCTTTATGGTGCTGTTTGCCGCGCGTTTGTTGATGGGCGTGGCCGAAGGCGGGATCATGCCGGTCAGCCATGCGATGATCGTCGAGGAAGTGGCGCCCGCGCGGCGCGGCATGGCGATGGGCATCGGGCAAAATCTGGGGTCGAACCTGCTGGGCTCGTTTGTGGCGCCGCTGGTGCTGGTGTGGATCGCCAACACATGGGGCTGGCGCGAGGGCTTTTATCTGGCCGCGTTGCCCGGCATTGTAACGGCCGCCCTGATCGCTTTCACCCTGCGCGAACCGCCAAGGGAGGCCCATGAACATGCCGGGCGGCCCAAGGTGACGATGCGCGAGGCCTTTGGCAATCGCAATGTCCTGCTTTGCGCCGTGATTGCCGTGCTGCTGGTCAGCTATCTGGTCGTGTGCTGGGCTTTCATGCCGCTCTATCTGACCAAGGTGCGGGGCCTCGCGCCCGAAGCGATGAGCTGGATGATGGCGGTGCTGGGCATTTCGGCGGGGCTGGGCAGCTTTCTGGTGCCCGCCATTTCCGATGCCATCGGGCGCAAGCCGGTGATGATCGGTTTTTCGGCGCTGGGGATGCTGCTGCCGCTGGGCGCGCTCTATTACACGGGCGGAAGCTGGGGGCTGGCGGCGATCTTCTTCTTCGGCTGGGGGCTCAATGGCCTGTTCCCCATGTTCATGGCCACGATCCCTTCGGAATCGGTTGATCCGCGTCTGGCCGCCACATTGACCGGCATGGTGATGGGCGCGGGCGAGGTGCTTGGCGGTGTGCTCAGCCCTTTTGTGGCGGGGGCTGCGGCCGATGTCTGGGGGCTGGGCGCTCCGCTGTGGATCATGCTCGGTCTTGCTCTGGCGGCCACGGTTTTGGCCCTGGGGCTTTTGGAATCCGCGCCTGCCGTATTGGCCCGACGCGGACGTTGATCTTGCAAAGGTAGGCATCATGAGCACGATCGAACATTTCTCCACCGCCCGGATCGCCGCCAATGAGCGTCTCGATTTCTGGAACCGGCTGACCAACGAGACCTATCCCGGCACCTTGGTCGATCAGCGCAAGGATGCCTTTGAGGCGGAGATGCGGCGGTGGAGTCTGGGCGATCTGGTGATGATCCGCCCGCGTTCCTGCGGCAGCCTGGTGCAGCGCCGCCCGACCGGATCGGCGCCCGAGGCGGTGGTGCTGCATGTCCAGCATTCGGGCCGTTCGCGCCATGAGCAATGCGGAAGGGTGTCGGAACTGGGCGTGGGCGATTTCGTGCTGTCCAGCGCCAATGAGCCTTATCGCATCGATCTGCGCCAGCATGAGTTTCTGGTGGTGGAAATGCCGCGCGCCGGGTTGGAGGCGCGCCTGCCTGATCTCGATGCCGCGCTGTCGCGCCGCATTTCCGGCGCCACTCCAGGCAGCCGTCTGCTGCACAATTTCATCCTGTCGCTCTGGCAACAGGGCGATCAGGGCCACAGCGATGCCGCATGGCAGCAGGGCGTGTCCAACGTCTTCCTCGATCTGCTCAGCCTTGCGGTGCGCGATGGGCAACATCCCGTCCAACATTGCCAGCCTCTGCGTGAGAAGATCAAGACGCTGGTGGACGCCAATCTGGGCTGTGCGCAATTCGGTTCGATCGAAATCGCGGCGGAACTGGGGGTCAGCGTGCGCACGGTGCAGAACGCCTTTGCCGCGATGGGCACGACCCCTTCGGCCTATATTCTTTCGCGGCGTCTGGCGCGCGCCTGCGAATTGTTGATCGTCAATCCGACGACGAGTGTGACCGCCATCGCATTTGATCTCGGCTTTTCCGACAGCGGTTATTTCGCCCGCTGTTTTCGCGCCGCCTATGGTGCCACGCCCTCGCAATGGCGTGGCATGCAATAATTTTGCGGCGCTGGTTTTGCGCCTCTGTCCCAACCCCTTGCGCCCCAGTGCAAGCCAAGGGTTTTTCCATCGCTAAACTCGCAATCGGACGAACCGGTAAAAGACCGGCAGTCAGGAGAGGAACCGTAACTATGCGTAGCATTTTGCTCGTGGGTGTGGCGCTGGGCGGGCTGATCACAGCCGCCCCTGCATTTGCCGCTGATGAAGCAGCCAAGGCCAAGGACAATAGCGGCATTGAGGCCATTGTCGTTACCGCGCAAAAGCGGTCGGAAAACGTCCAGAACGTGCCGATTGCCATCAGCGCCTTTACCGCCAATGCGTTGCAGGAGCGCGCGGTCACCAGCGTGGCCTCGCTTTCGGCCATCGCGCCCAACGTGACGCTGGACGCCGGCACGCCCTTTTCGGGCAGCTCGGCCGTGCTGTCGGCCTATATTCGCGGCATTGGCGCCAATGACTTCGCCTTCAACATAGATCCGGGCGTCGGCATCTATCTGGACGGGGTCTATCTGGCCCGTTCGGTCGGCGCCAATCAGGATTTGCCCGATGTGGACCGGGTCGAGGTCTTGAAAGGTCCGCAAGGCACGCTGTTTGGCCGCAACACGATCGGCGGCGCGATCAGCATCGTCACCCATGATCCGGGCAAGGAATTCCGCTTCACCGGCAGCGTGACCACCGGCAGCTTCCGAATGTTTTCGGCCAAGGGCACGGTCGATCTGCCGATCACCGAAAGCCTGTCCTCCTCGCTCAGCTTTTCGACCACCCAGCGCGATGGCTATCTGCATCGCATCCCGTTCCCCGGGGCTTCGAGCTATGCCGAGGACCCGATCACCTCGTTCAAGGCGGCCGGATATTACAACAGCGGTTACGGCACCGAAGGGGGCGACAACAATTACAACCTGCGCGGCAAATTGCGTTACAATGATGGCGGCGCCCTGCGCGTGACGCTCAGCGGCGATTACAGCAATATCGACACATCGCAGATCGCCAACAAGCTCATCGCCACTTTTCCGTCCGTGTTTGCGGGCACCTATAATTGCGCCATCGCGGGCAATCCCACCCAGACCGTGGGCGGCGTGACCGGCCCTTGCGACAGCTTTATCGGCGGGCCTCCGGCAGGCGCCTTTGTCGGCAATCGCGGCGGCCTCAATTCGGTGGTCGATCTGCCCTCGATTTACGGCGTCAATGCCGATGCCAATCCGAACAACAACCGGCTGCCCTATGACAACCGTTTTGTGACCAACAGTATCGACACCAGCTATGCCAATGGCAACAATTTCTCGAAAATGAAGTCCTATGGCGGGTCGGCCACCATCGATTACGATCTGGCCGAAAATATGACGATCAAGTCGATAACGGCCTATCGCGAATTGCACTGGAAGGCGGGCATGGATCTGGACGGTTCGCCGCTCGATTTCCTCCATACCAGCTTTGAAATGAACCAGAAGCAGTTCAGCGAGGAGCTGCAACTGACCGGCAAGGCGATGGATAAGAAGCTCAACTATGTGCTGGGCGCTTATTATTTCACCGAAAGCGGCAATCTGCATGATTATGTGACCTTTGCCGAAGGTCTGCTGCAGGTGGACGGGCCGAACAATCTGTCCACCAAGAACTATGCCTTTTATGGTCAGGCCGACTATAAGATCACCGAGCAGTTGGGCATCACCCTTGGCGGGCGCTATACCCATGAAAGCAAGACGTTCGAAGGGTTCCAGTCGGACAATAACGGGCTGAATTATAAGCTGGCCCAGTTCTTCGGCGATCCCAATTGCGCCTCGCTGACGCCGATCTCGAACCAGTGCCGCATCGACAACAACTTTCCCAACGCGGGCCAGCCCCTGCGCTATTATATCGCGGGCGAGCAGCACAAGAGCTTTAACAATTTCTCGCCCAAGGTGGGCCTGCAATATCACCCCAGCGATGCAATCATGCTCTATGCCAGCTGGTCCAAGGGCTACAAGACCGGCGGCTGGACCACCCGCCTGTCCAACCCGCTGCCCTATGCGCCCGGCTTTGGCGCCGAAAAGGCCACGACCTATGAAGTGGGCGCCAAGACCCAGTTCTTTGATCGCCACCTGCAAATCAACGGCGCCGTGTTCCAGACCGATTATTCGGGCATCCAGCTCAACTTTCAGCAAGGCGTTTCGCCCACCATCCAGAACGCGGGCGTTGCGCGCATTCGCGGCTTTGAACTGGAAGTCACCGCCGCGCCTGCTCAGGGACTGACGCTGACCGGATCGCTGGGCTATACCGATGCCGTCTATACTTCGGTCGACGGTCCGGCGCAGGTGGCTGCCTCGGTGTCGCAGGCGGGCGTATTTGCCGGGGCCACCTTGCCCAAAACTCCCAAGTATAAGATCAACATCAGCCCGCGTTACGAGGCTGATCTGGGCAAGCATGGCAAGCTGGTGCTGCTGGGCGATGTCACCTTCACCGACAAGATGAAGAATGACACCGAAGGCACCTTCCTGCTCGACCGCCCCGCCACGACCGTCATCAATGCCAGCGTCACCTATAAGCCGCTCAGCGGGTTCTGGGATCTGACCGTGGGCGGCACCAATCTGACCAACGAGCGCTATCTGACCACGGGTCAGGCCCAATATGCCGGTGGCCAGATCTACGGCACCTATAGCCGCCCGGCCGAATGGTACGCGCGGCTTGGGATTAAGTTCTAAACAACACCCTGCCTTGCGCCGGATTGGCTCTGTCCGTCCGGCGCCCCCTTTCAAGGAGGCGAGCATGCCCGAAACAGCGCACAGCGAATTCTGGAAAGACATCAAGCCGGTCGAAAAGGTCTTTCGCGAGGGCGGCCTGCCCGAAGTCTATCTGCCCAAAATTGCCGAGGGCGACGAACGGTACTGGGTGCCGATCAGCGAGACCGTCTCGTCCAAACCGGTGTGGATCAGCCCGGCCAAGAACATGTGGGCTGATGTGCTGATGAGCAAAAAGGCGGGCCTGGTGAACCGCCATTACCACCCGCACCCGATCTGGGCCTACACGATCAGCGGCAAGTGGGCCTATCTGGAGCATGAGTGGACGGCCACGGCGGGCGACTTCGTCTATGAAACCCCCGGCGAGAGCCACACGCTGGTCTGCTATGAACATGCCGATCCGATGAAAGTATTCTTCGTCGTCTCCGGCCCACTGATGTGGCTGGATGAACAGGGCAACACGACCGGCCACTATGATGTCTTTGACTACATCGCGGCGGCCCGCGCCCATTATGCCGGTAACGGCATCGGCGCCGACTATGTCGACACGCTCATCCGATAATATCCCAGAGAGGAACAGCCCATGGGCACAATGAAAGCACCGCCATCCTCGGCTTATAAGATCGTGCAGGTCGAGGAACTCTACGCCGATCTGATCAAGAACAAGGGCGTGGAAGGCAGCTATGTCGGCCGCGAAGAGAGCGAAAGCCCATGGGTGCCGTTTGGCGAGGGCGCGGCCATCCGCCATCTGGCGTTTGACGTCCGGCAGAACATCTATTGCAACATTTTGTGGATCAAAGGCCCCGGCGTGATCGGCACCCACAAACATCGCGGGCCGGTCTGGGCCATCGGGCTGGAGGGCTCGTTCCGCTATCTCGAATATGACTGGGTGTGCCGCCCCGGCGATTTCATCACCGAAACCCCCGGCACCGCGCACACGCTGGTCACCGATGATCCCGACGGCATGAAGGCTCTGTTCTGGATGCAGGGCGCCAACGAGTTTTATGACGCCGATGGCAAGCATGTCGAAACGCTCGATGTGTGGTGGTTCATGAACCACTACGAGACCTATTGCCGCGAAAACAACATCGCCATCAATCCCGCGCTCTATCTTTAAAGGATCAGGCACAGTGGCAATTCTGGACAGATTTTCCGTCGCGGGCCGCAGCGCTCTGGTCACGGGGGGCGCATCGGGCCTCGGCCTTGCCTATGTCGAGGCGATGGCCGAGGGCGGGGCGGCGGTGACGCTGAGCGACATTGACGCGGAAGGGGCCGAGCGCGAGGCGCAGCGCCTGCGCGATGCGAGCTATGATGTGCGCGCCGTCGCGCTCGATGTGTCCGACAGCGATGCCGTGGCCCGCGTGTTCGACGATCACGCCAAGGCATTCGGCGGGCTGGACATCTGCTTTGCCAATGCGGGGATCGACACCGGGGCGGGCTTCTGGAACCCGGAAGGACATCGTAACCCCGATGGGCAGGTCGATACCTATGATCCCAAACGCTGGGACAAGTCGATCGCGGTCAATCTGTCCGGCATGTTCTATACGATCAGCAATGCCGTGCGGATCATGAAGCAACCGTGCCGGGCCAATGGCCGCACGGGCGGCGCGATCATCGCCACCGCGTCCAACGCGGGCCTTGTGACCGAACCGATTGTCGGCCTGCCCTATATGCCTGCCAAGGCGGGCATTTTGCATATGGTGCGCGCGCTGGGGCTGGAGCTTGCCGAATTTGGCATCCGCATCAACGCCATCGCGCCGGGGCCTTTTGTCACGAATATCGGCGGCGGCTGGCTCAAGAAGGATCCCACGGTGCGCGCGGCATGGGACGCTATCGTGCCTTTGGGCAGCGTGGCGGAAACCGAACAGATGAAGCCGCTGGCGCTGATGCTGGCCAGTGACGCGTCCGATTATATGACCGGCGCCCATGTGGTGATTGATGGCGGCATGATGCTGGGGAGGTTCAAGTGAGGCGCTGGGCATTGCTGCCGCTGATGCTGGTGGCCGCGCCCGCCTCGGCGCAAACGGGCCAGGCCTTGGGCCAAACGCTGGCGCAGCGCAGCCCGGCCAAGACCTATGCCAGCATTTGCGCCTATTGCCACGGCCATAACGTGGGGCCGATCATTCTGGGCCGCAAGCTGCCCGTCGAATATATTCAGGCGATGGTGCGCGCGGGCCGCAACGGCATGCCCGCCATGCGTCCGACCGAAATCTCCCCTGCCGAACTCGACGCACTGGCCACTTGGATTTCCAAGGCCCCCAAAGACATCAAGGAGCATGGCCAATGAGCGGCCCGACCATCGACAGACGCGGATTGCTGGGCGCGGGCGTTGCGGCGGCGGCGGCCGTCGGCATCGCCGGACAGGCGATGGGGCAGGGCGCGGTTATCGCGCCGGGCGTAAGCAAGGCGGACCTTGCCGCCGCGCTGAAAGCCATGCGCGCCGTGGTGGGCGATGCATGGGTGGCGGGCGACGCCGAGAGCCTGAGGCCATGGTCGAAAAGCTATACGCCCGATCCGACGGGCCGCCATGCGCCGGTGGGCGCGGTGGCGCCGGAAAATGTCGAACAGGTGCAGGCGATCCTAAAAATCGCCAATCAATATCGCCAGCCCGTCTGGCCGGTCAGCACCGGCAAGAATATGGGCTATGGCAGCACCACGACCGCCGCACCGGGCCAGATCATCCTCGACCTGAAACGCATGAACCGCATCCTTTCGGTCGATACCGAGCTTTGCACCGCGCTGGTCGAACCGGGCGTGACCTATCAGCAAATGCGCGACTATCTGGACGAGCATAATATCCCGCTGTGGATCGATGTGCCCACCGTCGGCCCGATTGTCGGCCCGGTCGGCAACACGCTGGATCGCGGCGTGGGCTATACGCCCTATGGCGAGCATTTCATGGTGCAATGCGGCATGGAAGTCGTCATGGCCAATGGCGATATTTTGAAAACCGGCATGGGCAGCACCAAGAACCCCAGCGCATGGCAGGCGTTCAAATGGGGCTATGGTCCCTATCTGGACGGCATTTTCACCCAGTCGAATTTTGGCGTGGTAACGAAAATGGGCCTGTGGCTGATGCCCGCGCCACCGGTCTATAAACCGCTGGTGGTGCGCCATAAAAAGATGGAGGATGTGGCGCGCATCTCCGACGCCATGCGGCCTTTGCGCATTGCCGGGATTGTGCCCAATGTGGTGCTGATGATGGGGGCGGCCTATCAACTGGCCATGTTCCACCGGCGCGGTGAGGTGACCACCAAGGCTGCACAGGTGAGCGACGAGGAGATCGCCACATTCGCTGCCCAGCATGATCTGGGCATGTGGAACACCTATATCGCGCTCTACGGCACGCCCGCCCAGGTGGCCGAAAGCGAGCGCATCATACGCGGCGCCTTTGCAGCCATCGACGGCGATGTGATGACGCAGGAGCAGATGAAGGATAACCCGTGGTTCCACCACCATGCCACGTTGATGCGCGGCGGGCTCAGCCTTGAGGAAGTGGGCCTTGCGCGATGGAAGGGCGCGGGCGGGGGCCTTGCGTGGTTTGCGCCCGTGGCCCCGGCCAAGGGCAGCGAAACGCAGGGGCAGATCGATCTGGCCAAACAGATCCTTGCGCGCCACGGCTTTGACTATACCGCCGCCTTTGCTGTGGGCATGCGCGAATTGCACCACATCATCGCGCTGCTGTATGACAAGAGCGACCCGGCTGAGGAAAAGCGCGCCGATGATTGCTATCGCGAGCTGGTCACCGGCTTTGGTGATCGCGGCTGGTGTTCCTATCGCACCGGGGTTCACGCCATGGATCTGGTGGCGGCGCAATATGGCGAGACCAATCGCGCGGTGAATGCTGCCATCAAGCAGGCGCTTGACCCCAACCACATCCTTGCCCCCGGCAAATCGGGGATCGCATGATGGCGGGGCGGTTTGACGGCAAGACCGTGCTGATTACGGGGGCGGCCACGGGCATAGGGCGGGCCACCGCTCTTGCCTTTGCCGCCGAGGGGGCCGGTGTGATGATCGGCGACATTGACCCGCGCGCGCAGGAAACGCGCGCGATGATCGCGGCGGCGGGCGGCAGGGCCGAATTTTGCCCCACCGATGTGCGCGATCCGGCGGCGCTGGACGCATTGGTCAAGGCTTGCCTGTCCAGTTTTGGGCGGATGGATTGCGCGTTCAACAATGCCGGTATTCTGCCGCCCCAGCGCCCCATCCACGAAGTGACGCCCGAGGAACTGGACCTTGCCATCGATGTCGATTTCAAGGGCGTGTTTTACGCCATGCAGGCCGAAATCCGGCACTTTCTGACCGTGGGCGGCGGAGCGATCGTCAACACCGCCAGCGTGGGGGCGGTGATTGCCGATCCCAATATGAGCGCTTATTGCGCGATGAAGCACGCCGTGGCGGGCCTGACCAAGGCTGCGGCGGTGGAATATGCGCGGGCGGGCATCCGCACCAATTGCATCGCCCCCGGCTTTGTCATCACGCCGATGACCCGCCATTGGGCCGAAAGCAACGCCTTTACGGATATGTTCTTCGCGCAAAACATCTCCGGCCGCGCGGCTCAACCCGAGGAAATCGCCCCCACCGTCCTGCATTTGTGCAGCGATGGCGCCAGTTTCATCAATGGCGCCACATTCGTTATCGACGGTGGCCAGACGGCACATTAGTATGTATTACAGACAAAACTATAAAGGAGAGAATTGCCATGGCCGTTATGACCGCGCCGCCTTCGAATAAGGCCGCCATTGTCGATGTGAAATTCCCCCATAAGGCTTTGGTTGATCGCCTCAGCCCCGGCGGGCGCTATATCGATGCGCAGACCGATGTGGACAGCCCATGGGTGCCCTTTGGCGAAAACGCCGCGATCAAGCATCTGGCCTTTGATGTGCGGCAAAACCTGTTTTCGAACATCCTGTGGGTCAAGGGGCCGGGCGTGATCGGCACCCATCTGCATCGCGGCACGATCACCATGGTCTGTCTCGAAGGCAGCGTGCGCTATCTGGAATATGACTGGACGGCCACGCCGGGCGGCCTCATCCTCGAAGTGCCGGGCGAAAGTCATACGCTGGTGACCGAGCATCCCGAAGGGTGTAAGCTGTTCGGATGGATGCAGGGCCCGATCGACTTCTTCGACGATCAGGCCAATCTGGTCGATACCGCCGATGTGTGGTGGTTCATCAACCACTATGAGACCTATTGCCGGGACAATGGCCTCGCCATCAATCCCAAGCTCTACGTCTAAAGGGCGCGGTCTGATGCGCGCGGTGGTGATGCAGGGGCTGCACAGGCCGCTGGCGCTCGAAACCTTGCCCGATCCCACGCCGGAGGCCGGCGAGATCGTGGTCAAGGTTGGGCGCTGCGGCATTTGCGGGTCGGATCTGCATATGACGGAAGACCCGGCCTACGGCATGGGCGCGGGCAGCGTTTTGGGCCATGAATTCGCAGGCGAAGTCGTGGCGTTGGGTAAAGGCGTTGAAGGGGGCGTCGAAGGCTTTGCCACGGGCGATCTGGTCGCGGTCAGCCCGCTCAAAAGCTGTGGCCATTGCCCCGCCTGTGTGGCGGGCGAGGTGGCATGGTGCGAGCATTTCGGGCTGCAAGGCGGCGGCTATGCCGAATATGCCGTCACGCGGCCCAATCAATGCGTGCGCCTGCCCAAAAGCGCCAGCCTTGCCGATGGGGCGATCATCGAGCCTTTGGCCGTGGCGCTGCATGGCATCAATCTGTCGGGGATGAAGGTCGGCGATAATGTGCTGGTGCTGGGCGGCGGGCCGATCGGGCTTGCCGCCGCCTTTTGGGCGCGGCGGCGCGGCGCGCGTGCGGTGGTGGTGCAGGATGTGGCCCTGTTTCAGGCCGAGCGCGCGCTGGCGATGGGGGCAACCGGCTTTGTTGCAGAACCTGACGATCCGGTCGGGGCGGCAGAGCGGGCGCTGGGCGGCAAGGCCGATGTGGTGATTGAATGCGTGGGCCGTCCGGGCCTGATCGCGCAGGCGGTGCAGCAGATCCGCCCGCGCGGCACGATCCTGCTGCTGGGCCTTTGCACCCAGCCCGACACGTTCAATTCCTTTGCCATGCTCTCCAAAGAGGTCCGGCTGGTCACCTCGGCCTTTTTCCGCACGCAGGAATATGAGGCCGCCCTCGACGCCCTGTGCAGCGGGGCGCCCGAGCCGCGCCATCTCGTGTCCGACACGATTGCCCTGTCCGACACGCCCGAGCGTTTTGAGGCGCTGCGGCGGCGCACCCATGACTGCAAGGTGCTGATCAGCCCGTTTGGATAGCAAACCCATGCGCAACATCGACTATTTCGACAAATCCGCCGGGCTTTATCCTGATCGCCCGGTACTGAAGACCCAGCAGGGCACGATCACCTATGCCGCGATGCAGCGGATGACGCACCGTCTGGCGGGCGCCATGGTGGCCGCTGGCCTGCAACCGCAGGAGGCCGTGGCGATCATGTCGCCCAACCATCCGGGCGTGCTGACGGCGATGCTCTCGCTGTGGCGGGCAGGGGCGGTGTGGATCCCGGTCAACACCCGCAACGCCATGCCCGACACGATTGCCTATCTGCGCTATGTGCGTGCGGGTTGGCTGTTCTATCATTCCAGCCTTTCGGCCGAGGCGCATGAGGCCGCGCGGCAAGTGCCCTCGATCCGGCATCTGATCTGCCTTGATGCGGCCGATGCGGGCAATCCCAGCCTCGATGGTTTCATGCTGCCCGCCGATGCGTCATCCTTTCCCGATCTGGGCAGCCCGGACGGGGGGGACCGCGAACTCTGCGCGATCATCGCCACGGGCGGAACCACCGGCCCGGCCAAAGGGGTGCGCGCGCTGAACCGCAGTTGGGGCACGATGCTGGAGAGCATCGCTATGCTGATGGCGGTGAAAGAGATACCGGTGTTCCTCGCCACGGCGCCTTTGTCGCATGCGGCGGGTCCTTTCGCGCTGGCCGGGATCGCCATGGGGGCGACGATTGTGATGCTGCCCGCGTTTGACGCTCATGCGGTGATGGAGGCGATCCAGACCTATCGCGTCACCCATATGTTCCTGCCGCCCACCGCGCTTTATTCGATGCTGGCCCATCCCGATGTGCGCCACTATGATTATTCCAGTATGCGCTATTTCCTGCTGGCCGGATCGGCTTGCAGCCCGGAAAAGCTGCGGCAGGCGGTCGATGTCTTTGGCCCTTGCCTGTGCCAATCCTATGGCCAGAGCGAGTTTCACCTTATTGCCACATGGCTGCCGCCCGAAATCTTGGCCGCCGCCGCCGCAGGGGATCACCCCGAACGGTTGGCCAGTTGCGGGCGGGCCACCGTCTCTGTGCGCGTGGAATTGATGAATGATGATGGCGCGCTGCTGCCCATCGGCGAGGTGGGCGAGATCGTCGGGCGCGGGGGCATCGTGTGCGACGGTTATTTCGAGATGGAGGAAGCCACCGCCGACGTGCGCGGCCATGGTTGGCACCACACGGGCGATGTGGGCCGCCGCGACGAGCATGGCTTTTTCTACATTGTCGACCGCAAGAAGGACATGATTGTCACGGGCGGCTTCAACGTCTTTTGCAGCGAGGTGGAAGCCGTGGTTTCCGAAATGGCGGGCATCCATGAATGCGCCGCCATCGGCATCCCCGATGAAAAATGGGGAGAGGCGGTTAGCGTGCTGGTGGTGGCCGATCCGGTGAAGGCGCCCGATGCCGCCGCGATCATGGCCCATTGCAAGGCGCGGCTCGGCAGCGTCAAAGCGCCCAAACATGTGTTCTTTCGCGACGACCTGCCGCGAACCCCGGTGGGCAAATTCGACAAGAAGGCCATGCGTGCCGAGTTTTGGCAGGGGCAAAGCCGCAGCGTCAATTAAACAGCGCTTTTATCCCCGCAGGCTTAGGGCCTGACGATCAGGCCGCCCACCGCCTTTGGCGCTGCGCCCCGGCATGGGCGGGGCGGCCGCTCTGGAACCGCGTGCGGCAGCAGACGTCTCTTCCGACATTACCGCATTGTTCTGGGCAATGGTGCCCATTTCCGCCACGGTCTGATTGGCCCTTTGCAACTTGCCCGCCTGTCCTGAGGCCTTTAAGAATGAAAAGATATTGCGCTCGAAGGCCCTGAACGTCGTCTGTGGATGGCTCCCGCGTTGCAAGCACTTTTTTGAAAATCTGACGGTCGGTCGGGTGCAGTCGTCTGTCCGGCCTGTTTGCGCAGTCGTTTCGGACTGCTGGCCCTGATGGGGTCCGCGAACAGGGTTCCTATCGGGTTTGCAGGCTCGATCACCTACGACGTTCACTGGATTGTCCCTGTTCCCGGTCTGACCGGTTTCGCCATCATTTCTCTTTGCGCTCACAACTTCGTTTGGCTGGGCTGCTCAGCCATATTCCATTCTCATGCCGCCAATACCGGCGCATGCGCCGCCTGATAGATCTCGCCGCGCGTCATCACGGCCCATGCAATCCGCGCCATTTTGTTGGCCATCGCCACACTGGCCACTCTGGTGGACTTCCTTGCCAGCAGGGCGACGATGCGCGGGTCAACTGCTTCAGGCTTGGTCTTGGCGCGACGGATCATCGAGGTCGCCCCGATGACAAGCAACTGCCGCAAATATTTGTCGCCCATCTTGGTGATGCGCCCGAGGCGCTCCTTGCCGCCACTCGATTTCTGGCGCGGGGTCAGGCCAAGCCATGCGGCAAATTGCCTGCCCGAACTGAATTGGTGAGGATCAGCGACCGATGCGGCAAGCGCTGTTGCACCGATCGGGCCAATGCCCGGGATCGTGGCAAGGCGACGGGCCACCTCATCGCTTCGCTGCAGAGCATCGAGGCGCAGGTCGAGCTGGCGCAGCTGGGCATGAAGATCCAGTGCAAGCCCGCACAGCATAGCGATCACGTGTGCCGCTTGTGGTGGCAGATCAACGCTAGCTTCACCATCGACGATTTGACGCGCCATCTGCAATGCCCGGTCCAGACCGACAGGAATGGCGATCCCAAACTCGGCAAGCTGGCTGCGCATCATGTTGACCAACTGCGTACGCTGCCCAATCAGCAGATTACGTACCCGGTGCAGCGATAGTGCTGCTTGCTGCTCGCGTGATTTGATGGCCACGAACCGCATCGTCGGGCGTGTCACCGCCTCGCAGATCGCCTCCGCATCATTGGCATCGTTTTTGCCACGTTTTACATAGGGGTTGACGTAAGCAGGCGGCATCAATCGCACTTCATGGCCAAGGTTTTGCAGTTCTCGAGCCCAGTGGTGCGAGGTCCCGCAAGCCTCGATGCCGACAAGGCATGGTGATAGCTTTGCGAAAAAGGGCAGCATCTGCGCGCGGCGCAGCGTCTTGCGCGCGACGACAGTGCCCTCCTTGTCGACACCGTGAACCTGAAAAACATTCTTGGCCAAATCGAGGCCGATCGTGCTAACTTCCATGGTGGATGGCTCCTTTGCTCGGGTTTGCCTGACAGCAACCCATCTTGGCACCTAGATGCCGTGAGCGGGAGCCATCCACCTCATCCGGTTTGAAGGGGGCGGGCGGTCAAGCATGGCGACTCACCGGCTTGGCTCAAAGGAGGGGTGGCGAATGCCCGGTCGGCTAGCCCTGCTTAACTCTGGCAATTTCAGCCTCGTCGAGCTGGCGGATCTCGATATTGCGAAACATGACTTCAGCGGCCTCGAATTCAAGTGCAATGCGCCCGCCGGTAAGTGGTCGCGGCATGCCGCTGGAATCGTGACCGTTGATCATCGAAAACACGGTCAAGACGATCCGTCCGTTCACGAGATGTGCGGCCTGATCGCCAAAGGCGTAGAGATCCAGCGTGTTCCAGCCATCCAGGCGCTCATAATTGCCGGAGTGCCGGAACCACTGACGAGCGATATTGCCCGCCACAACAGGCTCTTCGTAAGTCTTGGGGAGAGATGGTATCCAGTTTGGCCACAGTGGGGTGCCGCCCAGCAACAGCCCTTGAAGGCCCTTGGTATTGACCATGATGGCATCGCCAACGTCGCCCTCTTCAATCTGGAATTCGACGCAGTTCGGGAACAAGCGGTCCCGTTCTGGGCCCATGTGATACAAGAGACCGCTGTTTCTGCGCTGAAGACTGCGGGGCGTAAAGCGATCCAAACCCCATTTGAACTCCAGACGCAGGTGATAGTTGCTCCACTCCCGCGTTGTCGCAATGTGGCCCATCGTCGATTCCTGCGAACGGTCGAAGGCCGGACCGAGAAAATGGAGGGTTCCGTTTTCGATTGTTACAGCGCGGTGGAGGTCTTGATCGCCCACTTTGTCGTGAAAAAACGTCCACCCCTCAAGATTTTTGCCATTGAACAGCCGCTGCCATTCTCCCCCCGAAACGCGCGCTGGGTCTGCGAGCACACGAAAAGGGAGCAAGTTCGAGACACCTGCCAGTCCAAGGCCCTTGAGGGCAACGCGCCTGCCGATCAACTCATCCTCCATTATTAGAATTTTAATTCTATAGTATCTAGCAGCTGTCGCGCATTCTGCCAACTGGGCATCTGCAGAACCTTTCCGACGGGATTGCAAAACAGATCGCGGCAGGTGTGGCAGCCGAGACCCGGCCGCCCAAAACCATTCAAAAATGTCAGCTACAGGCCATGAATGGATGACCGCTTCGGTTTATTCAGCGAATGTCGTCCTTGGCGGCCCCGATCGTGGCGCGGGCGCGGCTTCTGCCCTCGTCCTGCATCAGCGCTGCGACTTTGGCTTGGACATAGGCGGCGATCACCTGCGGGGCGAATCCATCAAGGCGCGGCGGAAGCGGACGGTCATTGCGGAAACAGTTCGACATGGATGTCGCCCGTACGGCCATAGTAGACCACACGGCGGCCGAGGAACGAGACGAGATAACCAGCGCAGCCTGCCGCCGCCACATTCCGGCTGAAGGCCTGATACGTATAGGCCTGATCGCCCGACTGCGCCCAGCGGATCTGGGCCTCGACGACGGCTTTATCGAAGGCTGCCGCCACTGGTCCGGCATGAGAGGGCATTGGCAGGTCCAGCGAAGTGCCGTCAGGCAAGTAAAAACTCTGCGCGCTACGCCGATAATCGACCGCATAGCCTTCGAAACCGGCCTCGATCAACCGACCGATGATGGCGGGAAAGCTGAGCGAGCCATCATGGGTTGCATCAAGGCATTGCTGCGCAACAGCGGCAAGGTCGGCAGCAGGGGCGGGATCCATCATCATCCTCTCAAATTACTCCACCGGCGCGGTGGTGAGCGCATGGGCGTTAATCAGCTTATGCAGCAGCCCCCTGAGAGCCGCATGGTCTGCATCGGACAGGCCGATAAAGAAGGCGGCATCACTCTCGTCCGCCAGACGGGCCAGCGCAGGCACCTTGGCGATGCCTTCATGCGTGAGCGACAGGCTGTGGGCGCGTTTGTCGTTGGGGTTGTCGGTGCGTGCAATCAGGCCTTTGTCCAGCAACCGGTCGGCGAGCTTACTGATCGCACCCTTGGTCATCCCCATCTTGCGCGCCAGCAAGCTGGGGGGCAGCGGTTTTCCACCATAAAGCGCCCGCAGCATGACCCATTCGGCTAAAGTGACATCTTGGCCGGCCAGCTTGCCGGCGAAGCCCTGTGACACGGCGTTCGACACCATGCGCATGAGAAAGCCCGTGTGGGCGGAAAGATCGGAGACAGGATGCATCGGGCTCATCACATTGGTTGACATGGAAACTAGATAGGGAAAGTTTCCATGTCAACCAGTCCGAGTGGACGAGAATTTCGTTCAGCGAACACAAGTCGGTGGCTGCCGACGCTACGCTTCCTAAAATGATATGATCGCAGATGAACTGAAGGCAGGTGGCCACGACGCAATTTGGGCGCGCCAACGTCTGCTTTGGCTAAGGTTTTCGCGTGCTTGCGTACGAAAACCTTTCATGTAGGAAACCCGGGGGCCGCATAGGTTGAGTTATGGGGCTCAATTGTATCCCATTCGGACACCGTGATGCCAGTAGAGTACATTTCGTCGTGTACGAGCTTTGTACGATGGCCTTTCACATACGCTCTGCCTGAGTAAGCAGAGGTTTTCGATACCGATTGCATAGCAAAAAACCGTTGGAAGGGCGGTAATCCCTGCGCAGTTCATGAAGCAACACATGAGTAGATTCCGATGCTATTGCATTTCTCCCATTTGCTTATGGGTCATCTGTCGTCCAGTCATGTCTGAGCGCGCCTGCTGCGCGGATCAGTACTGTTCCAGAAAGGAAAATCATGCGCGCCCTTCCTCTTGGCATCATTGCTTTTGGCTTGCTTGCCGGTTGTTCCGACTATGGTGATCAGGGCCGCATGCGCATGGGATCGGGGGGGTATGATTATAACCGTCCTGATCCCGGCTACGGTGGCTATGAGGCCGACCGCTATTACCGCAATGACCCAAACCGCTATCAGGAAAGGCGATTGTCGCGTGATGAACGCATCTATCGCGGGCAGGATGGGCGATATTATTGCCGCCATTCCGATGGCACGACGGGGCTGATCGTCGGCGCGCTGGCGGGTGGGGTGTTGGGCAATGCCATTGCGCCGGGCGGATCGGAAGTGTTCGGCACGGTCCTTGGCGCCATTGCCGGAGGGGCGGCCGGTCAGGCCATCGACAGCCGCGCAGAGGCGCGTTGCCGGTAAACGCTTCGTTTCATGCCTCGGCCTGGCGCGATGGGCCAGCCAACCATAAAGGAGCCGGCAATGCCGCTTGGCCTTCTTCTTGTCATTGTGCTGCTAGTGTTCCTTTTGGGCGGTTTTAGCGGGCGGTTCGGCGGCTATGGCTATGGCTATGGTCATGCCGGGATCAGCGTTATCGGCGTGGTGCTTGTCGTTCTGGTTGTCCTGCTGCTGACCGGTCGGCTGTGAGATGCCGGCATTCGTCAGCCCTGTGACCGACACTTTACAGTAATAAATCCCTGATGAAATCGAGGATTACGAAATATGCCCCTTGTAAACCTGATTGTCGTGCTCATCGTAGTCGGAGTAATTCTCTGGCTCATCAACAACTATCTGCCGATGGATGGCAAGATAAAGTCCATCCTGAACGGTGTGGTGGTGATAACGGTCATGATTTGGCTGCTTCGGGTGTTTGGCCTGCTGGATTCGCTTTCGACCATTCACATCGGAAAGTGACAGGCAAACAGCAGCCTGCGGCTACGCCTCTTTAGCCACCCCAGCCAAGTGGAGCCAAGGCATGCGCGTTCGAACATTCGATATGGCTGGCCTTCTTGAATTCATTCCCGCCAAGATCGGCGATGGGCGGGGCTATTTTACCGAAATCTGGCGAGAGGACCGGTTCTGTCGAGAGGTTGGGCTCGTGGGCTTTATGCAGGAAAACCAGTCTTTGTCGGCACGGGCCGGCACCATCCGGGGGCTGCATGTTCAGACCCACCCCGCAGCCCAAGGCAAGCTGGTGCGTTGTATCGCCGGGGCCATTATGGATGTTGCTGTCGATATGCGAAGAAATTCTCGGACCTATGGCCAATGGTGCGCTGTTGAATTGTCTGCGGAGTGCCTCAATCAATTTTGGATACCTGTGGGATTTGCCCACGGGTTTTGCACGCTGGTTCCCGATACTGTCGTGACTTATAAGGTTACAAACTACTACAGTCCAGACAATGACAAGGGTGTGTTGTGGGACGATCCGGCCATCGGCATCGAATGGCCCGCCATCGCCGATGAGGCGACACTCTCGCCCAAGGATCGGGTGCAACCGACTCTGGCCCAATCCGAAATTCTGTTCTGACAAAAAGGATCAAGCCTATGCGCGTGATTGTGACCGGCGGCGCCGGCTTTATCGGCTCGGCGCTTGTGCGTCATCTGGTCCTTGATCGGGGCTATGACGTGCTGACAATCGATGCCTTGACCTATGCGGGCAATCTGGCCTCGCTCAAACCCGTAGAGGGGCGGGGCAATCACCATTTCCTGCGGGCCGACATTCGTGATGGCGCAATGATGGCGCAGGCCATGGCCACGTTCCGGCCTGACCGCATCATGCATCTGGCCGCCGAAAGCCATGTCGACCGCTCGATCACCGGGGCTGATGATTTCGTGCAAACCAATGTCCTTGGCACCTTCGCCCTGCTGGAGGCGGCGCGGGCCTATTGGGACGGGCTGGACGTGAGGGCCAGGGCTGGTTTCCGCTTCCTGCATGTCTCCACCGATGAGGTCTATGGCAGCCTTGGGCTGAGCCGGACGCATCTGTTTCGGGAAGACACGCCCTATGATCCTTCCAGCCCCTATTCGGCCACCAAGGCCGCCAGCGACCATCTGGCCAAGGCATGGCAGCGCACCTATGGCCTGCCGGTGGTGGTTTCCAATTGCTCGAACAATTACGGGCCTTGCCACTTTCCCGAAAAGCTCATTCCGCTCACCATCCTGAACGCGTTGGAGGGCAGGGAACTGCCCGTCTATGGGCGGGGCGACAATATCCGCGACTGGCTCTATGTGGAGGACCACGTGCGGGCGCTGGACCTGATCGCGGCCAAGGGCCGGGTCGGGGAAACCTATAATGTCGGTGGCCGAAACGAGCGGCGCAACATCGATGTCGTGCGCGCTATCTGTCATGTGCTGGACAGGCTGTGCCCGGGGCCGACCGCGCGTGAAAGCCTCATCCGCTTTGTTCCCGATCGGCCCGGCCATGATGCGCGCTATGCCATCGATGCCAGCAAGCTGGAAAACGAACTGGGCTGGCAGGCGTACGAAACCTTTGAAACGGGGATTGAAAAGACCGTCCAGTGGTATCTCGAAAACCCCGGTTGGTGGCAGCCTTTGCGCCAGAATTATGATGGCCAACGGCTGGGCCTGCTGGATCAATGCGCATGAGGATTGCGGTAACGGGCAAGACCGGACAGGTGGTCAGCGCCCTGATCGAGCGCCATGGTGGGCATGATCTGATCGCGCTGGGTCGACCGGGGCTGGATTTGTCCAGGCCCGATAGCATTGCCCCCGCGATCCGGGCGGCGCGTCCCGATCTTGTCGTTTCAGCCGCCGCCTACACCGGCGTGGATGAGGCCGAGCTGCACCGTGAGCAGGCCATGGCCATCAACGGCATTGGCGCTGGCGAGGTGGCGCGCGCCGCGTGGCAATTGTCGGTCCCCCTGATCCACCTGTCGAGCGACTATGTCTTTGATGGCACCAAGGATGGGCCATACACCGAACAGGATATTCTGGCGCCGCTGGGCGTTTATGGCTTGAGCAAAATGGCCGGTGAACGGGCCGTAAGGGCTGCGCATCCCGGCGCGGTTATCTTGCGCACGGCATGGATCTACAGCCCGTTCGGCCACAATTTCGTCAAGACCATGCTCAGGCTGGCCGCGACGCGGGACGAAATCGCGGTGGTGGCCGACCAGATCGGCAATCCAACCAGCGCGCTCGACATGGCCGATGCTGTGCTGGCGCTGGCCGAGAGGCTGGCCGGTGATGGCGCGCGCAAAGAAGGCCGGGTGTTCCACCTGGCCGGCAGCGGCGAGGCCAGTTGGGCCGATCTGGCCGAAGCGGTGTTTGCCGCCAGCACTGCGGCTGGTGGCCCTTGGGCAAGGGTGCGTCCGATCACCGCTGCACAATATCCCGCTGCGGCGATGCGGCCGGCCAATTCGCGCCTGTTCTGCGGCGCGATGGCCGATGCCCATGGCATCCGGTTGCCTGATTGGCGCGCCAGCGCGGCCCAGGTTGTTTCGCTATTGGTTCGCACACAGGAGAAGGCGATATGAAGGGCATAATCCTGGCAGGCGGCAATGGCACAAGGCTGCATCCGATGACGCTGGCGCTCAGCAAGCAACTGATGCCCGTCTATGACAAGCCGATGATCTATTATCCGCTGACCACCCTGATGCTGGCGGGCATCCGGCAAATCCTGATTATCACCACACCCCATGATGCGCAGGTGTTTCGACACTTGCTGGGCGATGGGGCGCAATGGGGGCTTGAGATTGCCTATGCGGTCCAGCCCGAGCCGAAGGGATTGGCGCAGGCCTTTACCATTGGTGCGGATTTCATCGCGGGCGAACCCTCCTGTCTGGTGCTGGGCGACAACATCTTCTTTGGCCATGGCTTGCCTGACCTGATGGGGCGGGCGTCCAGCGCGCTCGATGGCGGGGCGGTGTTTGCCTATCATGTGTCCGACCCCCAGCGCTACGGCGTGGTCGAATTCGACACACAGCGGCGCGCGGTCAGCATTGAGGAAAAACCCCGGCATCCGCGCTCCAATTGGGCGGTCACGGGCCTCTATTTCTATGATGCCGAGGTGGTCGATATTGCTGCGGGCATTCAGCCTTCGGCGCGCGGCGAAGTGGAGATCACCGACATCAACCGGATCTATCTGGAACGCGGCAAATTATCGGTGATGGAGATGGGGCGCGGGTTCGCATGGCTGGATACGGGCACACCTGACAGTTTGCTGGAGGCCTCGGAATTTGTCGCTACGCTGGAGCGGCGGCAGGGGATGAAGATCGCCTGTCCCGAAGAAATCGCCTGGCGCATGGGGTTCATCGCCGACAAAGGCTTTTCCCAGGCAATCGATCGGGTGGGTAAGGGGGCCTATGCTTCCTATCTGCGCGCCCTGACCGATGGGCGCATTGCTTTGGGCGCGCATTCGCCCGTTATGCCGGATCATGCAGTCCTGTGAACGCAAGCGGTTCTGTCGGAGCTTTGCTCCCCCATCGATCGCCCGATACGGCGCATCGCAAACTCACCGCGCCATTTTCATACCAGGCCGTTGGCCATCGCAAAGGCAACCATATGCGAACGATTGCGCGTGCGTGTCTTGAGGCGGATATGGTCGATGTGCCGCTCCACTGTGCGTGGCGCGATGGTCAGCTGTTTGGCGATCTCCTTGGCGGACATGCCCAGGATGACGCAACGCAGGATTTCGTATTCCCGGTTTGTCAGGGGGTCCGGGCGGGATTCGGTATTTTCGTCCATAGCGCCGCGCCTCCCTGAGCGATGGTTTTATGCGGCAAGAAAATAAATTCGGGCCGCTGCAAGCTTATCATGGTCAGTCAGAATGGCGCTCTTTGCAACGGTAATACCAGTACGTAAAAAACCTAGTGTGATACTAACATGGGGAATTTTGACCTGACGTATGGTAAAATAAGCGATCACTATTAATTGAGGTGATCGCGAAAAAAGCATCCAATTTTTTTATAACCATATGAAATAATGCCCAATGGTTATGATCATTTTTGGGGAAAGGGAGGAATATGTCGGATCATTGTGCAAATTTGCGACTCACCATCCGGGAAAAAGAAGTGGTCTGCCTTGTTGCGCGCGGAATGTCGGCAAAAGAGGTGGCAATCATTTTGGCAATTGCCCCGTGTACTGTTGAGCGACATGTCGAAAATGTCCGCCTCAAGACACGGACCCGCAACCGCGTTCATATGATCGCCTATGTCATCCGGAACGGCATGTTGCCCGACAGTCCGTCGGTCTACATTGTCAATGCTGCCTAGCAGTTCGATTTCGCCGGGGAGTGCGACATGGCCACCTATCGACCCGATCAACAGGTGGCGGATGAACGAGCCATTGTTCCGCCACTCGTTTCTGGTTCCCCTTCGCGGCGCTGGACATGTCCGGTCCAGTATATGCAATGTCTTGTCTGTTTCCTCGACATTGCGCTGATCGTTGCCGCCACTACGGCGTTGCGCCTGTTACTGCCCTTGCTGGGCGATCATGCTGCAACGCTGCGTCTCGACCGGATCGGCATCATGGCAGGCGCGCTGTTCGCCCTGATCGCCCAGCTTGTCGGCGCTTATGATCTGCCGGTTCAGTTGTCGGCCGGCCGGTCGGCCATGCGGGCGGCCCATGCCTGGACGGGGGTGACCTTGTTCGCGGCCGGGGCGGCCATGACGATGCTGGATCTGGTGCGGATCGCGCCAGAAGCGATTGCCTTATGGTTTTTGGCCTGCGGCCTTTCGCTGATGGCGGGGCGGGGCGCCATGGCGGGCATCATGCGCCATTTGCGCCGACAGGGCCTGTTCGATCAACGCAGCGCTGTCATCGGCACAGGGCGCGATGCGGCGGCCCTGCTGCGCTATATTTCCGAACACAAATTGCTGAACCTCAAACTGATCGGCTTTTTCGGCGAGGTTCCGGCGCCCGGGCGCCCGGATGGCGCCTTGCCCTATCGGGGCGATTTCGACGCCTTGCTGCTGGCGATCCGCGATGGGGCGGTCACGCGTGTCATCATCGCCATGCCTGCGGGCCGCGAGCGGCAGATACGCGCCATGGTCGCCCGATTGGCGCAAACCCCGGTCGAAGTCCGTCTGGCTCCGGTGGGCGAGGGCTTGTGGACGCGGCACAGTTTGGCGGTGCTGGGCGAAATGCCCGTGGTCACTTTGCAGCAATGGCCGCTCTCGCGTCATCAACGCTTGCTCAAGGCGGGCGAAGACTGGGTTCTTGCCCTGATCGCGCTGGTGGCGCTGATGCCGGTGATGGTGGTGGTGGCGGCGATGATCCGTCTGGATTCGCCCGGCCCCATCCTGTTCCGCCAGCAAAGGCAGGGGTTCAACTGCCGCACATTCGGCATTCTGAAATTCCGCACAATGCGCGCCGAGGACGATGGCGGCGACGCGGTGGTTCAGGCCCGACGTAACGATGCCAGAGTGACGCGGGTGGGCGCCATTTTGCGCCGCACCAGTCTGGACGAGCTGCCCCAGCTTATCAACGTGCTGCGCGGCGATATGTCCCTGGTCGGCCCGCGGCCCCATGCGCCCTCGACGCGGGCCGCCGGGCGTCTGTTTGGCGATATCGCGCAATCCTATCCTTCGCGCCACAATGTAAAGCCGGGCATGACCGGATGGGCGCAGGTCTGCGGCTGGCGCGGCGAAACCCATAGCGAGGAACAGTTGCTGGGCCGGCTGGAGCATGACCTGTTCTATGTGCGCAACTGGTCGATCTGGTTCGATATGCGGATCATGGTCCGCACCATTGCCATCGTCCTGCGCCAGCAGAATGCCTATTGAGACAGGCTATGCTTCGCGGCGCGCGCGTTCCGGGGGGGCGACGCGGCGGCTGGTCGATGTGCTGTTGAACAGGGCCGAGCCTTTCAGGAAATCGCGCAAGAGAAACGGCACATTGTCCTCGCGCCGCGTCCGAAACCGGCGCAAAACGCGCCACAGCAAATGCCCCGTCAGCCATGACAGATCGGCAAGGATCGCATAGAGCCGCCCGTGATTGACAATGAAATAGCGCCGCCTTGCATGAAACCAATAAGGCGGAATACGCTTTGCCCGCGACCCGGTCAGGCCAGTGCTTTGCCCCGCGATATGCATGACGCAGGCGGTGGGCAGATACCAGCATTCCCAGCCATCGCGCCGGGCGTTGAGGCAGAAGTCTGTTTCCTCGAAATAGAGGAAATAGTTCTCATCCATCAGCCGCGCGGTCAGCAATGTGTCGCGGCGCACCACCATATTCGCGCCGCACACCCAATCGACGGGCTGGGCGCGCGGCTCCATGACCCTTGGCACCTTGTGCCGGTCGAGCAGTTTCGTCACCGGGCCAAGGCACGCCCCGCGCTCGATTTCGCTCAGCGCCGAGGGGAAGCGGAAGGCAAAGGGCCATGGGCTGCCGTCGCCTTCGAACAATTGCCCCCCCGCGATGCCCGCCGTCGGGTGGCGGTCAAAAAATTCGAGGAAAGCGCGCAAGGCGCCGGGATAGACCCGCGTGTCGGGATTGAGCATCCAGAACAGATCCGGCGGCGTATCGAGCGACAAGGCCATCAGAAAGGCCAGATTGTTGCCATAGGCAAAGCCGCCATTGATCGGCGCCCGGACCAGCTCGGTCCACTCGCTCCAGCCCCGCTCGATGATCGCGGCGGCAATGATATGGGCCGAGCCATCGCTTGAGCAATTGTCGACAATGACGACCTTCGTTGAGCGGAATGTCAGGATTTCCGGGGCCAGACTGGCCAGACAATCCACCACCAGCAAAGGCGTCCGATAATTGACGATCACGATCATCAGGCGGGCGCCGGCCTGCGCATGGGGCTGGCCGGTCATCGCAAGGGCGCTCCGGGGCGAAGGCTCGAACCTTCCTGCCAGATGGGCGTGACCGGTGGCGAGGCGATCGCAAGGGTGGGGCTTCTTTCATCGGGCAGAGCGCTGGCGAGGGCCAGCGAAAGGGCGCGCGCCAGACTTTCGACATGGGGGGTCTGCAAGGCGCTGTGATGGCCGCCCGGCACCATAACCAGCCGTACCTCGCCCGCCGCCCGTTTGCCCCAGCCCAGCAGGCAATCGGTATAGGCCATGCTGGCGGGGCGGTCATCATGCGCGCCGGTGCCGCATGTCGTTTTGAACAAGACCACGTCGCCGCCTTCGAACACGCCTTGGGGATGATGCGCGCGACGCGCCCGTTTCCACACATTGGCAAAAGCGCCCGCAGGCCCGGAGGCCGGGCGCCGCACCAGAATGCCCGCCCGATACAGCAGGCGGGCGAGGGAGAAGATCCTTTCATGGGCTTCGACATCGGCGCCATCGATGATGCCGACAAAGGCGGTGCGCTGCCCCATGGCCTGCAGTTGCTGGGCCATTTCAAAGGCGATCACGCCGCCTGCGCCCAGCCCTGCCAGCAAATAGGGCCCATGGGGCTGCATCGTCCGTATGCGCGCGATATAGGCCTTGGCCATCCGGGCGATGGTTGCGGGCTGGGCGCCGCCGTGGTCATCCTGTTTCGGCGCAATGCCCAGGATCGGGCGGTCATGCACCATCAGCGCGGCCAGCGCTTCATAGATCGCTATGCTGCCCGATCCGTCATGGATCAGGAAGAGGGGCGTTCGGATTGCTTCAGGGGAGGCAACTGGCAGCACTTCCTTTTCGGATCGCGCAGCGATCAGACCGCAAGCGCCACCGGTCACGCCATTAAGCAGGCCGGGCGAGGGCGGATAAAGCGATTGCAGAAAAGGAGGCTCCATCGCCTTGCCGCCACCCGTCAGGCCGCAGGCGCGCAGATCCCTCGCCGCCTGCCGATCCTTCAACTCCGACAGCGTCCGGCCCGGACCTATGTTCAACAAGACGCGATCAGGCGTGGCCATGATATGCGCCAGCCCGTCCATGAACCGGTCCGGCTGGTGCAGGCGTCTTGTCCAGTAATGCGGGTTGGTAGTCTGCTCCGATGTGATCCAGTCCCCAGTCAGCGCAGAGATGAAAGGCAGCATGGGCGGGCCAAGTCGGATAGAGGCAAGCGTTCGGGAAAAGGGGTGCAGTATGGCGTCGCATGCTGTCGCGGGGGCCGGAAAGGGTAAGCCCGAAAGCTGGGTTTCCAGAAATTGGCCATGCGCGCGCAGGATGGTTATGGCTTCGCGCAGAGTAAACACACCCGCCAGATGCGCGGCGGCATATTCGCCGCTGCCCTGACCAATCATGGCGGCCGGATGGATGCCCCGCGCCATCCACAGCCGCGCCAACGCCACCTGGGCGGCGAACAGAAAAGGTAGGGCAACGCCATGCGCGGGACGGTCGCTCTTTTGTCTTTCCTCTGGCCGGGGCGCCAGCCATTGCCTGAGCAGCACGCTCTCTTCGCCCGTCAGGCATTCAATGCATTCATTGATAACGGCCCGAAACACCGGCTCGCGGCGATAGAGATCCGCGCCCATGCCGAAATCCTGCGGCCACTGCGCCGACATATCCATACCGGCAAACAAGAACGCCACAGACCGACCTTCGGTTTGCGACAGGCAGTCGTCACGGCGCGCGCTGCCGGCTTTTGCCTCGCCCGGATGTGTCTGTCCCCGCTTGCGCGGTGTCAGGTGGGAAATGTTGAAGGAGTGGTTTTCCTCATCCATCGATTTAAATCCCTCTTTCTTGCACGGTGGGCCAAAAGGGCTCGCGCTGATGATGTTTGACGGCGGCAATTCCTGCCTCGGCATCCGGCGTCATGCCTTGGGGTAAACAGGCGAGGGCAGAGCCGGGCAGCGCGGATCGCAATGTGGAGAGCTGCGTCCATGCCGCGCCCGCGGCTGCTTCATGCCCATGGCAGGTCGCCTGCTCATCGCCGGGCCGGTCGCACGGTCCGCCGTGGCATTTGCAGTCAGACCGGGCGTCGTCAGGGCGGGCGCCTTCGGGCGCGGTCGCCCGCTCGGGCATGGTATAGGGTTGGAGCGTGCCGTCGCTAAGCTGCTGCACGCGCAAGCCTGTGCGATAGACCATCGCGCCGCTCAGGATGGGATGGGGGATAAAGCGTTTCGCGTTCAGGTCGGGCCGGCCCAGATAGCCGCGCGCCACGCCTTCGCCCCCGATGGCCAGTTCGCCGGGAAGGCCGGGGGGCAGGGGCTGTTGATGGCTGTCCAGAACAAGAGCATGCTGATGCGCCAGCGGGCGGCCCAGCGGCACGCGGCCGGGCGCGCCATCGAGCCGGTGTGCGGCATGCCAGGCAGTCGTTTCCACCGTGCCATAGATGGCCGTGGCCCTTTCGCCCATCAGCGCGTGCAGGGTTTGCGCCAACTCGGCAGGCACAGGCTCTCCGGCAAGGAACAGGGTCTGCGTGCGCGCCAGTTGCTCCATGCCGGCCTTGTCATCGACCATCCGCTGTGCAAGTTCTGGCGCGCAGCACAGATGCGTCACCCCATGGCGAACCATCAAGGCTGTCAGCGCCCGCACATCCGTCTGCCTCGAGGCGGCGTCAAACCCATCGCCCGGCGCGGCAAGGATGACATGGCACCCGCGGCTCAACCCCCAGCATAGTTCCAGGATACAGCGGTCGAACTTCAGATCGGTCACCGCCAGCCAGATGCCCGGCTCTGGTATGTGGCGGTCCATGCCGCACAGCACGTTCGCCAGATTTCGATGCTCGACCATGGCGCCGATGAAAGGGGCCTGCGCGGCGGTCGAATAGTTCAGGCAGGCCAGATGATGCGGACGGGCGATGTCGGGCAGCAGCAGATCGCAATGTCCGGCCAGCGGCTCCCAATTATCGTCAAGGCACAAGACCGTTGCATCGCTGCACGGCAGCGTGAGCATTCCGGCCTTGTCCGTGACGACGATGGCGGGGCGGCAATCGGACAGGATGCGGGCGATATGTTCGCTTGGCTCGCCGGGCGAGAGGGGGACGCAGGCGCCGCCCGCCTTGTGGATGGCAAGCAACGCTATGACCATGTTGGCGGAGCGCCCCATATGCAGGCCGACCAAAGCATCGGTTTTTACGCCCAGGCCCAGCAGATGTTGCGCCAGATCGTCGGTGCGCCGGTCCACCTCGCCGAAGGTCAGCGTCCGGGCATTGCAGGTGATGGCGGGGCTGCCGGCGGCCTTTTGCGCCTTTCGGGTGAACAACTGGTGGTGGCACAGATCATGGGGCCGCGCGGGTCTGTCCTGCTCGATCTGGCGTTTCATATTGTCCCGACAGATCAGCGGCAGCGAGGCGATGGGGATGTCCGGCTCGGCCTTTGCCGCATTCAGAAAGGTTCGGAAGCCCGCCTGCATCGCGGCGATTGTTTCCACATTTAACCGTTGTGCATCGTGAAACCACCGGCAGGCCCCGCTGTCCGAGCGCAGGGCAATGGTCAGATCCGCGCCGGGATGGGGGGCGCCCTGTTGCAGATCATCGACGATCAGGATCGCCACCGGCAGGGCGGCGGGATCATCGATCCCCTTTCGGCGCAAGGAGGGCATACGGGCGAACAGGTCTGCGGCATGGCCTATCCGGCGCCTGACTTCGCGAATGTCGGCGCCCAATGTCTCGCGCAGCATTGAGAGGCCATGGTTGAAATGCAGGCCGATGTTCAACGGCAATTGCGCGGCAAACCAGGGTTCGTATCCTTGAACAGCAGCCCGCAGCACCGGATCGGCATAGCCCAGATCGAAATGGGCGTGATCGCGCCCCTTTTGCTCGGCGATGCGGCCCAGATAGCCGACCAGCGCGGCCATTACGGTGCGGTCGGCCGGGCTTCTGGGGCCTTCGGGACAAAGGCCGCGCAGATCGGCATGGCGGGGCTGGCTCTTGTCTTGCGGGTTCGTTTGGGTAACCAGCGGCAAGCGCAGTGGGCGAAGGCGGGTCAGTCGGTGGCGCCACCATGGTTCAAGCCGGCCAATATCGCGGCTCAGCGCGGAAAGATCGTGGCGTTGTCTGACCGACAGGCGGTCCAGAACGGCGCCGGACACATAGCCGTCGCGGGCAAGCCGTCCGGTCAGCGAGACCGCCAGACCTTCGCATGTCGTGATGCGGCCGATTTGCAGGTCGCGGGTTGCGGTGGCCACCACCATGGCACCGGGCTGCACCGACAGGATCGTCCCGGCGGGCTGGGAAGATCGGCGATCCTGCACCGATGCGGTTCCCACCAGCAGGACATGCCCGTTCATGCTGATTTTGGGAATGACCAGCCGGTTGGCATGGGCGCCATGGTCGAGGGCGCGCACCATATGCGCAATGCGATGTGCATCGGTGTGCCAGTCGATCATGCCCGCGTCAGCGGGGCGCGGATCATGCCCGTGGGAATGGCTGGCGCTTTTGCTGTGCGGCCGCGCAATGATGCTTCCGGTTGCCAGTCCTGCGATCAGTGTGGAAAAACTGCCTCTTGCGGCGATCAGGCATTTGGCCTTCAACGACACCGCGCTGTCGTCGTCCTCGATGTGAAAGCTGTGGGTCAGCAGCAGGTCGTCGGCCCCCGGCTGGGCGTCGATCAGGTGCCAGCTGATTCCGTGGCGTCTTTCACCATGGAGCAGCGCCCAGACCGGAGCGTCAAGACCGGCATAGCCGGGAAGCAGTCCGTCATGGACATGAATGGCCGCCCGGCGAGGCATTGCCAGCACCGGGGCGGGCAAGACGGGCGGATCGCTCAGATTGAACAGGTAATCGAAGGGGGACAGCCCGGCATCTTTGAGCAAGGTGGCCTGCTTCAGCACCGGTATGCCCATCAGTCCGGCCCATTTTGCGATGGCGGGCTGATCGCTGACGATGGCGGTCACCTCATGGCCGCGATCCCGCCATTGTCTGGCGCATTCGGGCAGCAGTCCGTCCGATCCGATCATCACGCATCGCATCATGAGAACACCACATGCCGGTTGCGCGACCGTGCCGCCGGCACGCCGATGATGATGGCGCCCGCGATCAGTATCACCATCATCCAGCCGTTGACGCTCTGTTCGCTGACCGGGCATGTCTGGGCCTCGGCATGGCGTGGGGCGGTTGCGGGGCGGGCGGTCTGTTCGAACCGCGCCGGCGCGCGCGCCTGATCCGTGGTGCAATCAATGCGGTGCATAACCAGCTTTGTTGCGGCATGTCCCGGTGTGCCCAGAAAAAATAAGGTGGCGATTGGCCAGGCGTAATTAGAAATCGCCATAAATATTCCTTTTAATTTTATTAAAAATGACAATTTATTTGTATTCAATGATTTTAAAATTATTTTTTTTTGCTTTCATGAAGTAGGCTAATTGGCCCAGAAAATGCGGCAATTTGGCCAGAACCATCAGATTGGCAGTCTGGGCGTCATGACGTTGGAATATGCGCCACCACAGCAACGGCCACAGCGGCCAGGCCAAAGGCAGCGCCCACACGATATTGCTGATAAACGTGCGTCTGAGGCCCGGATCGTCGCGGGCGGGATCGGAAAAAGCCTGCGCGATGGCATGGCCGTTACGCCGATTACGTTTCCACCACTGGCCAAAGCGGTCCATGGCCGCATCGTGCAGCGTCATTTCATCGGCAATGCGATGGATGGTCCAGCCGGCCTGCCGCAGGCGGAAACACAATTCGGGTTCTTCCCCGGCGATCAGTGAGGGGCAAAAACCGCCCACCGCCGCAAAGGCATCGGCGCGCACCAGCGCATCGCCCCCGCAGCTGTGTGTTTCGCCCAGCGAGGTGTTCCATTCCAGATCGCACAACCGGTTATAGGGGCTGGAATGGGGGTGGCGTTCACGCCTGCGCCCGCAGACGGCGGCAATCCGTGGGTTGCCCAGCAGCGTGGCGATGGCGGCCGTGGGCCAGCCATCCACCATCTCGCAATCGCCATCGATGAATTGGACCAGCACGACCGCCGGATCAAGAGAGCGCAGGCGGGCAAAACCGGCGTTGCGGGCGCGTGCGGCGGTGAAACCGTGCTCCGGGGCGAGTTCGACGATGCTGCAACCCATCGCGCGCGCCAGATCGGCGCTGCCGTCGGTCGAGCCGGAATCGACATAGATGATCGGATAGCCATGCGCGATGATGCTGGCCAGACAGCCGGGCAGGCGCGCAGCCTCGTTGCGACCGATCACCACGACCCCCAGTGCCGGGGAAGGAAGTGAAGGGGTGGGGGGGGGGGACATGGGACAGCCTTTCGGGTCAGGGTTCGCGGCTGGTGCGGACCCACGCGCTTTGTCTGGCGCGGGCGAGGCGGCGATAGATGGGCAGTTTCCAAAAGAGATAGCGGGGCAGTTGCAGCGCCATCGCACCGGGCAGAATGCCGCGCCCCAACGCCAGCCAGACCCCGGCCAGCACCGTGAGCGCCCCGGTTCCGGCGGCAACAAGGACCAGCAGCGGCGCAACCGGCCCGCCCAGCCCCGATCTGCCCAGCCCCGCCCCTGTCAGCACCGCAGCCACCAGCAGGACGGCCCCGCACACGATGGCGATGGCGGCCAGCAAGGCCAGCGGCGGTATGGCCAGATCGGCGGCCAGAACGAGCAGACCCGCCCGCCCCGAAAGGCCCGCCCGCATCAGCCGGGGCCAATAGTGCAGGGCGGTCAGGATCGAGCCATGCTCCCACCGGGTCCGCTGGCCCTGCGTGGCGGTTTGGGCGCTGGCGTGGCTGGTAAAGCAGGCGTGGGAATCGAAGCGGACCGCGCAGCCCCGCAAACGCAAGTCCAGCCCGAGCTGGAGATCCTCGACCAGCGAGGCGGTTTCGAGCGGCGCGGCGGCGAATATCGCCCATGGAAACGCCATGCCGGTGCCTTGCAGCAGCGCGCCGCCGCCCAACCGTTGCAGGCCCCGCTGGCGGACGAGATTCTTGATGAGGAAGGCCAGATTGGAGACCCGCACCAGCGGGGCCGCCGCCGGGGCTGTGGTCAGCAGATAGCACCCCTGAACCACGGCGCCAGATTGGTCGGCATGGGCGGCAAGGCGGGCCAGCGCGCCCGGTTCGGGCCGACAATCTGCATCGACGATGATGACCACCGATGGCGCATCGGCCCGCAGCGCGGCGCGGCCAAAGGCCAGCGCATAGGCTTTGCCGCGCCGGGTTGCGTCATGGCGTTCCACCACCTGCGCCCCACCGGCGCGGGCCAGCGCGGCGGTGTCGTCGCGGCAATTGTCGGCCACCACCAGCATGCGGTCGCAGGGGCGCAATTGCGCCGCGATGGCGGCCACCACGGCGGCAATCCCGGCGGCCTCATCATGTGCGGGGATCAGCGCCACAAAGGGCGGCGGCGCGCCATGAGGGCGCCATGGCGCGCGCGCGACGCCCGCAAGGCATTCGAGCGCCAGCATCAGCAGCGGCCATCCTGGCAACAAGGCCAAAGCCCAGTACAGGAGCGCCAGCACCGTCTAGGCCAGCGGACGCAGAAGGTCGGCCAGATCGGCGACATTCTCGTCCAGATCGTGGGCTGCCTCGACCCGCTCGCGCCCGGCATGGCCCATGGCGCGCAACTGGTCCCCCGGCGCATCGAGCACGGCGTTGATCGCCCCCGCCAGAGCTGTGACCGATCCGGGGGCGATCAGCCAGCCCACCGATGGGTCGATCAGTTCGGGAATACCCGCGATCTGGGTCGAGATCACCGTACGGCCCAAGGCCAGCGCCTCGATGATGACAATGGGCAGCCCTTCGGCAAAGCTGGGCAGGACCATGGCGCGCGCGGCCAGCATCGCCCGCCAGACGCTTTGCGCATCGCACCATCCCATCAGCGTGACCACACCGTTCAGGCCCAGTTCGGCGATTTGGGCCTCGATTTCGGGGCGCATCGGGCCATCGCCGATGATGTTGAGGTGCAGGTCTCGCGTCGATGCCACCATGGCGACGGCCTCGATCAACAGCGGAATGCCCTTTTGCGGGCTGAGCCGCGCCACGCACAGCAGGGCATGGCCGGACAGTCCCGCATCGGTGATCGGGGTCACATGGTTCATGAACTGGGGGCCGCTGCCGCAACGGATGACGGCGATCTTGGACCAGTCGTCCGGCGCGGCCCAGCGCATGATCTGGCTGCGCCCGAACGCGCTGATCGCGACGACAAAGCTGGCATCGGCCACCTTTTCGCGCAATTGCAGCCTTTCGGGCGCGTCAAATTCGTCCGGCCCGTGCATCGTTAGGCTATAGCTGAAGGCGCCAAGGCGGATGGCGATGCGCGCGACCGTGGCCGGATTGGTGCCGAAATGCACATGGATGTGGCGGATGCCCTCGGCCTCCATCCGGTCGGCCAACCGACAGGCTTCGAGCACATAGGCGGCGCATTGGACCAATCGGGCGCCCCCGTGCCGCAGGGCCGATCGCGCCACGCCCAGAGCGCGTAAAAACGCCCTAGGTCGGCGGGCGGCCCGTTTCAGCGCGGGCCACAGCATCACCGCGATGCGGCCATCGAGCAGGATGAAAGTGTTGTCGCGCTCGTGCAGGTCGCAGGCGTCAACCAGAAGATCGGGGGAAGCGCGAACGGTCAGCCGCGTCACGGCAAAATTCTGTCGCTCCAGGGCAAGGATCTCGTTGCGGATGAAGCTGTGGCTGTTCTTGGGATAGACGTTGGTCAGATAGGCAACGCGGGGCCGGTTGGCGGCGGGCGCCGCTTCTTGCGCATGTTCGATGTTGCGCGCAGTGATCATGGCTTCGGTCATGATCGGGACGCCCGGCCCGGCAAAACCGGCCGATCAACGCGATGCACGAAGGAATAGGGGCGTTGCTGCATGGAGGTCCCATTCTGCTGGCCCGACATCGAAGACCGATCAGGCGCCATCGCCATCGTGTCGCATCGCAGGGCCGGGCGGCATCCGCCCATCACCGGGCCGCAAAGCCTGTGGGGCCTTATGCCTCCTGTAATTGCCCAACGTAGGCTGCAGACTGTGGCGGGGGGTGCAGAACCCATATCAAGGTGCCCGTGTCGCCGGGCGAGAGCCGCTCAGGCATGACGTTCATGGCCATGCTGCGGGGGTTTTATGCGCATTTTGCTGATTGCAGAGAATATATCGTTGCATCTCAGTGGAGAAACATTGCTTCCCCATTGCTATATCGAAAAATTCATCGAGCGCGGCGAGGATGTTTATGTCCTGTGCCATGAAAGGGTTCGTGAAAGCCTGCGCGATGAATTGACGGTTGAGCAATTTGGAAAGGTAAGATTTGTCGGTGATACGCATTTGCAAAAGGCGTTGTTTCGGCTCGGGCGCTATTTCCCCTATCGGATTGAGGACCTCATCTTCAATCAACTGATCCAGTTGGTCACGCAGTGGCGGATGCGGCGCATGGCCAGACGCATGGTGGCGCAATTCGACATCGATGTCGTGTTCCAGCCTGCGCCCATCGCGCCGCGCACGATCAGCCTGATGTTCGCTCTGGGCGCGCCGGTGGTCATCGGCCCGATGAGCGGGGGGATGAACCTGCCCCCGGCGTTTCGGCGCATGGACGGGATGTTCGTGCGCATGGCGATTGGCGCGGCGCGTTGGGGGGCGGGCATTATGCACTGGATCTTTCCGGGGAAATTACGCGCCGCCGCTCTCATCGTGGCCAATGAGCAGACGCGCACGCTGTTGCCATGGGGCTATCGCGGGCGCGTGCATCAGGTGATGGAAAGCGCGGTCGATCTGGACCGCTGGAAGGCGCGCCCGGACGTGCCGCGCGATCCCGATGCGCCGGTGGCTTTCATCTTTTGCGGCCGTTTCGTCGACTGGAAAGGCATCCGGCTGCTGGTGCATGCGTTTGCGCCGCTGGCGCGGGCTGGCGGCGCGGTGCTGCATCTGGTGGGCGATGGCGAATTGTATGATGAAATCGCCCAGCAAATCACGCGCGAAGGGCTGGGGCGCCATGTGCGCCTGCATGGCCGGCTCGACCGGGATCGCTATCAGGCGTTGCTGCGCCAATCCGATGTCTATGTCACATCATCGCTGCGCGAATGCGGCGGGATGGCGATGATGGAGGCGATGGCGGTGGGCCTGCCGGTCATCGGGCTGAAATGGGGCGGGGCGGAGCAATATTCCAGCCCCGATTGCGCGCTGCTGGTCAATCCGGTGACACAGGACATGCTGATTTCGGGCCTGACGGAGGCCATGCGCCGCCTGACTTTGTCGCCGGCCCTGCGCCGAACAATGGGGCTGGCGGCGCGCGCGCATCTGGAACAGGCGGGCCATGGCTGGGTCGCCAAGGCCGACCAGGTGCTGGCTATTCTGGACGAGGCGGCGCAGGCCGAGAACCGGGCATCGCCGCGCAGGGCTGTGAAAGCCCGGCAATGTCCGCCCTCGGCCTTGCCCGCCGCGCATGGAACGGTGCGCTGAGATGGGCGCCCCGGCATTCCCGCAGGTCGACATCGTGTTCTACACGCGCCAGTTGCACAATGGCGGCGTGGACAGGGTTATCTTCAATCTGGCCGAGGAGTTCCTGACGCGGGGGATCACCTCGGCCATCGTGGTGGACATTGACAATGTCCACTCGCCGTTTCGAGGTCTGATCCCCGACGGCATCGGCTATGAGGTGCTCGACGCGCGCGGGCCGATCGCCCGATTGCTCAAGTTCCGCCGCTACATCCGCGAGGCAAGACCGGGGGCGGTGATGTGCGCCAGCTTCGGCTTTCCCAACCTTTATGCGGTGGTGGTGCGCTGGATCGCGGGGGTCCGGTTTCGCCTGATGCTGACCGAACATTGCTTTCCCTCGGTGGATGCGGCCAGCCCCCGGCCATGGCATTCGCGCTACTGGTTTTTCGCGCTGGCGCATTATCTCTATCCCTTTGCCGACCGTATCGTGGCCGTGTCGCGCGGGACGGCGCTGGATCTGGCCAAGGTGATCCGCATTGATCCCGATGGCATTGCCTGCGTCTATAACCCCATCATCAGCGATGCGCTGATTGCGCAATCGCGTGAGCCGGTGGACCACCCGTGGTTCTCGGACGGGCGCGCGCCCATCGTCATCGCGGTGGGAAGGCTGGAGCCGCAGAAGAACTTTTCCCTGCTGATCCGCGCCTTTGCGCAGGTGCGGGCGCAAAGGCGCGCGCGGCTGGTCATCCTGGGCGATGGGGCGCAGCGCGATATGCTGCGCGCGCTCGTCACCGAACTGGGGCTGGATGATGATGTGGCATTGCTGGGCTTTGTATCCAATCCCCATGCCTATGTGGCCAAGGCGCAGTTGATGGTGCTGTCATCGGATTTTGAAAGTCTGGCCAATGTCGTGATCGAGGCTCTGGCCGTTGGCACGCCCGTTGTCGCCACCGATTGCCCCTCTGGTCCTGCCGAAGCGCTTAATGGCGGTGAATGCGGGACGCTGGTGGCGGTGGGTGATCTGCCCGGGATGAGCGCGGCCTTGCTTGACGCGCTGGACAAGCCGTCCGCGCCGATCCGGCGCGGCTGGCTGGACCAGTTCGGTACGGCGCAGGTGGCGGATCGCTATCTGGCGCTGCTGGCCGCAGATGCTTGATGGCCTTTGTGGCGACGCATCCCGCTTGGCGGCGGGCGATGTCCAGCGGGGTCAGTCTGGTGGCGGTCACGATCATCGCCTCCAACTTGCTGCGCATCGCCAGCACGATCATCCTTACCCGCGTGCTGTCCCCGCTCGACTTTGGCGTAACCGGGCTGACGGGGGCCATTCTCAACATCCTGCTGATGATTTCGGATGTGGGGTTCGGGGTCTATATCATCCGCCATGCGCGGGGGGATGACGGGCGGTTGCTTGATGTCATCTGGACCGTCCGGCTGGTGCGCGGCGCGGGTTTGACGCTGTTGCTGGCGGCGTTTGCCGGGCCTTTGGCCGGGGCGCTGGGTAAACCGGAGCTGGGGATGGCGATTGCCGTCACGGCGCTGCAATTCGTGCTGGATGGCTGCTCTTCTCTGGCGCCCTTTACCGCGGTGCGGGACGAGAAGCTCGCGATGCTCAGCCTGCTCGACATCGCCGGCGCCGTGACCCAGACCGTGGCGGGCGTGGCGCTGGCTCTGTGGCTGCACAGCTATTGGGCGATCATCTGGGCGGGGCTGATCGGCACGGGGATAAAGTCTTTGCTCAGCTATACGCTGTTTCCCCATGCCGCGCGCCGTTTTGCCTGTGATGCGCATGAGGCGCGCGAATTGTGGCGCTTTGGCCGCACGATTGCGGGGGCGCATACGATACAGGTGCTGCTCTCGAATGTGGACAAGATCGCCTTGTCGCGGATCTTTCCGCTGGGGCTGTTTGGCCTCTATTCGCTGGCGGTCAATCTGTCGGGCGCGGCATCCGGCTTTACCACCCTCTATCCCAGCCGCATCCTGCTGCCCGCCTTTGCGCGGGCGCAGCGCGAAGGCCCCGGGCAACTGGCGCTGGCCTATTATGACAAGAAGCGCGCGATGATGGTGTTCTATATGATCGCGATGGGCGGGTTCATCGCCATGGCCCCGTCGCTGGTCGATCTGCTCTATGATCCGCGCTATCAGGCCGCCGCAACCTATCTGCGCGCTCTGGCTCTGGCCCCGGCCATTGCGATGAACAATTACGCCGCGCGCGAGGTGCTGATTGTTGTGGGGCGCATCCATACGCTGCTCTATGCCAATCTGGTGCGGCTGGTCTGGCTGTTGCTGGCGGGGGTGGGGGGCTTTGTGGGCTTTGGGCCGCTCGGTCTGGTGGTCGCGGTCGGTTGCATCGAACTGCCCGTGCAGGTCTATTGCTGGTATGAATTGCGCCGGGCCGGGCTGTTGCGCATCGGCGAGGAGGCGCTGATCCTTGCGGGTCTGTTGCTGGGCATTGTGCTTGGGATGACGGGGAACCTGCTCTATGGCGCGCTGTCGCTGGCATGGCGGGCGGGCTGAAACCGGGTGATGACCACCTGAGCCCGGCTGACCAGTCCGGCCCCTGCGGCCAGCAGCAGGACATAGCTTGCCTCGTTGCGGCCATAGCTGGTGGTGGTCAGGCTGGCCATCATGCCAACCAGACCGGCAAAGCACCCCGTCGCGGCGGCGCTGGCATGCCCCTCCAACCGGGGGCCGCGCAGGAACAGGGCCGTCAACACCGCAACGAGTATCGCATAATACAGCGCCGCGCCGATGATCCCGCTGCGCATGAGGATGGTCAAAGGCTGGTTGACCAGATCGATGATGCCTTCGCCCTGTCGCAGATGCTCCAGATGGGCATAGATATTCTCCATGCTTTGCCCGATCAGCCAATGGTCATCCATCAGCTTCAGCCCCGATGTCAGCAATTCCGATCGGTAATCGACTGAGCCTGCCGCATCGTCTCCGGTTCCCATCGATGCGCCCAGTATAGGGAACGCATGGGATAGCATGAGCAGCGCCCCCGCGCATAACGGGATTGCCGCCGCCATGCCGAGCAGCGCCAGCCACTTGCGTTTCTGGACCAGCCCGGCGATCAGCCCCACCACGACCACGATGTAGCAGATGCGCGCCAGCGTGAAGAACATGCCTGTCGTCAACACGGCCAGCGCCGCGCCAAAGGCGATGGATGAGCCCAGATGCCGCCGCAAAGCCACCAGCAGCACGACATCCATGCCCAGCAACATCGAAAGCCCGGTGGATTCGGGAAAGGTGGCGCGGCTGCGCAGCAAGCCGCCGCGTTGCTTGACATAGCCTGAGCCGATTTCGGGATCGGCGCCTGTTGTCTGAGGCATGGTGTCATAGAGCAACCAGTGGCGCGGCGCTTCAAAACTGGCGATCAGCGCCAGAATGCCGCCGCCCATCACCACCGCCAGCATCAGATCATTGGGCGAGCGCGAGCGGACAAAGGCCCGGCTGACCACGACATAGGGCAGGGCAAGGTTGAGGATGATCTGGTTACAGGCCCGGATTGAGTAGGTGACATTGTTGCCCCGGCAATCCATGAAGGCCTGAACCAGCATCATCAGTGCGAACAGGCCATCCCATCGCGCAAGGCGCGGTTCGCGCAGCCTTTCCCCCGCCAGCAGCATCGCCAGCACAAACCCCGCGCCCAGCAGATGGTCATAGGTCAATTGAGCATAGGTCAACCCGCCGGCCGCGATCGTATAGGTCAGCAACGGCATGAGAGGCATACACATCAGAAACAGCCTGCGCCGCAATTCCATCGCGCCGGCCGCAGGCAGCAGCACACCGGCCATGCTCAGGCCGGGGGCAACCACCATCAACCCCATGACCCCCATGGCAAAGACAAGGTAATTGCCGCCAAATGTGCCGATGGTCGGCAAGGCCAGCGCGGCGATGATCTGATGCGTGCCGGTGACATGGCGCAACCGCCCCGGCAAGAGCGCCGCGCCCCACAGGATCAGCAGGCTGAGCGCCGCAATGACATAGATCGCCATGCCTCAAGCCGTCGCCAGCAGGAGGGCCGGGGGCGTTCCGCCCTGCCGAACCCAGTCATAGAGACGGATGATCTGACGGGCCTTGCGCTCCCACGTAAACAATTGCGCCACCCTTTCGGCGGCGGCATTGCCCAACCGGTCGAGCATCGCCGGATCGGCCAGCGCCCTTTCCATGGCCGCGCGAAAGCCTGTCATCAGGTCATGCTGGCCGGAAAATGGGACGCGTATGCCGGTTTCGTCATTCATCAGTTCGACCGGGCCGCCATAATCGGCCACAATCGGGGCCACCCCCAGCGCCATCGCTTCGAGCACCACGCCGCCGCCGAATTCACGGATGCTGGGGCAGGCAAGGAAGTCGCATTCGACCAGCAGCGACTGAATCTCTCGATGTTCGACCTGACCATGCAGCGTCACGGCATCCTCCAGATCCAGCGTCCTGACCAGTTCCGATATCCAGCCGCGATCCGGCCCGTCGCCGATAATGTCGAGATGCAGATCGCCCCGCCGCAGCATCCAATAGGCCGCCTCGATCAGGACATCGGCGCATTTGTAGGGCACCAGCCGTCCAATGAAGACACCCCGCAAGGGCGCTCTGGCGCGTCTGGTCCGGCGCATGTTAAATCGGGTGGGGTCGATGCCATTTTCGGGCAGATGGAAACTGCGCGCGCGCGCGTCAGAGGGCAATTCGGACAGGGTATGGAGCGATCCGGCGAGAATGGCGGCGGCATGGCGCCGCGTGGCCGTATAACCGGGCAGCCATTTGTAAACGCCGCGCAGGGCAGACAGTCCCTCGCGTTCGCGCATCATCCGGGCGGCAAATCCGGCGGGCCATGGCAGCCCGCCATTCCACGGCCCCACCACCAGCGGCACGCCCGTGCGCCGCAGCCGCCCCGCCAGCCATGACGGCGTGGTCGGGCTCATCGGGGTCAGGCGGTGGACGATGTCATACTCGCCCGCCTCTATCGCCTGGCCAAAGCGCTTCCATACCGCCCTTTCAAAGGCATAGCAGCCGATGGGGGCCAGCGCCTGATAGATGGTCCAGCCGCGGTTGTCGCTGGCGCCCAGACTGCGCGCGACGCGAAAGATGGCGCGCACCACCGCCTCGGTGTCGATGACGGTGAAATCGCGCCCCTCCTGCCAGCCCAGCGCGGTGATCGCATCGCGGTTGCGAATATGGGTGACCAGATGGACATCGGCTTGCCGCGAGAGGGCCTGTGCGATGCACCAGCCGATCAAGGGCACGCTGACCATATCGGGATTGGCGATTTCGGCCAGCAGCAAGACCTTGTGTTTTGCGCTTTTTGACGGTGGCTGTGATAGATTTTGCCCGGTCATTTCAACCACCATAATCAAGGGACCTGTCAGGGTCGGGTTGGCTGGCTATACCGGCCGGGCGGGGCTTCATCCGCGATCATGCCCTGCCCGGTCGGTTCTTGTGCCATGGGTGGCCAGCATAGGGGCGCGGCCCGCAACATCCGATCATGGCCATTGGGAGGGGAAAATTGCGTGGGGAAAATTCCGGCAAGACAAGCCGCCGTCATAAAAAGCGGCCTGTGCCGCAGGGCCATGGCGCTGGCCATGATCCTGTGTGCGGGGGCATGCTGCAAGGCGGAGAAAAGTGCAGCGTCTCCGGGGCGCATGGCGATGGGCACCAATCTGGACGGTCTGGCCTATTGGAGCAGTGCCATGCCCACGCTGGACCTGATGAAATCGGCGGGCGTCTGGTTGCCCCAGGCGCCGGGCGTTTACGACACGGGCGAGGCGGTTCGGCTCGATGGCGATGGCTGGCCTCTCGCTTTCGGGCCATCGGGGGATCACCGCTATCGATGGCTGGTGGTCAATGTCCTGCATGACAATCCCGCCGCGCTGCCCGGCGCGCGCTATGCCATCCTCTATGATGGAGGCGCGCCTCTTACGGTGCTGGATGTGGATGGCGCGCGGGTCTTGTTGCGCGGGGCGGGGCGGATTGATGCGATGGCGGGGGGCAAGGGCAACCTCTATCTGCGTCTGGACCCTGGCGCGGCGGGTGAGGATCGCGTCCGCAATATCCGTGTGGTGCGTGAAGAGGAATTGCCACTCTATCGGGCCGGACAGACCTTCTCGCCCGAATTTGTCGCGCGGATCGCGCCGTTTCGGGTGCTGCGCTTCATGGACTGGATGCGCACCAATGCGGTCTTTGCCCCCGATGGCGCGGGACGGCCCCAGAGCGAGGAGGTCATCGACCATGCGCCTTTGCTCGACTGGGCCGACCGGCCGGTGCCGACGGCAATGCATTGGGGCGATGGGGGGCGGGGCATGCCGGTCGAGGCGATGGTGCAACTGGCCAATCGCACCGGCGCCCAGCCGTGGTTCAACATGCCCATCAACGCCAGCGACGATTATATTCGCGGCTTTGCCACCTATGTGCGCGCCCATTTGCGGCCCGATCTGAAACTGCATGTAGAATTGTCGAACGAGGTGTGGAACGCGATCTTTCCCCAGTCGCGCTATGCCCGAGCGCAGGCCCGGATCGCCTTTGGCCCGGATGGTGAGGGGCAGGAATGGTATGGCATGCGCGCCGCGCAGGTGGGGATCGTCTGGAAACAGGTGTTTGGCCAATCCTTGCTGCACACAGATGAACCGGGCCGGGTGGCCATGGTGCTGGGGGCGCAGTTCGACTGGCGCGGGCCTGAAACGCTGGCGCTGGAAACCCGGCATTGGCGCGATGGCGATGGACATCCGTTGCGCGCGGCCGATTATGTCGATGAATATGCGATCACCGGCTATTACGATGGGACGATGAACACCGACGCGGCGGTTCCCACCGTCAAAGACTGGTGGAAGGATGCCGATGGCGGATATGGCCGCGCTCTGGATGCGCTGCGCACGCGGATCGCAACGTTCAACACGCCGCTCTATCGCTATCACGGCGCGCAGGCGCGGGCTTATGGGCTGCGGCTGGTGACGTATGAGAGCGGGTTTGGCGAATCCACCCCGCCATCGCAGCATGACAATCCCGCCTACACTGATTTCCTGACAAAATTACAGCGCAGGCCCGAAATCACCGCGCTTGAAACCAGCAACTATAGGGCGTTTGCCGAGGCAGGGGGGAGCTTGTTCATGAATTTCGGCATCATCGGCGCCTCCAGCAAATGGGGCAGCTGGTCGGCGCTGGAATCGGTGCATCAGACAAGTTCGCCGCGCTATGCCGCATTGATGGCATGGCTGGGCGCACAGCCTATTGCCGCAGACGCCATTCGCGCAGGATCGCAAAAATCAGCGGCCCCTCGACCAGATAGCGTCGCCACAGCCGCAGCGGGTCGCTGAGCAGGCGGAACAGCCATTCCATGCCGAGGCGCTGGACGATGGCGGGCGCGCGCCGTTGCGCCTGCGTCAGGAACAGCAGGCTGGCCCCCACGCACAGGCCAACGCCGCTTGCCCTGCCCGTGCGGGCGATGCGATAGGCCAGTATTTCCTGCTGGGGCGATCCGACCGCAAGGAACGTATAGCGCGCCTGTGCGGCAATGGCGAAATCGACCGCGTCCTGTGTGGCGGCTGCGTCTTGGATGAAACCCATCGGTGGATTGTGATGCAACAGGCGGGTCAGGCCAAACAGGCGGCGCAGGCTCTCGACCATGGCCGGGCTGCCGCCGATGACGGTGATGGCATCGTCGGGGCGGATGATCCGGCGAAACATCGCAACGGTCAGATCGCTGCCCGGCACGACGGGCAGGCGCAATCCGACCCTGCGCGCCAATCGCCCCAAAATGCGGCTGTCGCAAAGGGTAAGCCAGGCAAGGCGATACATCGGCCACAGATCGGACCGGTCATGTTGCAGGCGCACGACATGATCGACATTGGGCGTGACGATATAGGCAAAGCTGGCCAAAGGCGCGCGTCCTTCGACATCGCGCAAGACATCATCCTGATCGTGCGGGGCAAAATTCAGGTCGATGAATTGGGATGTCTGATCCTGTTCGTTTTCTTTCATGGAATTACCCCTGTTTTCCGGAAAACATAGGGTTTTGTTGCGATTTGTATTTCCTGTGTTCTGTCAGGGTGGTCCTGCCATGGCATTTTGCGCCACGGCATTTTGCCTCTCGTATTTTCCACATGGTGAATATTGGGACCACTCTTGCACGACTGACGCGGCATCCGGCTTGATCGTAGTGTGCCCCTTCAGAAACGGGGATTGACCATATGCGCGTCATGCGATCTGGAATGCCGACTTTGGGAACTGTGGTCTGTCTTGCCGCAGCGCTATGGGGCGGCGCGGGCCATCTGGCCGCACAGACCATCGCAGAGGCCATGGACAGTCCGACCCAGGGCGTTGACCCGGAGTATCACGTCAATCCGGGCGATGATCTCGACGTTCTGGTATGGGGCGAGGACCGACTGCAACGCATGGTGCGGGTGTTGCCCGACGGCACATTCACCTTTCCTCTGGCGGGGCAGATCGTTGCCGCCCATCGCACCGTGCGCGAGATTTCCGCCCAGATCCGCACCAATATCGCCCCCAATTATCGTCAGGCCCCGCCCGATGTCACCGTGGCGGTGCATGAGCCGGCGGGCATGCGATTTTACGTGATGGGCAAGGTGCGTACGCCGGGTGGTTTTTCTTCGGGCCGCGCGGTCAATGTCGTTCAGGCGTTGAGCATGGCGGGGGGGCTGGCCGATTTTGCCGATGTGAAACACGCCATCATCCTGCGCCAGACCGCACAGGGGCAGATCGTCGAGCAACTGCGTCTGTCGGACGTGCTGAGGGGCGCGCGCAGGAGCGCGCCGGGGCAATTGCCCGCGCCTTTGCCGGTCCTGGGGGTCGGCGATGTTCTTGTCGTTCCTTGATGCCCGGAGCAACCGGCAGGCGGGCACCCATGGCCCTTGGCTGCTGCTCGCGGCTCCCGCCTTTTGCGCCATGTCCGCTCAGTGCCAGACCCAGCCAAGGCTGGCGGTGGACATGTCGGTTGTGACATCGCCCGATCCCTTTCTGCTTTCCGGCAATAATGTTGGGGCGATGATGGCGCAGGTTTCGGTTTCGCCCGGTGTGAAAATGACCTCACCGCGCGGGTCGACACTGGACGTGGGCGGCACGATCACCGACCGCCGTTATAACCGGCTTTACGGCAATTACGTGCTGGGCGAGGCCCGTATGGCGGGGCGCTATCGTGACAGCGATTTTCTTTCCATCGGCGCGGCGGCCGGGTTTGAGCGCTCTTTGGCGATCGACATACTTTCGGCCAGCGCCGATGTGGCCAGCGACCCGCGCGGCATCCGCAACGACTGGTATGCGCAGGCGGATGCCGCATGGCGCCCCGACCCATACAGCCTGATTGCGCCCGAGATCCGCTATGAACGGATCGCCTATGCCGACAGTCCGATGTTGCGCAATGCCGATGTGCTGACGATGGGCGTGGCCTATGCCCGCCGGACCGATCCGCTGACCAGCCTTGGCCTGCGGCTGCGCGATACGGTCAATGCGCAGGCGGGGCTGGGCTCCATCAACAGCGCGGCCATCTATGCCACGCTCAAGCGCCAGTTGGGCCAGCATTCCAGTCTTATTGCCGAACTGGGCGCCGAGAGGACGGGCGGGGGGGGGCAGTCGGCCGGCACGCTGCTGGCGGGCAGGGTCGATCTGTGCCGCGAGGATAAAGAAAAATCGCGTCGATTGACCGGATGCCTGACCGCCACACTCAATTCGCAGATCAGCGGTTTTGGCGGGCTGCGGCGCGATGCCACGGTGATCCTGTCCCTGCGTCAGCCCATGGGCGAGCATTTCGTGCTGCGCGCCAACAGCGAATATCGCCGCTCGGCCCGGATCGGCCCCGCCCTGTCACAGGCACCATCGGGCATCGGGCAGGACGGCGCCACCGATGCCATGCGCCATACGCTGATGCTCGACTGGGCGGTGGATCGCCATGTCACGCTGAGCGGGACCATCCAGTATCTGCAGCGCCAGCTTGTTTCCGGACAGAGGATTGGCGCGGCCTTTTTCGGCATTCAACTGCATTATCAACTGGGGGCACACCCATGAACGAAGATATGCCGCAAATGGTCAGGGTCATTGGACCGGGTGAGATCTATGCGATCCTGTTTCGGCGGCGGTGGTGGCTGGTGCTGCCGGCGCTGGCCGGGGTGGCGCTGGCGTCGGCGCTAGGTTGGTTGATGACGCCGACCTATCGGTCTTCTGCCACACTGTTGATCCAATCCTCTCAGGTTCTGACCAGCTTCGCGCCGCCCCGTTCGACCAATGATGCCACCGAGCGCGTGGCCAGGATCCGGCAACAGATAGTCAGTCGGGCCAATCTGACCAAGCTGATCGTGGATGCGGACCTGTATGAAAACCAGAGGCGCAAGTTGCCGTTTGACGATGTGCTGGCCTTGATGCGCAAGGCCGTCGTTGTCGATCTGGTCAGCGCCAGCGGCCCGCAACGCCAGTCCGGCGTCAATGACACCATCGCCTTTGAATTGTCCTATACCTATTCCAACGCGGCCACGGCCCATGACATCACCGAAAAGCTGGTTGCCATGTTCATGGCCGAGGACAAGCGCCTGTCGACCGAGCAGGCAATCGGGGCGGCCGGTTTTCTGGCGCGCCGGGTCGATGAATTGCGCAGCCAGATGGTCGATCTGGAAGGCAAACGCCGGATGATAGAAAGCCGTTATGCCGGCGCCTTGCCCAATCAGGTGGCGCTCAGCACGCAAGCGGGATCTGCCCTGCGCGCCGAAGTGTCCCGGCTGGACGCGGAAACGCAAGGGTTGATGCAGCAAAACAGCCTGCTGGCCGCGCGCAGCGTGGAAATCGCCTCGGCGCCGCGGCCCGAATATGACGGTCTGCGCCGGGCCGAGGAGCGCCTGGCCCAACTGGGCGCGACCTATTCCGACACCCATCCTGATGTGATTGCCGCCCGGGCCGCCGTTGTTCGTCAACGCCAGGCCGCAAAGGCCGCGATGCCTCTCATGCCGGGCGGCGGGGCGGTTGCCGCCGAAATCGCCGCAGGCCGCTCGCGCATCGCCACGCTGGGCGCGCGGCGCGGCGAACTGGTCGGTTCGATTGCGCAGATGGAGCGGATGACCGCGCTGGCGCCGCAAGCGTCCTATGAACTCAACAATCTGGAACGCGATTACGACAATCTGAAGCGTCAGTATCAGGATGTGCGCGACAAGCAGATGGAAGCCCAGATCGCCGCCAATCTTCAGGCCGAAGACAAGGGCGAGCGCTTTTCCGTCGTTAATGCGGCCAGCCTCCCCAACGCGCCAATTCGCCCAAGGCGGGTGCAAATGGCCATGTGGGGCCTGTTTGGCGGGCTGACGCTCGGGCTGATCGGGGTGATGCTCTGGGAATTTACGGTTGGCCCGATCCACGGCGAGAACGCGGTTTCCCGTCTGATGGGCGCGGCGCCTTTGGCGGTGATTCCCATGCTGAAATCCGGCCCCAATGCAGCTTTGCCGGCGCGCGCTGGACGATGGCCCGCGCGACTGGCGCTCTGGCGCCTGCGGGCTGCCACGACATTTAACAAGGCGAGGGCGAACTGATGATCATGATGACGCATAGTGCCGCCTCTGCGGCCATGGATATGGCGGAGCCTGCGGCAGGGGGGCCGGCAGAGGTTGCGCTTGACCGCAACCTGCTGCTGGCCAATGGCATCTTCGGGCTGGAAGACGCCGACAGGCGCGCTCGCAGCTTCATTCTGCTGCGCTCGCAGATCATGAGCGGTTTCTATGCCGATGGCGGGCGCGTGCTGGCCGTCACCTCGACGCAGGCGGGCAATGGCAAAAGCTTTGTCGCCGCCAATCTGGCCTGCGCGCTCAGCCTGATCCATCCCACCGTGCTGATCGATCTGGATCTGCGGCGACCCACCATTGGCGAGCGTTTTGGCCTTACGGTAAAGACTGGCGTCGATGATTATTTGTCCGAACGGTGCGAGTGGCCGGACGTGGGGCAGAAGGTCGCCGGGCTGAATCTGAAGCTCTATCCGGTGCGTGCCCGGTGCCTGCAATCGTCCAGCCTGCTGGCATCCGACCGTTTGGCGGGTGCGATGCAGGCGGTCCGCGCCGCCCCTGATCAGCCGATCTGCATTATCGACACGCCGCCCGCCCTGATCCTGGACGACATCATGCTGATCTCGCGCCATGCCGCCGGTATCATGCTGGTGCTTGAAGAGGGGCGCACGACCGAGCGCGATGTGATCGAGGTGCGGCGCCTGCTCAGTTCGACGCGGGTGATTGGCGCGGTGCTGAACCGTTCGATGACGGGTCAGCATACCGGCTATGACTACGGCTATTACGATGTTGGGCGATAGGCGGGGCGACCATGGTCCTTGTTTTCACCACGCAATAGCCTGTCTCTTCGCGTGGTTATCGTAGGTTTATAACGCATGTTCTGATGCAATCGCCGCCGCGTGAAACCGTGTCGGCCCTCATGACGGATGGATATGGACGGATGACACCCAGCCAATGGCCTGCTTCGCTTCTGCCCCATAGCCCGCATCCCGCGCCCCGGCTGGCCCGGGTGTCGGGTGAGCCGCCAACCCCGGTGACCCAGCCCTTCATGCCGCCGCTGGCCGAATATCTGCCCTATCTGGAAGTGATCTGGGCCAATCGCTGGCTGACCAATTCGGGGCCTTTGCATCAACAGCTCGAAGCCGCGCTTGAGGCGCATCTGGGGGTTTCGCATCTCTCGCTGGTGTCCAACGGCACCACGGCCTTGTGGCTTGCATTGCAAGCGCTGAAAATCGGCGGAGAGGTGATCACCACACCCTTTTCCTTTGTGGCCACGGCCCATGCCTTGCGGCTGGTGGGGGCAACGCCGGTGTTTGTTGATATTGACGAGCATGACTGCAACCTCTCGCCCGCGGCCATCGAACCGGCGTTGACCGAGCGGACCAGCGCCATTCTGCCGGTCCATTGTTTTGGCCACCCCTGCGATGTGACCGCCATCGGTCAGGTTGCCGACATTTATGACCTCAAGGTCATCTATGATGCGGCTCATGCCTTTGGCGTGCAGGTCGTCGGACAGAGCGTGCTGAGCCATGGTGATCTTTCGACCCTGAGTTTTCATGCCACCAAGGTCTTTAACACGGTGGAAGGCGGCGCGATCATTTCGCCCGACGCACGCACCAAGGCCCGGATCGACCGGCTGCGCAATTTCGGCTTTGTCGATGACATGACGATGGCCAGTCCGTCGATCAACGGCAAGCTCAACGAATTTCAGGCCGGTTTTGGCTTGCTGCAACTGGGCTATATGGACCGCATTCTGGCGCGCCGGGCGCAGATCAGCGCGCGCTATCATGCGGCCTTGGGCGATGTGGCGGGCATTGTGTCTTTTCGCATGGATGATGCGGTCCGGCCCAACCATTCCTATTTCCCGGTTCTCGTCACACAGGATTATCCGATGGATGCCGATGCGCTGTGTGCGCGGCTGCATGCCGCCGGGATCATGGCGCGGCGCTATTTTCACCCGCTGATCTGCGACATGCCCGGCTACCGCGACCTGCCTTCCGCGCGCCAGCCTTTGCCCGTGGCGCGCCGCATCGCCCGCCAGATCCTTTGCCTGCCGATCCATCCCAACCTCAGCGACGATCTGGTCGACCGCGCCATCGGCATTCTGGCCGATGTTTGATCGGGCGCTGCAAAAGAGCCAAAGGTGGCTGGGCGATGCCTCGGCGCGCATGGCGTTGCGATGCGCCAATATGGGCGTGGTCAACCGCCGCCTGATGCGTTCGCATGACAGGGCGCTGTCACGGCATCGTAACAAGCTGCCTGAACTGGCGGGCCTTGATCTGAAGATCGTCGAGGGCCTGCGCCGCGACGGGATGTACAAGACATCGCTGGCCGAACTGGGCGTTCCGGGCTGGCAGGAACTGCTGCGGGAAGGGCAGGCGCTGGGCGCGACTTTTGCCGATGATGCGCGGCGACAGTCGGCTCAAGGCACCGATTACACGATGGTTTCGCCCGATGCGGTGGCGGCCCATCCCAACCTGTTCGCATGGGGCCTGCACGACAGGCTGCTGGATATTGTGGAGGCCTATCTGGGCGTTGGGGTCGCTTATGACGGGGTGACGCTGATGTACACGGTGGCAGGTGCCCCGGTCGAAGGGCCGCGTCGATGGCATCTGGACTGGGAGGATCGCCGCACGGTCAAGGTGGCGGTCTATTGCAATGATGTTTCGGGCGATGGCGGCCCGTTCCAGATGATCCGGCGCAAGGATCCGGTTCAGGGCGGGGCTGGCGGCTATCACTATCTGCTGGCCGACGATGCCCTGCTGGGCGCGCGTCTGGGGGCTGGGTATGAGGATGATCTGGTCAGTTGCGAGGGACCGGCGGGCACGGTTCTGTTTTGTGAGACGGCCCAATATTTCCATCGCGGCAAGCCCGCGCTCAAGGCCGACCGCGTCGCCTTCTTCTTCAGCTATTTTGCCCGGCGGCCGCGCCATCCCTTCTTTTGCGAAAGATCAGGGTTAAGCCGCAGCCAGATAGCCGGACTGGCCCGGTCGCTGAACCCGCGCCAGCGGGCCAGCGCCCTGTGGCGTCATGGACTGCCCTTGTTGCTGCGACTGATACCGCCTGCCGGGCTGTGATTGGGGGCTGATTGGGCCAGAGGGCGCGGGCAGCTTTATCTTACGTCAGAGCCTCTTGCCACGGCCGCTTCGATGGATCTGATGAATTGATCGCCATATTGGTTGGTTGAGACATGATCCTGATCATGCTCACCCAGATCGTGGCCAGTGCCGAAGGTATCTTTGAGCCTGGCGAATATATGCGGGTCGCCCTCGGCTAGGTGCCGGATCAGGGCTTGCAAAATACGCTCGTGGGCCAGCACACGGCGTTCCAGATCGGTGGCTTCTATTGGCATAAGGGCTCCTTGATGATGGCTGTATCGAAGGGAATGGCTCCGGCTTTGCGTGGCGCCTGTCGCAGGATCTCGCCATGGACCGCCGCGTATCCCTCAGTACTGTCGCCGGCCAGATCGAGGGGTTTGGCTCCCAGCGAGGCATTATGCGCATTCAGAAAAGCGATTGCATGATCCCTGTTGCCGAAATGCATATAGGCAAGGTTGGCAATCAGGCTTTGCCGTTCCAGATACTGGGGGGTAAGTGGCGAGGCTCCTTTCAACCGGTGCGCGTTGCCACGATAGGGCATATAGGCGGATTTGCCGGTGGTGGTCATGGCTTGCTCCCTTGGAAAGAGGGGCGGGCCGGGGGGTATGGGGTGCTGTCCATTTCGGGTCCATGTGATGTGACGCAAATTTTCTGCGTAGTTTCCGAGGCGTGAAGCCGGCAGGCAAGGTCCCTATAAGGAACATGTCGGGTCATGCCGCGATCGCCGCGTGCCCCCCCCGCTGGCCAGCGACGCGGTGTGATCCGGCACCTAGCCGGAGCGCCTGAAGCTGGTGGAACCCACCTGCGCGCTGACGTTCCGAAAGGCATGTGCATAGCGCCGCGCCGTATTGGCCCATGTGGTCGGGCGGCTGGCGCCATAGGCCCGGCGGGCCAGAGCCATGCGCGCGGCATCGTTCCCCAACAGATCGGCCACGCCACGCCCCAGCGCAACCGTGTCGTCAAACGGCACCAGAAGCCCTGAACCATCGGCCAGCAATTCCGCGGCATGCCAATAGGGCGTTGAAACCACCGGACGACCGATGCCATGCGAAAGAGCCAGCGCCCCCGAGGTCATCTGTGCTTCGTGCAGATAGGGCGTGACATAGACATCGCACATGCCGATATGGTCCAGCATTGCGCACTGGTCGAAGAAGCGGTTGAGAAACGCCACATTTTCTTCAATCCCCAAATCCCGGACCAGCGCCATCAGGGATTCCCGATAGGCATCACGGCCTGTTGTCAACTGGTGCGGATGAGTGGCTCCCATCACCACATAGATCGCATCGGGAACAGCGGTCAGAACCGCAGGCATTGCCTTGATCATGGTCTCCACACCCTTGCCGGGGCCGATCAGGCCAGAGGTCAGGATCACCCGCCGTCCGCTATAGCCCAGCCGCGCCTTTGCCACGGCCGGCAGTGTCCATTCGACATCGGGAATGCCATGCGGGATCACCGCGATCCGTTCGGGATCGGCGTCATAATGCTCGACCAGCATGTCGCGGCCCTTGCCGACCATCACCACCACACAGGCGGCCATATCCAGCAGGCGCGCCATGACCAGCCGTTGTGCTGGCGTGGGGCGGTCAAGCACGGTGTGGAGCGTGACCACCAGCGGCATATCAAGCCGTTCGACAAGATCGAGAATATAGCCACCCGCTTCGCCGCCGAATATGCCGAACTCGTGCTGGAGGCAAGCGACATCGAACCGCTTGTCATTGATGAATTCGGCCGCTGCGTGATAATCTTCGCGCCGGTTCTGGCGCACGATCTGGCAAACCTTGCGCGGATAGAGATAGTCCTGCCCCGGATCGCTCATCGCCACGATCGCGGTTTCCCGGACCTGTGGCATTACGTGCAGAGCCTGTTCGAGATCAGTCGTAAAGGTGGCCAGGCCGCATTGGCGCGGCAGCGCATTGCCGATCAGCGCCACACGCAGGCCGCGCGGCACCTGGGTGTTCCAATCCGTCCCGCCGCGGGGCTCGGGCGACCAGGGCAGGGCGGAGGGCAAGATCCCTTCCGATTGTCGTAATGGGGCCGAAATTCCGGCAGGCATTATTCCGGTCATGCCAGTCTCTCTCTCGCTGGTGGTGAAAAGCAGGAGGATAGATTGAGGAGACCCGCGCGATAGTCTCGGAATCTACGCGCACGGATCACATGCCGGGTCTGCGTAGTTTCCGAGGCTTGTCCTTTGCCATCGTTGCGTCTGAACAAGACCATGCCGAAGGCAGCGCTTATTTTGCCGACGGCGACATTATGTTTGCAAGGATAAGGGGATGCACGTGTTAGTGTCCCATATGACGGCTACCTTCGATCAGCCTGTGTCGGCCGCACCGACCATTGTTGCCATTGGCGCTTCGGCGGGCGGGCTGGAGGCGGTGTCGCGCCTGTTTGCCGTATTGCCCGCGCATACGGGCATGGTTTTCATCGTCGTGCAGCATCTTGAGCCCAGCCATAAGAGCCTGATGGCCGAATTGCTGACCCGCCATACCACGATGCCGGTGGCCGAAGCCACCGAGGGCGCCTTGCTGTTGCCCGATACTATCACCGTTATTCCGCCGGGACGCGATATGACCTTGCGCGGGGGTGCTCTGCATCTCTCGGTTCCGCGTGCGCATCATGGCGTGCGTTTGCCCTTTGACACGCTGCTCATCTCGCTGGCGCAGGTTTGCGGCTCGCGCACGATCGCCATCGTCCTGTCGGGAACCGGCGAGGATGGCAGTCTGGGGCTGATCGCGCTCAAGGCAGCGGGGGGCCATATCATTGTCCAGCAGCCCGACGAGGCCGATTACGATGGCATGGCCCGCAGCGCGGTTGCAACAGGGCAGGTTGACCTTGTGCTGCCGCTGACCGCGATGCCCGATGCGCTGGCCCGGATTGCGTCCGGGCCGGCCGCACCGGCGATGATGACCGCCACCCCCGGCGAGGCGCCCGAAGAGATCTCCGGCGGGACCATTGGCGACATCATCCTTTATCTGGGCGCAACCACATCGCATGATTTCCGGGGGTATAAAGCCGGCACCATCGGGCGGAGGATCGCACGGCGCATGTCGCTGCTCAGTCTGCCGCGCGGGGATTATGCCGCCTATCTTGCGCTGTTGCGCCAGCAGCCGCCCGAGCGGGATCTGCTGGCGCGTGACATGCTCATCAATGTCACGGATTTTTTCCGCGATCCTAAAGTGTTCGACCACCTCGCCAAAGAGATCCTGCCCGATCTGATCGCGCATTTGCCGGCGGGGCGGCCCCTGCGCATCTGGGTCGCGGGGTGCAGCACGGGCGAGGAAGCCTATACTCTGGCCATGCTGACCAGCGAGGCGCTGGCCGAAGCGAAGAGCAGCGCGAAGTTGCAGATCTTCGCCTCCGATGTCGATCCCGAAGCCATCGCCTTTGCCCGTGACGGCGTCTATCCTGCGGCCAGCGCGCAGAGCATCCCGCCAGACCTGCTGGCGCGCTATTTCAGCCGCGATGATTATGGCTATCGCGTCAGTGCCAATCTGCGTGCGCAGGTGGTGTTTTCGGTACAGGATGTGCTGAGCGATCCCCCATTTTCGCGGATGGATATGGTATCCTGCCGCAATGTACTGATCTATCTGGACGCCGCCGCGCAGGGACGGGTGATATCGCTGTTCCATTTCGCTCTGCGCGAAGGCGGCATCCTCCTGCTGGGGGCCTCGGAAACCATCGGCAAGACCGGCGGCCGTTTCGATCTGGTGGCCAAGGCCGAGCGCATTTATCGCCATACCGTGCCAAGCCGTCCGGGCGAGGTGGGCTTTCCTTTCAGCTTTGGCGAGGGCCTGCCGCGCCTTCCATTGCCCGACAGGGTCAGCACGCTCAACCGCCAGACCAGCCTTGCCGACCTGTGCGCCCGCGCGGTGCTGGACGGTTTCGCGCCTGCCGCCGTGCTGGTGAACCGGGCAAGGCAGTGTCTTTATTCGATGGGCCGGGTCGAGCGGTTTTTGCGTCTGACGCCGGGCTATTTCAGCCTCGATCTGCTGTCGATGGCGCCGCCTGCGCTGCGTGGCAAATTGCGTCTGGCGCTGGAACAGGCCCATGCCGGACAGCGTCATATCCGTGGCGGTCTGACCCGGATGCAGGGCGAGGAAGGGCCGGTTTCGTTCCGCTTCGAAGTGCGCTTTCTGGGCGGCGCCGAAGAAGAGCTGTGGCTGGTCGTGTTTCTGGAGGAAGCCGCCCGTTCAGGCCCGGCCGCCGATACCGAGCCAGGGACCGACAACCCCCATGTCCATGCCCGCATCGCAGAACTCGAGCGCGATCTGGCCGCGGCGCAGACAGACCTGCAAATCGCGCTGGCGGCCCAGGAAGTGGTCCATCAGGAGCAAAAGGCGATCAATGAGGAGGCGCTCTCAGTCAACGAGGAGTTCCAGTCCACCAATGAGGAATTGCTGACCTCCAAGGAGGAATTGCAATCCCTCAACGAGGAACTGACCGCGCTCAACAGCCAGCTTCAGGAAACGCTCGACCGCCAGCGCCTGACCTCTGACGATCTCCAGAATGTGCTTTATTCCACCGACATCGGCACGTTGTTCCTTGATAAGGCACTGTGCATCCGTTTCTTCACACCCGCGATCCGAACGCTGTTTTCTGTCATTGCGGGTGATGTGGGCCGCCCGTTGCAGGATCTTCAGCCGCTGGTCCCCGATGCCGATCTGCTGGCGGACGCGCAAAAGGTGGTGGCTGACGAGGTTTCCTTTGAACGCGAAGTGGCCGGGCGGGAGGGGGAATGGTTCCTGCGCCGCATATTTCCCTATCGCGCGCGCGATGGCCGGGTCGAAGGGGTCGTCATCACCTTTGCCGACATTTCCGAACGCAAGGCCACCGCCAGCGCGCTTGAGGCGGCCAAGCTGGAGGCTGAACGCGCCAATATCGCCAAATCGCGCTTTCTGGCCGCTGCCAGCCACGATCTGCGCCAGCCGCTGCAATCGCTCACCCTGCTCAAAACCCTGTTGCTTCAGACCGTCACAGGCGAGCGGGCCAGAGAGCTTCTGACCCGCTTTGCCCAGACATTGGGCGCGATGTCTGGGATGCTCGACACGCTGCTCGACATCAACCAGATCGAGGCCGGCGCGGTCGAAGCCCATTTGCAGACCTTTTCCATCGACGAGGTGCTCGACCGGCTGCGCGATGAATTTACCGCTCTGGCGCAGGCGGGCGGCCTTTGCCTGCATATCGCGCCCTGTTCGGCGCTGGTTCGTTCCGACCCGCATCTGCTGGAACAGATGATCCGCAACCTGCTGGGCAACGCGATCAAATATACCCGCCATGGCCGCATCCTGCTGGGTTGCCGCCGCCGCGGGGAAAAATTGATGGTCGAGGTGTGGGATAGCGGGATCGGCATTGCGGCCGACCAGCTAAAGACCATCTTTGAAGAGTTTCACCAGATCGGCCATGCGCCGGAAGATGGCAGCCGGGGGCTGGGGCTTGGCCTGTCGATCGTGCAAAGGCTGGGCCATCTGTTGGGCCATGGGGTCCGCGTGCGCTCCGTTCCGGGCAAGGGTTCGGTCTTTACCATAGAATTGCCTCATCACGGCGCGCCTGCGGCCGACCGGATGCCCCCTGTGCCATCGACGCCGCGAGCCAGCCCCGTACTTCGCCATTCCTATCGCATTCTGGTGGTGGAGGATGAGCCCGATGTTCTGGATCTGCTCCACCAATTGCTGGCGGGGCATGGTTATGTCGTGCGCAGTGCAATCAATGCGCAGAGCGCGCTGGAGCAGGTGGACGATGGCGGGTTTTGCCCCGATATCCTGCTTACCGACTATAATCTTCCGCATGGGGCCAACGGGCTTGATCTGTTTGTTGCAATGCGCGCCAAGCTTGGGCGCGCATTGCCGGCCATCATACTGTCCGGCGATATTTCTACCGATACGCTGGCCCGTATTGCCAGCGGCGATTGCGTCCAGCTGAGCAAGCCGGTCAATGCCGACGCACTGATCGAGGCGATTGAACGGATCGGGCGCCAATTACCCACCTTGCCTGTCGCGACGAAGGAAGCGGACGCGGTTATTTCGGTCATCGATGATGACGCCCAGATCCTGTGCGCCATCCGCGAGCTTTTGGAGAGGGCAGGTCACAAAGTGGCCACCTATGACAGCGCCGAGGCATTTCTCTCGGCCTATCGCCCCGGCCAGGAAGGCTGCATTCTGGCCGATGTGCATCTGGCAGGGATCAGCGGGGTTGATCTGCTGGATCACCTGCGCATGGGCGGCGATGATGTGCCGCTCATGCTGATTACGGGCAGCGGCGATATCGGGCTGGCCGTCGAGGCCATGCGGATGGGGGCATGCGATTTTATTGAGAAACCTGTGGCCAGCGATGCGTTGATGGCCAGCATCGCGCGCGCATTGGCTCAGTCCCATGATCTACGGGTGATCGATGCTTTTCATGAAAGCGCCGCAGGGCTTGTGGCGGGGCTGACCTTGCGCCAGCGCGAGGTGATGAAAATGGTGCTGGCCGGACATCCCAGCAAGAATATCGCCTGCGATTTGGGCATCAGCCGGCGTACGGTGGAAAACCACCGCGCGGCGGTGATGCGGCGGATGAAGGTTCAGTCGCTGCCCGAACTGGCGCGACTGGTGATGGTGGCCGAACGCGAGGTCTGATTATCGCGGTTCGGCGTTGGGGCTGACAGATCGCGGGTCAGGCTCCCTTTCGGCTCAGCGTGGCAAAGCTTGTATCTCCGCCGGCGCAACGCTGAAACATGGTCTCATCGTCGGGGCCGGCTATGGTTTGGGCGATGACCCGGCGCCCGCGGGCCATCCGGCTCTTGATCGTGCCCGGAGCGCACCCGCATTGAACAGCCGCTTCTTTATAACTGAGCCCTTCGATGCCGACCATCATCAGCACTTGGCGCTGGCCGCTTGACAGATGATCGATGGCTTTCATCGCATCGTCCAGCAGCAGCGCGTCTTCCTGCGCAGGTTGGATAGTCAGCACGTGTTCGGCCAGTTCGGGATCCCAACTCGCGCTCCATTTCCCATGGCGCAGCGAGGTGTAAAAGCAGTTTCGCAGTATCACGCAGACCCATGCCCGCAAATCGGTGTTCTGGATGAAGGTCGCTCGTGCGGCCCAAGCGCGCATGATGGCTTCCTGCGTCAGATCATCGGCCAGAGCCCGCTGGCCGCACAGGCGATGAGCAAAACGGCGCAGCATCGGGACCAGCAAGGCGATCTGATCGCCAAACTGCCGGTCAAGGCTTGCCGCGTCAGTTCGCGTAACCGGGCTACTGACCCGCGCGGTCATCGTCTTGCCCGCTCTGGTGTTGAAAATCCGGCAAAATGCAGACTTTCACTGGTCGCTTTGATGCTCTCGCCCATTGTCCATTCCTTGTGACAGGCACGTACTCGCGTCTGCGGGTCTCGTCCTGTGTTTCTGAACGGCTCAAGGCGATTGGGGCAGCTTCGGAATCTACCTGCCGGCCATTATGTTTTGCCTGCACTGGGTATTTTCCGATGCTCGCGCTGCCGCTTTCGTGCGCCTAGCCTGTCGATCAACGGCCGCCCCTTTTTGGGCTGACCTGCCGGGATCCTCATCCGGATTCGACATCGTTCACGCGCGTCCCCGTTGCGATCGTGAACAGGAGATATCTCATGAACACCCCTTTCAACCTGACCCGCCGGTTTGGTTTTGCCTTCCTGCTTTGCGCCGGAATGCTCTCATCCTCCGCCATGGCGGGCGATCAGACCAATGCTGCAGCCGCCATTGCCGTGGCGCGCGGCAAGATTGCCGCAGGCGACAAGGTTGGCGCCAACAGCCGCGCGCCCGAATTGCAGGAACAGGCGAGGGCGGCGCTGATAGAGGCGCAGCAATTGCTGGACAATCACCACAAGAAGGAAGCGCAGGCCGCCGCTGTCCATGCCGGTGAACTGGCCGATCAGGCGCTGGTGAGCAGCGACAATCGCCGCGAGCAGGCCGAGCAGACTCGCCGCCTTGATGCGCAAGACGCCACCATCAGCGCCCAGCAATCGGCGGCCAGCGCCAATATGCGCGCCAATTCCGCCGAAGCTATGGGCAATGCGGCCAATATACGCGCCGATGCGGCGACACAGGAGGCGGTTTCGGCCAATGCCCGCACCGATGCCTTGCGCGCGATGCCGTCCCCTCAAACGGCTTCGATGACGACAACGGTGGAGCAGGATGAAACCGCCATGCCTCCGGCGCCTTTGCGGCACCGCGCCGTACGCAAGCCTGCGCGCAAGGCGGCCCCCATCCATCACGGAAAGACCGTTACCGTGGTGACCACAAGCCAGCATTGATGCGCTTTTCGCCTCTCGATTTCAGGAAGGTTGTCAAACCATGAAGCTCTTTTCCCGCCCGGCTCTTGCCGGTTTCGCAACGGCCGCGCTTGCGGCGATGGCGCTGGCCAGTCTGGCCGGCTCTTCCGCAAAGGCCCGCACCGCCCTGCAGATCACCCAGCAAGGCAAGGATACGCTGCGCCTGCTCGAAGCGCAGGATCCGCGCGCTCGTGGGCTTTCCCGCCGCGCCCGCGCCGTGCTGGTGTTCCCATCGATCATGAAGGGCGGTTTCATCTTTGGCGCGCAATCGGGCAATGGGGTGCTGCTGGCCCATGGCAAGACGCGGGGCTATTACAACCTCTCGGGCGGGTCATGGGGCCTTCAGGCGGGCGTTCAGGATTTCAGCTATGTGCTGTTTTTGATGAATGACCGCGCCCTGTCCAATGTGGAAAGCAACAGCGGTTTTTCGGCAGGCACCGGCCCCAGCGTGGTGGTCATCAACAAAAGCGCCCAAGCGGCGGTCGATACATCGATGATCGACCATGATGTCTATGCATTTCCCTTTAACGGCAAGGGATTGATGGCGGATCTGACGCTTCAGGGCACCAAGATTTCGCAAATCCATCCCAAGTGATCCTCTCAAGACAGAATGGGAAATTTCATGAAACGTCTTTTCATCGGCGCGTTGCTCGCGTCTGGCGTCCTGACCGGCGCCGTCCATGCCTCCGACAGCGGCCCCTATATTACCATCGAAGGCGGCGCGGTTAAGAACGAGCGCGCCGATTTTCGCAGCACCACCAGCAATTTCGAACATTCCGATCATTTCAAAACCGGCTGGGAGGCGGGTGGTGCGCTGGGCTATGACTTTGGCCATTTCCGGGTCGAGGCCGAGGGGTTCTATCACGCGGCCAATCTCAAATGGCAAAACCGTCCCACCGGCAGCCCTTTGCCCAATGGCACCTTTGGCCCGTCCGATGGTTTGAGCGGCCGCAGCAACAGTACGGCGGTGATGGCCAATGGACTGGTGGGGCTTGGTCATTGGGGAGGGGTCAAGCTCTATGCTGGCGCGGGCATCGGTTATGCAGACACATTCGTGCGTGACGCTCTGCCCGGTGGCGGCCTGATCTCAGGTCATGCCAAGGGACTGGCCTGGCAGGCGCTGGGCGGGCTGACCATGCCGGTCACGCGCAATATCGATCTGGGGGTGAAATACCGCTACTTCCGCCCCGATGGTGGCGAAAACTTCAATTTCTCGGGCGGCGGTGTCCGGCATGGTTCGCTGCGCAGCCATTCGCTGCTGGCCACGCTGACGGTCAATTTCGGCCGTGCGGCAGCCGCGCCCGAAACTGCGCCTGAACCCGTTGCCGCGCCTCCTCCGCCGCCCGAAGCACCGCCTCCGCCTCCTCCTCCTCCGCCACCGGCCCCGATCGCGGCCGTTTGTAACGGGGGGCCGTATATCCTGTTCTTCGACTGGAACCGCTCGGACATCAGTTCTGAGGCTGCCGGCATTCTCGACAGCGCCATCCAGGCCTATGGCAATTGCGGCAGCGTCGGCATCATGCTGGCCGGTTACACCGACAGTTCGGGCACGCCGCAATACAATATGGGCCTTGCCCAGCGCCGCGATGAGGCCGTCGAAAGTTATTTGACCGGCCATGGCATAGGGGCGGGGAAGATCTCGGCGCGCGCCTTTGGTGAAGCAAACCAGCGGGTGGCCACCGCCGACGGTGTGCGCGAATTGCAGAACCGCCGTGTGGAAATCACTTATGGCCCCGGTTCGGGCAAATGACCAACTGGGGGCGGGAGGATTCTGTCGATCAGACGCCGCCCGCCCTCGCATTTACGGAATGGAATTTCCCATGCCCCCATCCACTCAACCTGCCCAGACCTTTCTCAGCGATGTGAGCAGCCTGCGTGAGCGAACCCGCCAGCATATCGCGACCGGCGGGATGAGCCAGACCTATGATGGCGATGTCGAGGCCGCGATCGATATTCTTCAGGCGGTTCTGGCCACCGAGATCGTCTGCTTCCTGCGCTATACCCAACATTCGATCGTGGCCAGAGGCATCGCCGGAGAGGCAGTAAAGGCCGAATTTGCGGCCCATGCGCAAGAGGAGCAGGCTCATGTCATGCTGGTGGCGCAACGGATATGTCAGTTGGGCGGGATACCGGATTTCGATCCCAAGAACCTGCTCTCTCGATCCGCATCGAGTTATGCGACTGCGATGGATCTGGTGGACATGATCACCGAAAATCTTGTCGCTGAAAGGGTTGCGGTTGCGCATTACCGCGAACTGGCCCGCTATTTTTCCGACACCGATCCCACCACCAGGCGGATGATCGAACAGATTCTGGCGGCCGAGGAAGAGCATGCCAGCGATATGGCCGATCTGCTGGTCAGGCAGAACGGGTGATGTCACAAGGCAGCCCCATCCTCGCCGCCCATCCTGATGCCGCCGCCATCGCCCGGCACGAGAGCGCCCTGTCGCGTTGGGACAATGAAGGCGGCGCGATTGCCCGACCGGCCATTCGCCTGCCTGCCGATATACCCGAATTGACCAATGCCGAACTGGTGCATCTGCGGATACGGGTCATAGCGCTGGAAAACCTGCTGATCGCCATGCTTGCATGCGCGCCTGATGGACAACTCGGGCTGGCCCGTGCCATGGCCGCCCATATCGCCCCGCGCCCCGGTTCAACCCATCATCCTCTGACCGAACATGCCGCCCAGCGGATGAGGGATCTGCTGGTACGCGCGCGGCATTACACCGACACAGATATTCCCTAAAGAAGCAGGTGCGCCCCACCATATTTTGCGGGCGCACAATGCGCTCGAATGTCGCCTCATGGACCAACCCCGTCAAGGCGCGCTGCGTAAAGCCGTTGTTTTCCGCACTGAGCCATTCAATCGAGCGCAAGACATTCGCCTCGATCAGCGGTTTATAGATATTAAGCTCCCATTTTCCCTGTATGTCCCCCAATTCCACGGCGCCATGATTGGCGATCACCTGTGCGGGCAACTGTAGAGCCGATGTGGCGCGCGCAGTTGCGGGGGGCTTGCACTTGGATCTGCCGGGGCTCCGCATCGAACCGTATGCCCGACGAAGCGGCAAGTCCACCGGTCGGTTACGCGGCACGGCCGCGCGCAGACAATGTGCATGGCGTTTTCTCACGATTTGTGGAGCCTGCCTGAGCGTTTGACCTCTGCAACCGCGGCCGTGAGGTTCGTATAGCGGTAGCTGCCGACCGTGAACGTTTCCTCGGTGTGGCGGACCACTCCTGGCGGAATACTCGACGGAGCCTCAAGGCTTCCGCCCTCGTTTTCCCATTTGTCGGTGGACTTCGGCATTGGATACCCTCGCGATGCCTGTATCCTCTCGGGAACAGAAAGCAGCAAAGCCACCTCCCTTAATTGATCGGCGATTAATTCCAGCGCCTGCATGATACGGCTTTGCGTCGTTGCATCTGCTCGGCCCTGTGCTTTGCCCAGCCGCTGGTTTGGGGCACGGCCTTGTCCTGATCTCCCTTCCGTCCCTGCCCGTTAGGGCCTTTGCAAGCCGCCAACACCACGGAGGTGCAAGCAGCAGCAATTGCGCAATACCCCTCAAATCGCTGAGTCTGGATCGCACATGCGACGTTGGAAGCATCCACTTCATGCACTCAATGATCGGTCAGGCAAAATGTGCCATGGCCGGAAGAGATATTGCGGTGCTTGCTCTGTGGCCATGAAAGTCCGAGGTTGGCCGATCGGTTCGCACGAATTGTGTTCCTGGGCCTGTCAGTGCGGCGGCGCATTCCGGGACGAAAAGGCCGCTCAGCGCAGGGCTTTGGGAGGTGGGGCGTTAATGGAGGTCAAGATGACGAATGCTGACAAACAGCGCGATCACCTGAACGAGGACGAGGCGGAATTGCTTCGGCAGCTACGGGAGGTGCGCCGAGAGCAAAGGCTGTGCGGCTCGCAGGGCTCGGCAGGCAAACTGAGCAGCGGGCAGCGCGTCGCCGATATGGTTGCTGCCACGATGGGATCATGGCGGTTCATCATCATTCAGACGACCATTCTGGTGTTCTGGGTCATCTTGAACGTCACGGCCTATGTACAGCGGTGGGACCCCTATCCGTTTATCCTTTTGAACCTCGCGCTGTCTTTTCAGGCAGCCTACGCGGCACCTTTCATCATGATGAGCCAAAACCGGCAACAGGACATCGACCGCGCCGATGCGGCGGCCGATTATCAGATCAATATCAAGGCGGAACTCGAAATCGAGCTGCTGCATGAGAAGCTCGATGCCTTGAGAGAAAAGGAAGTTTTGGCGTTGACCGAGGCTGTACGATTTCTCAGCAGCCAACTGGCCAAGTCCGACGACGCCACTACAATGGCCGGCCGGCCAACGCCCGAGCAGTGACATCGCGCTGACCATGCAATCATTTCTTGGATGCCAGGACGCGCATAGTTCGGCCCACCAGGCCGATAAAAGGTAAGCGGCCGACAGGGGGCCAAGCGCCCTCCTATCCCAACCGATCTTCGTCGGTATAAACTTCAAAGCGGGAAAGCGTGGCCGGGCCAAAGGTTGTGGTAAGCGCCGCATCGGCCGCATCGCGCCCACGCGCCATCAAGATGCGCCCACGCCGAGGAAAATTGTGCCGCGCGTCAAAGACATACCAGCGCCCGCCCAGCCAGACCTCGAACCAGGCGGAAAAATCCATGTCGCCCACAATGGCCGGCAGATCCATATCGCCCAGATAGCCGGTGCAATAACGCGCGGGGATGTTCATGCAGCGGCACAGGGCAATCGCCAGATGCGCGTAATCGCGGCAAACCCCGGTGCGCTCGTGAAACACATCCCATGCGGTCTTGGTCGGGCGGGCCGCCATGTAGTCGAAGCGGATTGCGCCATGAACATAATCAACAATTGCCTGCACCAGTCCCCAACCCTGCGATACATGACCAAACAGGTTCCACGCGATTTCGGTCAGGCGGTCGGTTTCGCAATAGCGGCTGCTGAGCAGATAGTGCAGCGCATCATCGGGCAGTTCGGCCAGCGAGGCCTGCCTTGCATGGATGTCCACCAGATCAGGCTCGAAGTTATCCTCGATGACAAAGCCGCAGGAAATGGTCAGGCCGCCCGTCGGCATGGTCAACCGGGTGCAGATGTTGCCGAAACCATCGACATAATCATACATCGGCACATCCGGCGTGTTGAAGATACGCTGAGTGGTGCGCAGATCCTTGTTGCGCGATGGGTGAACGCTTAGCTTGGCCAGCATCGGAACGGGATGCTCGCAAGTGAAACCAATATTATATCCGGCGCGGATCAGCATGCTAGAAGACTTTCACTGGATGATCGCGGGCCAGGTCTGGATCCGCACGAATGGCTGGAATATATAGCGATGCGGGATTTTCAGGCATATTCTATCAACGCGCAAACCCTGCACCGGTTTCATGACGGTTCAGGTGTCTTTGACACATCTCCTTGCGTAAGCAGCGCAACCAGCGTGGTGATCTTGACCGTAGCCAGGGTCGAGAACGTATCGGAAATCGCATAGGGCAGAACAATCAGGTCACCCGATTTCATGGCGCCGCAGGAATAGACCACATTGGGCACATAGCCTTCGCGTCCAGACCTTTCAGGCCTTACGAGCGGGACGCGCGAGCGACCGATCACGCGGCTGGGGTCATCCTTGTCCAGCAGCACAGCCCCGATCGAATAGTGGCGCACCGGCCCGACACCATGGGTGAAGAGCAGCCAGCCCTCATCAAGTTCGATGGGCGAACCACAATTACCGATCTGAATGAATTCCCAAGGAAATTCAGGGCTCAATATCGGTGTGCCCAAATCCCATTCCAGCAGATCGTCAGAATAGATGAGGTGTAGGCTTTCATGGTCATGGCGCGCGATCATCGCGTAGCGCCCCCCGATCTTACGCGGAAAGAGGGCCATACCCTTGCTGTCGGCCGCAGGCCCACGAAGCGCAATGAGCCGGAAGGATCTGAAGTCGCGGGTTTCAAGCAGTTCAGAACGGATCTTGCGCCCGCTATAGGCAGTATAGGTGGCGTAATAGGCAGTCCGCCCTTCATCCACGAAGGCCACAAAACGGGCATCTTCAATGCCATTAATCTGCGCTTCGGTGACTGGAAAGATCACTCTTTCGGTAATATCGCTGTCGGCTGCAAAGGTCAGTTCTATTCGATCTCCCACACGCGAGGTCACTTTAGGCAGGCTGGCAAAACGCATTGGTGGTTCGATGGCCAGCATCCCTTCTTGGCTGATCGTACCGCAGCGGAATGTCAGCGAAGACACGTGCCCTTCGCCCACCGCCCGCAGCGACAGGATAAAGCGCAGGCCTCCGGGCGCTACACCGCTCTGGTCGGGATGGGGTACAATGCTGGGGTTGAACAGCGCGGCGGCCTCAAAACTGTATTCATGAAGGAAATAGGCCCCGATCAACTGACGCTGGACCAGCGAAAAGGAGGCGTGGCTGGCAAAGACATGTTCCATGTCACTGGCCCGCTGCTCGAAAACCCCCAGCATGTAGTCGTGGTGGTCGAAATTGGACAGGATACTGGCCAGAACGGTTTCGCCCTCGGCTTCATCAAGGGTCAGAACGTGCTTGATGACGTGATTGATTCGAGTCTTGTCGGTCGGATTAAACTCGCGCGGTTCAGCGGCGAGCCGGAAAGGGCGCACTATCACACGCGAAGGATCAGGGCGCAAATACAGGGCATGTCGGTTGAAAAAGGGATTATTTTCCATCATGTTCTATCCGGCTTGACGGAGAGGAAACGGTCGTGCGTCAGGTAATCGAATGGTCACTGGCCACGGCAGGTCACGCTCAAATTGCCGCATGTCGGAAAGAGACAAGAGGTACGAAAGAAGTGATTCAGCGCCTTTGTTTTCATTCGCGCGATCCGGATGCAATCCATCGCAACAGCTGCCTGTGGTGATATCGACCAGAGGCAGGCCCAGATCATTGGCGCCGGTAAACCACGCAAAGGCTTTATGCGCCTCGACATGCCATACTGGCGCCGGATCGATGAAGGACGCCGCCAGACAGGCCGCGATGGTTGCGCAGGCTTCGACAGGCTGTTGATCGAAACACAGCGGCGCTTCGCGCGATACCAGCAGGAAACCTTGCGAGCCGACCGGGCGGAAATGACCCTCCGGCGCGGTCTGATGCTTCAGCAGCCAGCGCAGGCTGCGCAAACCGTCTTCAACCAGCTCGCGTGATCCGCAACTCTTGCCCGTTAAGATCAGCGCCTCGCACAGACGCGCATTGTCATAAGTCAGTCGATCCTCGAACCATACCCAATCCTCGCTTTCACAGGCCAGCAATCGGGCGTGAAGCCGCCCGCCCAGCGCCAGTTGCAGCCGCCGCGCCTCGTGATTGTTCGGTCTGGCGCTGCAATAAAAGGACAGGCCCAGCAGCGCGAAGGCCCATGCCCGCGGTGAAGTAAATGCCTTTACCGGGATCAACGCCTGTTCGAACAGAGCGCTGGCCCATTGCGCCAGTTGCGGATCCTGCTTCTGCGCCATACATGCGCCCAGAGCCCAGAGCGTGCGCCCATGACTGTCCTCGGACCCGACATCCTCAAGCCATCGGCGGTCATAGCTCATGAAATTGCGAAACCGGCCTTCGACCGGGTTCCATCCATGCTGGATAAACCCAGCAAAGCGGGGCCGCATGGCCTTGAAAACATCGACCTGATCGCCTGAGCTTATTCTGCCGCACAGCAACAGAGCTCGTGCATTGTCGTCGATGCAATAGCCGTGGCTCCGGTCGGGAATGTCGTAAACCGCATGTTGCAACAGGCCGGTGCTGTCGCACATCGCCGCAAAGTGATCGAGCGGCATGGCGGGCAATACGGGCACCGGTTTGCGGCATACCGAACGAAAGGCCTCGCGATAGCGCAGCGCGGTGTTGCGCCAGGTCATCGTGCGACTGGCGACATAGGCGCGGCGGCCCATGGCCAGACGTGAAGCCTCATCAGTCAGCAGATCGGCCACCACCGCGCCAAGGGCAGCGGTATCGCCAAAGGGCACAAGAGCGCCCGAACCGTCTGTCAGCAATTCCAGCGCATGCCAATAGGGCGTCGAGACCACAGGCCGCCCCAACCCGTGCGAATAGGCCAGCGTGCCCGATGTCATCTGGGTTTCGACCAGATAGGGCGTCACATAGACATCGCACATCGCGATATGCTGCAACAGTTCGGGCCGGTCGACGAAGCGGTTGAGGAACACCACATGCCCATCCAGCCCCAGCTTATGCACCAGCGCGATCAGGCTTTCGCGATAGGCCTCGCCCGCCTCGCGCAGCAAGGTGGGATGGGTGGCGCCCATCACCACATAGACCGTGTCAGGCGCGGCGGCCAGAACCGCCGGCATGGCCTCGATCATCGTCTCGATGCCCTTGTTCGGGCTGATCAGACCGAATGTCAGGATGATGCGATGGCCGGAAAACCCCAGCTTTTCCTTGGCCTGCTGCGGGATGATCAGCGGCATGTCGGGAATGCCGTGGGGGATGACGAGAATCTTTTGAGGATCCGCGCCATAGATATCGATCAGGATCGAGCGCCCCTTTTGCGCCATCACCACCACCCGCGCCGAGGCCGCAAGCAGCGCCATGGTGACCTTGCGCTGGGCATCGCTGGGCCGATCCAGCACGGTGTGCAGCGTGGTGACCAGCGGGATGCGCAAGGCTGCGATCAGACCAAGGATATAGTCGCCAGCCTCACCGCCATAGATGCCGAATTCGTGCTGAAGCGAGACAACATCGAAGCCTTGTTCATGGATGAAATCGGCCGCCGCCAGATAACCTCCGGCATCCTCCTGCGCGATGGACCAGCGAACATGAGGAGGAAAGGCATATTGCCCGCCCGGATCGCACATGGCGATGATTGCCGTCTGCGCAACGTCGTCAAGGTGGCGCACGGCAAGTTCAAGATCGGTGGTAAAGGTGGCTATGCCGCAGCGACGGGGCAAGGCATTGCCGATAAAGGCAACCCGCAGTGACTGGGACTGGGAGTCGTCTCAGAGCTTGCCTTTCGGCTTGCGCGTCGCGGCCAGCACTGGCGAGCTTTCCTGCGGCATCAGCGGCACGATGGCCTTGCCTTTGGCGGCCTTGGGTTTGCGGATTTCACGATTGCTGCGTTTCTGTGATTTGGCCATGTCAGTTGTTTCCTTGGCTGGCGTGTGCGGATGCGTAATCGGGGCGATCATCGGTGGGGGAGGCCGGCTGGGCACATAGGGTCGATGAGGATAGGGAAAGGCTTGAAAATCCAGCTGCGACTGGCGTAAGGCGCGCAGGCTTGCGGCGGCGTTGGGGCCGCTTGGGGCCAATGCGTAACGCATGATGGCAAGTTGTTCGTCTTTGAAGATCTGATTGAGGCACATGACGTGTCCTCCTGTGTCAAGTGCAGGGGCATTGGATCCCTCAGTTGTGCGTGGATCGGTAAAGAAACATCACAATAGATATGCCCATGGCACAAATTGCGGATTATCTGGAATCGATTCTATGTTTTATCGCCGTCTCTGATCTTCAATTTCTTTTTCTATTAAACGTATGAATTGTTCGCCATAATGATCAGTGAAAACGAAATCCTGCTCATGTTCGCCAAGGTTGTGACCTTGCCCAAAGCGTGTGCTTAGTCGGGCAAGGATATCGGGGTTGTCATCAGCGAGATGTCCTATCAAAGCCCGTAAAATGCGCTCCTGAGCGAGTACTCTGCGTTCTAACATAGTAATTTCGCTGGGCTGAGCGCCAAGTTCTTTCCGTTCTGCACCCCTGTTGCGTTCTTCCTCCTGTTCAGAAGAAAGTTGATACGCGCGCGCATCATCTTCGGCGGATGTGAACGCCGAAAATGACCGTGAAGTCTTATCTTGAGATGTCGTCATGACATGATCCGAATACAGGGTGTAGAGTATTGAGAAAGGATTTGATTTTATCGGTGAAATATTTTGTAAAAATAAAGACATATCGTGATGAAGGCTGGTTTTCTTCATCTGGTGATTAGGCCATATACGCATAAAAGACGCCTTTGCTCACCTTCTCGTACTGGATCGGTCAGCCTCAAAACTCGAAGGCGTCTTTTATGAGTATATGGCTATTCGCATTCCCAGAGTCCGGAGATTGGCAAGATGGATGCGTTGGTTGCTTCCGAGCGCAGGGACTGAACTATAGAAAGGCATTCACTGGAATTTCTGTATCCACCACAATCTGCGAGAACCTTGCCGAACCGGTCGGATAACCGCCAGTGCCAGTCTCCTCCACCCAACTGGGTTGAAGTAAGCATCACTTGTTCGGCGCGATAGATTTCGAAGCTGGAGCATGAACCGATGGGCCGGTAAGATGGAATTAGGTGGTCAGATGAAAGTCCGCGTATGCGATCCTGACGTCTCAAATTTGATGAATTGTTCATGACACCCTCTTTTATGGCGTTCATCAAACAGGTGCGGAGCATTCTGTGCATCTTGCCCGCTCCGCCTGCGTCGAGTTGTGTTGATGTGATATGGGCACTTGCCGCAGTATTTCGCCACATACGGCTGCGTAACCCTCATTGCTGTCGCCAGCTAGGTCGAGCGGTTTAGCCGCGAGGTTCAAATTATGTTCATTCAGAAAAGAGATGGCCTGATCGCTATCGTGGAAATGCATATATGCCAGATTGGCGATCCGGCTCTGTCGATCCAAATATTGAGGTGTGAGCGGTGAGGCACCTTTGATCATTTGTGAGGTACGCTGATTACGAATATAAGTCAATTTGTGAATGATTGTCATGAAGTGCTCCTTTCAAATAATTTTATAATATTTATAAAAATGTTGATTTATTTTTGAAATCATGCGATGGAAAATATTTATAATATGACGAAATGCTTTTTGTCGCTGGATCAGACTTTGCCGAATTAAGATGGAGTAGGCGCGCTCGACGATTTTTTGCGCGCGCAATCCCAAAATGCGACTGGCACATTGTGATCGTGCTTGTCTTTTCCTGCGCCCAAAAAAAAGAGATTAGATCGAATCCGCATGCGCGATAGCCTCGGAAACTACGCATACTCAGTTTCCAGCTATTTCGACGCGGAGCGATGATTGGGGGGCTTCAAATGGCGCTACATGATGCTGGCAGGTACCATCGAGGTGCACGAATGGGGCAGTGATGACAGGCGTGAGTATGCTGGCAATTTATCTCGCCAAGTCATGCCTTGGGATCTGCGCGAAAGATCACGCAGGATCGATTTTTATAACCAAGCCATCCCTCGCGAGGCAATGACGTAAAAAGCAACTGCGCAGTATTACATAGTCCAGGGGGTGTTCTGGATGAAGGTCGCTCGTGCGGCCCAAGCGCGCATGATGGCTTCCTGCGTCAGATCATCGGCCAGAGCCCGCTGGCCGCACAGGCGATGAGCAAAACGGCGCAGCATCGGGACCAGCAAGGCGATCTGATCGCCAAACTGCCGGTCAAGGCTTGCCGCGTCAGCTCGCGTAACCGGGCTACTGACCCGCGCGGTCATCGTCTTGCCCGCTGTGGTGTTGAAAATCCGGCAAAATGCAGACTTTCACTGGTCGCTTTGATGCTCTCGCCCATTGTCCATTCCTTGTGACAGGCACGTACTCGCGTCTGCGGGTCTCGTCCTGTGTTTCTGAACGGCTCAAGGCGATTGGGGCAGCTTCGGAATCTACCTGCCGGCCATTATGTTTTGCCTGCACTGGGTATTTTCCGATGCTCGCGCTGCCGCTTTCGTGCGGCTAAGGTCATCAGCGAACGCTCGCAACCAGCCGGATCATCCCGTCGCTCTTGGTCAGGACATAGATCTCTCCGGCACCGTCGGTTGCAAGGCGCATGTCGATACGGAACGGGCGGCCCGCTGCCATGTTGGCTCCGGCCACCGAGTCAGAGGATGTCCGCTCCTGCATCCGCTTGGCGGCCAGTTGGGGCAAATCGGTCCTGATTTCGCCAAATCGGGCCAGTGTGGCGGGCTTGCCATCCGTGGCCGTCACAAGGTCGGCCATGCGGGCATAGAAGATCCGCCCGCTGGTGATGTCGCCGAATACGACCGCGCCTTTCAGCATCGGCCAGCGCGCGCCGCGACAGACAAAACCGTTGCTGATCGCATTGCCCTCCACCGTCGTTTTGTAGGCCAATGCGGAATCGCGCAGGCGTACTCGCTGGTCCAACATCACCTTGTCCGAAATGCGCAACGGTAGCGTGTTGTCGGTCGGCACCGCGCCATAGACCGGGCTGAGCGCCTTGAATTCGGGCCCTTCGCGCAGGGGATAGGCAAAGTTCGCGCCGCGTGTGATCAGGTCGATCGTTTCGTAACGGGGCCCCGGCACAAGGCCGTTGGAGCCGATGACAAAGGCCAGCAATCGTCCACCATCCCACGCCATCCGGTGAGGGTTGCGCATACCGGTGGCCCAGATTTCCCTGCGCGCGCCCGGGGTGGCGAAGAACGGATTGTCGCGCGGAATGCGATATTGGCCGTTCTCGCTCACCTCGCTGGTGGCGACATGGATGGACAGATCGGGGAAGATGCGGATGATCTTGCCGCCAAAATGATCGAGCCTTTGAGGGTTGAGGCGGCGGATATCGGCTTGCTCGCCCGCCCCGCCGTCACCCGTGGCGATATAGAGCGCGCGCCAGTCCGCATCGCCCGGACGGGCCGCCGGGTTAAAGGCGAGATCGTTAATGGGATGGATACTATTCATCAACTGTACCCGCAGGATTTCGCGGGCCTGGCCCATAAAGGCATCCGCTCTGTCACGGCTGGTCCATTCCACGACCACCGCCTCACGGATCAGCGGCGCGGGGCCCGAGGGCGTGGGAACGCCAGCAGTCACCGCGTATCCGCTCAGATCCAGCCCTGCCATCACGCCAGAGCGCGGGGCGGCGGGCGTGGTCTGGGTCATGTCCTCCATATGGATCGTGTAGAACCGGCCATTGCGGCGGTAATCGGGATCGAACGCCAGCGCGAGCAGGCCGCTGGCAAAGCTGGGTTCGGCCACGAAGCGCGGGAACAGTGCCTTGAAGTCGATGTACGGGCGCGGCTGCTTGGCGGCCTTGTCCACGCGGTAGAGAACCCCCCGCATTATCGCCGACAAAGAAACGCTGGGCGCCCGGTTCCTCGACCATGAAGTTGAGCCGGGCAACCTGAGAGCGTGTATCCTTGACCGCAAAATTGCCCGTGGCGGGCATCGCCAGGTAGTCCACCAGACCGGCGTGTTTGGGCAGTAACTTGTGTTGGGCCGATTTTTGGGGTGCGGTCTGCGCTGACGGGGCACCCTCCGCTGCGCCGTAATGCGTGGTCAGATAGGCCAGGATTTTGCCCTGTTCATCGGCGTTCACCATGGCCCCGCGCGTGACCATCCGTTCGACGATGGCGCGCCATTCCTGAGGGCTGCGCTTGCGCGCAATAACATTGTCCGCGCTGTGGCACTGGCTGCACTTGGTCTGGATGTCGCTCTTGCCGGGTCCCTCGGGAAGACCGGCAGGGGCCTGCGCGGACAGAGGCTCCGAACTGGATTGCGCCAAGGCAAGCACGCCACAGGCCATGGTCATCAAATGGTGCCGGAGAGAAAATTTCATGATGTCTCACAATCTTATGTCAATTATCATCAACGCGTCGTTGGCGCGGATGGCGTTCAGGGTCTGTGCTGAGGCGGATCAGATACCGGCCCCAGCCACGAGACCGTCTGCCCTTCAACCGTTTCTGAAATGGCGACATGGGTCATTGTGGTGGTGGTATCCGCGCCATGCCAATGGCGCAGGCCCGGCGGCGTCCACACCGTATCGCCCGCTCTCACCCGGACCGGCGTCTGGCCCTCGATCTGAACCCAGCCATGGCCTGCGGTGATGATCAGCAGTTGCCCCATGGGATGGCTGTGCCAATGCGTGCGCGCGCCTTTCTCAAAGCGCACCGTGGCCCCGCGCATGCGGGAGCCGTCCGAACCGCTGAAGGGAGAGGACACCATGGCCGAGCCTGTGAAATTTGCAGGGGAGGCGGGTGTGGGATCGCCCCCCGGTGCGACAACCACTAGGCCGGTTTCGCCTTTGGCCGGGGCTTGGCTGCGGGCCAAAAGGGCGATGGCCGCGCCGGCCTTGGGCCAACCGGCGTAAAAGGCCAGATGGGTAAAGACCTCGCCGATCTGTTGCGCGGTCCATCCATGACTGCGCGCGCGGTCGATATAGAACCCGAGCTGTTCGAAATCACCATTGGCGGCCATCGCCGCAATCGTGACAAGGCTGCGGTCGCGCGGCGAAAGTTCGGGCCTTTGCCAAAGGTCGGCAAAGATGATCCGGCTGGTCAGCTCGACGAATTTGGGCGCCAATGCTTCCGCTTGCTCTATGCCGGGAAGGGTATCTGGCCGCTCCGAAATCTTGGGTAGGCCGAACTGAGCGGCATCGATCTTGCGCTCGGCAAACACCGGCTCGATGACATTGAGCGCCGAGACCGCATTGGGCCAGCCTGCATAGAAGGCCAGATGGGTGACCATGCCCGCCACTTCCGATGGCTTGATCCCGTTGTTGAGGCCGCGCACCAGATGCCCGCCCAACTGGGCCGACTTGCCGGTGGCAATCAGCACGCTCAGCGTCACCATGCTGCGGTCACGCGGCGAGAGTTCCGTTCGTTCCCACACATCGCCGAACAAGACTTTGTCGGTATAATCGGCCAGCGCAGGCGCAACGGCATGCATGGCTTTTGGGGCGACGGATGGCCGTTCTTCCGCCGGGACCAACCCGGCGACCATGGCCATCGCGGCGGCAGCCTCTCCCATTCCGGTCATTGCAAAAGTCCCTTTCCCATCTGTCCGTCTTGAGCCGGTCAACGCGCGATGACCGGCTCTCCGGCCAGTTCGTTGGCATCGAGCCGCGCGCGCGTCTTGTCCGGGCCGCCAACGGGTTTGCCGTCAGAGGCAATGTCGAGGACCTCGCTGCCCGCTGTGCTGAAGCGCGGCCAGCGCGGCAGTCCCCTGCCATTGGGATTGCCGGTCTTGGCGAAATTGGCCCAATAGGAGTTCATGAGGCGGGCGACAGACTGGTCGCGCGGGGAAAGTGCCGCGCCATAGTGGGCCTTTGCCGTATCGAAGACGAAGTCGATCTCCGAGGCATGGGGCGCGCCCAGCTTGAAGCGGTCCTTCATACTGTCCGCCATATAGGAGAAGCGATAGACGAAGGCGGGATTGCCCGATTGGACAAAGGCGCGGGCGGTCAGTCGGGCCGGTTCGGCCCAGACCCTGTCGGTGTTCACCTGCGCCGAGAGCAACGCGAAATCGACATCGCCCTGCGGATCATAGGCCGTGATGGCCGCCGCCTTGCCCTTGCCGAAACTGTTGAACATTTCCTCTTTGTTGGCGCCCCGGACAAAGCCGGCGGGAACCTCTGCGCTGTTTGAGCCTGTCATGAGAGGCACCTTGGCTTGCCGCCCGGCCAGATAGGCGCTCTGCGCGGTTTCCACGATGACTCGGCCATCCATGATCGGGCCGGAATAGGTGCGCGGCCCGTTGGGGCCTGCGGTTTCCTGCCCGCCGTCGATGATCTGTTCGGTAGAAAGAGCGCGCAATTGGGCCAGCGCATCCGCGCCATCGCCAGCGATGCCATAGCGCGCCGCAAAATTGCGCCCGATCGTTTCGGCCGACACCGGATAATTGGCATCGGCATTGTCGGCGCGCAGCGGGCGGGCGGTCAATGTGCCGTCACGCCCGCCGCCCGATTCAATGATCGCCTTGTGAAACAGCCCCTTGGCCATGGGCGAGGTCAGCAGATTATGAACCGATACGCCGCCTGCGGATTCGCCAAAGATCGTGACATTGCCCGCATCCCCGCCAAAATTTGTGATGTTCTTTTGCACCCAGCGCAGCGCGGCGATCTGGTCGAGCAGGGCGAAATTGCCTTTGGCTTCCATGGGGCGTTCGGCGTCTAGCGCCGGGAAGGCAAAGAAGCCGAAACGGCCAAGGCGATAGTTGATGGTAATCAGGATCACGCCTTGCCGCGCGAAGGACGAGCCGTCGTAGGCAGGCTGCGCGCCGCTGCCTACGGCAAAGCCGCCGCCATAGATCCATACCATGACCGGCAGTTTTTGACGCGCTTTCACCTCGGCAGGGCGCCAGATGTTAAGCGTGAGGCAGTCCTCCGACATGCCCGCCGGATTGCCCGAAGCGCCAAAGGCAGAGGCAGGCTGCGCGCAGTCCGGGCCGAACTTGCCGGCGTCGCGCAAGCCCTGCCACGCCATGGCGGGCTGCGGCGCGCGCCAGCGGTTCGCGCCCACCGGCGGCGCTGCAAAGGGGATGCCCTTGAAGCTGGTGACATTGCCCTGCGTCACGCCCTGCAGGCGACCTGAGGCGGTTGGGACGCTCTGGGCATGGGCGGCAAGGGGCAGCGCAAGGGCCGTCATCGACAGGAGGAGTTTCATGGCTTTACCCCAGCTTCTTCTGCTTGAGGAAGGCGGACATCACATCGGCCACTTCGATATTATTGAGGTCGGAGAAGGGGAAATGGGTGTTCTCGCGAATGCCGATTTCGGGAAGATGGATCACGGTCACATCGCCGCCGCGCTTGTTGACCGCATCGCGCCACAGGCGGGCCATTTCCAGCCGCGCGCGCCAGCCATCGGCGCCGGGGTTGGGGTCGGGTTTTGCCGGGATGAAATCGCCATAGACGATCAGGATGGGAATGCGCGTCAGAGCCATGAACTCGGCCATCGGCGCGGCGATTGGTTCGATGGGGCCGGATGAACTGGGGATGGGGGCAGGCAATTCGCCCTCGGGAAAGGGGAAGTTGCTGCCCGGTTCGAAGGAAACGATGCCGCGCACGTTCCTGTTGTGCATCCCCGTCTGCCAGCCCAGCCCGCCGCTGTGCGAATGGGTGACCAGAACGCCCGCGCCGATCTTGTCAAACAGGGCGACGATGGCGTCCGACGTCAGTTTGAGATCGAAAGGCCCGGTGCTGGGCACCATCTGGCGGAAATGCTGGTTCAATGCTTCGGGATCGCGCGAGAATTGCACGCCGGGGTTGAACTCCGGCCAGACGCCCACACGGAAGGTGTTGAACCAGCGCTGGTCGTCAGGTGTGGTGCTGATCGGGCTGGCAACGGTTGTGCGGCCTGCCCGGCCCCGGCGGGGTTGGTCGATCAGATAGACGCTGTGGCGGCGGCGCAGAAAGATGTTCTGAAACCCCTCGCGCCCGTCAGGCGTGGTTTCCCAAGTCTTGGAAAACTGGCCGATGCCGTGCCAGAACACCAAGGGCAGCGGCTTGGCTCTAACGGGGATCTGATAGGCGATATAGGCGTGGTCGCCGTGCAGGGTCTGGCCGGTGGTGCCTTGAGCATATTGGTCCACCGCGCCCGGCGCCGTCACCACCGATCCGCCCACGGCAAAGCTGCCCTGATCCTCGATCATCAAAGGTGCGCGGGCAAGTTTGGCTGGGGCCCCGGCTTTGCTCAGCCCGGCAGTAGCCACCACCGTTGCCGACCCGGCCAGCAGGCCTCGCCGAGAAAGCGCCAGTTTATCCATGATCTGCATCCTCGCCTTTGCTGCGCGCGGCCCGGTGCAAGGGCGCGCAATCTGTTCAAAGCTGAGAGTAGATCACTTTGTCGTCATGAATTAGCGAGGCAATTGTGCATAAGCTCATGAAATGATGTCATCAGTCGCGATAGCGCAGCGCATCGAGCAGCAGGCGGAAAGCCACCGTTGGCTGGCGGCTGCTGGGATAATAGAGGTAGAGTCCGTCGAAAGGCTCGCACCAATCATCCAGTACGCGCACCAGCGCACCGCTGGCCAGATGGTGTTCGACATGGTTTTCGATGCTGAAACCGATGCCATGGCCCGCCAGCGCCGCTTCGACCATCAGGTCCATATCGTTGATGACCAGATGGCCCTCAACCTTGACCCGGATCTCGCGCCCGCCCTTATCAAACTCCCAAGCATAGAGCGCGCCTGAACTGGTCAGGCGCAGGTTGATGCAGGCGTGTTTTTGCAGATCATGCGGGGTGAGGGGGATGCCATGCGCCGCCAGATATTCAGGCGAGGCATAGGCGGCCATGCGCACCCTTGGTCCGATGCGCACCGCGATCATGTCCTTGTCCAGGCTCTCCCCTAGCCGTACGCCTGCATCGAAGCGACCGCTGACTATATCGGTAAAGCCGGAATTAACGTTCAATTCGATGTGAATATCGGGGTGCTCATGCATGATCCGGTTGATCGTGGGCCACAGAACCATCCGCGCGGCATGGGCCGAACAGGTGATGCGCACCGTGCCTGCGGGTTTGTCGCGCATGGCGGTCAGCAAGGCCAGCTTGTCCTCGATCTCGGCAAAAGCGGGGCGCAGCGTTTCGAGCAGGCGCTCGCCCACCTCGGTCGGGGCCACGCTGCGGGTGGTGCGGGTCAGCAGACGCAGGCCCAGTTTTTCCTCCAGCCGCCGCACCGAGTGGCTGAGCGCCGATTGCGATACGCCCAGCTTGGCCGCCGCGCGGGTAAAGCTGGTTTCCTGCGCCACCGTCATGAATTTGGCCAGATTGCCCAGATCATCGCTACGCATGCCATCTCCCATTCATGACATCAGATCATAGGCTTAAGCGTTTTACTCTGTCTAGTTTGTAGATCGCGCGGCGCCTATAAAGGTCATCAAGACAGATCGAAAGGATGCAGCACCATGCAGACCCGTCAACTTGGCCCTCTGAATGTTTCCGAAATCGGCTTTGGCACGATGAGCTTTGCTTCCGCCTATGGCGAGGCGCCCTCGCAGGAGGAAGCGATCCGCGTCATTCGCGGCGCCTATGACCTTGGCGTGACCTTCTTTGATACCGCAGAAGCCTATGGCCCATGGACCAACGAGGTGCTGGTGGGCGAGGCGCTGGCGCCGGTGCGTAACAAGGTGATTGTCGTCACCAAGTTCGGCTTTGACATCGACCCGGAAACCGGCGTGCGCGGTGCCGGGCTCAACAGCCGCCCGGATCATATTGTGCGGGTGGTCGATGCGATGTTGAAGCGTCTGAACATGGATCATATCGATCTGCTCTATCAGCACCGCGTCGATCCCACCGTGCCGATCGAGGATGTGGCGGGCACGGTCAAAGAGTTGATCGAGGCCGGCAAGGTCAAACATTTCGGCATGAGCGAGGCCAGCGCCGCCACCATCCGCCGCGCCTATGCGGTCCAGCCTGTGGCGGCCATTCAAAGCGAATATTCGCTCTGGACCCGCGAGCCGGAGGCCGAGGTGCTGCCGCTGTGCGAGGAGCTTGGCATCGGTTTTGTGCCCTGGAGCCCGCTGGGCGCAGGTTTTCTGACGGGCATGATCAATGCCGGGACAGAATTGGCACCTACCGATTTCCGTTCATGGTCGCCGCGCTTCTCGGCGGAGGCGCGTGAGGCCAATCAGGGTGTGGTAGACTTGTTGCGCGATATGGCCGCCCAGAAGGGCGCAACGTCGGCGCAGATCGCTCTGGCTTGGCTGCTGGCGCGCAAGCCGTTCATCGTGCCGATCTTCGGCACGCGCAAACTGGCGCGTGTAGAAGAGAACCTGGGCGCGGCGCATGTGCAGCTTTCGGCAGGCGATATTGAAACCATTGAAGCAAGTTTTGCCAAGCTGGAGGTGCAAGGCGCGCGGTTGCCGGAGGCGGTGCTTAAAATGTCTTATCTGTGATCGGAAGCGTGGCCCTCTTTTCGCGGGCCACGCTTCGAATTCAGAAGGAATGAGAGACTGCATTGGATGCACGCCATTTGCTTGGAAATGGCAGCTTCTGATAGGAGCGTATGTTTGCGCGTCACAGGCAGACGGTGCAGTGGCCGGTCGATGGCGTGGCTGAACCGCAAGTTGAGGGCTGAGGGTACGCCACATGGGCGCCGACCTATCATCGCCTGATCCATCCCATGCCAGCCTTCATCCGCCAGCTTCGCCCTGGCATTGCGGCCATTGAAGCCGAGGTGGATGCCCCATCCACTTCGTCACCCATTCGCTTCGAGGCTTGGTTGCACTGTCTTTGTTCAAGACATGGAGGCCAGCACAGTCAGGCAGCGTGGTGATGCTAGGCCCGTCGTCGGGCGGCAACGAATGGGCCGATCTGCTTGCGCGCTTCCGGCTTGGTCGTGTCGCGCTGGGGCCGGTGGGGGCAAAGTCTCGCGATCGGCCCGCCATCACCTTCCTCTTGGGAGTCATCGCTGACGACCGCCCTCTCGATCCGATCCCTCCTCGCCTGGTCGTGCGGGGGCCGAGTGATGGCAAGGTTTCCGTTGCGGCCACTCGGATCGATGGAATGGGCGATCACATCACCTTGCCGGTCTCACACATATTCATGCTGCGCAGTCAGTTGGTATTTCAGCAGATCCTGTCGTTTCTGGAGATTCAGCGCTTCCCGCATCGCCCAATGTGATGGGCACAACGGGCGTTTTGCAAGGCAACCCCTTGCCATCCGTATCCAGAGCTACCCCAGGTTTTACTGCCCATAACAAGCTAGACAATTTCTCCGAACGCTGAACCGATGTCGGCTTCGACGTGCTGACATTCTGACGTGAACGGCGTGTCTTGGGGCGAAAACCCCTTGCCGGGACCCCACGCGCTGACGGCGGCTATCGCCACCGCCACGTAAAATCGGGCGAAAAGAGGACTCGGGACCGGCGCAGCTGACACCGGCCCCTTATTCGCCAGCAAGTCACAGCATCCGTAGAATGATCTTTCCGAAGCTGGCGCCGGTTTCCATCCGGCGATGGGCTTCGGGAGCCTGCTCGAGAGAGAAGCTGCTGTCGATCACCGGGCGGACCGCGCCATCGGCGAAATGTCCCAGCCAAGCTTCGCCAAAGCGTTGGACCATGGCATGTTTCACCGCCTGATCGCGCGATTTCATCACCGTGCCGATGATGCGCAGATGCCGGTAGAGCAGGACATCAAGCGGCAGTTTTGCATCCGCCGCGCCGCCCATGATGCCCACCTGTACCAAACGTCCGCCATAGTTCAGCGAGCGCACATTGCGTTCCAGATTGGGCGCGCCGATGAAATCGACGATCACGTCCACGCCGCGCCCTTCGGTGGTTTCGGCCACGATCCGGGCAAAATCCTGTGTCTTGTAATCCACGCCGACATCGCCGCCGATGGCTTTCACCTTGTCGATCCGGTCACCCGGCGCGGTGAAGATCACCCGCGCTCCGCGTGCCTTGGCCAGTTGCACCGCCGCCGAACCGACCCCGCCCGAGGCGGCATGGATCAGCGCCCATTCGCCCGGCTGAAGCTGCGCCAGATGGATCAGCGCTTCGTGAGCGGTGACAAAGACCTCCATGATGCCCGCCGCCTCGACCAGGTCCAGATTGCCGGGTACGGGCAGCGCCATGCGGTAATCGATGCGGGCCAGCTGCGCATAGGCGCCGCCGCCCGTGATGCCCATGACCCGGTCACCCACCTTGTAGCCGGGCACATCGCTGCCCACCGCCACGACTTCGCCCGCCATTTCAAGCCCGATGAGGGGAGAGTCTCCAAAATCGGCCCAGCCGTAAAATCCGTTGCGAAAGCTCAGGTCCGCCCGGTTGATCCCGGCGGCTGCGACTTTCACCAGCAGGTCAGTAGGGCGCAGCACCGGATCGGGCACCTCGCGGATCTGAAGCACATCGGCGTCACCAAAAGCGTCGAACTGGATTGCCTTCATTGGTCGTCTCCCTGTTGGGCGCCAAGCGTGGCGGCGGCGATGGCCGAGGCGGTGATGGCGGCGGGGAAGCCGGCATAGAAGGAAAGATGGGTGATGAGCGCTCCCAACTCTTTATTGGTCACGCCGTTTTCGCGGGCCCGCTTCAGGTGTGCGGGCAGTTCATGTTCGGCATGCAGCGCGATGAGCGCGGCAACGGTGATCAGGCTGCGATCCCGCTTGGTCAGCGCGGGATCGTTCCAAACCCGGGAATAGAGCGGTTGCACGACGAATTGAGTCAATTGGGGGGTGAAGGCGCGGGCGGCCTCACGCGGGCTGGAGAAGTCGATGGCGGACATGGGGTGTCTCCTGAAAAATGGCTCAGATCTGGCTGATGAATTTGGTGACGAGGTAATTGTCGATGCCTTCCTCGCCGCCTTCCGAGCCGTAACCGCTCTCTTTGAAGCCGCCGAAGGGCAGTTCGGAGACGATCATGCTGAAGTGGTTGATGCCGATCATCCCGGCCTCCAGTTCGTCGCCGGCGCGTATCGCGGTCTTGGCATCTTGCGTGAAGACATAGGCGCCCAGCGCATAGGGCAGGCGGTTGGCTTCCTCCATGCCGTCCTCGAATGTGTCGAAGGGGCGGATGATGGCGACGGGGCCAAAGGGTTCCTCCTGCATCACGCGGGCGTCCAGCGGCACATCGGCCAGCACGGTGGGCTCGAAGAAGAAGCCGGGGCCGGGGATGGGCTTGCCGCCGGTCAGGATGCGGGCGCCGCGCGCCACGGCATCGTCGATCAGCGCCTGGGTTTTTTCCACTTGCCGGGGGTTCGACAGCGGGCCGACCTGTGTGGCCGGGGCATGCCCGTCGCCAACCTTGAGCGCCTGCGTTGCCGCCACGAATTTCTCGGTAAAAGCATCAAGACTTTCGCGCTGGACCAGAAAGCGCGTAGAGGAGATACAGATCTGCCCCGTGCCGCGAAAGCGGTTGGCCGCGCCCAGCCGTGCTGCCGCATCCAGATCGGCATCCTTGAACACCAGCACCGGCCCGTGCCCGCCCAGTTCCAGCGTGATGGGCTTGACCCCCTGCGCGGCCTGCGCGGCCAGCAGGCGCCCGACCGGCACCGATCCGGTGAAAGTCACCTTGCGGATGATGGGCGAGGCAATGAGATGCGCGCTGATGTCGGCGGGCACCCCAAAGAGGATCTGCACCACGCCCTTGGGCAGGCCCGCATCCTCCAGCGCGCGGCCGATGGCGAGCGCTGTGGCAGGGCATTCCTCGCCCGGCTTGATGATGACCGAGCATCCGGCGGCCAGCGCGGCGGCCAGTTTGCGCGCCGGGGTGATCGCCGGGAAATTCCAGGGGGTGAAGGCAGCCACTGGGCCGATCGGTTGGCGCTTGACGATCTGCTGCACCTCGGGGCGGCGCGAGGGGACAACGCGGCCATAGGCACGCTTGCCCTGTTCGGCGAACCATTCGAAATAATCGGCGGCGCTGGCCACTTCATACTTCGCCTCGCTCAATGCCTTGCCCTGTTCGGTGGTCATCAGTCCTTCGATATGGGCGGCGCGCTCGCGGATCAGTTCGGCTGTGCGCTTGAGCACCTTGGCTCGGTCATAGGCAGGCGTGCGGCTCCACAGCGTAAAGGCGCGCTGCGTGGCGGCCAAGGCGCGCTCGACATCCTCATGCGTGGCATGGGGCACGCGGCCGACCACGCGGCCATTGGCTGGGTTGATCACGGGCGAGGTGTCGCGGTTGCCCGCCTCCACCCATTTTCCGTCGATATACAGGTACAGATCGTCGAATCGGTCCTCGACCGGAGTATTCAGAGCATACATGGAATGTCTCCTTGGGGGGCGGGGAGGGGAGCCCCGAAGCACCGTCCTGCGGTGTGCCTCTGCTTCTAAGCGCGTTGGCCTTTGGCGATAATTCATTGCCTGCTCGAAACGCTTGTGCCAGAATCGCAAAGGTGAAAGATCCCCGCTTTGCAGAACACCTCTCCGTCCTTGTCGATGTTGTACGTGCGGGCAGCTTTTCAGGCGCGGCGCGGCGGCGCAATGTCACACCATCGGCCATCGTGCGACAGATCGATGCGCTGGAGGCGGGGCTGGGTGCGGCCGTCTTTGTGCGCTCGACCCGTGCGCTGGCGCTGACCGATGCGGGGCGGCTGGTGTTCGAACGCGCACAGCCGATCCTTGATGAACTTGTCGATCTGCGTGCCGAAGTGCTGGGGCTGGAAGATGCGGTGACGGGCACCCTTCGGCTTGCCTGCTTCCCCACCTTTGGCAAACGTTATGTGATCCCCATCGCCCATGCGCTGATGGAGCAGCACCCCGATTTCAGCATCGAACTGGATTTGACCGAGCGGCTGGCGGACCCGGTGCTGGAGCGGCTGGATGCGGTGATCCGCATCGGCCATCTGGCTGACAGCACGCTGATTTCCAGCAAGATTGCATCTGATCGCCGGTTACTGGTGGCCCAGCCCGCCTATCTGGCGCAGTATGGCATTCCCGCGCGTAACGAGATTGGCGCGTATCGCCTTATCGACAAGCTGCACGGGCCCGATCTGCTGGGTTGGCGCCATGTGCTGGGCTGCACCACGGCCCAGTTGCCCAGTTCACGCACCGTGTTCCGTTGCGATGATTTCGAGGCGCTTCGTCAGGCGGCGCTGCGGGGGATGGGCATCGCCCTGTTGCCCGAATGGGTGATTGGGCCGGATGTGCGCGCTGGGTTGCTGCAAAAGCTGCCTCATGATGTGAGACCACCGGAAGGCGATGCCGGCATTTATGTGCTGCGCGCCTTGCCCAAGGCCAGCGCCAGACTGGCTGCTTTCATGGCGGCGCTGCGTGCCCATATCGGGGCGCCGCCGGTCTGGGCGCATGACCATCAGCCAACCGAGGCGCAATTGGCGGCGGTGCCCTCTTTCGTACCCACTCCCGCCATGCTCGAATTGCCAACCACCGTGTGATCATCTGCTCAGCGGGATGGCATGCAGATCATCGGTGATGAGATGGAGCAAAGTTTCCGTCACTTTTAACCCAAGTAAACAAATGACCGGCTCCGAAGCTGGGAATACGGGCTGGAAACGGCTGCTTTGAAGACGGTTGCTCACGCAGCCCATTGGCCAACGAACCGGTCCAGAGAGAAGCGCCCGCCACCGCGCAGGATCAACGGGACCAGCCGCGCGGCCCAGCTCAGATGCGTGGGCCAGGCATCGGGATAGACGTGTGGCTCTGGCGCGGGCGCCGCATGCCGCAGTGATGGTCGAGCGGGATGATAATATTCCGCCTTTGTCCGAATTGCTGGCCGAACTGGATGTGGCGCGAGCCATTGCGACCGAGGAAATCGCCTCATGCGTCTGAGCGCCTTGCAGAGCGATTTTCTGGGCTGGTTGGCCAGCGGTGATGAGGAAGAGGCACAGCGCCTGCCTTTTCGCCGCGCGGAAGGGCTGGCGGTCTATCAGAACAATTACCGCGCCAGCCTGATGGCCTGTCTGGCGGAAACCTATCCGCAAACCATGGCCTGGATGGGGGAGGCGGATTTCCGCGGGGTTGCTGCGCGCCATATCGATCGCGTGCCCCCACACAGTTGGACGTTGGATGATTATGCCAAGGGCCTGCCCGCCAGCCTGAGCATGGAAAATCCGCATGACCGCGAGATTGGCGAGCTGGCGCGGATCGAAATGGCGCTGTCGCAGGTCTTTGTTGGGGCGGATGCTGCGATCATGAAGCCCGCGCAGATGGCGGACATGGATTGGGACACGGCATGGTTGCAGGTCATCCCGGCGTTGGTCATCCTGCGGCAAAATACCAATGCCGCTGAAATCCGGATGGCGTTGGCCGAGGGGCAGGTGCCTCCCGTTGCCCAGGAGCAACAGGAGTTGAGCGTGGTGCTGGTCTGGCGTCTGGATGGGATCTGCCGCTTGCGCAGGCTTGACGGGGAGGAGGCCGCCATACTGGAGATGTTGGCCGACGGACCGCTGCCCTTCGGACAATTATGTGGACATGCGGTCGCTCGATGGGGTGAGGAAAAAGGCATCCTCGCCATCGGGCAATGGCTGGCCCGTTGGGTCGGCGACGGTTTGATCGCTGCGGCGCAGGCTTGATGCCCTAGGAAAAAGGGAGAAAGTTGCGCCGTTTTTTCAATAGCGGCCGTTCACTTGGCTTATGATCCGCAACGGCTGTTCATGGATATACAGCCACGCCTTGCCGGACAGACCAACGGCGGCAACTATCCCCATCGGTGTAAAGACACCGCCATCTCCGGCTCTATTGCGACCTTGTGCGGGATGCCGGAACAAGGCATTTCGCCATTCTGTGCCGATCCCGTTTTCGCGCAAGGCTTCTCGCACTCATCTGGATTGGTAGGCCGATCAAGAGTTTACTGATATCTGACCAGTGAACGGTCAAATGCTCTCAAGCGGCATCCTGTTATCCAGCATCCCGATAGAGATGCAGAACAATCCGTCCGAGGATACCATCTTTTCATAATTGGCCAGTATGCCTGCGCCCCGCTCTGTTCAAACGGATGGCAACGGGCCGCTGACGGATACATTCAAGAAATGATGGAATGGGTTTCCTCGCTGGCCCACGCGGGCACGCTGCTGATTGTCAATGCGCTGTTGGCGGGACTGTCATGCGCCCTGTTTCTTGCGCTTTGGATCACGCGCTTTGATATGCGCAATGCGCGGGCGCTGGGTTTGTGGAGCTCGGCCTATGCTCTGATCGCCGCCGGTTTCACGACGCTGATTTTGCCGGCATTTCACATTGATTTTACCGGTCTGGCGCTGGTCGGCAATCTGTTCATCGATGCCGGAGCAATTATGGCGCTGTTGGGCATCAATGCCTATTTCCGACGCGGCGCGAGGGATTTCTGGGCCGTTTGGCCGGCGCTGGCGCTGGGCGCGGCAGAGATCCTGTGGACCATTATGGTCGGGGAGGATTACCGCATGCTGGTGATCCTGGGTGGCAGTCTGCGGGTGATTGTCACGATTGCCTCCGGAATCGCGCTCTGGAACTGCCTCGATGATACAAGGCGGATGGTGGCGCGCATTGCCGGTTCGTTTCACTTTATCTGGGCGCTGATGCTGCTGATCCGTGTGGCATGGTGGCTGGTGCACACCGGGGGCGATCACAGCGTGGAGCCTACCTCAACCTTTGGCCTCATGTCGCGATTGGTGCTTACGTGGGGCATCACGCCCAGCTACCTGTGGATGTTGACCCGCCAATTGGATGCGGAACTGATCCGCCACGCCCTGCAGGATCCCTTGACCGGCATCGCCAACCGGCGGGTCATCTGGAGCGAGGGCGAAAGGCGCGCGGCCCAGCCCCATCCAAACGGACCAATTCTGGCTGTGGTGATGCTCGATGTCGATCATTTCAAGGCGATCAATGACCGTTGGGGCCATGCGGTCGGGGATGAGGTGTTGATCGGCATAGCGCAGGTCCTGTCACAATCCATGCGCGAAGGTGATTTGCTGGCCCGCATCGGCGGCGAGGAATTCATGGTGCTGCTCAACCATGACAACACCGCCATCATTGGTTCGATTGCCCAACGCCTGCGCGAGGCCGTTGAGGCATGGAGCTATGACCTGCCTTCGGGCGACACGGTGACATGCACCGTCAGCGTGGGATACAGCACGGCTGTTACCGGCAAGACCGACTGGAAGGCGCTCGTGGCCTTGGCCGACAGCGCATTGTACGCGGCCAAAAACGGTGGCCGCAATCGCGTGGTGCAAGGCGGCGCAGACATGCCGCCCAAAGAGGCGGGACATAAGGCAGCTCAGGTTGCATAGGGATTCGCGGTGGAACGGCCATCGCCTGCAACCGCATTTCCAGCTTCCTTAGGTCTGCGGCCCAGATCAACTGTGACCTCCGCTGCCGGTGTGAACTAAGGGCAGCTTATGGCACATTGTATTGATCGCTAAGACGTTTGCAATGAGGGCAGCAGCGCCTCTCCCATCATTCTGGCAAAGCTGCCGGGCGGGGCGCCGAGGCGTTTGCGAAAGGCGGTGCTGAAGGCGCTGGCAGATTCATAACCGATGT
>NZ_JABGCB010000009.1 GCF_013149295.1 Novosphingobium sp. SG751A
TCCTTGTCGATGCAAACCACATCGTGACCAAAATCGGCAAAGCACGCGCCTGACACAAGACCAACATAGCCCGAGCCAACCATTGCTATCTTCATATAAATCTACTCCTTTGGCGCTTTGCAGACTCGCCGGAATTCGTTCATTTTTCGAGACAAATGCTGATTTTGTCTTCGTTAACCATGGTGGAAAGCAGCGCTTTCTCCTCGCCTTCCAACACCAGCGCCGTCAGGCGGCCCGATTGGTAGGCGCCCGTGTCGATGCCGATCCGGTTGCGGCGGATTTCAGGTGCTTCGGTGATCGTGTGGCCATGAACAATCGTGCTGCCATGGGCCTGTTCGCTCGACAGGAAGGGCTCGCGGATCCAGCGCAGATCAGCAAGAGTCTGAGCCTCCAGAGCAACCCCGGGGCGGATACCGGCATGGACAAAGGCATAATCGCCAAGACGCAGGCTGGCTTCAAAGGTGCCAATGAAATCAATCCACTCCTGCGCAATAGCCTGCTGCATCAAGACCTGCAATTCTTCCCAAGAGGCGGCGGCATAGGTCTTTTCGTCGATTCCGAAGCTCAGCAGCGTTTCGCGTCCGCCATGCTGGACGAAATGGCGCAGCACCTCGACCCGCTCGAGCGATTCGAGCAGCATTTCCTCGTGGTTGCCCATCAGGATATGCATTGCCTGCCCCGCCGCACGGCGTTCCCGTTGCCATTGCCGGGCCAGCGCCAGCACGCCCAGGCTGGCCGGGCCGCGATCGATCAGGTCGCCCAGCAGGATGACCGTGGTGCGGGCCGGGCCGCGTTTCTGGTCCTCGGCCTCGATGGCGCTCATCAGCGCCTCGAACAGATCGAGGCGTCCATGGATGTCGCCGATGGCAAAAACCCTTTCGCCATCGGGAATGCGCGGCGCGCTGGCCGAGGCGGTGCCTGCGAACAACTTGCGCAACGCTCCTAGCATAGTTTCATCTGTCCCAATTCCGTCAACCGTCTGGCCTTAAGGGGGGCACAGAATATGGTCAAGTTCAAGGGGCCACTCCAGGGAAAAGGGGCATGATCGGAATTTCCGTCTTGCTCACCGCGTCGTGTCGCGGCCATTGTAATTCGTGCCCCAATTCCCCGATGGCGGGGCGCTATGTCATGCATATCATGCGATAACGTCAATTGAGATGGCATGACCGGCGATGAGTGGAGTTTTGAGCCGTGACGAAATTTTTGCATACGATGATCCGCGTGACCGATCCGGACGCGACCATCGCCCTGTTCGGCCTGCTGGGCCTGAGCGAAACACGCCGCTTTTCCAGCGAAAAGGGCCGATTCACGCTGATCTATCTGGCCTGCCCCGGTCAGGATTACGAGGTTGAACTGACCTATAACTGGCCCGCCGACGATGGCGCCGCCGAGACCTACACCGGCGGGCGCAATTTCGGCCATCTGGCGTTTCAGGTCGAGGATATTTACGCCACCTGCCGGACGCTGGCCGATGCGGGCGTGACGATCAACCGTCCGCCGCGCGATGGCCATATGGCCTTTGTCAAAACGCCGGACGGCATCAGCATCGAATTGCTGCAAAATGGCCGTCTGGAGCCTGCCGAGCCTTGGGCGTCCATGCCTAACACCGGCAGCTGGTAAAAGCGCGGGCCGGGGCGCTTCAGCCGCTTCGGCCCAACTTGTTCCGGCCCAGCCGCAGCAGCATCGCGCCGATGGCGCCCGAGATCAGCGATCCGGCCAGAATGCCCATCCTTATGGCATTTTCCCGCGCCGGATCGGGCGCAAAGGCCAGCGTGCTGATAAACATGCTCATCGTAAAGCCGATGCCCGCCAACTGGGCCGCGCCCAGCGCTTGAAGCCAGCTCACTCCTTCGGGTCTGCGGGCAAAGCCTGAGGCCTCGGCCAGCCAGATGGCCCCCAGGATGCCAATCGGCTTGCCCACCACCAGCCCCGCCCCGATCGCCAGCGGCAGCGTCATGTCGGCCGCCCCGCCGCCCAGCCGAACCCCAGCATTGACCAGCCCGAACAGAGGCACAATGACCAATCCGCTCCATGGCGCCAGCGCATGTTCGAGGCGGAGCAGGGGGCTGTCATGGCGCTCGTCCAGCGCGATGGGCACCGTCAGCGCGGCCAGCACCCCGGCCACGGTGGCATGAACCCCTGAATGCAGAACGCACCACCACAGCGCGACCGCCATCAGGCTATAGGGCCAGACCTTGCTGAACCCCATCCGATTGAGCGCGATGCCGACGCCCAGCACGCCCACGCCCGCACCCAGCCATGCCAGATCGACATGCGCGGTATAGCCCAGCGCGATCACGATCACCGCGCCTATGTCATCCACCACCGCCACGGTCAGCAGGAACAGCCGCAGGGATCTTGGCACGCATCGGCCCAGCAGCGCGATCACCCCCATTGCAAAGGCAATGTCGGTGGCCGAGGGAATCGCCCAGCCGCGTTGCAGGTCGGGGCGATGACGCGCTACGATCAGATAGATCGCCGCAGGCACCGCCATGCCCGCCAGCGCCGCCAGCACCGGCAGTCGCCTTTGTCGCGCGTCGGCCAGATTGCCGATCAGCACCTCGCGTTTCACCTCCAGCCCCACGGTGAAGAAGAACGCGACCATTACCCCATTGCCCATCAGATCGCGCAAAGACGCGAGATGAGGCATGTCCGAGCCGAATAGCGGGCTATCAAGCATTTTTGCCCATGCCGAGGCCAGCGGCGAATTACTTATCACAATGGCGATCAAGGCCGAGAGTGCGAGTAAAAGCCCGGAGAGAACTTCCTGATTGCGCGCAAAGCTTTGGACAAAACTGCGTGTTCTAATGAAAAATGGCGTCACTTGCCCCTCGTGTCGAGAATTGGCATTGCTTCAATAAGTGATTCTTACTACTCGTATAACCGTAAGTGCCAACAGGGGGGTCTCGTTGATGTCCTTTGCCGCGTCGGGTGGCTGGACCTTAGTTGAGTGGCTGCTGTTGATCGAGCGGGAATTGCTGCTCTTTGCGCTCTTCTGGTTTGTGATCGGTATGGTCGATGAATTGGTGGTTGATGCCATCTGGTTCTGCCTGCGCCTCAGACCGGGTTTTTGTACACCACATCTCTCGCGTGAAGTATCGCAAGGCCGTCTTGGCGGGCGCATTGCCGTGTTTGTCGCCTGCTGGCGCGAGGCTGATATCATTGGTGTCACGGTTGCCAATATGCTGCGCAACTGGAAAGAAGGCGAATATATTCTTTATATTGGATGCTATTGCAATGATCCGGCGACGGTGGAGGCAATAACCGCCATCGGCGGCAGCGACCCGCGCTTGCGCATCGTCATCCATGATAAATTCGGCCCCACCACCAAGGCTGACTGCCTGAACCGCATTTACAAGGCAATGTGCGCGGATGAGCAAAGGCTGGGCCAGCGCTTCAAGGGCATCGTGCTGCATGACAGCGAGGATATGGTCCATCCGCTTGAACTGATGCTGATTGATCGGGCGCTCTCGGATGTGGAATTTGTGCAATTGCCGGTCCGCCCCGAAATTCCCGAAGGGCCCCATTGGGTGGCGGGCCATTATTGCGACGAATTTGCCGAGGCTCATGCACGTACCATGGTGGTGCGTGACGCGCTGGGCGCCGGATTGCCTGCGGCCGGGGTCAGTTGCGGCTTCTCGCGAGACATGCTCGAACTGATCGGTCAAGTGCGCATGATGGAGGCGGCCGATGGTCCCTTCGCTGCTGATTGCCTGACCGAGGATTATGAACTGGGAATGCTGATCCCGCGCCTTGGCGGGCGGGGCTGCTTTCTGCGTTGTCGCGATGCCGATGGCAATCTGATCGGCACGCGTTCCTATTTCCCCAATACGGTGCCCACTTCCGTTCGGCAAAAGACCCGTTGGATGCATGGGATCTGTCTTCAGGGCTGGGACCGTCTGGGGTGGAATGGGCGGCTGGTCGACATCTGGATGTCGATTCGCGACCGGCGGGGGCCGCTCATCGCGCTGGTGCTGTTTGCCGCCTATGCTCTGCTGGTGGTCGAAGGCCTGTTGAGTGTGGCTGGGCTGTGGCTGGGCGATGATATGCCGCAATTGGCCCAGCCGCCCGTCTATCTGCGCTATGGCGTCAATTTGTGCGTGCTGGGCCTGATCTGGCGATCCTTCATGCGCGCTTTGTTCACCGGGCGCGAATATGGCTGGCGCGAGGGGCTGCTGGCGCCGTTGCGTCTGCCGGTGGCCAATGTGGTGATGATTCTGGCGGCACGTCGGGCGCTTTGGGCCTATTGCCGTAGCCTGCGCGGCGCGCGCTTGGTCTGGGACAAAACCGAGCATGTGGTTCATCCCGCGTTGACGGCTTCGGTCGCCGCGCCGTCCGGCCCGATGGAAAATGCCGCCTGATGCTGCGGGCCGATGCCTTGCCGGACCGGTTTCGCCGGCCCAGAAAGCGCGGCGAGCCGCTGGTGATGTTCATGGTCGTGCTGATGATCTGGATGGGCGGGCGCTCGGCGATGTGGGAGGAATTGTCGATGGCGGTCCACCCGGGCGATCTAGGGAGTGAATTGTCCGTCGTGCCGCACATTATGCCGGGGAAATGGCAAAATGCCCGCCGTGCTTCCCTGATCGCGGGGGGCCGGCCTGTTCCGATCGATCTCCCTCGGCATGATGGGGCGGCCCATCATCGGGTTTTGCCATCGGCGGCGGCTTTGTCGCCGATGCCGATGGCCCCGATCCATCCTTTGCCGCTGTCTGTGGTTGATCCCCTGACCGGTTTGGGCAGGGCGGGGGTAAGAACCGCTGTGACGCAACAGGTACTCTATCTGGCGGCCATCGCAGGCCTGCCGTTGCCGGTGGGCATGGAGGCCAAGCCGCAGCGGCGGCGCAAGCCCGAGGTGGTGCGCGATGGCATGGGCAATGTGACCTCCGTGCGGGCCGCAACGCATGATGACGAGGGTGGCGCGCTGGTGGTCGCCCGCCAGAACCCGCAGTTCTCAGGAGGTCGGCAAAGCGTTGCGGAAAGTCGCTGGTCGGGCGACGGCTGGTTGCTGATGCGTCAGGGGGGCAACAATCACGAGCTTGCCGGGGGCAGCGCTCCCTATGGGCCGACCTATGGTGCAAACCAGGTCGGAGCGGTGTTGCGCTATCGCCTGCTTCCGGGCGAGGCGCATAAGCTGACCGCCTATACGCGCGGCTATGGTGCGCTCAACGGCACGGGTGAGCGCGAGGTGGCTGCGGGCCTTTCGTTGCGCCCCATTCCCGCGGTGCCTGTGATCGCCATGGCCGAAATGCGCGCCAGCCAGTTTCAGTCGGGCCGCACCCACGTCCGCCCGGCGGTCAGTCTGGTCACCGAAATTCCGCCCGTTTCACTGGGGCGACAGATCGAGGCCGAGACTTATCTTCAGGCTGGCTACGTGGGCGGTGCGGCCTCAACCCCTTTTATTGATGGTCAGATCCGGGTGGAGCAGGTGGTCGCCCATGTCGACCGGGCCGAATTGCGCGTGGGCCTTGGCGCTTGGGGCGGCGCGCAGGAAGGCGCGAACCGTCTGGATGTCGGCCCGACCCTGCGTCTCGGGATGCGTCAGGGGCGGGTGGGCGCGCGGCTTGCCATCGATTATCGCCTGCGGGTGCGGGGCAATGCCATGCCCAGTTCAGGACCGGCGCTCACGCTGTCCGCAGGTTTTTGACGCCGGAATGGGGGTATAGGTCGGGCGGGGCTTTCCCGCGCTTCGATCAGACGCTAGCGTGGCCTGGCTATGGATGTCTATCTTCCCATTGCCAATCTGTCGGTCAACGGCCTGATTATCGTCGGGCTCGGGCTGCTCACGGGCATGTTGTCGGGCATCTTTGGCGTGGGCGGCGGGTTTTTGACCACGCCGCTGCTGATCTTCTATGGCATTCCCCCAACGGTTGCGGCGGCCTCGGCAGCCAGCCAGGTGACGGGCGCCAGCGTGTCGGGCATGTTGGCCCATCATCAGCGCGGCGGGGTTGATTACCGCATGGGCGTTGTGCTGGTGCTGGGCGGCGTGCTGGGCACGGGGCTGGGTGCGCTGCTCTTCAGCCTGCTTCAGGCGCTGGGCCAGATCGATACGGTCATCAACCTGCTCTATGTCTCGATGCTGGGCGGGATCGGCGCGATGATGGCGCGCGAGAGCATTCAGACCCTGCGCGCGGGCGGCAGCGGCGCGCGCCCGGCGCGCAAACGCCGCCATCATCCGCTGGTGGCGCGTTTGCCGGGGCGGTGGCGGTTCTATCGCTCGGGGCTTTATATCTCGCCGCTGGCGCCTTTGCTGCTGGGCATGTTTACCGGTATTCTGACCATGCTGATGGGGATCGGCGGCGGCTTCGTGCTGGTCCCGGCCATGCTGTATATTCTGGGCATGAGCGCCCAGGTGGTGGTGGGCACCAGCCTGTTTCAGATCCTGTTCGTGACCATGGCCACCACGATGATGCATGCCCTGACCACGCGTGCGGTGGATATTGTGCTGGCGGGCCTGCTGCTGATCGGGTCGGTGTCGGGGGCGCAACTGGGCGCGCGCTTTGCCACCACGGCCAGCCCGGTGAAGCTGCGCCTTGCGCTGGCGGCCATCGTGCTGGCGGTGGCGGCGCGCATGGCGCTGGGGCTGACATGGCGGCCTGATGAGATCTTTACGGTGAGCCTGCTGTGAAGCGCCTGCTGGCCCTGCTCGCCTTCTTCCTGCTGACCGGAGCAAGCGAACCGGTGCTGGTCACCGATATTTCGCAGCATCGTATCGAATTGCGTCAGGGCTTTACCGGGGCGCAATTGCTGTTGTTCGGCGCGATCACCTCGCCCGAGGGCGCCAATGCGGTGCGCGATTACGATGTGGTGGTGGTGCTGGAAGGGCCTGCGCGCCAGATGGTCCTGCGCGAAAAGCGCAAGGTGGCGGGCATGTGGGTCAATGCTGAATATACCACACTGCGTTCGGTGCCCAGTTTCTATGCCGTGGTGGCCAATCGACCGATCCGGCAGATTACTGACCCGCGCACGGCGGCCATTTACCAGTTGGGTCTCGATTCGCTGCAACTTTCGCCCAGCGACAGCATCGACCCCGCACGCGAAACCCATTTCGCCAAGGGTCTTGTCGATCTGATGCAGCGGCAGGGCTTGTTTCATCAGGACGATTCGGGCGTAACCATCAATGGCGGGGTGCTTTATTCGGCCCGCATCGACCTGCCCTCCAGCGTGCAGCCCGGCGTCTACACCGCCGAAACCTTTGCCGTGCGCAAGGGGCGGGTGGTGGCATCGGCCACTGCGCGGGTGGAGGTGGGCAAGCAGGGTTTTGAAAAAGCCGTCGCCGATTTTTCGCAAAGGGCCGCGCTCGCCTATGGCTTGATGGCGGTGGCGGTTTCGGTGGTGATGGGCTGGATCGCGGGGCGGCTGTTTGCGCTGTTCTGAGCTGGGTAAAAATTAAGCCTAATATTAACCTTTTCGGTCCTATCTCCTGATGTAATGACAGGGGTTCGCATCTCGACAAAGGTCGGATTGGCATGAATGACATGACCAATCCGGGCTACGGCGCCGTCTATGAAGCGCAGGGCACAGACCGGATGGGGCTGGGCGGGCATGAGGGCGCGTCCAATGCATCCCAGCCGATGGGCGTGGTTCTGGAAATTTCCGGCGCGGGCGGGCTGATCGCACTCGATCTGCAACGTCTGGCCGAATGCGGCGCGGATGCTGATCCTTCCATCGCGCAATCGGGCCTCGTGGGCAGCCAGATCCGTATCTTGGCCGGTTCGAACTGCCTGCTGGCCAGTATCCGCGATCAGAAGCAGGGGCGGCGGGCCGATGAAGGCATCATCGCCAGGGTCGACTTTCTGGGCGAGGGGGCGGTCGATCCGCAAACCGGTGCGCTGACCAGCTTTCGCCGCGGGGTGACCCAATATCCGCTGCCCGGCGCGCTGGCCTATCCGGCAGGCACCAGCGATCTGCGCCGGATCTATTCTGGCGATGGGCGCGCGGTGGTGAACATTGGCAAGGTTCATCCCACCACGACGATCCGCGCCAGCCTCTATATCGATTCGCTGCTGGGCAAGCATTTCGCGCTGCTGGGCTCGACCGGCACCGGCAAGTCGACCGCGCTGGCCCTGATCCTGCACCGGATCTGCGAACTGGCGCCTCAGGGCCATATTCTGATGATCGACCCGCATGGTGAATATGCCAGCGCCTTTCGGCATACGGGGCTGATCCTAGACGTGTCGAACCTGCAATTGCCCTATTGGCTGATGAATTTCGAGGAGCATTGCGAGATCCTCCTTTCCAGTCAGGGCGATAACCGGCAGGTCGATGCCGAGATCCTTGGCAAATGCCTGCTGGCCGCGCGGCAGAAGAACCGTCTGGCCGAAGCGCTGGGCGGGCGGATCACGGTGGATTCGCCGGTGCCCTATCTGATCAGCGATCTTCAGGCGATCCTGCACAATGAGATGGGCAAGCTGGAAAAGGCGACGACCACTGCGCCCTATGTCCGGCTGAAAAGCCGTATCGATGAATTGCGGGGCGATCCGCGCTTCAACTTCCTGTTTTCGGGGATGCTGGTGGGCGATACGATGGTGGATGTGCTTTCGCGCATGTTCCGCCTGCCATCGGCGGGACAGCCGATTGCGATCATCGACGTGTCGGGCGTACCCTCGGAGGTGACCTCGACGGTGGTGGCGCTGCTCTCGCGGCTGGTGTTCGATTTCTCGATCTGGGCGCGCGAGGAGGATACCCGCCCCATCCTGCTGGTGTGCGAGGAAGCGCATCGCTATGTGCCCAATGAGAAGAATGCCGATGGCTCCTCGGTGGGCCGCATCCTCTCGCGCATCGCCAAGGAGGGGCGCAAATATGGCGTCTCGCTGGGCCTTGTGACCCAGCGGCCCTCCGACCTTGCCGAGGGCGTGCTGAGCCAGTGCGGCACGATCCTGTCGATGCGGTTGAACAACGAGCGCGATCAGGCCTTTGTGCGCGCGGCCATGCCTGAGGGCGCGCGCGGCTTTCTCGATTCGATCCCCGCCCTGCGCAACCGCGAATGCATCATCTGCGGTGAGGGCGTGGCGATCCCGATGCGCGTATCCTTCGACGATCTGGAGGAAGCTAAGCGGCCCGCCTCCTCCGATCCGTCTTTCAGCCAGCTATGGCGCCAGAGCGGCGACGATCACCAGATGGTGATGCGCACCGTCCAGCGTTGGCGCACGCAGGGGCGTTAAGCGGGACGGCCACCCGCCTTGGGCGTCACCTTGCGCCAGTTTCCGCGCAAATAGATCGCGCTGGTCATCGCCACGGCCACCACCGCGCTGAACGGATAGGCATACCACAGCGCCTCGGCCCCAAGGTAGGGGAAGGCCGCGAAGTAAAAGCCGACACGCGCCGGATACATCGCCACAAACATGATGACGAGCGGGATGATCACCGCGCCATAGGCCCGCATCGTGCCGGTCAGGATCATCATGATGCCGAACAGCACGAAGGAGACGCTCACGATCGGCTGCATATGCTGGGCAATGGGGATCGAGGGGCTGCCGGGAACGAGGAACATCCGCAGGAGCGGTGCATCGAAGATCACGATCAGCACCGCCAGCGTCACCGTCACGCTTTCATTCACGATCAGCCCGCGCATGGTGATCTTGCTGACCCGCTTGTGCAGGCCCGCGCCGACATTCTGCGCCACCATGGCCGAAACCGCGCTGGCAATGGCAAAGGCGGGCATTTGCAGATAGTTCCACAATTGCATCGATGCGCCATAGGCCGCAGCGGTCGCCACGCCTTCGCGGTTGACCAGGCCGACCATCACCAGACCGGCCGATGACACCAGAAGCATCTGCGCGCCCATCGGCAATCCCTTGGCGATGATGAAGCGCAGTTCATCCCCGCGCGGGCGCAGATAGGCCCATTCGCCTCCGCGCAGCCGCAAGGGCAGGTCGCGCGCATAGATCCAGCCCAGCATCAGCGCCGCCCCTGCGAAATTGGCTGCCGCCGTGGACCATGCCGAACCCGAAATCCCCATCGCCGGGATCGGGCCGAAGCCCCGGATCAGCAGCGGGTTCATCGTGATGTCGATCAGCACGGTCAGGATCATCGCGAAAAGCGGCACCTTGGCATCGCCCACGCCCCGCATCCCCATCGAGAGCATGATCGAGACCGACCCAAACGGCATGGTGATGAACACCACGCGCAGATAGTCGAGCGCCTCGATCCGGCTTGCCTCAGGTGTTGCCATCAGGTGGAGCAATTTGGGCGCCAGCACCGATCCGATGATGCCGATCAGCACCGATAGCGCGACGCAAAAGCCCATGCCCGAGCCGAAAGTCACCCGCGCGCTGTCCATATCGCGCGCGCCGAAAGATTGCCCCACGCGCACGGTCGTGGCCATGCCAAATCCGAATACCGTGGCCATCATCAGGAACATGATGATGTTGACATTGGCCGTGGCCGCCAGCGCGCTTTCCCCGATCAGCTTGCCTACCCAGATCGAATTGACCGTGCCGTTGAGCGTTTGCAGCAGGTTGGAGAGCAGGGTGGGAATCGAAAACATCAACAATGTTTTCAGGATCGGCCCCTGCGTCAGATCGCCCCGCATCGGGGTGGCGTGGCCATGGGGGCGCGCATTGGAAGGCGGCGCTTCTTCGGTGACAAATTCGCTCATGTGCCTCTGGTGTCGCCGGAAAGATGAATATGCAAGCGGTCTGTCATCGCATAGCCGCGCTGCAGACAAAGATCAGCAATCCATACCATCCGCGCGCGCAGAGTTGCCGGGGCGCGGCCCTCGGGCATCAGAAAGATGCGCTCGGCAGGCAGGCCATGCTCGGCCGCCAGCGCGGCGACCTCTTCGACATCATCCGGGGCAGCGACGACGAATTTGAAGAACGCTTTGGGATATTGGGCAAAAAAGCGCAAAGCTTCGGGCCGTATGGCCAGATCGCGCGGGTTGCCCGAATGGCTCAGCTTGGGGCTGACATTATATTGCCCCACCCGCGCGGCCAGCGCTTGGGAAGGGACGACCGAACCATTCGTCTCGATCTCGACCTGATAATTGCCCAGCACAAAAAGATAGTCGAGCATCCGCACAAGGGCGGGGGCTTGAAGCAAAGGTTCGCCCCCGGTGATGACGAGTCGGCTTTGGCCAAAGGCGTGAATCGCCTCGGCAACCGCCGCTTCTTCCCAGACCAACTGATTGTCGGCCCGGTCAAAGGCGATCCCGTCCTTGTGCGGCCGGTTGTCGCCCTCAAAGCGCCACGTGTAGGCTGTATCGCACCATTGGCACGCCAGATTGCAGCGCGACAGGCGCAGGAAGACGCAGGGGCGCCCGATGGACGCCCCTTCACCCTGCAACGCGGCAAAGATTTCCGGTTTTCCCGGTGTGATCGTTGCCAGCGCGAGCATTATCCCAAACGCGCCAGTGCGGCGGCAAGGCGCGTGGCCTCGCTCTCGTGATGGGCATGGTCTGCGCGGGCCTTGTCGATGGCCTCGGGCTTGGCCTTTTCAACAAAGGCCGGGTTCGACAGGCGCTTGGAGAGCGAATCGCGCTCCTTCTCGCTGGCGGCCAAGGCTTTGGCCAGACGCGCCTTTTCCGCCGCCACGTCGATCAGCCCTTCGAGCGGAACGATGATATTGGCGTCGCCCGCGCCAACCTGCATCGCCGCGCCGGCAGGGGCCGGGGCAAAGTGGATTGCATCCAGACGCGCCAGACGGTCAATCGCCACCGGGTTGCGGGTGATGATACCGCGCGTGGCCTCGCTTGGATCGGGCAGATAGGCGGTGAGGCGCGAGCCGGGCGCAAGGCCCAGTTCGACCTTGGCCCCGCGCAGATTGCCGATCAGCGCGATCAGCCATTCGACCTCGCGCTTGGCTTCGGCGTCCACCTGCGCGGCCGGGGCAGGCCATGCCGCCACGATCAGCTCGCCATCGCGCGCACCCAGCTTGCTCCACAGTTCTTCGGTGACGAAGGGCATGAAGGGGTGGAGCATGACCAGAATCTGATCCAGCACCCAACCGGCCACCGCCTTGGTTTCTTCATCGAACGAACCCTTGATCAGTTCGATGTACCAGTCGCAGAAGCTGTTCCACACGAACTGATAGATCGCGCTGGCCGCCGCATCAAAGCGCAGATCTTCCATCGCCTTGTCGAGCGCGGCAACGGTTTCGACTACCTCGCCGATGATCCACTTGTTGACCGCGCTGGTGGCTTGTGGAGCGGCAACCGAGGTAGACGCCGTGATGCCGTTCGATTGACAGAAACGCGCGGCATTCCAGAGCTTTGTCGCAAAGTTGCGATAACCCTCCACGCGCTTTTCATCCATCTTCACATCGCGGCCCTGCGATTCCATAGCCGCCATGAAGAAGCGCAGAGCATCCGCGCCATACTGGTCGATCAGGCCCAGCGGGTCGACCACATTGCCCTTGGACTTGGACATTTTCGCGCCATCGGCGGCGCGCACCAACCCGTGCAGATAGAGCTTCTTCCACGGCACTTCCTTCATGAAGTGCATGCCCTGCATCGCCATGCGCGCATCCCAGAAGAACAGGATGTCAAAGCCCGACACCAGCAGATCGTTGGGATAGTGCTTCTTCAGCAGCGGCGCGTCCTCATCCGGCCAGCCCAGCGTGGCAAAGGGCCACAGCGCCGAGGAGAACCACGTGTCGAGCACGTCGGAATCGCGGGTCAGCGCCTTGTTGCCCGCCAGAGCCTGCGCTTCTTCCTCGGTTTCGGCCACGAAGATTTCGCCATCTTCGGCATACCACGCCGGAATGCGATGGCCCCACCAAAGCTGACGCGACACGCACCAGGGCTGGATGTTTTCCATCCAGTTGAAGAAGGTCTTTTCCCAGCTCTTGGGCACGATTTCGATAGCGCCGCTGCGCACTGCCTCAATCGGCTTTTGCGCCAGAACACCGGCATTCACATACCACTGATCGGTCAGCCAAGGCTCGATCACCACACCGCCACGGTCGCCATAGGGCGTCTGGATCACGCGAGGTTCAGCGTCATGCTCGACTTCTTCGCCTTCCTTGTTCTTGGTGATGTGAGGCACAAGGCTGCCATCAGCCTTCAATCGTGCCACCACCGCCTTGCGCGCGTCAAAGCGCTCCAGCCCGACAAATTCCGCCGGGATCAGCCCATCGGCCACCTGCACCACATTGGCATCGGCATCGAGCATGTTGAGCATCTGGTTCGCTGCGATCCCCGCGCGCTTGCCCACTTCAAAGTCGTTGAAGTCATGGCCCGGCGTGATCTTGACCGCGCCCGTGCCCAACGCCGGATCAGCATGTTCATCGGCCACGATCGGGATCAGACGCCCGGTGATCGGCAGCTTAACAAACTTGCCGATCACGGAACTGTAGCGCTCGTCGTCGGGATGCACCGCCACGGCCATATCGGCCAGCATGGTTTCCGGGCGCGTGGTGGCCACCACGATATGATCGCGCCCATCGGCAAGGCGAACGCCGTCTGCCAGCGGATAGCGGAACTTCCAGAAATTGCCCTGAACCTCGCGGGTTTCCACCTCAAGATCGGAAATCGCGGTTTTCAGCTTGGGGTCCCAATTGACCAGACGCTTGTCGCGATAGATCAGCCCCTGATTGTACAGGTCTACAAACACCTTCACCACCGCGCGGGTGAAATGCGGGTCCATCGTGAACTGCTCGCGGCTCCAGTCCATCGAACAGCCCAGACGGCGCAGCTGGCCGGTGATGGTGCCGCCGCTCTCGGCTTTCCATTCCCAGACCTTTTCGACGAAACCTTCGCGCGTGTAATTGGTGCGCTTGTCCTGACGCGCCTCCATCTGGCGCTCGACCACCATCTGGGTTGCGATGCCGGCATGGTCCGTACCCACCACCCAGAGCGCATCCTTGCCGCGCAGGCGCTCGTAACGGATCACGATGTCCTGAAGCGTATTGTCCAGCGCATGGCCGATATGCAGCGAGCCCGTCACGTTGGGCGGCGGGTTGACGATGGTAAAGGGCGCCGCATCGGGGCGCTCGGGGCGAAACAGATTGTTCGCCTCCCAATGGCCATACCACTTGGCTTCGATCCCGGCTGGATCAAAGGTCTTGTCGAGCATATTGGCGGTTTCTTGCGTCATGTCATTTCCAGCTATTTGGCAGCGGCCTTTGCCAGCATGGCCCCCCTTTCGCAAGGGCGCACCGGGTAAACCCGCATCAAGGGGGCGAAACCACCTCTTGCGAGGGGCATGATTTTCGCCCACAAGGTTGATTACATGGCGCCCGATTGCGAATTCTTGTTGGCCACGGATGCCGATGGCAAGTCCACACTGACCCTGTCAGGCGTGCTGACGATTGCCAGTGTCGGCATGCTCGATCATGCGATGCGCCGCGAAAACCCGCAATTCAGCGATCTCGACATTGCCGGGCTCGAAGAACTCGATACCGCCGGAGCATGGCTGGTGTGGCGCCTTGCGCGCGATGCCGGGGCGCAGGTGGTGGGGGCCAGCGAGAAGGCCGAGCGGCTGATGTCGGCGGTCAAATGTTGCAGCGGCGATGCGCCGATTGCGCCGCCGCGGGCGCCGCCCATGATCCGAATCGTGGAGACGGTCGGGCTGGTGATGATCGGCCTGTGGCGGGGTTCGGGCGCGATCTTGAGCTTTCTTGGCGCGCTGATTTCCGCGCTGGGCAATGTGATCCGCCATCCTTCGCGCATCCGCTGGACCGCCTTGGTGCGCCAGACCGAGCTGGTGGGCGTTGATGCGCTGGCGATTGTCGGGCTGATGAGCTTCCTTGTCGGCGTGGTGATTGCCCAGCAGGGGGCGGTCCAGCTTCAGCAATTCGGCGCCGAGATTTACACGGTCAACCTAACGGGGCGCATTTCGCTGCGCGAACTGGGCGTGCTGATGACTGCGATCATGGTGGCGGGCCGTTCGGGCAGTGCCTTTGCCGCGCAGATCGGCACGATGAAGCTGACCGAGGAAATTGACGCGATGCGTACCATCGGGGTCTCTCCGATGGAGGCGCTGGTGCTGCCGCGCGTGATGGCGGCGGTGGTGATGATGCCTTTGCTGGGGCTTTATTCGGCGCTGATCGCCATTGTCGGGGGCGCCACGATCAGCGCCTTCACGCTCGACATTCCCTTCTTCAACTTTCTTGCGCGGGTGCAGGAGGTGGTGCCGCTGATCGACCTGTGGGTGGGCCTGATCAAGGGGCCGGTGTTTGGCCTGATCGTGGCCATGACGGGCTGCTATCAGGGCATGCAGGTCAAGGGCAGCAGCGAGGAAGTGGGCCTGCACACGACCCAGGCGGTGGTGCAGGCGATCTTTGCCGTGATCGTGATCGACGCCTTCTTTGCCGTGTTCTTTTCCGAGGTGGGCTGGATATGAGCGAGGCATCCTCCGATCTGGCGATCCGCGTCGAGGATCTGGAAAACCGCTTTGGCGATCATGCCGTGCATGAAGGGCTCAACCTTGACGTGCGCCGGGGCGAGATCATCGGCGTGGTGGGCGGATCGGGCACGGGAAAATCGGTCCTGATGCGCTCTGTCATCGGACTTCAGACGCCCAGCCATGGGCGTATTGAGGTGCTGGGCCGTGAAATGGGCGCCCCGCGCGCGCCGGGCGAGGCCGACATCCGCAGCCGCTGGGGCGTGCTGTTTCAGGGCGGGGCGCTGTTCTCCACACTGACCGTTGCGGAAAATGTCGAGGTGCCGCTGAAAGAATTCTACCCCGACATGGACCCCGAACTGCGCCACGAAATCGCGCGCTATAAGGTCAGTCTGACAGGATTGCCTGATAATGCGGCGGCGAAATATCCTTCCGAACTGTCGGGCGGTATGAAGAAGCGCGCAGGTCTGGCCCGCGCGCTGGCGCTTGACCCCGAACTGCTGTTTCTGGACGAGCCGACGGCGGGCCTTGACCCCATTGGCGCTGCGGCCTTTGACAGCCTGACGCGCGAATTGCATGAGACGCTGGGGCTGACGGTGTTCCTCATCACCCATGACCTCGACACGCTGCACGAGATTTGCGACCGCGTGGCGGTGCTTGCCGACAAGAAGGTTATTGCGGTGGGCACAATCCCCGAGCTGATGGCCAGCGACCATCCGTGGATTCATGAATATTTCGGCGGGCCGCGCGGCCGTTCAGCGCTCATGTCGCGCGGAGGCGAGCAAACCCATGGGGCCAAAGACGATGGGCTGGACAGCCCCAATCCGGCAAAGGCATAGTAGAGCGATGGAAACACGCGCCAATCATATCTGGGTAGGGGCGGTAACGCTGATCCTGCTGGCCATGGCGGCGGGCTTTGCGCTGTGGCTGGCGCATCTCTCGCGCCATGAACGCAAGCCCTATGATATCTATTTCCGCCAGTCGGTCGATGGTTTGGCCAAAGGAACTCAGGTCAATTACAAGGGCGTGCCCGCAGGCCAGATTACCGAGATCGAACTGTCACCCGAGGACCCCAGCGTGGTGCGCGTGCGCATCGCCATCAGCCGCGAAATCCCCGTCCTGCAAGGCACGACGGCCACCATTCAGGGCAGCTTTACCGGCGTTTCCAATGTGCAGTTGGCAGGCGGCAAGCCCGGGCAGCCGCCGATCACCGCCATTGGCCCCGATGGCGCGCCGGTGATCCCGACCAAATTGTCGGGCCTTGGCGATCTGCTCTCCAGCGCGCCGCAATTGCTCGAACGCATCGGCACGCTGACCGACAAGCTGTCCAATCTGCTGTCGGACAAGAACCAGAAGAATATCGAGGGCATTCTGGCCAACACCAACCGGATGACCGCCAATCTGGCCGATGCTTCGCCCCAGTTGAAGCAGGTGGTGAGCGATCTCGACGCCGCGCTGGTGCAGGCCAAGGATTCGATGGCCGAGTTTCAAAAGCTGACCGCCACTTTCAATGGTCAGCTTGACGGCAATGGTAATACGGTGGTGGCCCAGTTGAACCAGACGCTGCGTTCGGCGCAGGGGGCGGCCGATGCGCTCAAATCCACGCTGGGCCAGACCGACCCGGCCATCCGCCGCGTGCGTGAGGAAACGCTGCCGCAGGCCGAGAGCGCGGTGCGCGAATTGCGTGCGGCAAGCCGGGCGCTGCGTGAACTGACCGAAAAGATCGACAATCAGGGTGCTGCCGCCGCGCTCTCGCCACCCAAGCTGCCGGAGTATCATCCATGAAGAAGCGCGCTGTTTTGATCGCGGTGTTGCTGCTGGGCGGCTGCGTCAAGGTGGGCGAGGGGGGCAAGCCGCCGCGCCAGCTGTTTACCCTGCCGCCGGTTGCCGCTCCCGCCGGAGCGCTGGTTACGGCCACGCCCATCACCACTCTGGCCGTGTCCGAGCCGGACACCGAGCGCGCGCTTGGCCTGACCCGGATCGCGGTGCGGGTCAATGACAGCTCGATCGCCTATATGAAGGAAGGCCTGTGGAGCGAACGCCCCGCGCGCCTGCTGCGCAACCATATCGCCGAGGTGATCCGCGCGCGCGGCATACGCCTCGTGCTGATCGATAGCGAAGATGGCGCGCAGGCCGGGCAGCACCTTGGCGGGCGTCTGATCTTCATGGGCTATGACGACCGCACCCGCTCGGCCGTGATCCGCTATGACGCGCTGCTGACCAAGCTGGACGGCACGCTGGCCCAGCGCCGGTTCGAGGCGGTGGAAAAGGGCGTCGCGCCCAAGCCGGAAGCTGTGGCCGAGGCTTTGGGGCGGATGTCGGATAAATTGGCGGCGGAGGTTGCCGATTGGGTTGGGTGAGGGGGTAATATGCCTCCGGCGCCAGGCAGCACTATTTCGCCGCGTCGCAGGCCTTACAAATCACATAACCTTGCAAATTGTCCGCCACTCCATAACGGGATTGCAAAGGGCCGCCGCCCTTTGCCCGCCTTAGGTCAATTCCTTACCCCCGCACCATCCCGACAAACTCCGCCGACAAGGCAAAGGCCTTCGCCCGCTTCTCGCGGCGTTCCTCGGCTTCCCAATCGCGGCCCCAGAGGTCGGCCTGCCATTCTTCCTCAAGGCTGGCGGCGGCCCAGAGCGCAGCCACATCCGCCTCCGGTTCCGCAGCCTCCAGCGCGATCAGCAACGATGCCGCAAGGCTGGCCATATTGCGCAGGGCCGCCAGTGTGAACGCATCGGCATCCTCCAGCCGAGCGCGCAGGATAGCGAGGCTTTCTGCGGGCTGAGGCTTGTGCATGATGCCGCTGATGCGCTGCATCCGGATACCGTGGCGCGCTTCGGCGGCGGCCAGAAATGGCTCCCACACCTCGTTCTGACGCTCAAACAGCGCGTCCTCGGGATCGGCGCGATAGCACAGCGTGTCCGTTTCGGCATAGGGCAGCAGCGAGGCGATGGCCTCGGCCCGTTCGCGCCCGACCACGTCCAGCGCATAATCGGCCATATCGCGCAGGATGAAACTGGTAGGGTCGATCTCTTCCCCTTGCGCCGCCCATTCGGCGGCCAGCGCCTCGGCCAGAGCCTTGGTCGGCACCTTTTGCGGCTGTCCGCCCACCGTCCGAATCGCGCGCTCGTCAAGCGTCACCTGCCAGGCGCCCTTTTGCCCGGCGACCGATACTTCCTTGTAAAACCGCTTCATTACGCCCCGTCTTGCTTCTTCCAGCGTTTCACCAACCGGCTGGGAAAGATCAGCGCGTAATAGATCCCGCCCAGCAGGACCAGCAGGCCGACCAGACGCGGCAGATCAACCTTGCCCGCCATGATCGCCGCGCCCACCATCGCCACCAGCACGCCGACAAAGCGCACCACGTTCAACCGCTTGAACCGCGCCTTGGCCAGCATTTCCGCGTCCATGCTCATCCCAGTAACTCCCGCAAGTGCTCCGGATCGCGCGCGACCGCATCGGCGCCCGCGGCCATCAATTGCGCCACGCTGTGATAGCCCCAGGCCACGCCCAGCGCCCGAACGCCCGCGCTGCGCGCCATGGCCATGTCAAAGCTGGTGTCGCCGATCATCACGCTGTCCTGCGGCATTGCGGCGGCCTCGAACAGAGCGGCTTCCAGCATGGCAGGATGGGGCTTGGAGGGATGGCGGTCGGCGGTCTGCAGTGAGATAAAATGGTCGGACAGCCCGTGCATCGCCAGACAATGCGTTAACCCGCGATCACTTTTGCCTGTGGCCACCGCCATGGCCCAGCCATCGCTGCGCAGCCCGTCGAGCAGGCCCCGGATGCCGTCATACAAAGGCTCACCGATCCGCCCGGAATCGCGCGCGCTGCGATAGGCGTATTTATATTCCTCGACCAGCGCGGCTTGTTGCTCGGTCTCAAGATCGGGGCGGAGGCGACGCATGGCCACCGGCAGGCTGAGCCCGACAATCTGGCGCACTGCCTCACGCGAGGGAGGAGTCAGGCTCTGCGCGCGGAAGGCATCGACCATCGCGGCCTGAATATCATGCTGGCCGTCGACCAGCGTGCCATCGCAATCGAACACGGCCAGCCGGGTTGCATTAGGCTGCGTCATACCAGCCCCCGCATGATCGCGGCCATCGCATGGCTCCCGGCTTCTTCCAGTCCGGCGGCGACCTGTTCGCGCAGTTCGGGGCTCTTGTTCTGCGACAACTTGAAGGTCGGGCGCCATGCCTGCACCTCCATCTCAAAGCCGACAATCGCGCCCATCAGCTTGTCGATATAGGCCGGATCGGATTTCTCCATCGTCCATGCTGGCGGGGGCAGCTTGGCCTCCTCCTGCGCGGACAGGGCCTCCAGCAGGCCGTAAAGCCCGTGGTGGTCCATCCGGCGTACCGGCCCCTCCATTTCCAGCGCGACATAGTTCCATGTCGGCACCTGATTGGGGTCGTCACCGTACCAGCGCGGCGAGACATAGGCGTCAGGCCCATTGACCACCGCCAGAGCCACCATGCCGTCAATGTGGCGCGCCAGCGCATTGCTGCGCGCCAGATGGAACTGCACCGTCCCGTTTCCGGTTGAAATCAGCGGTACATGCGCCACGCGCGGCCCATCGGGTGTGGTGGCAAAGATCATGGCAAAGCCGATCCCGCCAATCAGCCGTTCAAACAGCGCGCGGTCGCCCTGACGAAAGGCGGGATTGGGATGCATTAACGCTGACCTCGCGGTGCGGGCGGCCTCCCGGTGGGGCGGCCTGCGGGCTTGCCAGCAGGCTTGCCGGCGGGACGCGGGCCGGTGGGCTTGGCGCTGGGCTTGCTGCCCAGACCTTTTTTCGGGCCGGATTTGCGCGGGGCTTCGGTGCGGACGCCGGGACCTTTGCGGGAATCGCTCTTGCGGGCATCGGGACGGCGCGAATCGCCCTTGTGCGAATCGTTGCGCGTCCGGCCCGTATCGGCGCGACCGCGGCGCTCGCCCTTGCGCTCCTTGCGGTAGTCCTTGGCATGGGCCTTGGCTGCGGCCTTCTTTTCCTCGCGCCCCCATTCGCCGGTGGGATCGGGAATATATTCGCCCTCGGATTCCTCAAAGCCAAGCTGGGCAAGGCTGGCCGCCATGTGATCGGGCAGGGGCGCCTCGACATCCAAAGGCGTGCCATCGGGATGCTCGATGATCAGGCGGCGGGCATGGAGATGCAGCTTGCGGCTGATGCTGCCTGAAAGGAAAGCGTCCGGCCCGCCATATTTGCCATCGCCCACGATGGGGTGGCCGATCGCGGCCATGTGCACGCGCAACTGATGGGTGCGGCCCGTCAACGGTTGCAACTCGACCCAGCAGCAGCGGTTGCCCGCGCGGTCGATCACGCGATAGCGGCTCTTGGAGGGTTGGCCCTGTTCGGATTGATCGACCATCATCTTTTCGCCGCCCGAACCGGGCTGCTTGGCCAAAGGCAGATCGATCAGCCCTTCGTCGATGGATGGTACGCCCACCACCAGCGCCCAATAGACTTTCTTGGCCGTGCGCCCGGAAAAACGCTTGGAAAAGAAGGCCGCGCTGCCCGGCGTAGCGGCGACCAGCAGAACGCCCGACGTGTCCTTGTCCAAACGGTGGACAAGGCGCGGGCGCGGGCCGCCATTGGCATAGGCGTCGAGCAGGCCGTCGACATGCTCGAACGTGCCGCTGCCGCCCTGGGTGGCCAGGCCGGGGGGTTTGTTGATGACGATGGCGCTGGGGTCGCGGTGTAGGACGATGGAATCGGCCAGTTCGAGCTGCGCCTCGGTCAAAGGCTTGCGGGCGCGCACGCCCTTGCCGCCGCCGATTCCCACGATGCTGTCGCCGGGGGGCACGCGCACGGTCTGGCCCTTGGCCACGCGGTCTTCGGGGGCGGCGCGCTTGCCGTCGATGCGGATCTGGCCGGTGCGGGCCCAGCGGCTGATCGTGGCAAAGCCGATCTGGGGCAGGTGGCGCTTGAACCAGCGGTCCAGACGAATGCCGTCGTCATCGCGACCGACGACAAATTGGCGGACCTGATTGGAAGATGCTTCATGACTCATAGGCCGCCCCCTAGCGTATGGCGGGGCTTGCGTATAGTCCGGGGGGCCGGCGTACAGGAAAAGTGCGGCCAAGCAGTTGCCATCGCCCCGTTTATAGGCTTTAGGGCGCGCCGCGCGCCTTGGTTGGCGAGTCACGTTTCGGTTGATGGCAGCTTGCCTTTGCCCCGCGACTCTGCTAGCGGGCCGCAAATCCAGCCGACCCCACAGGGATTCGGCGCAAGATTCGTTGCAATCCCTTGGGTGAACCCCCGCTCTATCGAGATGGGTGGGGCTCTGGCCGACAGATATTTGAGGTGGTTCTTTTTATGCAGATTCTCGTCCGCGAAAACAATGTCGATCAGGCCCTGCGCGCTCTCAAGAAGAAGTTGCAGCGCGAGGGGGTGTACCGCGAGATGAAGCTGCGTCGCCACTATGAAAAGCCCTCGGAAAAGCGTGCTCGTGAAAAGGCCGCCGCTGTGCGTCGCGCCCGCAAGCTGGAGCGTAAGCGCGCCGAGCGTGACGGCGCCAAGTAAGGCGTCTTTCGGTCTTCACTGACCGAATCAAAAAGCCCGCCGGCCCGGCTGTCTGAAAAGATGGCCATGGTCGGCGGGCTTTTTGCTGCGTGCTGTCCGGGCGCTCTTCGGCAAATTCGTGGTCTTTAAGACCTGTGTTGCGCTTGCACAGACCATGGCGCGGCTGTAGGGAGGCGGCCAAGTGTTTGGGCCGTATCCGGCCATTGATCGCATAGGACAGGATTGCACCATGACCGAGATCACCCGCGTTCCCCTTCAGCCGTTGAGCAAGGGTTCGGTTTCGAAAATCTGGCTTGGCACGCTGGTGGCCGTGCTGGTGGGCGGTACCGTGGCCGTGGCCGCGCGGCCGCCGCTGGTGGGCGTCAAGACGCTCAAGGCCGGTGAAGGCCCCAATCCGACCGTGGCCGATCTGGTGATGGTCAATTATGTCGGCAAGCTGGATAATGGCACCGTGTTCGACCAGAACAAGAATGTCGTGATGCAGATGCAGGGCACGATCCCCGGTTTCGCCAAGGCGCTGGCCCAGACGCAGCGCGGCGGCAAGTATCTGGTTAAGATCCCGGCCAAGCTGGCCTATGGCGACAAGGGTGCCGGGCCGATTCCGGCCAATTCGAACCTGACGTTCGAGCTGGAAGTGATCGATTTCCGCAACCGTGCCGAGCTGGAAATGCAGCAGCGCATGATGGAGCGCATGTCGCGCGCGCAGGGCGGTGCTCCGGGCGCGGAAGCCCCGGCCGCAGAGGCTCCGGCGGTTCCGGGCGCTCAGTAAAGCGCCTTGCTTGAAGCGCCGCAGAGGCGGTGCTAGCGTTTGAATAAGCGCGAGGGGCGGGTGCCACAGGTGGCAGGCTGCCCCTCGCTTTGTTATGGGCCGGATGATCCGGCCCGGTTTTAACGGCAAAGGTTGTTGCATGTCGGTCGATACCGCCACAGTGGCCCGGATCGCCAGTCTTGCCCGCATCAAGGTGAGCGAAGGCGAGTTGGAAGCAATGGTTCCTGAACTCAATGGCATCCTCAATTGGGTGGAGCAATTGGGCGAGGTGAATGTCGAAGGGGTCGAGCCGATGACGGCCGTGATCCCCAATACGCTGCGCCTGCGCGCGGATGTGGTGAATGCCGATCCGTTGACGGGCGGCGGCATTCGCGATGCGGTGCTGGCCAATGCGCCGGCGGCCGAGCATGGATTTTTCGGCGTGCCCAAGGTGATTGAATAATGACTGGTTTGACCGATCTGGGCCTGATCGCGATCCGCGACGGCGTGGCCAAGGGCGAATTTACCGCTGTTGAAGTGGCGCAGGCGTTCAACGCCGCCGTGGCTGAGGCGCAGGAGGCGTTGAACGCCTTTATCGTGACCACGCCCGAGGCGGCGCTGGCTGCGGCCGAAAAGGTCGATGCAACCCGCGCGGCGGGCAAGGAACTGGGCAAGCTGGCGGGCGTGCCCATCGGCATGAAGGATCTGTTCGCCACCAAGGGCGTACAGACTTCGGCCGCGTCGAAGATTCTGGAAGGCTTTACGCCGCAGTATGAATCGACCGTCTCGCAAAAGCTGTGGGATGCGGGCGCGGGCATGTTGGGCAAGCTCAACCTTGACCAGTTCGCGATGGGTTCGAGCAATGAGAGCAGCGCCTTTGGCCCCGCGATCAGCCCATGGCGCCGCAAGGGCGACACGGCGGCGTTGACAGCGGGCGGTTCGTCGGGCGGCTCCTCGGCGGCGGTGGCGGCCCGGCTGTGCCCGGCGGCAACCGGCACCGACACCGGCGGCTCGATCCGCCAGCCTGCGGCCTTTACCGGCATTTCGGGCATCAAGCCGACCTATGGCCGCTGCTCGCGCTGGGGCATCGTGGCTTTCGCCTCCTCGCTCGATCAGGCCGGGCCGATGGCGCATGATGTGGCTGATTGCGCGCTGATGCTTGAAGCGATGGCCGGGTTCGATCCCAAGGATGCGACTTCGCTCGATATGCCGGTTCCGGATTGGTCGGCGCTGCTGAACGCGGATCTCAAGGGCAAGAAGGTGGGTATTCCGCGCGAATATCGCATCGAGGGCCTGAACGCCGATGTTGCCAAGGCATGGGATGATGGCATCGCATGGCTCAAGGATGCCGGGGCCGAGGTGGTGGACATCTCGTTACCTCATTCCAAATATGCGCTGGCGACCTATTACATCATCGCTCCTGCCGAGGCATCGTCCAACCTCGCGCGTTATGATGGCGTGCGTTATGGTCTGCGCGATCTGCCCGATGGCGCGAACCTTCAGGACATGTATGCCGCAACCCGCGCCGCCGGTTTCGGGGCAGAGGTCAAGCGTCGCATCCTGATCGGGACCTATGTGCTCTCGGCCGGTTTCTATGACGCCTATTACACGCAGGCGCAGAAGGTCCGCACGCTGATTTCGCGCGACTTTGAAGAAGCCTTTAGGCAGTGTGACGTGATCCTCGCGCCTACCGCGCCGACGCCTGCCTTTGCGCTGGGCGAAAAGAGCAATCCGCTCGACCTCTATCTGGGCGACGTGTTCTCGGTGCCCGCTTCGTTGGCGGGCCTGCCCGCGATGAGCGTGCCTGCGGGGCTGTCGAGCGATGGCTTGCCGCTGGGCTTGCAGATCATTGGGCGGCCGTTTGATGAACAGGGCGTGCTGAACGCGGGCCTTGCAATCGAACAGCGGGCGCAGTTCTCGGCCAAGCCGGAGAAGTGGTGGTAAGCTTGCTCGATCTGCTGGAACTGGCCGGGGATGTATTTGATTTCATCCCTCTGGGCCGGTTCCGGCGGAACGATGATGATGCCGCGCCGCGTCGGCAACGGGCGAAGCGGCTAAAAGATGAGGGGGCGAAGGGACGGCATCGGCTGTTCTCTCGCTCCAAGAGTGGACCGACAGACAATGACTGAATCAACCTATCGCATTCAGGGCGCAACGGGCGAATGGGAGGTCGTGATCGGCCTTGAGGTCCATGCGCAGGTCACCAGCAACGCCAAGCTGTTTTCGGGCAGCGCGACGGCCTTTGGCGCAGAGCCGAACAGCCAGGTGTCCCTGGTGGACGCGGCGATGCCCGGCATGTTGCCCGTGCCGAACATGGAGTGCATCCGTCAGGCGGTGCGCACCGGCATGGCGATTGAGGCGGCGATCAACAAGTGGTCGCGTTTTGACCGCAAGAACTACTTCTATGCCGATTTGCCGCAGGGCTATCAGATCAGCCAGCTCTATCATCCGCTGGTGGGCGAGGGATCGCTGACCATTGAGGCGGATGAGAAAGCGGGGATCCCCGAGCCCAAGGTCATCGGCATCGAGCGCATTCACGTCGAGCAGGACGCGGGCAAGCTGATGCATGATCAGCACCCGACGATGTCCTATGTCGACCTGAACCGCAGTGGCGTGGCGCTGATGGAAATTGTCAGCCGTCCCGACATGCGTTCGCCCGCCGAAGCAGGGGCTTACCTGTCGAAGCTGCGCCAGATTGTTCGCTACGTGGGTTCGTGCGACGGCAATATGGATCAGGGCTCGATGCGCGCGGACGTCAATGTCTCGGTGCGCCGTCCGGGCGATGAATTCGGCACGCGCACCGAAACCAAGAACGTCAATTCGGTGCGCTTCGTAATGGCCGTGGTGGAATCGGAAGCCAAGCGTCAGGTCGCGCTGATCGAGGACGGGGGCAAGGTGGTGCAGGAAACGCGCCTCTATGATCCGGACAAGAACGAGACGCGCTCGATGCGGTCGAAGGAAGATGCGCATGACTATCGCTACTTTCCCGATCCCGACCTGTTGCCGCTTGTGCTCGACGATGCCTTCCTTGAGGAATGCCGCGCCTCGTTGCCTGAACTGCCTGATGCCAAGCGCGCACGCTATGTCGATGGGCTAGGCCTGTCGGCCTATAATGCGGGCGTGCTGACCAACGATGTCGATACGGCGCGCTGGTTCGAGGCACTGCTGGCGGCTACGGCGTCGGCCCAGAACAAGCCTGAAGCCGATGTGGCCAAGCAGGCCGCCAACTGGCTGCTGTCGGAATTTTTCGGGGCTTTGAATAAGCTGGGGAAGGATCTGTCCTCCAGCCCGATCAGCCCCGAAGGTGCGGCCGAACTCCTCGCGCTGGTCGGCAATGGCACGATCTCCGGCTCCATCGCCAAGCAGGTGCTGGAAAAGATGCTGGAAACCGGCGATGCCGCCGGCGTGATCGTCGAGCGCGAAGGGTTGAAGCAGAACTCCGACACCGGCGCGATTGAGGCGGTGATTGCCGAAATCCTGACCAAGAATGCCGACAAGGTCGAGCAGTATCGCGGCGGCAAGGAGGCCCTCTTCGGTTTCTTCGTCGGTCAGACCATGAAGGCGATGCAGGGCAAGGCCAATCCGCAGATCATCAATGAGCTGCTGAAGAAGGCTTTGGCTGGGTGAAGCAAAGGGGATGCCTCCGGCGGGTTAAGGGCTTTGGCCCTTAACAATCCCCATACTGTATGCTTTGCGCTGTAAGTTCGACTGAGGTTGAATGGCGCGGCGTTTGAATTGAAAAAGCCTGCGGCGCCGATTAGCTGGCGCCGCAGGCTTTAATTTTAATCGGCTTGCGTATCAGCGCCCCGGCCAAGCCGAGGCACCACCCCATAATGGGATTGCAAAGGGACCGAGTCCCTTTGCCCGCCGGAGGCAAACTTACTTGCCCGCCGACACCTCCACCGGCAACCCCACATCCTTCAACTGCGCTTCAACCTTGGCCTTGTCGCCCACGACGACAAAGGTCAGGCCCTCGGGTTGCAGATATTCCGCCGCCTTGGCCTCCAGCGCCTTGGCGTCGATGCCGCGATAGAGGGCGGGCAGCTTGCGATAGTAATCATCGGGCCGCCCCAGCCGCTCATTGGCGGCAATTGCGCCCAGCACCTGCCCATTGGTTTCAAACTTGTTGGGCAGACCGCGGATGTTGCCGTCGGTCACGCGCTGCAATTCCTCGGCGGTGACGGGTTTGGCCCCCGGAAACGCTTTCATGTCGGCGATCATGGCCTTGATCGAATCTCCGGTGCGGTCGGTCTGGACCGGGGCGAACAGGATCATGCTGCGCGCGCCCAGAGGCTGGCGCACGGCGGTCGAGACGCCGTAGGACCAAGCCTTTTCCTCACGGATGTCGAGGTTGAGGCGCGAGAGGAACCCGCCGCCCAGCACTTCATTGGCCAGATCGAGCGCTTCCTGCCCAGGCGCGCGCCCGTCGATGGCCAGCACCTTGCCCGCCACGATCATCGACTGGGGCGAACCGGGCCGGTCGATCAGCACGATGCGCGGGCGCACCGTGGGCAGCGCGGCGTTCAACGCCTTGGTCGGCTTTGCGCCTGCCGGAGCCTTCCATACGCCCAGCGCCGCCTCCAACCGGGGCAGCAATTCAGCCATTGTGATATCGCCCACTACGGTCACACGGGCCAGATCGGGGCGCAGCCACTGGTCATGCGCGGCGCGCAGATCCTGCGAGGTCAGCGCCTTCAAGGACGCCGCATTGCCCAAGCCATCGGAGGCATGGCCATAAGGGTGGTTTGGCCCGAACAGCAGAGGATTGATCGCGCGCAGCGCCACACCGCGCGGATTGGCCATGGTCTGGGCCAACGCGGCCAGACGCTGATCCTTGACCCGCGCCACTTCGGCAGGCGCAAAGGCGGGGTGCAGCAGCACGTCCGTCATCAGCGAGAGCGAGGGCGCCAGATTGGTCGAGAGCGCCGAAAGCGTGATCGAACTGGTATCCAGACTGCTGCCCGTCTCGATGCTCGCGCCCAGCCGTTCCTCTTCCTCCAGCACCTGCACCGCGCTGCGGTTCACGCCGCCGGTGGCGTCCTTGACCGTGCCTTCCTTCAGCATCGAGAGCATCAGCCCCTGCGTGCCGGGTGTGTTCTGCGAATCCGCCGCAATCCCCGCGTCAAAACCGATGCTGACCAGCACCTTGGGCACCGCCGTGCGCCGCGCCAGCGTCACCGGCATCCCGTTGGACAGCGTGGCATGTTCGACCGAGGGGAAGGCCAGTTCGCCCACCGGGGCCACCTCGGGCGTGGCGCGCGGGGGCGATTGCGGCACGGGGGGCACGGGGGCTTTGGCGTCGGGCTTGGGCGCGGGACGGGTGGCCTCATCGCCCCAACCGCCCAGCAACTCGCCCTTCTGTTTGCGCTCACCCGGGGTTACGGCAATGGCCAGCACGGGCCGCTTCATCCAGCGCGCCGTAGCCGCCTTGATCGCTGCGGGGGTCAGTGCGGCCAACTCGGCCAGATCCTTCTTATACTGCGCCGGATCGCCCGAATACATCAGGCCCTCGGCCAGCGTCGAGCCCTTGCCGCCAAAGCCGCCGACAACCTCCAAAGCGCCGATCTCCGCCGAGACAGAGCGCGTGGCCGCCCGCTTTACCTCATCGGCATTCGGCCCGGTGGCCAGGAAGCGCGCGATTTCCGCGTCCAGCGCCGCCTCGGCCTTGGCGCGGGGCACACCCGGTTTCACATCCATCGAGATTTCAAGGAAGCCGACCTGTTCATGCGTCTCGAATTCGGCGCTGACCGACACGGCCACCTGCTTGCCCCGCACCAGCGCATTGTCGAGCCGCGAGGAGGCCAGCCCGCCCAGCACGCTCATGCCCAAATCCAGCGCGGCGGCGTCCTTGTCATTCAGCCCCGGCCCGGACCAGATCCGCATGATCCGCGTGGTGGCCACCTTGTCCTGCATTTCGACCCGCTTGGGGGCCTTGAGCGTCACCGGCCCGGCCACAACAGGTTTCACCACCGGCCCGGCGGGAATGTCGCCAAAATACTTTTCCACCAGAGGCCGCGCGCTGGCTGCGTCAATGTCGCCCGTCAGCACCAGCACGGCATTGTTCGGCCCATAGTGGTCGGTGAACCAGTGGCGCACGTCCGAAAGGCTGGCCGCATCAAGGTCGGCCATCGAGCCGATGGTCTGGTGGCGATAGGGGTGGCCGATGGGAAATAGGCCATCGGTTTCGGCATAGCGCAAGAGGCCATAGGGCTGATTATCGCCCTGCCGCTTTTCATTTTGCACCACGCCGCGCTGCTTATCCAGCTTGTCCTGCGTCACCGCCCCCAGCAGATGGCCCATGCGGTCGCTTTCGAGGAACAGCGCCAGCGGCAAGGCGCCAGTCGGCACGGTTTCGACATAATTGGTGCGGTCGTACCATGTGCTGCCATTGGTGCTGGTCGAACCGGCGGCCTCTAGCGGCACGTCGAAATTGGCCACATTCTCGCTGCCGCCAAAGAACAGATGCTCGTAGAGATGGGCAAAGCCGGTCTTGCCGCGCGGCTCATGCTTGGACCCGACGCGGAAATAGGTGGTGACGCCGATGATCGGCGCCTTGCGGTCGGTATGGACCAGAACCGTCAGCCCATTGGCCAGCTTGAAGCTCTCATAGGGAATATCGACCTTCTTCACCAGTTCGGCCAAAGGCGTGGTGGGCGGCGTGGTCGATGGGGCTTGAGCAGAGGCGGGCTGGGCGGAGAGGGCTAGGGCAAGTGCCAGCAGCGGCGCGGAAATCTGGTGTCGCATGGTGTTTCCCGTCAATGGAATGCACCATGGGTAGTTTCATCCCCTTCCTGTCGCAAGGATGAACCGCGCGTCAGGAAGGGAAGAGCATTCAGAAGCCGTAGATCATGCCTGCAACCACCTGATGGCGGTCGAAGCTGACGCCGGTCTTGGCGCCGTTGAGGGTAAGTTCGCCATAGTTGGTATAGCGATATTCGAGGCGCATACGCACTTTGTTGAGCATATATTCGGTGCCGACCCCGACGCGGATGCCGTCCATCGTCGTGCTGCCGTGATAGATATTGGCGCCCGTGGCATCGGCCACATCAAGCGTGCCCAGCGCATTGGAATAGCCCGCCTTGGCATAAGTGAGCAGATGCGGGGCGACCATATAGCCGAATTTGGCGCCGACAAAGATGTCGCGGCCTACGCCGACCTTGAGAGAGCCAACCCCGGCCATCGTCTCGCGAAGGGCTGCCGAGCTGCCCATCACTTCGACTTCAAAGCCGAGACGGCTGCGCTCCCCCGTGCTGGTGTCCACGCCCACCACGCCGCCAAAGGCTACGCCGCTGCGGCCGAGGGAGGTGGTCGAATCGCTGCCGATCACGCTGTCATAGCCTACGATCGGGCCAGCATAGACCTCCATGTCGGGATTTTGATAATCGATGCGCGGCGATGCCGCCATGGCGGGTGATGTGGCCATGACTGCGGTTGCCGCAAGCGTCCGGCGGACGGCGGAAAGAATGGTCATTTAAGGGTATCTCCGAGGGAGGATGAAACGGGACGAACCCGCCCAACTGGTCGTCTTAAGGTTAAATACTGGTTTTCATTATTGATTTTTAATGGCATTTTTATGCGCAATGGTTTGGTGCACCGGTGCTTGTCTGTCGCAAGACCGCCCCCTATGCTGACACGCATGTCAGTTTCCGTAAAAGAGAGATACATGCCCTCTGTTGCCAAGTTTTCCGCCTGTCTGATCCCCGCGTTGATGATGATCAGCCCGGCCCATGCCATTGAATCGGTCGAGGCCACCGAGGCTATGTATGAAGAGGCCGGGGCGCCGGTTGCCGCCAAGCCTGCGGTCAAAGCCGAGGCGCCTGTCCGCGCCGAAGCCGACCTGCCGCTCGATCCGCGTTTTTCGGCCCAGCGCATCCGGTCCGACATTGCTTTTCTGGCCGATGATCTGCTTGAAGGGCGCGATGTGGGCAGCCGGGGCCATGAGATTGCCGCGCGTTTTGTGGCGCAGCGCTTTGCCTCGCTGGGCCTGACGCCGATGGGCGACATCGGCCCCGACGGCAAGCGCGGCTGGTTGCAGCGCATCACCTTCCAAAAGACCTCGTATGCCGATGGCCCGGCGGGGATGGAAATCACCGGACCCAAGGGCAAGGTCAGCTTTGAGCATGGCAAGCAGGTGATGATCAGCGCCAGCGCCAATGAGCCCAAGCTGGATATTTCCGCGCCGCTGGTGTTCGTCGGCTATGGCGTCGACAATGATCTGCTGGGCATCAACGATTACAAGGGGCTGGATGTAAAGGGCAAGATCGTGGTCGTGCTGCGCGGCTATCCGGCGGGCATGGCCAGCGAGGAGGGCGCGCATCTCTCGGCCACCAAGGCGCAGATGGCGCAGGCGCATGGCGCAATCGGCGTGATCACACTGGCCACCAATATTTCGGCGCGGGCGCGGCCCTGGGAGCGGGCGCTGCAATATGCCTTCTATCCCAGCTATGCCTGGGTGGGCGAGGACGGCAAGGCCAATGAGGCTGCGCCTGGCATCCGCATGGCCGGGTCGATCAGCGATGAGGCCGCCGTTGCGCTGCTGGCGGGGGCGCCCCGCACACTGGCGCAGATCCGCGCCGAGGCGGACAAGGTCGGCGGGCGGCCCAAGAGCTTTGAACTCAAGACCTCCTTGCGCGCTTTCGTCAGCAGCAAGTCCGAGCGCGTGACCAGCCCGAACATCGTGGCCATGCTGCCCGGCGGCGATCTGAAGGATCAGACCGTGGTGCTCTCAGGCCATCTCGATCACCTTGGTGTGGGCGTGGCCAAGCCGGGCGATGCGCCGGATAAGGACCGCATTTACAATGGCGCGATGGATAATGCCGCAGGCAGCGCGACCACGCTGGAGGTCGCCCGCGTGCTTTCCGAGGATAAGCAGGGGCCGCGCCGCTCGGTGGTGTTCCTGATTTCGACGGCGGAGGAAAAGGGCCTGCTGGGCGCCGATTATTACGCCAACCATCCCACGGTTCCGGCCGCCAGCATTGTCGGCAATGTCGATCTGGACATGCCGGTGTTGCTCTATCCGTTTACCGATGTGGTGGCCTATGGAGCGGATCATTCGACGCTGGGGCCGATTGTGGCGGCGGCGGTGCGGCCGATGCAGGTGAGCCTTGCGCCCGATCCAATTCCGGCTGAAACGATCTTTGTGCGCTCAGACCACTATCGCTTTGTGCGCAAAGGCGTGCCGGCGGTGTTTCTGGCCACGGGCTATGCCAATGGCGGGGCGGCGGCCAATGAGGCGTTTCTGGCCAAGACCTATCACCAGCCGGGTGACGACATGAATCAGGCGTGGGACTGGCGTGCGGGCGCCCGCTTTGCCGAGGCCAATTATCGCATCACCCGCGCCATGGCCGATGGCAACACGCCGCCGCTGTGGTTCAAGGGCGATTTCTTTGGCGATACTTATGCCTCGGGGTCGGCCAAGGCTGCCAAATAATCCCAAGTAAGCCCGCGCGGCGTTTGAGCGTTCGTTGGGCGATGATCTCTCTCATCGCCCATCCGGGTTGCCTGAGATCAAAGAACCGGGGAACATGGGGCGGTAAATTCTTGTTGCAAGGGCTTGTGTGGCGATTTTGTCACACTACCTTGTGAGGCAACGGAGGAACCGACCCCATGAACCTCGAAAAGTTTACTGACCGCGCCAAGGGTTTCCTGCAAGCCTCGCAAACCTTGGCGATCCGCCTGAACCATCAGCGCATCACGGCGGAACATATTCTCAAGGCCCTGCTGGAGGACAGCGAGGGCATGGCCAGCGGGCTGTTGCAGCGCGCCGGTGGCAACCCGGCGATTGCCGGCGCCGAACTGGACAAGGCCTTGAGCAAGATCCCGGCGGTGTCGGGATCGGGCGCGCAGGCGCAGCCCGGCCTCGACAATGATGCCGTGCGCGTGCTGGACAGCGCGGAGCAGATCGCCACCAAATCGGGCGACAGTTTCGTCACCGTAGAGCGCATCCTTGTCGCGCTGGCTCTGGCCACGACCACGGCGGCGGGACAGGCGCTCAAGGCCGCCAATGTCACGCCGCAGGCGCTGGAGGCCGCGATCACGGCCCTGCGCGGCGGGCGCACGGCGGACAGCGCGGGCGCGGAAAACGCCTATGACGCGATGAAGAAATATGCCCGCGATCTGACGCAGGCGGCCAAGGACGGCAAGCTCGACCCCGTCATCGGGCGCGACGAGGAAATCCGCCGCACGGTGCAGATCCTCGCCCGCCGCACCAAGAACAACCCTGCGCTGATCGGCGAACCGGGCGTGGGCAAGACCGCGATTGCCGAAGGCCTCGCGTTGCGCATTGCCAATGGCGACGTGCCCGACAGCCTCAAGCATCGCCGGTTGATGGCGCTCGACATGGGCAGCCTGATCGCGGGCGCCAAATATCGCGGCGAGTTCGAGGAACGTCTGAAGGCGGTTCTGGACGAGGTGAAAGGCGCGGAAGGCGAGATCATCCTGTTCATCGACGAGATGCACACGCTGATCGGGGCTGGCAAAAGCGAAGGCGCGATGGACGCGGGCAATCTGCTCAAGCCCGCCCTGGCGCGCGGTGAATTGCATTGCATCGGCGCGACCACGCTGGATGAATACCAAAAGTATGTCGAGAAGGACCCTGCCTTGCAGCGCCGGTTCCAGCCCGTTTTCGTGGGCGAACCGACGGTGGAGGACACGATCTCGATCCTGCGCGGATTGAAGGAGAAATACGAGCTGCACCATGGCGTGCGGATTGCGGATAATGCGATTGTCGCGGCGGCCACCCTGTCGAACCGCTATATTGCCGACCGTTTCCTGCCCGACAAGGCCATCGACCTGATGGATGAGGCCGCAAGCCGCATCCGCATGGAGGTGGAGAGCAAGCCGGAGGAAATCGAAAACCTCGACCGGCGCATCATCCAGCTCAAGATCGAGGAAATGGCGCTGGCCAAGGAATCGGATCAGGCATCGAAGGATCGGCTGGCTGCTCTGCGCGAGGAACTGGCCAATGCTGAGCAGAAGTCGGCTGAGCTGACCACCCGTTGGCAGAACGAGCGCGACAAGATCGCCGCCGAGGGTAAGATCAAGGAGCAGCTTGATGCAGCCCGCATCGAGTTGGAACAGGCGCAGCGCAAGGGCGATCTGGCCCGCGCGGGCGAGCTGTCCTATGGCCGCATCCCCGACCTGGAGCGTCAGCTTTCCGAGGCGCAGTCTCAGGCGCAAAACGCCATGTTGCGCGAGGAAGTGACCGCCGATGACATTGCCGGTGTGGTCAGCAAATGGACCGGCGTGCCGGTTGACCGCATGCTGGAAGGAGAGCGGGAAAAGCTGCTGCGCATGGAAGAAGTGATCGGTCAGCGTGTGATCGGCCAGAAGGATGCGGTCGTGGCCGTCTCCAAGGCTGTTCGCCGCGCCCGCGCCGGTTTGCAGGACCCCAACCGCCCGCTGGGCAGCTTCCTCTTCCTTGGCCCGACGGGCGTGGGCAAGACCGAGTTGACCAAGGCGCTGGCCGGGTTCCTGTTCGACGATGACAGCGCGATGGTGCGCATCGACATGAGTGAGTTCATGGAGAAGCACGCCGTTTCGCGCCTGATCGGCGCCCCTCCGGGCTATGTCGGCTATGATGAAGGCGGGGTGCTGACCGAGGCGGTGCGGCGGCGGCCCTATCAGGTCGTGCTGTTCGACGAGGTGGAAAAGGCCCACAGCGATGTGTTCAACGTGCTGCTTCAGGTGCTTGACGATGGCCGTCTGACCGACGGGCAGGGGCGCGTGGTGGATTTCACCAACACGCTTATCATCCTGACCAGCAACCTTGGCAGCCAGTATCTGGCTAATCTGCCCGAGGGCGGCGATGTGGAAAGCGTGGAGCCGCAAGTGATGGAGGTGGTGCGCGGCCATTTCCGGCCCGAATTCCTCAACCGGCTGGACGAGATCATCCTCTTCCATCGGCTTGGCCATGAACATATGGCGCCCATCGTCGATATTCAGGTGGGCCGGGTGCAGAAGCTGCTGAAAGATCGCAAGATCACGCTGGCCATGACCGAGGCGGCCAAGCGCTGGCTGGGCCGGGTGGGCTATGATCCGGTCTATGGCGCGCGGCCTCTGAAGCGGGCGGTCCAGCGCTATTTGCAGGACCCGCTGGCCGAAAAGCTGCTGGGGGGCGAGGTGCCCGATGGCAGCACGGTGAATATCGACGAGGGCGATGGCGCGCTGCATATCGACGTCGCGTGAAAAAAAGGGGGCCGGGGGTGAAATCCCGGCCCCCTTTTTCGTCAGCTTGGCGGGATGAATTCCTGCTGGATCGCCTGAAATTCGGCGCGGGCCTCGGCGCGGGCGCTGTGGGCGGCAAGGGCTGGATAATCGGCCAGTGATACCAGCCAGCCATAGGCCTCGGACACAAAGCGCGCGACCACGGCCACGGCGATGTCATCATGGCCCGGCGCATCGCCATGCCACCAATCGTCATCGCGCGTGGCGCATTCGGCGTTCAATGCGGCCATGCCGTCGCGGATTTGCGCTTCGCTGCGCTGGGTGAAAAACGGATCGACCTCGCCGCCAAAGCGCCGCGTATAGAAATAGGCCACCGCCTTGTCGGCAACCGAGGTGGCCGTGGCGATGCGCTTTAACGCTGCGCGGCGGGCCGGGCCGGAAGCGGCGATCAGGGCTTTGTCGCGGTCATAGGCTTCGTCGAGATAATCGAGGATCGCCCCGCTCTCGATCAGCACTTCACCATCGTCGAGCACCAAAGTCGGCACCCGCTTCAACGGGTTGAGATGGGCGAATTTGTCGCCATCGCCCATCACCGAAAAAGGGCTGTGTTCGAAAGCCATGCCGTAAATCCTGAGCGCAATCCCGACGCGGCGGACAAAGGGGCTGTCAAACTGGCCAATCAAAAGCATGAGGATTTCCTTTCGGCTACAGACTGCACGGGCGCGCAACTCTTGGCAAGAGAAGCGAAAAGCGGTTTCAGCGCCGCCCGGCATCGGCTAGGCAGCGCATAAGACACAGGAGTTTATTCGATGAGCGCATGGCATATCGGGGTGATTGGCGGATCGGGTCTGGCCGAAGGGATCGGGCTTGAAGGCGCGCAGGAGATTACCGTCGAAAGCCCCTTTGGCGCGCCCAGCGGCAGCGTTACCACCGGCACGCTGGACGGCGTGCGCTTCACCTTTTTGCCGCGCCACGGGCCGGGCCATGCCATCCCGCCCAGCGAGGTCAATTACCGTGCGAACATCGACGTGCTGAAACGTTGCAGCGTGACCGATCTGATCTCGCTCTCGGCGGTGGGGTCGCTACGAGAGGAATTTGCGCCGGGCCATTTCGTTTGCGTGGATCAGATGATCGACCGCACCGAGGGCCGCGCGCGCAGCTTTTTCGGCAGCGGGATGGTCGCGCATCTGGCGCTGGCCGATCCGGTTTGCCCGCGTCTGGCCGAACTGCTGGCGCTCTCGGCGCATCATGCGGGCGGCACCGTGCATCCCAAGGGCACCTATATCGCCATCGAAGGTCCGCAATTTTCCACGCGCGCCGAAAGCCGGATGTATCGCGGCTGGGGCGCCGATGTGATCGGCATGACCGGCTTTCCCGAAGTGCGCTTGGCGCGTGAGGCCGAGCTGCCCTATGCGATGCTGGCGATGGTCACCGATTATGACGCATGGCGTGATGAGGAAGCGGGCGTTGAGGCCCATGAGGTCTTTGCCACGATGAAGGCCAATGCGGCGCTGGCCCGCGCGGCGGTGCGCGAACTGGTGCGCCTCTTGCCCGACAGCCGCGAGGCCAGCCCGATCGACCGGGCGCTGGATGGTGCCTTTGCCACGGCCCCGGCGCAGCGTGATCCGGCTTTGCTGGCGCGGTTGGATGCGGTGGCAGGCCGGGTCTTGCGCTAAAAAGGAAAACCCCCGGCCTTTGCGGGCCGGGGGCTTCAGGCATTACGCCTGACGGTTGCGCCAGCTGTCGGCATAGGCGTCGCGCGCCACTTCCGAATAGGGCACCGAGGCGACCACGGCCTTGATCTCGGTCTGGACATGGCGTTCGACGGTGGGCTTGCGCGTGCCGCCATCGGGTTCGCCCCACAGCAGCGTTACCTGCGTACCGGGTGTGGCGACGCTTTCGTCCACCATGGCCAGCGTCAGGAACTTGCCCTCATTGGCGGTATAGCCGATCCAGGTGGACAGGCCGACCAGCTTGCCGTCCTGAAGCACCTGATCGAAGGGGTGCATGGCATAGACCGCGCTGGGATATTCCATGAATTTGGCGCGGTCGCCCTTCGAGAGCGCCGAGGACTGGACGCGCATCACGTCTTCATTGTCCAGCGCCAGCGTCACCTTGCGGCGATGCGGGCCGGCGGCCTTGGCTTCCAGCGCCTCGCGACCGATGAAGTCATGGTCGAACTTCACAAACGGACCATAGCCCAGATCCCACGGGGTCAGGTAATAGCCTTCGATGCTTTCCGGCACATACGAACCGCCGATCGAGCATTTGGCTTCATAGGAGTTGGCGCTGGCCCATGCGCGGAAACCCTTCGAGCCTTCGCCTGTGTAGGTGGCGGGCAGCGGCGAGGGGATCCAGCCCGATTCCAGCGTGTTCGACGAATAGGTGCGGCCGCCGCACAGCGTCAGGCCAAATTCCTTGCCCGCATCGACCAGCGCGCCATGGACGGCGGCGTAATCTTCCCACGGGCCGAACAGTTCATAGCCCGGCTGGCCCGCCATGCCGTGACGCAGCGCGCGCACCTTGGCGCCGCCGAATTCCAGCGTGGTCATGTGGAAGAACTTGAGGTCCGGCGCCTGATAGCCCAGCGCCTTGGACAGCACGGCCATCGCGTTGGGCCCCTGAAGCTGGAAGCGATAGGACTTGCGCTTGCCGTCGGTGCGCATGGCCCAGCGTTCGTCGCGCTCGACCTTGACGTCCCACTTGCCGGTCTGGGCGTGATATTCGATCCATTCGATGGTGGGCGCGCGGCCCACCAGATTGAACAGGTTTTCAGCGAGGTAGAACAGGATCACGTCGCCGATGACATAGCCTTCGGCCGTGACAGGCACGAATTGCTTGGCGCGATCTGGCACGAAACCCTTGAAGCTGTTGATGCCCAGATAGTTGAGCATCGCGAAAGCATCGGGGCCCGAAACTTCCAGATCGACCATGTGGTACGACTGGTTGAACAGCACGGCGGTCTTGGCCCAAGCCTGCTGCTCGGTGCGCCAGTTAGAATATTCTGCCGGAACACCGGGATAGACATTGGGGCCGACCTGCGCGTTGCGCAGCAGCTCGACAATGTCGCCGCTGGCATCGAGGACGTCTTGCAGGCTCTGGGTCATCTTGCTCTCCTTATGTGGATCTTGGTTTTCAGGCGCGCTGGGTCAGCCAGCGGGCGATGATCTGGGTGAAGGCTTCCGGGCGTTCGATGGGCAGGAAATGGCCCGCTTCGGGCACGATTTCCAGCACGGCGCAGGGGATGGCATCGGCAATGGCGGCGGCTTGTTCGGGCGGGCTCCATACGTCCAGCGCGCCGGTGCAGGACAATACCGGCATGGTCAGCGTGGGCAGGAAATCCTCAAGCGCGGGGCGCGAGAGCAGAGCCTCGATCTGCGCCTCAAAGGCGGAAAGGCCCTGTTCAAGGCACATGGCGGTCAGCGGCCCGATCAGCGCGGGGCGATTGCCCGGCGCGATCATCGGCGGTAGCCAGTCGGCCACCAGCGCCTCCATCCCGGCTGCACGGCCCTTGTCGCGCAGGGCATAGCGTTTGTCCGCCTCGCCCGTGCCGACAGGATGCGTGCCGGTGGAAACCAGTGCGAGGCGTTCGACTCGATCGGGCGCACGGCGCGCGACTTCCAGAGCCACGCGCGCGCCCATCGAATGACCCAGCAGGGCAAAGCGTTCAGGCGCCTGCGCCAGCAACCTTTCTGCCATCGCGCCCAGCGAATCCATCACGCCCCAGCCAGGCAGCGCAACGGCCTGCGGCAGGGCGGCACATTGCGCGGCAAAGACCCGCGAATCGCAGATCAGACCGGGAACCAGCAGCAATGGGAGGTTTTCAGACATCGTATCCCACAATTTTCTCGTCCATGAAAAATTCATCTATACGAAATTATCGCCCTGCGCTAGAGGACACTTCAAGTTACACGCATTTCGTTTTAGTATGCGTCGCATACAAAATAACCGTCGGGGATGAAGCAGGCATGAAAGCCCCCATCGCCAGGCGCCAGAGAGAAAGGGCAGAGGACCATGGTGGCCATTTCGCAGATCCACCCCAATTGGGAACGCGCACCGGACGGCATTACCGACGGATTTTCCTTGGAAATTACGGCCAAGGATGTCGATTCGCTGCGCGCCGCGGCGCCCGCCATTCCGCCCGAAACGCCCATCGCCGTCACCTTCCTGCCCGGCGAGGAAGCGCCTGCGCGAATCGCCGCTGCCAAGGCTGTGCGCGCGCTGGGCTTTGAACCGATGCCGCATTTCTCCGCTCGCCGGATCACCAGCGAGGCCGAGTTCGAGGATTATCTCAACACTGTAGTGCAGGAAGCGGGCGTGCGCCGCTGCTTCGTCATCGCGGGCGACCCGGAACATGCCGCTGGGCCTTATAATGATTCGAGCGAGTTGATCGCCACCGGCCTGTTTGAAAAGGCGGGCATCAAGGCGATCGGCGTGGGCGGACATCCGGAAGGCCATCCCAACATGACCGAAGAGCAGTGCTGGGAGGTGCTGGCCCGCAAATGCGTCGAGATCGACGCGCGCGGCATGGCCCCGCTGGTGGTCACGCAATTCGGGTTCGATCCCGATGCGGCGCTCAATTGGCTCGCTGCCTTGCGCCAGCGCGGGATTGTTGCGCCCGTGCGCATCGGCGTGCCGGGGCCGGCGGGGATCAAGACCCTGATGCGCTTTGCCGCGCGCTGCGGCGTTGGCGCCTCGGCCAGCGTGCTGGCCAAATATGGCATTTCGATCACGCAATTGCTGGGCAGCGCCGGGCCGGACAAGCTGGTTGACGCGCTTGCCAAGGGGCTGAATGAAAGCCATGGACCGGTGCGGTTGCATTTCTATCCGTTTGGCGGGCTGGAAAAAACCGTGGCGTGGATCAACTCGTATCGCAAATCGCGCGGCTGATCGGCTGCGAAAAGGAATAAGCGCCGGTGCGAAAAGGTGCCGTGCGGGAGAGAGAAAGGATCAATGCAAGTGACCACGTCTGACCACGACACTGTTTGTACGCTGAGCCTGTCCTGTGGGGACCAGCCCGGCCTTGTGGCCAAGGTGGCGGGCTATCTGGCCGGACGCGGCGGCAACATTCTCGATGCCCAGCAGTTCAACGACCGCCTGACTGACCGTTTTTTCATGCGCGTGATTTTTGCCTTGCCCCAGGGTGATACGGCCGAGGAATGGCGTGCCCATTTCGGCGATCTGGCGACCGAACATGCGATGGACTGGCGCCTGCGCGTCCATGGCGAAAAGCAGAAGGTCGTGCTGATGGTCAGCAAATTCGACCACTGTCTTGGCGATCTGCTCTATCGTTGGCGCATCGGCGAGATCGACATGGATGTGGTGGCTATCATCTGCAACCATGACCGCAAGCATATCACCACCAGTCTGATCGGCGATCTGCCGTTCTATCATCTGCCGATCACCAAGGACACGAAGGCGCAACAGGAAGCGCAGATAAAGGCCATCGTGACCGAAACGGGGGCCGATTTGGTGGTGCTGGCGCGTTATATGCAGATTCTGAGCGACGATCTGGCGGGCTTCCTGTCGGGCCGCTGCATCAATATCCACCACTCGTTCCTGCCTGGCTTCAAGGGTGCCAAGCCCTATCATCAGGCCTATGAGCGCGGGGTCAAGATGATCGGCGCAACGGCGCACTATGTCACCGCCGACCTCGACGAAGGCCCGATCATCGCGCAGGACGTGGGCAGCATCAGCCACGCCCATGCTCCCGAAGACCTTGTCCGCAAGGGGCGCGACATCGAACGCCGCGTCCTTGCCGAGGCGGTCAAGGCGCATCTCGAGGACCGCGTGTTCCTCAATGGCCACCGCACCGTGGTCTTTCCGGGCTGATACAGGAGGCGGGGTGTATGGAAAGTGTGATCTCTTTGCGCCCCGCGCCTGTTGCGGGCTATGAGGTGGCCGAAACGGTGGTGCGTCTGTCGGGTTTCGAGGTGATGGCCGCCGTTGGCGTCAACCATGGCGAAATCGGGCGGCGGCAACCGCTGGTGATCTACGCCGAACTGGGCCTTGGCGTGGGCGTCATCGACCGGCTGGAGCAAACCGTCGATTACCGCGACATTGGCGCGGCGGCGGAACGGCTGGCACGCACCCACATCGACCTGATCGAGAGCTTTGCCCGGCAATTGGGTGAGGCTTGTCTTGGGATGGGGTCGGTTTTGTGGGCGCGGGTGCGGATTGATAAGCCCGAGGCTGTCGATAATGGGATGGCTTCGGTGACGGTGATGGTGCGGGCGGTTTAGGGTTTTGTTTTTAGGGTTTATGCCTCCGGCGGGTTAAGGGCGGTGGCCCTTAACAATCCCATTAATGGGGTTGCGCTACATGGATTGATTTAGGCCTACCCGCGAAGCGGCTTTATAGCCTGCGGCGCGGCAAGTTCACGCAACGCCGCACCAATAACGCAACATGGACAGTATGGGGATTGCAAAGGGACGAGTCCCTTTGCCCGCCGGAGGCAAACTTTTCCTCCACTACCGAGGATCAATCCGCAAGCCCGCCGCCCGCCTGAACAGTTCCAGCACCAGCGGATCACTCTCTTCCGCGCGGATCGCGGCCTGAAACTCGATCCCGCGTTTTGGCCGGGGCCAGACCTCTTGCAGGCGCCCACCCGCGACCGCCTCGCGCGTCATGGTTTCGGGCAGCAGGGCCATGCCTTGCCCCGCCGCGATGATGTCGATCAGCATCCGGGCGTTGTTGCAGGTGCGGATCGCAGGCAGGGCCTCGCCCGAGAGGGTTTCGAGCATGACCTGGTGCAGCGGCGACTGGCGGGGCAGGGACCAGAGCGGGGGCGTCGCGCCATCGCGCATCGCGTCAGCCGTCGTGGGCGAGGCGAGCCATTGCAGCGCCACCGCACCGATCGAGGCGGTTTGCAACCCCGGACTGGCCGCCGGCCCGGCCAGAAACACCAGATCACTGGTTGCACCCAACAAATCCTGCAGCAATTGCGCGGTCAGGCTGATCGTGATGTCCAGCGTGACGGCGGGCATGTCGCGCTCAATCTCGGCCACGAAACCGGGCAGGCAGGAGGCTGCCGCGATCTCGCCGGTGCCGATCCGCACGACGCCCCGCGCGCCTGCCAGATTGCCCGCCGCCAATGTGCGTTCGAGTGCCGCCCACAGTGGTTCGGTATCGCGCACCAATTGCCGCCCGCGCACTGTCAGCAGCATCCGCCGCCCCTCGCGCCGGAACAGCGGATAGCCGATCTGCGCCTCCAGTTCGCGCACGCGGGCCGAGATGGTGGGTTGGGTGGTGTTCAATCTTTCCGCCGCTGCCGCGAAGGTGCCGAGGCGCGCGATCCAGAGCAAGGTTTCGAGGTGGTAGAGGGCGATGCGGTTCATATGTTTTAGGTCTCTTTTGCCTCCGGCGGGCAAAGGGCGGGGGCCCTTTGCAATCCCGTTATGAGGTGGCGCATGGTTTGCCATAATGCGCCCTTCCGCGAAGCGGTTTATAGCCTGCGGCGCGGCCGTTTCACGCAACGCTGAACCCATGGCGCGACATTGACAGTATCGGGATTGTTAAGGGGCCCCGCCCTTTGCCCGCCGGAGGCACCTTAAAATACATCACCATCTTCTATTAATACCCCAAAAAAACTATCATTAGAACGCATCATTTTCCTTCGATACACTCGCCCCGGAATTTACCCCGAGAGAGAGGGAGCTGTATGGCGAGCAAGGTTTATCCCAGCGCAGAAGCGGCGCTGGAAGGGGTGTTGCGCGATGGTTTGCTGATTGCCAGCGGGGGCTTTGGCCTTTGCGGCATTCCAGAGCGTTTGCTGGATGCTATTCAGGCCAGCGGGGTGAAGGATCTGACCTTTGCCAGCAACAACGCGGGCATCGACAATGAGGGCATCGGCAAGCTGCTGCGCACGCGGCAGGTCAAGAAGATGATCTCGTCCTATGTGGGCGAGAACAAGGAGTTTGAGCGGCAGTATCTGGCGGGCGAGCTTGAGGTGGAATTCACGCCTCAGGGCACCTTGGCCGAGCGTCTGCGCGCGGGCGGGGCTGGCATTCCGGGCTTTTACACCAAGACGGGCGTGGGCACGCTGGTGGCCGAGGGCAAGGAAACCAAGGTCTTTGACGGCCAGGAATATGTGCTGGAGCAGGGCATTTTTGCCGACCTTGCTATTGTGAAGGGCTGGAAGGCCGACACGACGGGCAATGTGATTTTCCGCAAGACGGCGCGCAATTTCAACGTGCCTGCCGCCACCGCCGGCAAGATCACCGTGGTCGAGGTGGAGGAGATCGTCGAGCCGGGTCAGCTTGACCCTGACGCGATCCATCTGCCCGGCGTCTATGTTCAGCGCATCGTGCTGGGCAGTTATGACAAGAAGATCGAATTCCGCACCACCCGTCCGAAGGAGGCCTGAGCCATGGCATGGACCCGCAATGAAATGGCCGCCCGCGCCGCGCGTGAGCTTCAGGACGGCTTTTATGTGAACCTTGGCATCGGCATTCCGACGCTGGTGGCCAATTACGTGCCTGAAGGGCTGACCGTGACGCTGCAGAGCGAGAACGGGATGCTGGGCATCGGCCCGTTCCCCTATGAGGGCGAGGAAGACGCTGACCTCATCAACGCGGGCAAGCAGACGATCAGCGAACTGCCCCATTCGGCCTATTTCGACAGCGCGCAGAGCTTTGCCATGATCCGTGGCGGGCATATCGACCTGACCGTCCTTGGCGCGATGGAAGTGTCCGAAGGCGGTGACATCGCCAATTGGATGATTCCGGGCAAGATGATCAAGGGCATGGGCGGTGCGATGGATCTGGTCGCGGGCGTCAAGAAGATCATCGTCGTGATGGAACATTGCGCCAAGGATGGCAGCCCGAAGTTCATCCCCTCCTGCACCTTGCCGCTGACGGGGCGTAATGTGGTGGACATGATCGTAACCGATCTGGCCGTGTTTGCCCGCCCGGATCACAGCGGTCCGTTCAAGTTGGTTGAACTGGCCCCCGGCGTGACGGCGGAGGAAGTGCGCGCCAAGACCAGCGCGCATTACACCGAATAAGGCGCTTTCAAACGCCATAAAAGAGGCCGGGGCGGATCACTGCCCCGGCCTTTTCTTTAGTCCACTACCACCGCGCCACCCTGCGGCGGCGCAGGCTTACGCGTACACCACAGCAGCGCCAGCATCGCCACACAGCCCATCCCGGCAAACCAGAAGATGTCGAGCGAGGACATCAGATAGGACTGGTTAACCACCTGGCCGGTCAGCGCGCCGGTGGCCTGCGCCTTGCTCATGCCGATGGTCTGCAAATGGTCCATCGCTTGCACATAGGCCGGATTGGACGGATTGGCGGCCTCGACCAGACGGCTCTGGTGCAGGACCTCGCGCCGGTCCCAAAACGTCGTGGTGATCGAGGCGGCAAAGGCACCCCCGGTGATGCGGGCAAAGTTCGAAATGCCCGTGGCCGAGGGGATGCGATGCGGCCCCAGTCGGTCAAACGACAGCGTGGTCATCGACATGAAGAACGTGCCCATCGCCGTGCCCTGAACGATCGAGGGCAGGATGAAGTGCCAAAGATCGGTATCGGGGGCAAAGCCGGTGCGCATCATATAGGACGCGGCAAAGGCCAGCAGCGCATAGGTGGCGACATAGCGCAGGTCGATGGTGCCCGCCGCCCGCGCCACAAAGGGCGCCAGCAAAAAGGCCACCATGCCGGCCGGCGCCGACACCAGCCCCGCCCACGTCGCGGTATAGCCCTGTTGCGTTTGCAACCAGAGCGGCATCAGCAGGTTGCTGGCAAAGAAGAAGCCGTAGCCCAGACAGAAGCACAGCGTACCGATGGCAAAATTGCGGCTCTTGAACAGCGAGAGATCGACCGCAGGATGCTCCTCGGTCAATTCCCAGATCAGCCAGGCAAGGAACGCCACCACCGCGACAGCCGCCAGCACGCAGATGAAGGTCGAATTGAACCAGTCCTCATCCTTGCCAAGGTCGAGCACGACCTGAAGCGAGCCCACCCACAGGATCAGCAGCGCTACGCCGCCCCAGTCAAAGGGCAGCTTGACCGGCGGCGTGTTATAGGCCCGCATCCGCGCCATCAGCACGCCAACGGTGATGAAACCCACCGGCACGTTGATGAGGAAGATCCAGCCCCAATGATAATTGTCCGAAATATAGCCGCCAAGGATCGGCCCCAACACCGGCCCGACCAGCGCGGTCATCGACCAGATCGACAGGCCCACGGTGCGCTTTTCGGGGGGGAAGATCGCCAGCAACAGAGCCTGACTGCCCGGAATCATCGGACCCGAGACCGCGCCTTGCAACAGGCGGAACAGGATCAGTGAGGGCAGCGACCATGCGATCCCGCAAAGGAACGAGGCCAGCGTGAAGAGCGCCACCGAGGCGATAAACGTGTTCACCACGCCAAAGCGCCGCATCAGCCACCCGGTCAACGGCACGGTCACGCCATTGGCCACGGCAAAGGCGGTGATCACCCATGTCGCCGTGCTGCTCGCTTCGCCCAGATTGCCCGAGATCGTGTTGAGCGCCACATTGGCGATGGTGGAATCCAGCACCTGCATGAAGGTGCCCAGCGCCAGTGCAAAGGCGGCGGAAAACAGCGCAAAGCCATGCAGCGGCGGCGGCGTCGCCATAGAGGAGGAGGGGCTTTCATCCTCTTCCTCAACGGTGAATTCGCTCGCGTCCAGATCTTGCGAGGGGGATTGGCTCATGACATTTGCCTTCAGCGACCTGCGTTGACCGCGATGATCCGGCGGATGCGGGCCTCGACCTCGGGGCTGACGGTATCGACCGGCTCGCTGGCCTGCGCCACGGCGGGGATCGCGGTCACGGGCTGCCCGGTGCCTTGCGAGGTGTCCACCTCGACATTGACCGACAGACCAAGGCGCAGCGGATGCGCGTCCAACTCCTTGGGATCAAGCGCGATGCGCACCGGTACACGCTGAACCACCTTGATCCAGTTGCCGCTGGCGTTCTGCGCGGGCAGCAGCGCGAAGGCCGCGCCCGAACCGGCCGACAGGCCGATGACCTTGCCGTGGAACGTCACCTTCTTGCCATAGGCGTCGGAATGCAGCGTGGCGCTTTGCCCGATGCGCAGATTGGCCAGTTGCGTCTCGCGGAAATTGGCGTCCACCCAGACCTTGCTCAGCGGTACGACCGACATCAGCGGTGCGCCGGGGGCGACCTGCTGACCGACCTGCGCGGCGCGCTGGGCCACGACGCCATCGACCGGCGAGGAAAGATGCATATGCGAACGCATGATGGCCGCGCGCCTGACCGCCGCGATCGCGGCCAGCACCGCCGGATTGCCCGCCACATCGGTTCCGCCCACGGTGCTTTCGGCATCGGCGCGATGGCTGCGGGCAAGGTCGAGATTGGCCTGCGCCAAGCGCACGGCCTCGCCGGCATGGGCGACTTCTTCGGCGGAAATTGCGCCTGAGGAGACAGCCTTTTCGCGGCGCGTCAGATCGTTCCTGGCGGCGGCAAGGCGAACCTCTGCCTGCGCGATTTCGGCCTCGGCGGTGCCCACCTTGGTAAAGCCCGAACGCACCGTGCGCGCCGCGCGGGCCAGTTCGGCCTCGGCCGCGGCCAGTTGCGCGTCCGCCAGCGCCGGGTCCAGATCGACCAGCGGTTGACCCACCTTCACGCCCTGCGTGCTTTCGGCATGGACCGCGATGACGGTGCCGGGATCGCGCGCGGTGATCTGGGTGATGTTGCCCGCGACATAGGCGTCATCGGTTTCCTCGCTGGCCGCGCTCATCATCACATAGGCGCCGTAACCGGCCGCCCCGATCAGCGCCGCCACGCCCAGCATCAAAAGACCTTTGCGGCGGGCGGCGTTCTTGGCCGAAGGAGGGCTGTAGCTGTCGGCCATGGCAGGGGCATTGTCCTTGTCGAAAGAATGGTTTTGCTGGTTCATGGCGAATTACTTTCCGGCCGGGGCAGCTGCGCCCGCCTGCTGATCGGGGATCGGGGCAAAGCCGCCGCCTAGCGCGATCAGCAACTGAATGCGTTTGACGGCCCCATCGGCGGCCAGATCGACCTGCGCCTGACGCGCGCTGAGCAGGCGTTCGCCTGCGCTGAGCACGTCCAGATTGGTCGAGAGGCCCGATTGCAGCCGCACCTTGTCGAGCGATACGGTCTTTTCCAGCCCGGTGAGGATCTCGGCCTGCTGGCGCGCATCTGCCCGGTTGGTCTCCACGCTCGAAAGCGCATCGGCCGCCTCGCGCACCGCGCCCACCACGGCCTTGTTATATTGGGCGATGGCAATGTCGGCGCCCGCCACGGCCTGACGATATTGCGCGCGGATTGCCCCGCCCGAAAAGATCGGCAGATGGATGGCCGGGCCAAACCCGCCGGTCAGCGCGCTGCCGGTGAAGAGTGAACCGATGCCCAGCGCCTGCGCACCCACAAAGGCACGCAGATTGACGTTGGGATAGAAATCGGTTTTGGCGATCTTTTCCCCCGCCATCGCCAATTTGACCTGTTCGCGCGCGGCCAGCAGATCGGCGCGGCGCGCGAGCAGGTCGGCGGGCAGGGTTTCGGGCACGGGCAGCGCCTTGTCCAATGCCAGCGTGGGCGTGGTCAGATTGGCGCCATAGTCAGGCCCGCGCCCGGCCAGTGCGGCCAGTGCGTGAACCGCCAGCGCCCTTGCGCCCAGCGCGCGGGTCAGCGCCTGTTCGGCTTCCGATTGCAGTGTGCGCGCGCTGGCGATGTCGAATTCATTGCCGAGGCCCGCGTCGCGTCGCCCTGTCACGATCCGCAGCGAGGCCGAGCGCGAGGCGACAAACTCGCGTGCGATCCGGGCCTGGGCCTCGGCACGGGCGAAATTCACATAGGCCTGCGCGACATTGCCCGCCAGCGCCACGCGGGCGGCGGACAATTGCAGTTCGTTGGCATGGGTATAGACCTTGGCGGCCAGCACCAGTTCCTTTTGCCGCCCGGCCAGATCCAGCGACCAGTCCAGATTGGCCTGCGCATTGGAGATCCACGTCCACGATCCGCCCAGCGGCGCGGGATAGATATAGCGGTTCGACAGGCGCTGATCCATGGCTGAGGCGTCCGCCGAAACCTGCGGCAACAGGCCCGAACGCGCCGAGGCGATCAGGCTGCCCGCCATGCGCAGCCTAGCGGCCGCTTCATCGAGCGAAGGATTGCCCGCCAGCGCGTCGGCCATGATGCGGTCAAGCTGGGGGTCGCCCAGCGCCTGCCACCAGTCGGCGGCGACCGGAACCGGCGCGGCATTGGTAAGCCCCAGATCGGCGGCTTCGCGCGGTTTCAACTGCGGCTTGTCATGGGGCAGGCTGGCGCAACCGGCCAGCATCGGCCCGGCCAGCAGGGACAGAGTCAAAGCCATGGCCATCTTTGCCGATGCCCGCGGCTTTGTAAGGGCTTGAGTCATGGGTAGCTTTCGTTCCTCTTCCTGACGGTTTTCCGAGAGCCGACAGAAAGTTTTGCAAGGGCGGGCCATAGGCGGCCCGTCCTGATACTGACAATTGTGTTATAGTGCAGTGCAGCGTCAAGGATTATCCGCCCATGCGGCATAATAGTGTTTCTCAATTGACTATAATCGCGACTTAACCCTTGGGCACATTGGTCCATTTGGGCAGGGTCAGATGCGGGCGCAGAAAATCGAGCAGTGCGCGCACCCGCGCCGGACGCGCCCGGCCCGGCGGCGTGATCAGATAGAGCGGGCCGGGCGGGGTGCTCCATTCTGGCAGCAATTCGACCAATCGTCCCGCGCGAATATGATCCCACACGAAATATTCGGCCATCAGCCCGATGCCCACCCCCGCCACCAGCGCGGGCACCAGCGCATCGGCATGGTTGGCGCGATAGCGGCCATTGACGCGCACGGTTACCGGGTCCTCATCACCGCGCGCGAATTGCCATTCGTGGCTGTTGGCGATGTGGCTGGGCAGAACGGCGGGATAGCGGGCCAGATCCTGCGGTGACTGCGGCATGCCCAGCCGTTCGAGCAATTCGGGCGCGCCCACCAGCGGGCGGCGCAGCGAGGAGAGGCGCACCGTACGCAGGCTGGCGGAATCGCCGTCCAGACCGACCTGAATGGCCGCATCGAACCCCTCGGCCACCAGATCGACCCGGTTTTCGGTCAGCACCAGATCGACCTCGATTTCCGGATTGGCCTTGAGAAATTGGGGCAGGACCGGCGCGATCACTTCAACGCCCACCGCGCTGATCGAGGCGATGCGCACAAGGCCGCGCGGGGTGGCGGCTTCGTCCAGAATGTCGGCCTCGATCGCCGCGCCGTCGATCAGAATGCGCGCGGCGCGTTCCAGCGCGAGGCGGCCCGTTTCGGTCAACGACAATTTGCGGGTGGTGCGGTGGAAAAGGCTGGCGCGCATCCTTTGTTCCAGCCGGGTGACGGCCTTGGACACGGTGGTCTTGGCCAGGCCCAGTTGCTCGCCCGCGCGGCTGAAGCTGCCGCATTCGGCCACTTTGGCAAAAATGGCCCATGCTTCAAGATCGGGGAGCGAATGCGGCATGGCGCTCTTTTGCCCCATGCGCGGAAGAAGGGGAAGGGGGCTTTGCGCTCGCCTCCCCCTCAGACCATCAGAGTTCTTCGGGCCAGTAAAGGCGCATCGGGTTGGTCACGAGCAGCTTTTGCTGAAGCTGCGCCGTGGGCGCGATGCGCGGGATCATGTCGACGATGTGGCCATCGTCGGGGATCGCCTTTTCCATGTTCGGATGCGGCCAATCGGTGCCCCAGATGCAGCGGTCCGAATAATCGGCCACCAGCGGCGCGACCGCGCGGGCGAAATTGTCCCACGGATCGCCGGCGGTCATATCGAGACGATCCGGGCAGGTGGGCTTGAACCAGATGTCGGGGCGAGAGTCGAGCAGGCTGCGGAAGGCCTTCATGTCGGCGCCATCGGGGCCTTGGGTCACATCGGGGCGGCCCATGTGATCGACCACCACAAGACGCGGCAGGGCGGCGATAAAAGGGCGCATCTCTTCAAGGATGTCGGCTTCGAAATAGATGACGATGTGCCAATCCTTGGGCAGGCGATGGGCCACTTCAAGGAACTTGTCCTTGGGCGCGTCATCGACCAGACGCTTGAGGAAGTTGAAGCGGATGCCGCGCATACCGCCTTCGTGCAGAGCCGCGATGTCCTCGTCGCTGATCGCCGGATCGACCACGGCGACGCCGCGTGCTTTCCCGCCCGAGACGGCAATGCCGTTGAGCGTGGCGGCATTGTTGGTGCCATGGCATGAGGCCTGAACGATCACATTGCGCGAAAAGCCCAGATGGTCGCGCAGGGCGAACAGCTTGTCTGGACCAGCGTCTTCTGGAAGATACTTCGCCTTGGGGCTGAAAGGAAATTCCGCCATCGGGCCAAACACATGGCAATGCGCGTCAATCGCGCCCGGCGGCGGGGTATAGGTCGGCTTGGACGGGTTGCCGTGCCAACTGGTGATACGTTCAGACATTATTCTCTCCTGTTCAGCCGAACACGATGTGTGTGAATGTGTTCATCCGAACACGATGCCATCAAAAAGCTTGCGCGCGGTGCGCAGCAGGGCGGCGGTCTTCACATCGCCCGCTTCGTCAGTTTCCAGCACGCAGGTCATCTCGCCGGTGGGATGCTCGACCGACAGGGTCTTGCGCGCGCCTTCGGGGATCTGCGCTACCTCCGCGGCTGGCGAGCCCTTGAGCAGGCAGGCCGTGGCCACACTGACCGCGCCCAGAACGCCGATCGTGGCATGAGCGCGATGGGGGATGAAACTGCGCACAGTGACCGCGCCGCCATGCTTGGGCGGGGCCACGAGCATCATCTTGGGGACGGACTTTTCCTTCACATCTCCAAGGTTCATCCTCTCGCCCACGACCAGACGGATAGCCTCGATCCGGGCCTTGAGTTCAACATTGGCGTCCAGCCAGTCGCGGTCTTCATAGCCGGTGATGCCGACGTCCTCGGCCTTGAACACAACGCAGGGCATGCCATTGTCGATCAGCGTAACGCGTACGCCATTGACCTCGTCGGCCGTGTTGCCCGTGGGCAAGAGCGCGCCGCAGGACGAGCCGGCCGTGTCGCGGAACTCGAGAGGCACGGGGGCATGGCTGCCGGGAACGCCGTCGATCTTGGCCTCGCCCTTATAGGAAACCTTGCCGCCCGGCGTCTGGACCGTGGCCACGGCCACCTGCCCGGTGTTCTCCATGAAGATCGCCACGCGGGTTTCGTCGCCGGTGGCGGGGATCAGCCCGCGTTCAATCGCGAAAGGCCCCACACCAGCCAGAATATTACCGCAATTCTGCGCATCCGTCACAATCGCCTGATCAACGAAAACCTGCAAAAACAGATAGTCAACGTCGATGCCGGGGCGCTCGGATTTGCTGACGACCGCAACCTTGCTGGTCAGCGGATCAGCCCCGCCCATACCGTCGATCTGCACCGGATCGGGCGAGCCCATTACGCCCAGCAGAAACGCATCGCGCGTGACGGCGTCGGTGGGCAGATCGGATTTCAGGAAATAGCCGCCCTTGCTGGTGCCGCCGCGCATCCACATACAGGGGGAGGAGAGGTTGGTGGGCATGGGATTGGTTCCTAATAGATAAGCAAGAAATGCGAGGGGCTAGACCCTCGCGCTCCCGCTATGTTGCGCCAAGGGTTCGGCCTTGGGTGCCGGACGCGGTGTTTGGTAATGAAAGCTTGCGGTGCCGATCAGCGCAACGCCGCCGCGCCGCAGGCTTTCATAATGGCCTCGCCCAAAAAGCTCCCTTCGCTATCAAGGCGCAACCCCATTAACGGGATTGCCAAGGGACGAGGCCCTTGGCTCGCCGGAGGCACCTTCTAAGCGGCTCACATCAAACGTACTTCAAACCTTCCTTCTCCAACCGCTCGCGCATGTTGTAGATGTCCAGACCCAGCACGCCCGCTGCCAGCTTTTCGCGCTTGGCCGCTTCATTGGCTTCGCGAGCCTGCGCGGCCTTGAGTACTTCAGCGGCTTCCTCGCGGCGCACGACGCAGACGCCGTCGTCATCGGCCACGATCACATCGCCTGCGTTGACCAGTTGGTTGGCGCAGATGATGGGGATGTTGACGCTGCCCAGCGTGTTCTTGACGGTGCCTTGGGCATAGACGGCCTTGGACCAGACGGGGAAATTCATCTCTGTCAGGTCGCGCACGTCGCGCACGCCCGCGTCGATGACGAGGCCGCGACAGCCGCGCGCCTGCGCGCTGGTGGCCAGGAGGTCGCCGAAATAGCCGTCTTCGCACGGGGAGGTGGGGGCGAGGACGAGAATGTCGCCTTCTTTCAACTGTTCGATGGCGACATGGACCATCCAGTTGTCGCCGGGCGCGGCGCTGATCGTCACGGCGCTGCCCGCGATGCGCGCGCGGGGATAGATCGGACGCATATAGCTGGCCAGCAGGCCCTTGCGGCCTTGCGCTTCGTGGACGGTGGCAACGCCGCAGGCGGCGAGACCGTCGATGACATCAAGGGGTGCGCGCTCGATGTTCTGGACGACGATGGAAGACATGAAGATCCTCTCTGGATGGTCGATAGGTTGGCTGGCATGCGACATGCGCCGGGGCGCAGTCACGCTCCAATGCGAAGTTGTCTAAGGTCATAAGTTTCTGCTAAACGTGCAAGCATGATAGAAAATGGAATCGGGGATCGCCCGCTCAATATCCGCCATTTTGCCGCTCTGGCTGCCACGGTGCGCCATGGCAGTCTGACCCGCGCCGCCCGCGCGGTAAACTTGACTCAGCCCGCCCTGACCCAGGCCATCGCAGGTCTTGAATCGAGCCTTGGCGTGACCCTGTTTGAGCGCAGCGCGCAGGGCATGACGGCGACCGAACCGGCGCTGCTGATGGCCCCGCGTGCTGAGGCCGCGATTGACCATATCGGCAGCCCCCGCGTCACCGGAACCCAGCTTCGCGCGCTGCTCGCTCTGGCGCGGGCGGGCAGCTATGCCGGGGCGGCTGAGGCAACCGGCCTGTCCTCGGCCAGCCTCCATCGCGCGGTGGCCGATCTGCAGGTGGCGCTGGGCCAAAGGCTGGTGGACCGGCGCGGGCAGCATGTCGCGCTGACCCCCACCGGACAGCGCCGCGCGCGCGGGTTTGGCCTGGCCATGGCCGAATTGCGCGCAGGTCTTGCCGAGGTCGCCACATGGCAGGGCAAGGCGGCGGGGCGCATTATCGTAGGTGCCATGCCCTTATCGCGGGCGCGCTGGCTGCCCGAGGCGATCAGTCGTTTCGCTCGCGAATATCCCGGCGTGGGCGTGATGGTGGTCGAAGGCAGTCATGGCGAGCTCTCCGGTCCGTTGCGTGATGGTGAAATCGACCTGATGCTGGGCGCCCTGCGCGAAGGGGCCGAGGCCGAGGGGCTGGCGGGCGAGGCGGTGTTTGCCGATACGCCGGTGCTGGTGATGCGCAAGGGGCACCCGTTGGAAAATGTGACCGCGCCCGGAGCTGAGCTGGCCGATTATCCGTGGATTTTGCCCGGTTCCGAAACGCCGCTGCGCCGCCATTGGCAGGCGATGCTGCGCGCGCTGGGGGCCGAGCCGCCGCGCGTGGCCATCGAATGCGGGTCGGTGATGACGATCCGGCAATTGCTGCTCGACAGCGACAGTCTGACCCTGCTCAGCCGGTCGCAGGTTTCGGTCGAGCTGGATGCGGGCGTGTTGACCGCGCGCGACCTTGCCTCGGGGTTTTCGCGCAGCATCGGGATTACCACCCGCGCGGGATGGCGGCCAACGTCAACGCAGGAGGCTTTCGTAGCGATGCTGCGCGAGTGCGGAGGCTGACGGGCTTTGCAAAAACTTATGGTGGCGGATGCCTTTCGATTGGTGCGCGCGCGAGGCTTGGCGGCATGGCTGTAGTGATAAGGAGATTCGTTCGTGTCACATACTATATCCCTGATCGGCTATGGCGAGGCAGGCTCCACCTTTGCCCGCGCGGGCGGATGGGGTGAGGCAGCGGACGGGGCAGGCGGCAATGCCCGCGCCGGTGTGTGGGATCTGCGCCCCGAAAGGCTGGCGCTGGCCGCGCAGGACGGGCTGATGGTGGCCGCAAATGCGCAGGAGGCGATGGCCGGGCGCGAGATGGTCCTTTCGCTGGTGACCGCCGATAGCGCCTTGCCCGCCGCTCAGGAATACGCCGCATTCCTGCCCAAGGGGGCGATCTGGGCCGATTGCAATTCGGTGGCGCCGGGGACGAAGCGCGAGGCCGCCGCCGCCGTTGAGGCAGCGGGCGGTTGCTATGTCGATGTGGCTGTTCTGGCCCCGGTCGATCCGGCACGGTTGAATGTGCCGCTGCTGCTGGCCGGGCGCGAGGCGGGGCGGGCCGAGGCGCTGCTGCGCGAGGCCGGTTTCGCCAATATCCGCATCGTGGGCGATGAAGTGGGGCGGGCGTCCGCGATCAAGATGATCCGCTCGGTCATGGTCAAGGGCGTCGAGGCGCTGACCGCGGAAATGATGCTGGCGGCGCAGGAAGCGGGCGTGGTCGATGAAGTGCTCTCCAGCCTGGACGCCAGCGAGAAGGCTTGGCCCTGGGCCAAGCGCGCGGCCTATAACATCGAGCGCATGGTGACGCATGGTGTGCGCCGCGCCGCCGAAATGGAGGAATCCGCCAAGACTCTGACCGGGCTTGGCATCGAGCCGATGATGACCAACGGCACCGTCCTGCGCCAGCGCGAGATGGCCGGTCGCACAGAAAGATTGATCGAGGGAAAGGAGTAAACCCCCGTGAGCCTGATTATTGACTGTCATGGCCACTACACCGTGCTGCCCAAGGGGCATGACGCGTGGCGTGAGGAACAGAAGGCCGCCTTCAAGGCCGGCGTTGCTGCTCCGGCCTATCCGAAGATCAGCGACGATGAAATCCGTGAGACGATCGAGGCCAACCAGCTTCGCCTGATCAAGGAACGCGGCGCGGACCTGACCATCTTCAGCCCCCGCGCCAGCGCGATGGCCCCGCATGTGGGCGATCAGAGCGTGGCCGTGCCATGGGCGCGGGCCTGCAACGATCTGATCGGGCGCGTGGTGGACCTGTTCCCCGGCGTGTTCGAACCGGTCTGCATGCTGCCCCAGTCGCCCGAGGCCGACCTGACCAATTCGATCGCAGAGCTGGAACGCTGTGTGACCGAGTTGGGCTTTATCGGGTGCAACCTGAATCCCGATCCGGGCGGCGGCCACTTCAAGCATCCGCCGCTGACCGATGAATACTGGTTCCCCTTCTATGAAAAGATGGTCGAACTCGACGTTCCGGCGATGATCCACGTTTCGGGTTCGTGCAACCCGGCGATGCATGCCACGGGCGGCTATTACATCGCGGCCGACACGATTGCTTTCATGCAATTGCTCGAAGGCGATCTGTTCAGCCGGTTCCCCACGCTGCGCTTTATCATCCCGCATGGCGGCGGCGCAGTGCCCTATCACTGGGGCCGTTATCGGGGCCTTGCCGACATGCTGAAAAAGCCGTCGCTCGACACCCATCTGATGAACAACATCTTTTTCGACACCTGCGTCTATCACCAGCCCGGCATCAACCTGCTGGCCGATGTGATCGACAATAAGAACATTCTGTTCGGGTCGGAAATGGTGGGCGCGGTGCGCGGGATCGATCCCACCACCGGTTTCTATTTTGACGACACCAAGCGTTATGTCGATGCGCTGGAGATTTCGGACGCCGAACGTCACGCGATCTTTGAGGGCAATGCCCGCCGTGTGTTCCCGCGTTTGGACGCCAAGCTGAAGGCGCGCGGCCTGTAATCAACGACTTGCCCCCGTCCGGTGCGCCGGGCGGGGGCGGGTTTGGGAGAATGAAGATGGCTGAAAACCCCATCCAGAATATTCACGAATATCTGGCCGAATTCGACGATATTCCCGGCACGCTGGTCTATACTGCCGCGCGTGCGCGCAAGGGCTATTGGATCAACCAGTTTGCCATGAGCATGATGAAGCCGGAAAACCGCGAGCGTTTCAAGAAGGACGAGCGCGCCTATCTGGACGAATGGGATATTTCGGAGGAAGGCAAGCAGGCCTTGCTGCGCCGCGATTATAACGCGCTGCTCAAACTGGGCGGGAATGTCTATTACCTGTCGAAGCTGTTTTCGGCCGACGGCATTCCCTTTGCCGAGGCATGCAGCACGATGACCGACATGACCTGGCCCGAATATCGCCAGATGATGCTGGATGGCGGCCGCAAGCCCGAGGGCAACCGCTCGATCCGCGAAAATCTTGCCGCCGCCGCCGCGGCAAAAGGGAGCAACTAAGATGGCCAAGATTACCGCCGGTGTCGGCTCCAGCCACGTGCCCCTGCTGGGTGTGGCCGTGGATCAGGGCAAGGAAAAGGACGATTATTTCGGCCCGATCTTCCGTGGCTATGACTGGACCCGCGAATGGGAAAAGGCCGAAAAGCCCGATGTCGTTGTGCTGGTCTATAATGACCATGCCAGCTATTTCGACATGAACATCGTGCCCACCTTCGCCATCGGTTGCGGTGAGCGTTTCGGCATTTGCGATGAGGGCTGGGGCCCGCGCCCGGTGCCTGAGGTCGAAGGCCATCCCGATCTGGCATGGCATATCGCCCAGAGCTTGATCCTCGATGATTTCGACATGACCATCTTTAACAAGCTGGATGTCGATCATGGCCTGACCGTGCCGCTCTCGATGATGTTCGGCCAGCCCGAAAAGTGGCCTTGCAAGGTCATTCCCTTTGCCGTCAATGTCGTGACCTATCCGGTGCCCTCGGGCAACCGCTGCTGGGCGATCGGCGAGGCGATCAAGAAGGCAGTCGAGAGCTTTCCCGAAGATCTCAACGTCCAGATCTGGGGCACGGGCGGCATGAGCCACCAGCTTCAGGGGCCGCGCGCGGGCTTGCTGAACCGCGAATGGGACAACAAGTTCCTCGACATGCTGGAAAGCGACAATGACGATGTGCGCCATATCCCGCATATCGAATATCTGCGCGAAACCGGCAGCGAGGGCATCGAAATGGTGATGTGGCTGATTATGCGCGGCGCGATGGGCAAGAAGGTGAAAACCTTGCACCGCCATTACCATATTCCATGTTCGAACACGGCAATTGGTCATATTGTCTTAGAACCGGCTTAGGGCTTTTTTACAGCCTGACGAGCGATCAGGAACAGCGGTAGGCCGGACGGCCGCCGGGCAACCTAAAAAGGGAGGCTGCGATGATTAAGCACGTTTTGCTTATCGCTGTTCTGGAAGAGATGGAGAAGCTGGAGATTAAACTGGGAGCATTGTTTGAAAAGCGGCCCGAGGACTGGCAGGAAATTTATGCCGCCACCCGCCGCCAGATCAAACTGTGCATCGCCGAACTGGCCAAACTGGCGCATGACGATCTGGACATGAGCGAAAAGGATACGCAGCGCCTGCGTGAGGTGTCCGACGCATTTCACGATCAGACCGTCCGGCACCAGGAGCGCTGGCCGGTGGAGCGCATTGATCTGGCCGATCCGCTTTACGTGCAATCCTTTCAGACTCTGCGCAAGGCTTCTACTGCCTTCAAGGCCGTCATGTACGGGCTGATCGAGCGCTATCATATTCAGGAAGAAGACACCTAGGGCGGCCCTACGGTCGCCCGTGATACGAACAGGAGTACAGATATGCGTATTGCCCTTGCCGGCGCCGGCGCCTTTGGCGAAAAGCACCTTGATGGTCTGAAAAACATCGATGGCGTGGAAATCACCTCGATCATCAGCCGCACCGGCGAACAGGCCGCCGCGGTTGCCGCCAAGTACGGCGCCAAGCACAGCTCGACCGAGCTGGCCGATGCGCTGGCCCGCGACGATGTGGACGCGGTGATCCTTTGCACCCCCACCCAGATGCACGCCGCGCAGGCCATTGCCGCGATGAAGGCGGGCAAGCATGTGCAGGTCGAAATCCCGCTGGCCGACAGCTGGGCCGATGCGCAGGAAGTGCTGAAGGTCAGTCAGCAAACGGGCAAGACCTGCATGGTTGGTCACACGCGCCGCTTCAACCCCAGCCACCAGTATGTGCATAACAAGATCACGGCGGGCGAGTTTAACATCCAGCAGATGGATGTGCAGACCTATTTCTTCCGCCGCACCAACATGAACGCCAAGGGCGAAGCGCGCTCGTGGACCGACCATCTGCTGTGGCACCACGCCGCGCATACGGTTGACCTGTTTGCCTATCAGGCGGGCAAGATCGTCGCCGCCAATGCCATCGAGGGGCCCTATCACCCCACGCTGGGCATCGCGATGGACATGTCGATCCAGTTGAAGGCTGAGTCGGGCGCGATCTGCACCCTCTCGCTGTCCTTCAATAATGATGGGCCGCTGGGCACTTTCTTCCGCTATATCGGCGACACCGGCACCTATATCGCGCGCTATGACGATCTGGTCGATGGCCGCGAGAACGCCATCGACGTGTCGAAGGTGGACGTGTCGATGAACGGCATCGAATTGCAGGACCGCGAATTCATCGCCGCCATCCGCGAAGGGCGTGAGCCTAACTCGTCGGTAGGCAAGGTGCTCGATTGCTATCGCGTGCTGGGTGAATTGGAAGTGCAGTTGAATGCGATGAAGAAGTAAGGGAATTATGCGAGGGACTTGTCCCTCGCGCTCCCATTACTATGTTTGTTGCAATTTAGCTTCGGCCTTGATTGTCGGACGCAACGTTGAATTTGAAAGCCTGCGACGCCAAAGAGGATAGCCTCGCCGCGCCGCAGGCTTTTATCATGTTCATGTCACTTCCGATGATGCCTCCATCGACAAACCCGGTAATGGGATTGCAAAGGGACGAGTCCCTTTGCCCGCCGGAGGCATAAAACCCGCTTTAAAAACGAGGACCCCCCAATGCCCATCACCCGCAAACTTGGTGGCAAGGTTGTGAACCCCATCGGCCTTGGCTGCATGAATGTCAGTTGGGCCTATGCCGCGCCGCCGCCGCCCGAAGAATCCGCCAAGCTGCTGCATCTGGCCCTTGATCTGGGTTATCAGCATCTCGACACCGCGCGGCTTTATGGCGGCGGCAAGAATGAGGAACTGATCGGCGCAACGCTCAAGGGTCGCCGGAACGAGTTCTTCCTTGCCAGCAAGATGGGCCTGATTGCCGACGGCCCGCGCCGCTATGTCGATTGCAAGCCGGAAACGATCAAGGTCGAGGTCGAAAAGAGCCTGAAGGCGCTCCAGACCGACCACATCGACCTGTATTACATGCATCGTCGCGACTTCACCGTTCCCATCGAGGAAAGCGCAGGCGCGATGGCCGATCTGATCCGTGAGGGCAAGATCGGCGGCTATGGCTTGTCGGAGATGAGCGCGGATACGCTGCGCAAGGCCCATGCGGCCTGTCCCGTCACCGCCGTTCAGACCGAATATTCGCTGTGGACCCGCAACCCCGAACTGGGCGTGTTGCAGGCTTGTGGCGAGTTGGGCGTGGCGCTGGTGGCGTTCAGCCCGTTGGCGCGCGGCGTGCTGGCCAATGGCGTTCGCAATCCGGTGAAGCTGGAGGAGAAGGACCTGCGCCGAACCCATCCGCGTTTCAACAGCGCCAACTGGCCGACCAACCTCGCGCTGGTCGATGCGTTCAACGCCATTGCCGAGCGGGAAGGGGCCAGCCCCGCGCAATTGTCGCTGGCATGGGTGCTCTCGCGCGGCGATCATGTGCATGTGATCCCCGGCACGACCAACCCGGACCACTTGCGCGAGAATATCGAATGCCCGGATTGGCGCCCTTCGGATGCCACGCTGGCCGAGCTGGACGCGCTGATCAACCAGCGCACGGTGTCTGGCCCGCGCTATCCTGCCGCGATGCAGGCGACGATGGATACCGAGGAATTTGCCTGAATAAAGAAAGGGCGGGGATCAGACCCCGCCCTTTCTTCACTTCTTGGCTTCGCGTTCCAGCTTGACCCCGAACAGTTCCAATCGGTGGTCAACCAGGCGATAGCCCAGCCTTTCGGCGATCTGGCGCTGCAAAGCCTCCAGTTCGGGATCGACGAATTCGATCACATGGCCGGTTTCCACGTCAATCAGATGGTCATGATGGGCCTCAGGCGCAGCCTCATAACGAGCGCGGCCATCGCCGAAATCGTGGCGGTCCAGAATGCCCGCTTCTTCGAACAGGCGCACGGTGCGATAGACCGTGGCGATCGAAATGCCCGGATCGACTGCCGTTGCGCGCGCGTGCAACTGGTCCACATCGGGGTGATCGTCGCTCTCCGACAGCACTTTGGCGATCACGCGGCGTTGCTCGGTGATGCGCAGGCCACGCTGCTGGCAAAGGGTTTCGATGTCGATTTGCTGGTGCACTGGGGGTCCGTGTCTTAGAAAAGGTTTGCCCTGCCGACTATGGAGCCGACAGGGCAAAACTTCAACCTGCTATGCCGAGATAAAGCGGGGGCAAAACCGCCGCCTTTCACGCTGGCTCAGGCGGCAGCCTTGGGCTTGCGGCCGCGCTTGACGCTGGGCTTGCGGCCAAGGCCGATCGACTTGGCCAGTTCGCGACGCTTTTCGGCATAGTTGGGGGCAACCATCGGATAGTCGGCGGGCAGGTTCCAGCGCGCGCGATACTGTTCCGGGGTCAGGTTATAGTGAGTCGCCAGATGGCGCTTGAGCATCTTGAGCTTCTTGCCATCCTCAAGACACACAATGTGATCGGGCTTGACCGAGGCGCGGATCGAAACAGCCGGTTCGGGCGGCGTTTCCACCGGAGCCGAAGCCTGACCAAGGCTGGACAGGGCATTGAAAACATTGGTGATGAGGGCGGTAACTTCGTCCACCGTGACGTTGTTGTTGCTGACATGGGCGGCAACAATGTCCGACGTCAGGGTGATGAGGGTTTCCTTGGAATCGACTTCGATCGTGCTCATGGGATGTAGCCTTCTCTTTTGCTTATGACCCGATTGTCTGTTTTTGTTTGTTTTGTTTATGCAGCTCCATCCCAGCTGCACCAGGCTCTATTGCGACGATTTCAAGAATTATTCAAGATGCAGAATTAGAAAAATTGAACATACATTGGAATGACGCCTTTTTTCGTCTCAATCAGTTGTTCTGTTCATCTGCGGGAAAGGAAAGGGTCACTGCATCAATCCTGTCGCCATTGGCGCAGCGGTAATACTTGGGCCTGAGTCCCACGGGAACGAAGCCGGTGGCACGATAAAGGGATTCGGCCGGATTGCCGCGCCGCATTTCAAGCATCACCTTGCAGACGCCCGATCTTTTCATGTCGTCTAATGTTCTGCCTAATAATCTTGCGCCAAGGCCTCGGCAGCGCCATTGCGGCGACACGGCAAAAAGCAGCAGTTCGGCCTCGTCGAAAATCTGGCGGACCAGCGCGAAACCGGCGGCCTCCTGGCCTTCATCGGGCTCGCCGCCGTGGGGCGCGATCAGCCAGTAATGCGTGTTGCCGATCGCGAGCGCACTTTCGATCTGCATCCGGTTCCACGCCTCGCCCCAGAATGGGTCAAAGGCGGCGTCCATGACTTCCATGATGCGGTCAACATCGTCTCTGGGCATCATGGTTTTAGCAAATCCTGCGAATCAGGCGGGTGCATCGAGCAGGCGCCCACCCGGCAGCCGGGCATCAGGCGCGCGACCGTAAAGCGGGCTAAGATCGGCGCTGAAATGCGCCGGGTTCAAGCCCGCCACCGCGCGCGCATCGGGCCATAGCGCCAGCGCCAGCCCTTCAGGGCCGCCCGCAGCCTGCCGCCCGGCGATCAGCGCCTCGGCCTGACTGCCCGCGATCAGCGCTTCACCATAGGCCATCGCGTCCTGCGGCTTTTGCGAGAGCAGCGCATCTAGCGCGATTCCCTTGCCGTCAAAGCTCTGCGTGAACCATTCGCCGTGGCCGCCTGTGGTGGCCACGCGTACAGGGCCATTCTCGCGCCCAAGCGCCATGGCCGCGATCAGCGCCAATGTGGGATAGCCATAAACCGGCGCGTTCCACGCCAACCCAAGCGCCCGCGCCGCCGCAAGGCCGATGCGCAATCCGGTAAAACTGCCCGGTCCGCGTCCCACGGCAATCACCTGCGCCCGCCCGCGTTCGGGCAGGGCCGCGATCATCGGCACCAGCGCCTCGGCATGACCGCGCCCCAATTGCCGGTATTCGCCCGCCACCAGCGCGCCGTCCTGAAACAGCGCCACCGAACAGGCCTCGGTCGTGCATTCAATCGCCAGCCAGCGCGCGATGCGCGGATCAGGCCCCGGCATCGCCAAGGTCACGCGGCGCGAACCTCGGTCACCTCGGGTACGTAATATTTGATCAGGCTCTCGATCCCGTTCTTCAGCGTGGCCGAGGACGAGGGGCAGCCCGAACAGGCGCCCTGCATCTGGAGGAACACCACGCCATCGCGGAAACCGCGATAGGCCACGTCACCGCCATCATTGGCAACGGCGGGGCGGATGCGGGTTTCGATCAGATCCTTGATCTGGTCGATGATGTCGGCATCCTCTTCGCGGTCGCCGGGAAAGTCCTCTTCGGCCGGGACACTGATGCCCGCGGCGGTGCCGGCGGCGAACAGGGGGGCTTCGGAAATGAAATGATCGAGCAGCATGGCCACGACCTGCGGTTTCAGATCGCTCCATCCCGCGCCTTGCCCGGCGGTGACCGAGATGAAATCGCGGCCGAAGAACACGCCCGTCACATCGCCAAGGCTGAACAGCGCAGCGGCCAGAGGCGAGGCTTCAGCCTGCTCCTCATCGACAAATTCGCGGGTGCCGGCCACCATGACCTGCCGCCCGGGCAGGAATTTGAGCGTGGCGGGATTGGGCGTGGTTTCCGTCTCGATAAACATGGTTGCTGATTTAGGAGCCTTGCCCGCCTGCTACAAGGGTGGAAAAGCCATTTGTCAGGCAAATGTTGCAGTTTTGGCGACGTAAAGTGGCCGCTGTTCACTGGCCTTTAATCGAAGCGCTCCCTATAGCTTGGATTATGAGCCATTTCTCCCGCGCGCCTCGCCTGCTTTCGCTTGTCATCTCGCTGGCGCTGATCGGCGCTCAGACAAGCTCCGCCCGCACCGCTTCGCCTTTGCCGCCGCTGCCGTCTCAGGATGCGCCATGGCTTTATAAGGGCAGCGATGTGCCCCATGACCGCGAATGGTATTTCGGCGTGCTGGACAATGGCGTGCGCTGGGCTGTTCGCAACAATCAGGTGCCGCCGGGGCAGGTGTCGATCCGCGTGCGCGTCGATGTGGGCGCGATGCATGAAAAGCCCCAGGAGGCCGGCTTTGCTCATCTGATCGAACATCTGGTGTTCCGCCAGAGCCGCTATTTGCCGCAAGGCGCGGCGATCCCCACTTGGCAGCGCCTTGGCGCAACCTTTGGCAGCGACACCAACGCCGAAACCACGCCCACCGCGACCACCTACAAGATCGACCTGCCCGATGCCTCGCCCGCCACGCTGGATGAGAGCATGAAGCTGATTTCGGGCATGGTTTTCGCGCCCAACCTGTCGGACAGCGATATTCGTATCGAGGCCCCCATCGTCCTGGCCGAAAAGCGCGAAAGGGGCGGGACGGCTGAACGCCTGATGATCGCCATGCGCAAGATGATGGCCGAGGGGCAGCCTTTGGCCTCGCATGTTACGGTGGGCGATGTCGAAACGATCAATGGTGCACGCCAGACCACGCTGCGCGCTTTTCACCAGCGCTGGTATCGCCCGGAAAAGGTGACGGTGGTGGTGGCGGGCGACGCCGATCCGCGCCTGACCGCCGCGCTGGTGACCAAATGGTTTGGCGAATGGAAGGGCGCAGGGCCCGCCACGCCTGATCCCGATTTCGGCGCGCCCGCCACGCCCCCCGGCGCCGATCCGGCCAATCCGGTGGGCGCCGCGCAGGTGTTGATCGAGCCGACCGTGCCGCGTTCGCTGATCTACGCCGTGCTGCGCCCCTGGCATGAGAAGCAGGATACGGTGGTCTATAATCAGGGCTTGATGCTGGACCAACTGGCGCTCTCGATCCTCAACCGTCGGTTGGAGGCGCGGGCGCGGTCGGGGGGCAATTTCCTCTCGGCGCGGGTCGATCAGGAGAACGAATCGCGCTCGGTCGACGGCACTTTTGTTACCGTTTCGCCGCTTGACGGCAATTGGCGCGGGGCGCTGGCCGAGGTGCGCGGGATCATCGCCGATATGCTCGACCGCCCGCCCAGCGTCGAGGATATCGCGCGTGAGGCAGCCGAGATGAATGTCGTCTTCGAATCGCAGGTCCAGCAGCGTGCCTTGCTGCCCGGCGGCAAGCTGGCCGACGATCTGGTGCAGGCGGTCGATATTCACGAGACGGTGGCTTCGCCCGCCGTGGTTCAGGATATTTTCAAACAATCCATGCCGCTTTTCACCCCGCAGGCGGTGCAGCAACATGTGCGCAGCCTGTTTGCCGGTAAGGTGATCCGCTCGCTCTATGTCACGCCCGAAAAGGGCGAGGCCAGCCCGGAGGATCTGCGCGCCGCCTTGCTGACCAAGGCGGTGCCCGATGAACGCGCCCGCGCCGCGCAAAAGCCGATCAGCTTTGCGCAGCTGCCCGCCATTGGCGCGCCTTCGGCCCCGCCGGAAGTGCGCCCGACCGGGATGCTCGATGTGCAGGAGCTGACCTTCGCCAATGGTGTGAAGGCGCAATTCTGGCCTACCAAGGATGATCCGGGCCGGGTGATCGTCAAGGTCCGCTTTGGCGCCGGGTGGCAGGCGTTCAAGCCCGCCGACAATGCCTATGCCACGCTGGGCCAGCTGGCGCTGGTCAGTTCGGGCGAGGGGTCGCTGGGTCAGGAGGAGCTGGACCGGATTTCGGCCGGGCGCAAGCTGGGCTTCGATTTCCGCATCGATGATGGCTCGTTCCAGTTTACCGGCGAAACGCGAGCCGAGGATCTGGAGGACCAGCTTTACCTGTTCGCCGCCAAATTCGCGATGCCGCGCTGGGATTCTGGGCCGCTGCTGCGCGCGCGGGCGGCGGGCAAGATCCAGTTTTCCTCCTATGCCGCCAGCCCGCAAGGGGTGATGGAGCGTGATCTGCGCTATCTGCAGCGGGGCAATGACGAGCGTTTTGCCGTGCCCACGCCGCAGCAACTGGATAAGGTGACGCCCGAGGGTTTCCGTCTGGTCTGGGCGCCGATTTTGGCGCAGGGGCCGATCGAGGTGCAGGTGTTTGGCGATTTTGACAGCGCCAAGGGCATGGAAGCGCTGCAAAAGACCTTCGGCGCGCTGGCCGCGCGCGGGCCTTTGCAACCGGCCACGACCAAGGGTTATGCATTTGCCCAGCCCGGCGCTCAGCCGGTCACGTTGACCCACGGCGGCGATGCCAATCAGGCCGCCGCCGTAGTGACATGGCCGACCGGCGGCGGCGTCGAGGGGCTGACCGAAAGCCGCCATCTTGAAGTGCTCAGTCAGGTCTTTGCCAACCGGCTGCTGGCCGCGATGCGCGAAAAGAGCGGGGCTTCCTATGCGCCGCAAGTTTCGGCTGACTGGCCCATCGATCTGCCGGGCGGGGGGACGGTTTCGGCCAGCGCGCAGGTGACGCCGCAGATGGTGCCGCTGTTCTTTGAAACGGTGGACCGGATTGCTGCTGATCTGGCCACGCGCAAGATCCCGGCCGGCGAACTGGCGCTGGTGACCGAGCCTTTGCGCCAGCAGGTGGCGCGCGCCTCTTCCAGCACCGCCTTTTTCATGAGCCAGATCGAGGGCGCGACGCAAGACCCGCGCCGCTACAGTCAGGTGCGCGGGCTGATGGCCGATTATGTCAGCGTGAAGCCTGAGGAATTGCAGGCGCTGGCGGCGCGTTGGCTGGTCAAGGACCGGGCTTTCCGTCTGGCGATTGTGCCTGAGCGGAAATAAGTGTGCGTGGGGGCTTTGCGGCCCCCCGTTCTTGGCCCCATTCACGGAAATTCCGGTCAATCTGATCGAAAAGAGCGGCTATCCATTCGCCGCATAGCCTTGTATGGGCAGCAGCCTTGCTTAATTAAGGGCAGAATCGCGTAAGCATCTGTCTCGAAGGACAGCAAAATCGCATAATGCTGTGTACTAGGCAGTACAAGTTTCGTCAAGGCCGTAACATGATGCGGCGTGTGGAGTAAGGAAAAGTGGCAAGCAACTGGACCCCGGAAAGCTGGAAGACCCGCGAGGCGCGGCACCTTCCCGTGTATCAGGACGCCGAAGAACTCGGTCGGGTGGAGCAGACGCTGGCCAACTTTCCCCCCTTGGTCTTTGCGGGCGAGGCGCGCGCGCTGAAGGCTGAGCTGGCCAAGGTGTCGGCGGGCAAGGGCTTCCTGCTGCAGGGCGGCGATTGCGCGGAAAGCTTTGCCGAATTCCACCCCAACGCGATCCGCGACACGTTCCGCGTGCTGCTGCAAATGGCCGTCGTGCTGACCTTTGCCAGCAAGCAGCCGGTGGTGAAGGTGGGCCGCATTGCGGGCCAGTTCGCCAAGCCGCGCAGCGCGCCGACCGAGAAACTGGGCGATCTGGAGCTGCCCAGCTATTTCGGCGACATCATCAACGGCAGCGATTTCACGCCGGAATCGCGCCGCAATGACCCGAACCGCATGCTTCAGGCCTATGGCCAGAGCGCGGCCACGCTCAACCTGCTGCGCGCCTTTGCCAGCGGCGGTTATGCCAACCTGCGTCAGGTGCATAAGTGGACGCTCGAGCATCTCGACCACAGCCCCTGGGGCGAACGTTTCAGCGCCATGGCCGACAAGATCGGCGAGGCGCTGGACTTCATGGCGGCCTGCGGCGTTGATCCGCAAAGCGTGCCCCAGCTTCAGGGCACCAATTTCTACACCAGCCATGAGGCGCTGCTGCTGCCTTATGAGCAGGCGTTGACGCGTCAGGATTCGCTGACCGGCGAATGGTATGATTGTTCGGCGCATATGCTGTGGATTGGGGATCGCACCCGCTTCGACAATTCGGCACATGTCGAATTCCTGCGCGGCGTGGGCAATCCGATCGGCGTGAAGTGCGGGCCGTCGCTGGCGCCCGAACTGCTGCTGCGTTTGCTGGATCAGCTGAACCCGGCGCGTGAGGCCGGTCGCATCACGCTGATCGCCCGTTTCGGCCATGACAAGGTCGAGGCCCATCTGCCCGCGCTCGTGCGCGCGGTGAAGGCCGAGGGCCATCCGGTGGTGTGGTCGTCCGATCCGATGCACGGCAATGTCGTCAAGTCGGACAGCGGCTACAAGACTCGTCCGTTCGAACGTATCCTCAAGGAAGTGCGCGACTTCTTCGCCGTGCATCGCGCCGAAGGCACCCATGCGGGCGGCATCCATATCGAGATGACCGGCAAGAATGTGACCGAATGCACCGGGGGCCTGATCGATGTGACCGATGCGGCGCTGGCCGATCGCTATCACACGCATTGCGATCCGCGCCTCAATGGTGCGCAGTCGATCGAGTTGGCCTTCCTGCTTGCCGAGGAACTGAACAGCGAGGCGCAGGAGCGCCGCGCGGCGGCCTGATCCGGTCTGCTTGAAACAAGGGGGAGGGGGCCAAAACGGCCCCCTTTCTTTTTTCCGCCACCCGGCTAAGTCACGGATATGACAGAGACGAAATCCTCCCCTTTGTGCGTGGCGCTGATCGTGCTGGCTGTGGTGCTTTCGGGCATCATCCATATCGCCATGCTTTCGGCCCAGCGTGAGAGCATTCAGGCGGCTCTGGCCGCGGCCGATGCCACCACGATGGTCGAAGCGATGAAGGCGCGCGAGACGATGCTGATCGCGCAGGCCAATCAGGGCGGGCTGGACGGCGATGTGCGCGCAGGCGCTCTGGGCGAGGCGGCGCTGCTGCGTCAGGGTAAGCTGAGCGCGCAGCCCGGCGGCCCACGCGCGCCCGGCATCGACGCCATCGCCACCCGGATCGCAGGCCTGCGATCCGAGGCATCCTCTGCGGCGGAGCGCAGCGGCCAGCTTGGTCTGGCCGAAAGTGCGCTGTTGCTGGGCATTTTGCTGCTGGCCTTGTCTCAGATCATGGCCACGCGACCTTTCCTGTGGCTGGGCGCTGGTCTCGGTCTTGTCGGCGTCCTTGTGGCGGCTTTGGGTGTTTTTGGGGGAGTATTGGCATGAACCTGCATCTCTGGGGTCTTTATTGCTTCACCGTGTTGCTTATCAGCGCCTCGCCGGGGCCCAACATGCTCCATATCATGAGCCGCAGTGTCGAGCTTGGCCTGCGCGGGTCGTTTCCGGCCATGGCAGGCTGCATGAGCGCGCTGGTGGTGATGATGACGGCCAGCGCGCTGGGGCTGACCGCGTTGCTCTTCGCGCTGCCCGGGGCGTTTGAGGTGCTGCGTTTGGCTGGCACCGCCTATCTGGTCTATCTGGGCATCAAGGTTTGGCGCGCGCCTGTGGCAGATGAGGCCGAGGAAACGGTCGAGTTCGAGCGCCCCGGCCTTTCGCGCTGGGCGGTCTATCGCGGGGGCTTCACCATCGCGATCTCTAACCCCAAGGCGCTGCTCTTCGCTGCCGCCTTTCTGCCCCAGTTCATCGACCCGGCCCAGCCCAAGGCGATCCAGCTTTCCATCCTCATCAGCACCTTCGCGGTGATCGAAACCTTCTGCTACTTTACCTATGCGGTCGGTGGCAGGGGCCTTGCCGGATGGCTGCGCCGCCCCGCCGCCCAGCGCTGGTTCAATCGCGTGACCGGGGGTGTGTTCATGGGCTTTGGCGCGATGTTGTTGCGGTCGCAGAAGGCTTGAGGGGTTTTAGCCGGTTTTAGAAGGTGCCTCCGGCGGGCAAAGGGCGGGGGTCCTTTGCCCGCCGGAGGCATGTTCCTAACCCTGGACACCCCATCAAGGCACCAACACACTCGCCCCCACCGTTTGACGCCCTTCCAGAGCCCGATGCGCCTCAGCCGCATCGGTCAGGGCAAAGCTCTGCCCCACCGGTACTTTGACCGCCCCGCTCTCCAGCATCTCGAACAGGCGGGCCACACCGGCCGCACTCTCCGCAGGGGTGGCGTAATAGTCCCACAAGCGGGGCCGCGTGACATAGAGCGAACCTGCCGAGGCCAGGGACCCGAGAGCCACACCTGTCACCGGCCCGCTGGCATTGCCAAAGGACAGGATCGTACCGCGCGGTCGAACGCTGGCCAGCGACACCGGCCATGACGCCGCCCCCACGCCGTCGAAGCTGGCCGTAACACCGGCTCCGCCTGTGATCTCGCGCACCTGTGCCGCCACATCGGACGCGCTCGACAAGAGGACAACCTCGGCTCCGGCCTCCTTGGCCATGGCCACCTTGCCCTCGGACCCGACCACCGCGACGACATGAACGCCCAGCGCCTTCAGCCATTGCACAAGGATTTGCCCCACGCCGCCTGCTGCTGCATGGACCAGCGCCCATTCGCCCGCCTTTAAGGCCACCGCGCGTTCGACCAGAAATTCCGCGGTACAGCCCTTGAGCATGGCCGCCGCCGCCGTTTGCGCGCTGATGCCATCGGGGATGCGAAACCATACCGAGGCAGGCGTTATCCGCGCCGTGGCATAGGCGCCGAGCGCCGGGCCAAAGGTGGCCACACGGTCGCCCGGCTTAAAGGCGGCGACATCCGGCCCCACTGCCTCGACTACGCCTGCCGCTTCGCTGCCCAATCCGGAGGGCAGCGGGCAGGGGTAGAGGCCCGAGCGATAATAGGTGTCGATGAAATTCAGCCCCACCGCCTCATGCACCACGCGGATTTCGCCGGGGCCCGGTTCGTGCAGATCGACCTCGTGCCAGCGGATCACTTCGGGCCCGCCGGTTTGGGCGAAATAGGCTTGGAGAGCTTTCATCGTGTCATCATCCTTCCGGACCGGCAAAGCCCGGCAAATAGGCAGCTTTGGGACTATTGGCCAATTTCAGCGCTTTGGCCAGCGCAGCCGCGAAATTTTCTTCGAGTTTGTCGCGTTTTATATGATCGCGGAAGAAATCGGCCCATAAAAACTCCGCATAGGGCGTCGATGTCTTGGCATAGCCGCCGCCGCGCCGGACCGCGCCCGCCAGCGAGCGGAACGGATCATCGGCCAATTGACCCACATGGCGCGGCAGATCGGCCCAGTCATGCTTTTTGCCATTGTCATCATAGGGATGGAGCCAGTTGTAATAGTCCATCACCGAAAAGAATCGTTTCTTGCTCAGCTTGCCCAGCCGCGCTTCGACTGAAACCAGCACCTCTTCCACGCCCTCCTCGTAAAGCGCGCGGGCCAGATGGTGATGGTCGATCACCCACCACGTGTCGCTCGGCCCATGCACCACCGGGATCAGATGCTGGCCCAGCCATTGCCCGCCCTGTTTCTGATCGCGCCAGTGCTGCTGCTTGTCGCGCACTTCGGCCAGCCCCACGGTCATTTGCGTGGGGCGCAGATCGCGCAGCCTGACCGGATTGAGGACCGGCTGGACTGGGTGGTTCATGGCCATAAACGGGCTCTCCTTTCCCTCAGATGGCGCTATCCTGCCACGATGCTCCCGCGCGCGCCACGGCGTCGGCCACCGAAAATGTCGAATCCTGAGCCAGTTGCGCCATGCCCGCCACCACCAGCACATCGCGCACCCGGTCATGCGCACGGGCCAGCAGCACGCGCTGCCCATGTTGCGAGCGATCAAGCACGAATTCGCCCAGCGCGTCGATGGCGGTGGCGTCCAGATCGTTCGATTCCTCAAGGCTGAGCACCACCACCGGCGCGCCCGAGGCCGCAGCGCGCGCGGCGATCAGGTTCAGCACGCTTTCCGCATTGGCGAAAAACAGCGGCGCATTGGGGCGAAACAGCACGATATTGGCTGGCACGCGGGCATCGTCATGGCGAGCGACATCGACGAAATCATGACTGTCGCCCACTTGCCCCAGTGTGCTGATCGAGGGATGGGCCAGATCATAGAGCAGCATGGCGACGGACAGCGCAATCGCCGCCAGCATTCCGTTAAGCACGCCCAGCGCCAGCACCCCGACCGCTGCGGCCACCGCCACCCAGCCATCGCGCCGGATCTGAAACAGGCGCCGGATCGGAGCAGGGTGGAGCGCATGGGTCAGCGCGGCAATCACCACGGCGGCAAGGATCGGTTCGGGAATGCGCCCAATGGCGGGCGCGGCAAACAGCGCCAGCCCCAGCAGGGCCAGCGCTGCGACGATGGCCGCCCATCGGCTTTGCGCGCCCGCCGAGGCATTGGCATTGGCCGCCGAAAAACCGGCGCCCACCGGCATTCCCTGCACCAGCCCTGCGGCCAGATTGGCCAGACCCAGCGCGCCCAATTCGCGATTGGCATCCACTCGGTCGCCATTTTGCAGGGCAAGGCTCCGCATCGTCCCCCAGCTTTCGGCAAACAGGATGAGTGCGACCGGCGCGGCAATCTGGGCCAGGCGCGGCAGCAGCGCGAGGGGCGGCAGCGCGAAATCGGGCCATGTCAGCGCCACCTGTCCCACCAGCGCCACGCCCCAAGCCGCCGGATCCAGCCACCAGCCCAGCAACAGTCCGCCGCCGATCACCATCAGCGATCCGGGCCAACGCGGCGCCCGCCGCAACGCCAGCAGACCCGCCAAAGCCCCAAGTCCGAGCAGCAGGCTGGGCCAGTTTGTCCGGGGCAGCGCCATGACGATTTCGCCCAGCAGCCGCCACATCGGTGCACCCGGCACGCTGATGCCCAACAGATGCGGTAATTGGCGTGCGATGATCGTGATGGCCAGCCCCAGCGCAAAGCCGCGCAGCACAGGGCGCGAAATGAACCCGGCCAGACTGCCCAGACGAAACGCGCCCAGCGCGGCAAAGATCAGCCCCGTCATCACCACCAGTGCCGTGGCCGCCGCGCCTTTGTCCGCCAGCCCCTCGGCTGAAAGCCCAATCAGCGCTGCGCCCAGAATGGCCGCCGAAGAGGATGTGGGGGCGATCACCGCATAACGGCTGCGCCCGACCAACGCATAGGCCAGCGCGCCCGCCACCGCCGCGACAATCGCCCGCCCCGGCGCCAGCCCCGCCATACCGGCATAGGCCACCGCCTCGGGCAGCAGCAACCCGGCAAGGCCAAGGCCGGTCAACAGATCGCGTCTGGGAAAGCTCTCCATCGAGCCATGCATGAACCCGGCCCGATGCAAGTCAAGCCGCGCGCGTCAGTCTTCCACCGGTTCGACATCGACCGAGACCGACAACCTTTGCCCCGCGCCGCCCATGAACACGCCGTCGATGGGGGCAATATCGGCATAATCGCGGCCCATGGCGACAAAGATATGGTCGGTTCCGGCCAGCACGTCGTTGGTGGGATCAAAGCCCACCCAGCCGATGTCCTGACCGCACCACAGCGCGGCCCATGCGTGCATCGCATCGGCACCGACCAGACGCGGCTGGCCCGGCGGGGGCAATGTACGCAGATAGCCGCTGACATAGGCGGCCGGAATGCCATGCGCGCGCGCGGCCACGATCATCACATGGGCGAAATCCTGACACACGCCGCGCTTTTGCTCAAAGGCGTCCTGTGCGGTGGTGGTCACATTGGTGGCGGTCCCGTCATAGGCGAATTGGGCGTAGATCGCGCCCATCAAACCATGACCGGCGGCCAGAACGCTTTGACCGGACGCGAAAAAGGGCGCAGCCCATTCGGCAATCGCGGCCGATGGCGAGGCCATGGGCGAGGCGAACAGATAGGAGGCCGGGCCCATCGCAGACAGATCGGGCAGGGCCAGCGCAGCGGCGCGGATACTGGCAATATCGGGCGCCTCTTCGGGCGCAGCGGCGGGTTCGTTCACCTCGATATCGAACCGGCTTTCTATGCTCAGTTCCGAGAGCGCCTCGCGCAGGGTCACGCGGTGGCGATGGACGATCCACGGGCCGTCCCCGGCCTCGATCTCGGCAGGCGGTGGATCGAGCTTCAGCGCGAAATTCTCCACCCTTTGCCCCGGCCATGCCGCCGGTTTCAGCCGCAGGTTGAGCCGCGCCAGTCGCACCACGCTGTCATAGAGCAGGCTGGTCGAATGATGGATGCGATAGCGCATGGAAGGATCAGCCTTGCAGCGGCGTGCGGCCCGCGACCGCCGCGTCGAATTGCAGGAAGTAGCGCGCGGAAATCGAATCCGAAAGCGCATGAAGTCGCATCTCGATCTCGGCCATGCGCGGCTCGTCGAACTGATCGACGGTCAGGCTGACGAGCGGCGAGAGCACCGCGCGCACCTCGCGCAGTGGGGCCTCGGGCAGGGCGTCCTCGCGCAGCGAAGGCAGGGCGGCGATGTGGCGCTCAATGGCCTGCACCTGATGGACAAGGCTGCGCGGATTGTCGGGGTCGAGCAGCAGCAGGTCATAGACCGGATCGCGCAGCGGCGCCGAAAGATAGCGCGAGCGATAGGTGATCTGGCTGTCGAAAATATCGAGCAGAGTGTTGAGCCGGTCGCTTTCCTCGCCCGCGCCTTCCAACTGGCGCGCGATGCGGCACAGCGAAAGCGCGCGTTCGATGCGCCGCCCCAGATCAAGAAAGCGCCAAGCCGGGCCGCGCACCATATCTTCCGCGCCGAGGCCCGAAAGTGCGGCGAAACGTTCGATCAGCTCGCGCGCCACGCGCAGCAGCACGCCGGGCCGATGCGAATCGAGCGCAGGCAAAGGCCGGCTGGCGATCCGCCAGAAATCGGGCGCGAAACGGTCGCGCAGCGATTGGCCCACATTGCGCTGGGTGTTGAGCAACGCGGCGACCCCGCCCGGCAGCCCATGCTCGACCAGCGCCGCGCGGCACGCTTCGGCGGGCGAAAGCGCGCTATGATCCGGCCCGAGCGCCCCCCAATTGGCCAGCAATTCGATCAGCCTGGCGCGCACCTCGGGATGGCCGCTGGCGCCCGCGTCCACTTCAATCCCGCCGCCTAGGATCGAGCGGACCACGCGCACCGTCATTTCGGCGCGCTCGCCATAGCGGCCGAACCAGAACAGATTGTCGGCCGCCTGCGCCGCCAGAACCCCGCCGTCGCGCCGGATTGATGGTGCACCCGTCAGCGTGACGCGGCTGAAACGTTCCTCGTCGGCTTCGTCCACCACGCAGACGTCGGCCGACAGATCGCCTTCGCCCATCAGCGTCGAGGCGATCTTGCCCGAGGAGGACAGGCGGGCAAAGCCGCCCGGCATCACCACCCATTCGCCATCGGCCCCCCGCGCGACAAAGGCGCGCAGCGTGAAGGGGCGCGGCTCGAACCGGTCCTCGATCAGCGCGGGGGTGGTGGACAGGTTGATGATTTCCTGCGCGCAATAATCCATCGGGCGGCGCGCCATGGTTGCCAGCAAAGCTTCGCGCGCCTCGGGCGTCAATTGCGCGCCATGGGCGGGCTGCACCGTGGCCAGCCCTTCGACCCTTTGCCCAAAGGCCGGGGCGATCATTAATTCATCAAGCCGCCCGCGTACCAGATCCGCCTCGGTTTCGCCCCCGCACCACCATGTCGCGACATTGGGCAGCAGCGGTTCTTCGCCCAGCAGCGTCTGGAACAGGCGCGGCAGGAAGGCGGCAAAGGCGGGCGCCTCGACCACCTCGACGCCAGGCCAGTTGGCCATGGCCACTTGTCCGCCCGCCCAGCAATCGGCCAGATCGGGCACGCCAATCGTCGAGCGCGCATCGAAATTGAGCGGATCGAGCGAATTGGTGTCGATCCAGCGCCACAGCGCATCGACCCGTTTCGGCCCGCCGATGGTGCGGACATAAAGCTTGCCGTCGATTACCGACAGGTCGCGCCCTTCGACCAGCGGAAAGCCCAGATAGCGCGCCAGATGCGCCTGTTCGGGATAGGATTGATTGAACCGCCCCGGCGTCAGCAGCGCGATGCGCGGCGATTCGCGCGGGCAATCGGCGGACAGGCCCTGGCGCAATTGCCCAAAGAAACCCGCCAGCCGCCGCGCGTGAATGTCCGAGAGCAGCGATCCCGTCCCGCGCGAGAGCGCCAGCCGGTTTTCCAGCGCATAGCCCACGCCATTGGCCAGCCGCAGCCGGTCGCCCAGCACACGCCATTGCCCATGCGGCCCGCGCGCCAGATCGACCGCATAAACATGGATATAATGGCCCCGGCGCGGCAAAACCCCGCCCATCGCGCGGGCAAAATAGCGGCTGCCCGCCACGACCGCTGCGGGTATATGCCCTTCACGCACCAGATCCTGCGGGCCGTAAATATCGCCCACCACGGCTTCGAGCAGGCGCGCGCGCTGGACAAGGCCAGCCTCGACCTTGGCCCATTCCTGCGCGCCGACGATCAGCGGCATGGGCGTCAGAGGCCAACTGCGTTCCTCCGCATCGCCGGTCATGCGGAAACTCATGCCCATGTCGGCAATCTGCCGCGCCAGCAATTCCTGCGCCGACAGGCCTGAATCCTGCGCCAGCGTATGGAGTCCGCCCGCCATCAGCCGCCATTTGGCGGCAACCTCGGGCGGGGCATGGCGAAACAGGTCGCCTGCGTCCACGTCGACCGGATAATCCCTCAGCCGGTCGACCGGCTGGGTTTTGCGGGGCGCGCGGGTGGCCAAATTACCCCACCCAGCCGGGGCGGCGCAGGTCGAGTGTCATCGGAAATTCGCCGGGCCATTCCTGCGTGGGGATAGGCTGGAACCCCGGCGTATGGCCGATATCGAAGAAGCGCGCCTTGCGCCGCCCCTCGGCCTCGAATGCGTTCACCGGCACAGTATCGTAATTGCGCCCGCCCGGATGCGCGACCTCATAGACCGCGCCGCCAAGGCTGCGATGGTTCCATGTGTCATAGATGTCGAAGGTGAGCGGCGCATGGGGCGGCAGCATCGGATGGAGGCAATTGGACGGCCACCACGCCTTATAGCGCACGCCGCCCACGCCTTCGCCCGGCGTGCCGGTGGGGTTCATGGGGATGCGGCGACCGTTGCAGGTGATGATATGGCGTCCGGCCACCAAACCGGTTGCGCGCACCTGCAAACGCTCGGTCGAGCTGTCGACAAAGCGCACCGTCCCGCCGATCGCCCCCGTTTCGCCCAGCACGTTCCAAGGTTCGAGTGCATGGGCGATTTCCAGTTGAACCCCGCCGCCCTCGGTCGTGCCGTGGATGGGGAAGCGGAACTGGCGCTGCGCCTCAAACCACACGGGGTCGAAATCATAGCCCGCGCGGCGCAGATCGGACAGTACATCGAGGAAATCGGCCCAGACGAAATGGCCCAGCATAAACCGGTCATGCAATTGCGTGCCCCAGCGCACCAGGGGCCCGCCCTGCGGCTCGCGCCAGAACCATGCGGCCAGCGCCCGGATCAGCAATTGCTGGGCAAGGCTCATCCGCGCGTCTGGCGGCATCTCGAAACCGCGAAATTCGACTAGGCCAAGGCGGCCCGTAGGGCCATCGGGGCTGAACAATTTGTCGATGCAGATTTCGGTACGATGGGTATTGCCCGTCACATCAACCAGCAGGTTGCGGAACAGGCGATCGACCACCCATGCCAAGGGCTGCGGCTGATCCGGGCCGGGCACCTGCGCCAACGCGATTTCCAGCTCATACAGCCCGTCATGGCGCGCCTCGTCGATGCGCGGGGCCTGACTGGTCGGGCCGATGCACAGGCCGGAGAACAGATAGGAGAGCGAGGGATGACGCTGCCAATAGGTGACGAAGGACTTAAGCAGATCGGGGCGGCGGATGAACGGGCTGTCGAGCAGGCTTGGCCCGCCCAGCACGATATGGTTGCCCCCGCCCGTACCTACCGCGCGCCCGTCGACCATGAAGCGATCCGCCGTCAGCCCGATCTCGCGCGCGACATCATAGAGCGTTTCGGTGATATGAACCGATTCGCGCCATGAGGCCGAGGGCTGGATATTCACCTCGATCACCCCGGGGTCGGGCGTGACTTTCAGCACTATCAGGCGCGGGTCGGACGGCGGGGGATAGCCCTCGATCCGCACCGGAAGCCCGCTTTCCTGCGCCACATGTTCGACCGTGGCGATCAGGTCGAGGTAATCCTCCAGCGTTTCGACCGGCGGGATGAAGACGCAGAGGTGATCGCGCCGCGCCTCGACCGTGATCGCGGTGCGTACCACGCCCTCGATAGCGACCTGTTCGACATAGTTGTTGCCGGCGAGCTGGGGCGAGGCATCCGATACCCGCTGAAATGCGCCTTGCGTGCGCGCGGCGGCCTCGCGCTCGGCCGCCAGACCGTAGAAATCGGGCAGGGGGCCACGCGGTGCGGCGGTGTCCTGCGGGTTGATGAAAGGATAGTCCGAGGCGCTGACATGGGGCAGCGAGGAGAGCGGCAGGCGATAGCCCAGCGCCGCATCGCCCGGCACAGCAAAGAGCGCCCCGCGCCGCAGCCGCCATTTTTCCGACCGCCAGCGCTGGATCGGCGACTGCTTCGCCTGCCAGCGCTGGATCGGCAGGACATAGCCCACCGGTTTGTTCAGGCCGCGCTGGAATGTGCGCATGTAACGCGCGCGTTCTTCGGGATTTTCCAGTTCGGGATCGTCGGGCGTGACATTGTCGGGCAATTGCGCCTCGCGCACGATCCATTCCACCGCATCTTCATAGACCGGCTGAACAAATTCCTCGTCCACGCCCAGCGTATTGGCAATGCCGCGCATCATCTGCTGGGCACCTTGAGGTGTGATCTCGGGCAAGGGCGTCTCACGCGGGAGCACTTCGCCCGCGATCAGGTTGGCATCGCGCCACACTGGCACACCATCCTTGCGCCAATAGATCGAATAGCCCCAGCGCGGCAGGCTTTCCCCCGGATACCACTTGCCTTGCCCGTGATGCAGCAGCGATCCGGGTGCGAATTCCTCACGCAGGCGGCGGATCAGGCGGTCGGCATAGGCGGCCTTGGTGGGACCGACGGCATCGCTGTTCCATTCGCCGGCCTCGAAATCGCCATCGGCGATAAAGGTCGGTTCGCCGCCCATCGTCATGCGCATATCCTGCGCCACGATGTCCTCATCCACCTTGTCGCCCAGCGCCATCACGGCGTCCCAGCGCTCGTCAGTAAAGGGCTTGGTGATGCGCACCGCTTCATGGATGCGGTGGACGCCCATCTCGAAATGGAAATCGACCTCGGCCGGTTCGGCCAGTCCGCTGATCGGCGCGGCGGAGCGGTAATGGGGCGTGGCGCAGAGCGGGATATGCCCTTCGCCCGCCAGCATGCCCGACGTGGCGTCCATCGCGATCCAGCCTGCGCCCGGCACATAGGCCTCAGCCCATGCATGCAGGTCGCACACATCCTGCGAAACGCCCTTCGGCCCCTCAACCGGGATCACATCGGGCGTCATCTGGATCGAATAGCCCGAAACGAAACGCGCCGCAAAACCCAGCCGTCGCAGCAGATTGACCAGCAACCATGCCGAATCACGGCATGATCCCGATCCGATCTTCAGCGTTTCCTCCGGCTCCTGAACTCCGGCCTCCATGCGGATGACGTAATTCACCGCCTGATAGACCGCCATGTTTACATCGACGAGGAAATCGACCGTGCGCTGTTTTACATCGACAAAACGGTCGTAGAGCTTTTCAAACAGCGGCCCTTGCGGTTCGACATCGAAATAGGCGGCCAGATCCTCCTTCAGCGCCGGATCATAGGCAAAGGGGCGCTCCTCGGCATATTCCTCGACAAAGAAGTCGAAGGGATTGATCACCACCATATCGGCCAGCAGATCGACCTCGATGCTGAAATGATCGACCGGGTCGGGGAACACCAGCCTCGCCAGCCAGTTGCCATGCGGGTCCTGCTGCCAGTTGAGGAAATGGTTTTCCGGGCTGATTTTCAGCGAATAGTTCGGGACCTGCGTCCGGCTGTGCGGCGCGGGGCGAAGGCGGATCACCTGCGGCCCCAAACGGATCGGTTTGCTGTAGCGATAGCGGGTGAGGTGGTGCAAGCCAGCTGTGATCATAGGGTGAGTGTGCGCGAAAGGTTTGTGCGCTGCAATATGGAATTGGGGGGCTTATCAACAAAGCCGGTTGCGCTTTGAACCCCTGTGGTCCAGCAGAGCGCGTAAAACTGGAGTGACAGGCAAGTGCAGGCGCAAATGGCCCCCGCGCCGGGGGTTTTGACAATCGACCTTGGCGCATTGGTGGAAAACTGGCGCCGCGTATCGCGCGAGGTTGCGCCTGCGCGCGCCGCCGCCGTGGTGAAGGCCGATGCCTATGGTTTGGGCGCGGCGCAGGTGGTGCGGGCGCTGGCGGCGGAGGGATGCCGGGCTTTCTTCGTTGCCAATCTGGTCGAGGCATTGGTGATCCGCGATCTGGTGCCGGATGACGCCGTGCTGGCGGTGCTCAACGGACTGCATCCGGGGGGCGAGGGTTTTGCCGCAGAGGCCGGGGTCACGCCGGTTTTGAACAGCATGGGACAGGCGCGACGCTGGCAGGCCTTTGGCCGCCCGGCGATGCTTCAGGTCGATACCGGCATGGCGCGCCATGGGCTTGGTTTTAACGAGGCGGCGGAACTGGCAGCCGATGCGGGTTTTCGCGCCGCCGTGCCGCTGCTGGCGGTGATCAGCCACCTGTCCTGCGCCGATGAACCCGACCGGGCGGAAAATGCCGCGCAACTGGCGCGGTTTGAGACGGCCGCAGCGCTGTTTCCGGGCGTGGCGCGGTGTTTTGCCAATTCGGGCGGGGTCTTGCTGGGGGCGGGGTTCCACGGCGATCTGGTCCGCGCGGGCCTGTGCCTTTATGGCGCCGAACCTGCCGATGGGCGAACTGAGCCGTTCCGCCCGGTTGTGGGGTTACAGGCCCGCGTCCTGCAAACCCGCACTGTGCCCGCCGGAACCGGCGTGGGCTATGGTCAGACTTGGCATGCCCCGCGCCAAACGCGGCTGGCGCTGCTCTCGATCGGTTATGCCGATGGTTTCCCGCGCAGCCTGTCGGGGCGCGGCGCGGTTTGGGCGCATGGCGCGATTCTGCCCATCGTGGGCCGGGTGTCGATGGATGTGACGGTGGTCGATGCTTCTGCGCTGCCCATGGGCGCGCTGGCCGAGGGCGATCTGGTTGAGATCATCGGCCCGCATCGCCCGATTGAGGCTGTGGCGCAGGAGGCGGGCACGATTGCTTATGAAATCCTGACCCAGTTGGGCGGGCGGTATCAGCGGGTCTATCTGGCCTGAAGCATTCCGGCGCGGGTGGACGCCCGCGCCGGAAATCGGCATCAGAATTCGAACTTGACGGTCGCGCCATAGGTGCGCGGATCGCCAAGGTTGGCCGCGATCAGGCCGGTGTTGCCGCTGGCCACGGTCAGCATCTCGACATAATTGGTGCCCGTGGCGTTGCGCACCCAGCCATAGATGTCCAGCCCGCGATCCTGACGCCACCCTGCGCGGAAATTGTGCAGCGAATAGCCCTTCACCCAAGTGTAGATCGAGGCCGAGGCGTTGGACGACCAGCTGGAGCGATAGGAAGCGTCATAGCCGACATAGACCTGACCGTCCTTGCCGAACAATTTGGCGGGCACGTTATATTCGCCGCCCCAGCTCAGCGCATATTTCGACACGCCCGGCAGGCGCTGGCCCGAAATGTCGCAGGACGCAGGGCTGAGCGCGCCGGGGACGCCGGCGGCGCCCGGTGTCTGGGTGCCTGTCACGGTGGTGCCGCCCGACAGTTCGGGCGGGCAGGGGGCGGTGGTGAACTTGCGATATTTCGCATCCGTCAGTGCGGCATTGAAATAGGCGCTGAAACGGTCGCTGGGGCGCACCGAGAAATCGCCTTCGAGGCCCTGCGTGCGCACGCTTTCCGCATTGGCCAGATAGCCGCGCAGCACGCCCAGCGCGCCATTGGTGACCTGCGCCTGGAAATTGTCGATATCGGTGCGGAAGGCGGCCAGATTGACCGTCACCTTGCGGTCCAGCCACTGGCTCTTGAAGCCCAGTTCGAAATGGTTGACCGTTTCGGGCTTAACCGTGGCAGCGGCCAGAATCGGCTGGCCATTGGCGTCTGAGGGCACGCCGTTGAGGTTGACCCCGCCCGACTTGAAGGTCTTGGCATAGGTGGCATAGGCCCGCACATCGCGCGAGAGCGCATAGGAGAGCGTCAGGTCATAGCTGAAATTCCACGCCGAATAGCGCGCCGGGAATTGCTGCGAGGACAGCACGCCCGCCTGCGCGCCCAGCAGCGAGTTTGCGCCCGTGCCCGAGGTGGGGAAGATCTGTGTGCCTGCCGAATTGGTCACGACCGAATTGTACCAGCCCTTTTTCTGGTCATAATTCAGGCGCACGCCCGGCTGAACGGTGAAACGATCCGTCACCTTCCAGCTCAACTGGCTGAAGGCGGCCAGACTGGTGTTGCTAAGGCGGATGTCATTCTTGGCGGTCAGGCCGTTCAGGATGTCGGGAACGCAGGTGGCCGACGAACCGCTGGGGCAGATCGCGTTGATCTGGGCACTGGAGAGCAGGAAGCGGCTGGCGGCGCTGCCCTGCTGCTGGGTGCCGGTGGTGTGGACGGCCTGATTGAAGGCGAAGAGGCCGACGTTCCAGTCGAACTTGCTGGTCGAGAGGCTGTAGCGGAATTCCTGCGTATATTGTTCCTGCTTGGTGGGGTTCTGGCTCAGCGTGGTGATCGGCAGGCCGGTGTAGTCGCGGTCGTTCGACGGGTTCCAGTCCCAGAAGCGCCATGCGGTGATGCTGGTGAACGTGCCTGCGCCGACCTGCGCCTTGACCTTGAGCGAGGCGCCGCCGATGCGGTTGGTGGCGCGCAATTCGCTGTCCAGGTCGGTTACGCGGGCATAGGGGTTGGTGCTGGCGGGCGTATAGCCGAGCAGATTGGCCAGCGCCGGGAATTGGCGGGCGGATGCGCGCTGGGTGCTGCCATAGCCGTAATAGACGGTGGCGCAGCATGAGGGGTTCTGCTCATTATAATCGGCGGCCAGCGTGACATCGACGCTGGCCGAGGGGCGCCACAGGATTTGCCCGCGCAGGCCCAGATTGTCCTGCGACTGTACCCAGCTCTTGGTGGTGGTGTTATAGATCGTGCCGTTGCGCCCGGTCGAGGACACCGCGATGCGCGCCGCCACCGTTTCCGACAAAGGCCCCGACACGGCCAACTTCAACTGGCGATAGCCGTAATTGCCGACAGAGATTTCGCCCCGGCTTTCAAAGTTGAAGGTGGGCGCGCGGCTGGTAATGTTGATCGCGCCCGCCGTGGTGTTCTTGCCGTAAAGCGTGCCCTGCGGCCCGCGCAGCACTTCGATCTGGCCCGCATCGAGGAAGTCGAAGGTGCTGGCCGCCGCGCGGCTGAAGTAAACGTCATCGACATAGATGCCCACGCCCTGTTCGATGCCATCGTTGGTCAGGCCGAAGGGGGCGCCAAGCCCGCGCAGATTGGCCGCCGAATTGCGCGGGTTCGAGGAATAGAACTGCAAGGTGGGGGCCAGTTGCTGCAGGCGATTGACATTGAAGGCGCCGGTCCGCTCCAGCGTCAGCCCGCCCAGCACGGAAATGGCCAGCGGCACGCTTTGCGCGCTTTCGGTGCGGTGGCGAGCGGTGACGACGATGTCGCCGGGAGCTTCGGCCTGCACCTGTTCGGCGGCGGGGGCTTCGTCGGCGGCGAAAGCGGGGCTGACGAAAAATCCGGCGCTGGCCACGCTGGCGAGGAAAATCTGGCGCAGTTTCATACTCGATCCTTTGTCTTTGCAACGCGGCGGCGCGTTCAAGCGATGGTGATCGGGAATGCGCATGGGTTTGCTCCGGGCTGTGCCGGGTGCGGGCCTCATGCGAATGTCCCCCCTGTTGGTCGTCCTATTAATTTCTATCAATTGGGTAGAGTTGACCTGCTTCTAATCTCAATCTTAAAAATAGACATTCAAGGAAATCTGTTGAACGCCCAAGTCTGGCTAAACGCCCATCCCGCTGTTGCCCCGCGGCGTGGGCAGGCTATGCATGGGCGCATGGTCAATCGGGAGAACCGCCAGATGCAACCGGCGCGCATGTTTCTGTTGGGGCTGGTGGCGGCGATTTCGCTGGCTTTCGGCTGGCTGGTAGCGCCTTTTTGGGGTGCGGTGCTGTGGGCGATGATCGTCGCGGTGCTGTTCGATCCCCTTTATCAACGGCTGATGCGGTCGATGCCGGGACATCCGGATCGCTGCGCGGCCATGGCGTTGCTGGTGGTGGTGGCGGTGGTGGTGGTGCCCGCGCTGGCGCTGGGAGCGGCGTTGATCGAGCAGGGCGGGGTGCTTTATGCCCGCGTCGAATCGGGTCAGATCGACCCCTTGCGCTTTCTGGCCGGGTTGCAGACACGCATGCCGCATTGGCTTCAAGGGCAATTGGGCGTGGCCGGGCTGGCCAGTCTGGATGACCTGCGCGGCTGGCTGAGCCGCGAGATGGGCGACCTGCTGCGCAATGTCGGCCCGCAATTGCTGCAATTGGGGCAGAGTACGCTGGGTCTGTTCCTGCAATTGGGCGTGATGCTCTATCTGGCATATTTCCTGCTACGCGACGGCCGGGCGCTGGGCGAAAAGATCGCGCGGGCGGTGCCGCTGGAGCGGGCGATGACCGACCTGCTGATCGCCAAATTCCTTCAGGCGATCCGCGCCACCATCAAAGGCACCCTGATCGTGGCCGTATTACAGGGCGCGATTGGCGGGCTCAGCTTCTGGGTATTGGGCCTGCCGGGGGCCTTGCTGTGGGGCGTGGCGATGGGGGTGTTTTCGCTGTTCCCCTCGGTGGGCACAGGCTTTGTCTGGGTGCCGGTTTCGGTCTATCTGCTGGCCACCGGCTCGGTGTGGCAAGGCGCGGCACTGGGCGCGCTGGGCTTTTTTGTCATCAGCAGCGTGGACAATCTGGTGCGGCCGATCCTTGTTGGGCGCGATACGCGGGTGCCCGATTATGTCGTGCTGATCACCACGCTGGGCGGTTTTGAACTGATGGGTTTCAACGGCTTTGTCATGGGGCCGGTGATCGCCGCGCTCTTCATCGCCATCTGGCAGGTGGTGGGCGAGAGCCGCAATCAGGCCTGACGCATATGGAGCCGCGCGCGGGCTGCTTCATGCTCGCGCACATGACCGGACACATCCGCGGCGGGCATGGCACGGGCATAGAGATAGCCTTGCCCGGTATCACAGCCCATCGCGATCAGATGCTCCTGCTGCTGTACGGTTTCGACACCTTCGGCAATCACCTCAAGGCCAAGGCAATGGCCCAGATTGATGACGATCGAGGAAATCGCCTCGGCATCGCCCTTGGCGCCGATCTGGCCGATAAACGAACGGTCGATTTTCAGCAGATCCACCGGGAACTGTGTCAGATGCGAGAGCGAGGCATAGCCGGTGCCGAAATCGTCGAGTGCGATGCGCAACCCGTGATGGCTGAGTCGCTTGAGCGCGCGTTCGACATCCAGTGCCCCCTTGTCGAGAAAAACATCCTCGGTCACCTCGATCTGCAGGCATGAGGCCGGCAGATTGCGCGCCTTGAGGCGATCCAGCACGGTTTCCACAATCCCGCCCGGGCGGAAATCGCCGCTGGTGACGTTCACCGCGACATGGCCAAAGGCCACGCCGTCGGCCACCCAGCCTTCGATATCGTTCAGGATCATCTCCAGCATGTAATCGCTGATCGCCACGCTCAAGATCGGATCGTTAAAGGCGGCCGTGATCGTATCGGGGCCGCGCACATGCCCATCCCGGTCGCGCCAGCGCAGCAGCGCCTCAAAGCCAACGATCCGTCCTTCGCCGGTCAGACAGACCTTGGGCTGGTAATGCGGCAAGATGGTCTTGCGCTTCAGGGCAAAGCGGGCTGCGGTGATCATCGCCTGATGGCGCTCCACCTCGTCCATCATGGCGGGCTCAAAGATCTTCATCTGCGCCCGGCCTGCGGCCTTGGCGGCATAGAGCGCGATGTCGGCGGCCTTCATCACTTCGGACCGGCCCGGCCCATCCAGCGGGATAAAGCTGGCCCCGATGCTGGCCCCGCATTCCATCACCCGATCACCATGAAGGATCGGTTCCCGTAATTCTTCATAGATCCGCGCCGCGATCCGATGCAGCGCCTCATCGTCGCGCGCGGCCACGATCAGCGCGAATTCATCGCCCCCCGTGCGCGCCACCAGATCGCCATGGCCCACCGCCGCGCGCAGCCGCGCCGCCAGCGCACGCAGCAGCACATCGCCGCCGTCATGGCCCAGCGTGTCATTGATGATCTTGAAATTATCGACATCCACGATCAGCAGCGCATGACCCGGCGCATCGCCATCAACGGCCAGAATGCGCCCGCCCCCCTGCATCAGCGCGGCGTCCAGCCTGTCCTGAAGCACGGCGCGGTTGGGCAGGCCGGTCAGCGTATCATGGTGCGCCATCCAGATCGCGCGCTCTTCGGAATGCTTTTGCCGGGTGATGTCGCGCGCCACCACGATGAACCGCCCCGATGCGTCCGAGGTTTCGTTGACCACCGTGTCAAACCACAATTTCTCGCCGGTCGGGCGCGTGAAGCAGGTGGTGAAGCTGGTCAGTTCGCCGCGCTGCGCGCGCGCCAGCGCGGCTGCGGCGGCCGGGCGGTCCTTTTCCTCCAGCACCGAATAGAAATCGCGCCCCGTCAACACCGATTGACACACCAGTTCTTCGGGCTGGCGATTGCTGAACACGATCCGATGGTCCGCATCCAGAATCAGCGTGAGATCGGGGTTCGATTGCAGGATCGTTTCGTTGAGCGCCTTGCTGCGCTCCAGTTCCGCCGTCGTGGTCATCCATGACACCAGCATCCGGTGCAGCCCGAAAGAGGCCGAGAAGATGGTGACCATGAAGATCGGCAATTGCACGCTGATGATGCGCAGCGAGGGCTCCTGCGTCATAAGGCCGCCGAGCGCGCAGGGTGCCAGCGCGGCAAAGGTCATCACGGCGGCCAGACGCGGCGTGCCGAAATTGCGCAGGCAGATGCCGCAGACCATCGCCGCAGTTGAAAGGCAGGCAATCGTGGCCAGCACCCAGTCGCCGCTGGTCAGGCAGAGCAGGGCGCCGACACCCACCGACGTCGCCCATGCCACCGACAGCACGCTGGCCAGATGGCGCAGCCGCTCCAGCCTTTCGGGCGTTGCGCTATGCGAGGATTGCACCACGCCGATCCGCACCAACCCCAGCAAAGCCTCGAACACCAGCCAGCCGATGAAGGGAGCGGTATGCATCCGCCCCGCCGCCACGGCCGCCACGGCCACGCTGTTGATCACCCCGCCAATGAAAATGGGCAGCGATCCGAACAAGCCATTGGCCAGTTGCGCGGCGATGGAAGCCGAGACTTGCTCTCTGGTGCTAAGCAGCCAATGGGTCACTCTCGGTATTGGCACGCTCGGCAAGCCTACTCTTGTTGATCCAGATTGAGCGAGTCTAGCGCCAAAGTGTTAATACATAGGTGGAGGTGAAAAAGAATTTATCAATTCAATGAATGCTTTCGATGACGCATGTGCGAAGGAACCGTTTATCCCCGCGCTGCAATCCGCCGGCCCAGCGCCAGCAGGCCCTGCGCCTGATCTCGGTGGAGCAATTCCACCATCCGCCCGTCCAGCTTGATCGCCCCCTTGCCGGCATGTTCGGGCAGGGCAAAGGCCGCGATCACTCGCCCGGCCCATTCCAGTTCGGCGGGAGAGGGGCTGAACACTTCGTTGCAGGGCGCAATCTGGGCCGGATGGATCAGCGTCTTGCCGTCGAAACCGAACATCAACCCCTGCTCGGCCTCGGTACGGAAAATGTCCATATCCTTGAATTCATTGCAGACACCATCCAGAATTGAGAGACCGTGCGCCCGCGCAGCCGCTACGGCCAGCGACAGGAAGGGCTGCAGGAACGTGCGCGCAGCATCGGGCCTTGCGCGCAATTCCCGGGCCAGATCGTTGGGCCCGATCACCCAGAGCGCCAGCCGCGTCTGCCGTGTCAGCGAGGCAATGGCGTCGAGCCGTAGCACCGATCCGGCCGTTTCGATCATCGCCCACAGTTGCAGATCCGAAGGCGCATCGACCAGCGCCTCGTGATAGCGCAGCACATCCTGCGGGCTGGACACCTTGGGCACCAACAGCGCATCGGCGCCCGCGCGGGCCAGCGCTTCCAGATCATCGGCGCCCCATTCGGTGTCCAGCCCATTGACCCGCACCGCCACCTCGCGATGGCCAAATCCGCCGGTGTAGAGCGCCCGGACCGCCGCCTCGCGCGCAGCCTCCTTCTGCTCGGGCGCGACGGCATCCTCCAGATCGAGGATGATGACATCGGCATCCACCTCGCGCGCCTTGGCCAGCGCTTTGGGGTTGGAGGCGGGCATGAACAGCGCGCTGCGGCGGGGGCGGTCGAGGCGAAGGGCGGGCATGGATGATCCTCTGCTGGTTCGGCCATGGCTTGGGGGGGCGCCGCGACCTTGATAGGGCTGAACAGGCGCGATTTTGTTCACAACGTTCCGATGCGTCAAGCCAGCATTAGGTCGTGGTTCTATCCCTCGCCGCGCAACCATTCGCGCCCCACCAGTTGCGCCAGATTGAGCACCAGCAACATACGATTGCCCACCGGCGCCAGTCCGTCGATAAAGGATGTCATATCCTCCACCCCCAACGAGGGCGGCTGTTGCAGCGAGGCTTCGGCCAAGGTAACCAGATCGGATACTGTTTCGACGATCAGCCCCGCCATCAGCACGTCCATCTGCACCACGATAATCGCGTGGCGCTCGGTGGTCTGGGTAGTGCCCCAGCCCAGCCGCGCGCCCAGGTCGATGATCGGCAGGATCGTGCCGCGCAGATTGGCCATGCCCGCGATATAGGGCGGCGTGCCGGGCATCCGCGTGACCGGCGACCAGGCGCGGATTTCGCGGATCGCGGCAATATCCAGCCCGAACAATTGCCGCGACACTTCGAAAGTTATCAGTTCGCGCGTCATGCCACCCTTTCTCTTCCGCACCAGCCTTTGGCGCATCAGAGCGGCGTGGCGCAACGCCAGATAGGTTCAAATTGGCGCTGACGATTCCCGGTTACAGCGCGGCAAAACCGCCATAATTTCCGCGATGAAACAGCAGGGGATCGCCCTCGCGGCCAACATTCATCCGGCGCACGGCGCCCAGCACGAAATCATGATCGCCTGCGGGCAAAGTGGCGCTGATATCGGCCTCGATCGTGATCAGCGCGCCCGTCAGCAAAGGCAGGCCATCCTCCGAAAGCGCGTATTCCACCCCGGCAAATTTGTCACCGCGCCCGGCCAGTTGCCCGCAAAGCGCGGCCTGATCGCTGCCCAGCACATTGACCGCAAACTTGCCCGTGGCGGCAATCGCCTGCCAACTGGCCGAAGTGCTGGTCGGCAGAAAACCCACCAGCGGCGGATCAAGCGAAACCGAGGTAAACGTGCCCACCACCAGCACCAGCGGCGCGCCGTCCGTCCCAGTCGAGGTGATCGCGGCCACGCCGGTGGGATAATGGCCCAGCACGCGGCGATAGTCTGCCGGTTCGATGGCCGTGGCCGCTTGCGTCATGGTCTGTCCTGTCCCCACCGTGAAAGTCTGCGCCATGCCGTGCCAGAGCGCGCGCGATGCTGCAAGTGCGTGATGGGGCAGGGCCTCATGGGAATTACTTATAGACGCTCTTCGGATAGCCAATTGCGCAGATCATACGCGTTTTACGAAACTGTCCAGCACGCGTTTGAACCCGCCGCTGTCGAATTCGATCTCCAGCTTGTTGCCTTCCTGCGCTTTGACCGTGCCATTGCCGAATTTTTCGTGGAACACTTTGTCGCCGATGCGGATGTCGAGCCGGGGCGTGGCGGCGAAACTTGCCGCGCTGCGGGTGCTTTCGGCGATCTTGCGGGCGGGGGCAAAGGTGGTCTGGCTGGCGCGTTGCCAGCCGGGGCCGCGCGTTTCCATGCGCTGGGGCTTATTCTGAGCGACATGGGCAAAGGGGTCGTCCCGCTCGCTCCATTGCGCGCGCCAGAGCGAAGCCCCGCCGCTCATCGTGCTTTCGCTGTGAATATGGGCGGGGGGCAATTCGCCGATGAAACGGCTGGGCAGGGAGGAGGTCCACTGGCCATAGATGCGCCGGTTGGCCGCATGCAGAATCGTGCAATGGCGCCGCGCCCGCGTGATGGCCACATAGGCCAGACGCCGCTCCTCCTCCAGACTGGCAAGGCCCCCTTCGTCCAGAGAGCGCTGGCTGGGGAATACGCCTTCCTCCCATCCGGGTAGGAAGATATGATCAAATTCCAGACCCTTGGCTGCATGGATCGTCATGATAGTGACCTTTTCGGCGTCATTATTCGCCTCATTGTCCATGACCAGAGAGACATGCTCAAGGAAATCGCCCAGCGATTCGTAATCCTCCATCGCGCGGGCGAGTTCGGAAAGATTTTCCAGCCGCCCCGCGCTTTCCGCGCTGCGATCGGCCTGAAGCATGGCGGTATAGCCCGATTCGTCGAGCATCACGCGCGCCAGTTCGGCGGGCGTTGCCGCCTTGGCCAGCTCGCGCCAGCGCGCCATATCGCGCATCAGCGCCAGCAGCGTGTTGCGCGCCTTGGCCGGCAATTCATCCGTATCGGCCATGGCCAGCGCGGCAGCAGCCAGCGGCATACCATGTGCGCGGGCAAAACGGTGCAGCTTTTCCAGCGTCTTGTCGCCAAGGCCGCGCTTGGGCGTGTTATAGATCCGCTCGAACGCCAGATCGTCGGCGGGCTGGGTGATGATGCGCAGGTAAGCCAGCGCATCGCGGATTTCGGCGCGTTCATAGAACCGGAAGCCGCCAATGATGCGATAGGCAAGACCGATGGAAATAAACCGGTCTTCAAACTCGCGGGTCTGAAACTGCGCGCGCACCAGAATGGCGATCTTGTCGAGGGGCAGCCCCTCGCGCTCCAGCCTTTCGATTTCCTCGCCCACGCGCCGCGCTTCCTCGGGCGCGTCCCACACGCCGATCACGCGCACCTTGTCGCCGCCGGTCGCCTCGGTCCAGAGCTGCTTGCCCAAACGTTCGCTGTTTTCCTTGATGAGGCCGCTGGCCGCGCCAAGGATATGCGGGGTGGAGCGATAATTCTGCTCCAGCCGGATCACTTTCGCGCCGGGAAAATCCTTTTCAAAGCGCAGGATATTGGCAACTTCTGCGCCGCGCCACGAATAGATCGACTGATCATCGTCGCCCACCACGCAGATATTGTGCCGCCGCCCTTCAATCCCCTGTGCCAGCAGGCGAAGCCAGAGATACTGGACCGAGTTGGTGTCCTGATATTCGTCCACCATGATATATTTGAAACGGCGCTGATATTCTTCCAGCACATCGCGGTGGCGACGGAAAATATCCAGCATATGCAGCAGCAGATCGCCGAAATCGCAGGCGTTCACCGCTTTCAACCGTTCCTGATACAGCCGATAGAAATGCGCGCCCCGCCCATTGGCATAGGCTTCATTCTCCACCGCATCCAGATCGCCCGGACCAAAGCCCCGGTTCTTCCACCGGTCGATACACCCGGCCAAAGCCTTGGCGGGCCAACGCTTTTCATCCAGCCCTTCGGCCTGAATCAATTGCTTGAGCAGCCGCAACTGATCATCGGTGTCTATGATCGTGTAATTGCTCTGAAGCCCCGCCAATTCAGCATGGCGGCGCAGCATCTTGGCCGCAATCGCATGAAACGTGCCCAGCCACGGCATGCCCTCAACCGCAGGCCCGATCAGATGGCCCACACGCTCGCGCATTTCGCGCGCGGCCTTGTTCGTAAAGGTCACGCACAGGATTTCCGACGGCCAAGCCAGCCTTTGCGCAATGATCTGCGCCATACGCGCGGTCAGCGCTGCCGTCTTGCCCGTGCCGGCGCCCGCCAGCATCAGCACCGGCCCCTCGGTCGTCAGCACCGCTTCGCGCTGAGGCGGGTTCAGCTTGGCCAGCCAGGGGGCGTCATGAGCAGGGGTCTCGGGCATAGTCATCTGGAACGCCTAGAGAACATGAAGCCCCCGCGCAAGAGGGGCTTTTGGGCGGAAAACTGCATTTTGGGTTGACCTGAGGCCAATCCGCCATCAACCCGTTGCGCCCATGAGCCAGAACAATCCGCACCCCATCATTAAGAACGCCCGAATTCTGACCGCCGCCCTTGTGGGCACCTCGGTTGAATTCTACGATTTCTATATCTTTGCCACGGCCACCGCGCTGGTGTTCGGTCCGATGTTCTTTCCCGAGGCGGCGCCGGGGCGGCAATTGCTGCTGGCTTTCATGAGCCTTGGCATCGCCTTTGTCGCGCGGCCCGTTGGCGCCATCGCCTTTGGCCATTTCGGCGACAAGATCGGGCGCAAATCCACGCTGGTGGCCTCGCTGATCCTGATGGGCGGCTCGACGCTGGCGGTGGGCTTCCTGCCTTCCTATGCGCAGGCGGGGGTGCTGGCGCCGATCCTGCTGTGCGTCTGCCGCTTTGGTCAGGGTTTTGGCCTTGGCGGCGAATGGGGCGGGGCGGCGCTGCTGGCGGTGGAAAATGCCCCGCGCGGCTGGGAGGCACGTTTTGGCTGCGCGCCCCAGCTTGGCGCGCCGGTGGGCTTTCTGGCGGCCAATGGCCTGTTCCTGGTCCTCGGCCTTGTCATGCCCGAGGCCGATTTCAAGGCATGGGGCTGGCGCATTCCCTTCCTGCTCTCGGTCGTGCTTGTGGGCGTGGGCCTGTGGGTGCGGTTGAAAATCACCGAAACTGCCGCCTTTGCCGAGGCGCGCGCGCATGAAAAGCCGCCCGAAGTGCCTCTGGGCCTGCTGCTCTCGCAACACTGGAAGCCGTTGATCGCGGGTAGCGCGGGCGTCGTCTCCTGCTTCTCGCTGTTTTACCTTTGCACCGCCTTCGCGCTGGCGCAGGGCACCGGGCCGCTCCACTATCCGCGCACCGGCTTCATGGTCGCGCAACTGGCGGCCAATCTGATGCTGGCGGCCGGGATCGGTTTCGCCGCCGTCTGGTCCGACCGCTTCGGTTCAGGGCGCATTCTGGCATGGGGCGCATCGCTGGGCGCGGTGATCGGGGCGGTCTATTGGGCGGGCCTCTCCTCGGGCAGCCTCGTCATCGTCTTCATCACCCTCTCGGCCGCGCTCTTCGCCATGGGCATGGCTTATGGTCCGCTCTCTGGCTGGCTCTCGGGCCTCTTCCCGGTCGAAGTGCGCTATTCCGGGATCTCGATGGCCTTTAATGCGGGCGGAATCATTGGCGGCGCGTTGACGCCGGTTTTGGCGCAGGGACTGATCGAAAAGGGGCATGGCAACTGGATCGGGATTATCCCGGCGGTGGCGGGTGTGGTGACGTTGATCGGGATCGGGTGGACGCGGCGGTTGAAGGTGAAGTGAAGGTTTGCCTCCGGCGGGCAAAGGGCGGGGGCCCTTTGCAATCCCGTTAATGGGGTGGTGGGAGGTTTGAAGCGATTTGCTATAGCCCAAACAATTAAAGCCTGCGGCGCCATTTAACTGCGCCGCAGGCTTTAATTTTCCAACGTTGCGTGTCGGGAGCCTTCGCTGATGGCGCAGGCAACCTATATAGTAACGGGAGCGCGAGGGACGAGTCCCTCGCATCTTACCCTTCCTGCTTCTCTTCCATCCTGAACAAGGTAATCTTCGCCTTACCGACCTTCCGCTCGGCATCGACCGTAAACCCGCGCACCTGCGGGTTCTCGGTCGCGGCGGTTTCCAGCGCAACCCATGTACCTTCACCAATCCAGCCAAGGCGGCGCAGCTTGTCGATGGCCACCTGTCCCGCACCGGTGTTATAGGGCGGGTCGAGCAGCACGAGGTCGAGCGGCTCCTTGGTGGCGGTCAGGGCCATCACGCTGCCCGCGCGCACGTCGCAGCGGGTGTGGGCCTTCAGGTTGGCGATATTGGTGCGGATCGCGCGGATCGCGGGGGCGGCCTGTTCGGCAAACAGGCAATGCGCCGCGCCCCGGCTCAGCGCCTCAAGGCCGAGCGCGCCCGATCCTGCGAACAGATCGGCCACGCGCAACTCCTCAAACCCGCCAAGGCGGCTGTTGAGCATGGAAAACAGCGTCTCGCGTGTGCGGTCGGCGGTGGGGCGGGTGTCGTCACCTTCGGGCGCGGCCAGTTTACGGCCACGCCATTCGCCGGCAATGATACGGATCATTCCCCGCGCGCCTTGGCAAATTTCAGCCCCTTGCGGAAGCGTTCGACCTGCACCTGCGGGATCTGGATCGCCTGTCCGCGCGGCAGATCGAGCAGCTCAAACGGCCCGTATTTGGTGCGCATCAGACGGCTGACCTGAAGCCCAAGAGCCTCCAGCACACGGCGCACTTCGCGGTTCTTGCCCTCGCTCAGCGTCAGTTCGATCCACTGGTTGCGGCCCGTGCGGCGCTCCATATTGGCGTCAATCCGGCCATAGCGGATGCCGTCAACCTCGATCCCCTCCATCAGCTCTTCAAGCCGGTCCTGCGAGATGTCGCCAAAGGTGCGGGCGCGATAGGTGCGCGGGATGCCGCTGCTGGGCAATTCCATCGCGCGCTTGAGCTCTCCATCGTTGGTCAGCAGCAGCAGACCTTCGGTGTTAAGGTCGAGCCGTCCGATGGGCATCAGACGCGGCGTCCCTTCGGGCAGCGCGTTGCGCAGCGCGGTATAGATAGTTGGACGCCCTGCCGGGTCGCGCTCGGCGGTGATCAACCCGCTGGGCTTGTGGAACGCATAGAGGCGCGCGGCCTCGGGCGCTTTCACCGGATTGCCGTCGACCGTGATGCCCTTAAGGCTGGTCAGCAGCGTGGCGGGCGTGGTGATTGTGATATCGCCCATCTTCACCCGACCCGCCTCGATCAGGCGTTCCACCTCGCGGCGGCTTGCCACGCCCGCGCGGGCCAGCAGCTTGGCGATACGTTCGCCTTCGCCTTCCAGCTTGTTGATTGGTTCGGGCGCGGGGCGCGGGGGCCGGGGGATGCGCGGCGGATGGAGCTTGCCGGTGGACTGGGCATTGCCGCCCGCCCTCGATTTGTCGCCATAGGAAGGCTTGTCGCCATAGGAGGGTTTGCCGCCATACGAGGGCTTACCGCTCCGTTCGGCCTGCGGCTTGCCGCTGCGGTCAAATTGCGGTTTCCCGCGGGGGGCGGCGTCGGACGCGCGGCCATTGCGCGAGCCGGGGCCGCGCGAAGAAGGGCCACCTTTCGAGGGGCCACCGGGATTCTTGGTATAAGACATGGGGCCGCCTTACTCTTCTTCGGGCCACAGGTCAAAAGCGGGGGATGCGCGGCGATTTGCCCTTTCTTTTTATTCATCATACCGCCTAATCTCGTTGCTTCATTCCCGTTATTCAGGACCCACCCCGCATGGCCATCAGCGCCCAGAACAATACCCCGGCGGATGCGGAAAAGCCGCCCCGGCCCAAGGGGCTGGCGTTGCTGCGCGTGGCGCTTTCCACGCGCAAGGCCGGGTGTATGCTGGGCTTCGGCTTTTCCTCGGGCCTGCCTTTCGCGCTGCTGATCGGCACGCTTAACGCATGGCTGGGCGAGGTGGGGATCAAGCTGGCGACGATTGGCGTGCTGTCATGGATCGGCCTGTCCTATTCGTTCAAATTCCTCTGGGCGCCGCTGGTTGACCGGCTGAAACTGCCCGGTCTGGAGGCATTGGGGCGGCGGCGCAGCTGGATCATCCTGTGTCAGGCGGTCTTGGCCTGCGCGATTGCCGGGCTGGCCATCACCGATCCCACCCGCGCCATCGGCAGTTTCGCCATCATCGCCTTCATCGCCGCCTTTGCCAGCGCCACCCAGGACATCGCGCTGGACGCATGGCGAATCGAGAATGCGGACGAGGACACCAGCCTCGAATTGCTGACCGCGCTTTATCAGTTCGGCTATCGCACGGCCTCGATCGTGGGCGGGGCGCTGGCGCTGATGCTGGCGGCACGTGTTTCCTGGCCGCAGGTGTTCGGCGCGATGGCGGGGCTGATGGCGGTGATGACGTTGGTGACTTTGCGCGCGCCCGATACCGAGCGCACGATCACCGCGCGCCTGCACGCCGATCTGGGCCAGCCGGGTGAACTGGCGCCGGGCGTGCGGGCCGTGCTGCTCTTTATTGTGCTGGCCAGCTGGGTCTGGGCGATTGCCACGATTGCCCATTTTATGATCGCCATGCTGGCCCCAGTGGCGCCAGGGGGCAAATTGCCCTCGGTGGCCGAATTTACGAAAACGCAGGGGCCGTGGATCGTGGCCGCCACCGTGTTCGTGCCGCTGATCGTGGCCAGCGTGGCGAACCACATGAAGGCCCGCGCGCTGGGCGTGCTGGCGGCGGAGGATCACGCCCATGGCCTCTCGCGCACCATCGCCAACCATATCTATGCCGCGCTGGTCACGCCTCTGGCCGAACTGGCGGGGCGGCTGCGGGCGGGTGTGCTGGTGGTGCTCGGCTTCATCCTGACCTATGCGTTCTGCTACAATATCTGGTCCAGCTTCGCTTTTCCCTTCTATCTGGACTATCTGCATTACACCAAGGATCAGGTGGCCTTCGCTTCCAAAATCTTCGGCATTATCATGACGATGTTCGGCATTTCGCTGGGCGGATACCTCTTCCTGAGGATCGGGCGTTTCCCCACCGTTCTGCTGGGTGCGATGCTGCCGCCGCTGGGCAATCTGCTCTATGCCGATCTTGCCGATGGCGGCCATGTGATCGACGCCTTTGCCCATGCCATCGCGCTCGATCGCCTCGGCGCAGCTCTGGGGGCGGACGCGCGGATGCTCCGCCTGCTGCTGGCCATCGTCTATGAAAACATCGCCACCGGCCTGGCGGGCACCGCCTTCGTCGCCTATGTCTCCAGCGTGGTGTCCAAGCGCTATACCGCGATCCAATATGCGCTGCTCTCCTCGCTGACGTTTTTGGTGGGTACACTGGGGCGCGGCGTGGCGGGCGAGGCTTTCGACACCTATGGCTATGGCCCCGTGTTTCGCACCACCGCGCTGGCGGGCGTGGTCAGTGTGTCGTTTGTGTTGATGGAATGGGTACGGGTGAGCCGGGCGGAGGCTCGGGCGGTTAAGAAGTCATAGTTCGCCTTCGTCGGCCAAAGGGCGGGGGCCCTTTGCAATCCCATTTTTGGGGTGGTGGGAGGTTTGCGGCCTTGCATTATAATAATTAAAGCGCTGCAGCGCAGTTAGAAGGCGCCGCAGGCTTTACTATTTCAACACCGCGCAGACAGTAACGGGATTGCAAAGGGACAAGTCCCTTTGCCCGCCGGAGGCATTTTAAACCCCTCGAACCCTCAATCCGGAAACTCCAAATTCCGCCGCAACACATCCCCGGCCAGATACAGCGACCCGGCAATCAACACATCGCCCTGTGCCGGCAACGCCCGCAACGCCTGCTCCACATCCACAAACGGACGGGCGGGCAGGGCGGTGAAGGGCGCAAAATCCTCAGGCCGATGCGCATCATGGCCAGGCGCGGGGACGACCGAGAGCGAGAGCAGCTTGCCCGCCAGCGGGGCGATGATCGCGCTGGGGTCTTTATTGGCCAACATGCCGGTGATGAGGTGAAACGGCGGCGCATCGGCAAAGTGGCGCGCGATGGCCAGGCCCGCATCGGGATTGTGTCCGCCGTCCAGCCACACCGCGCGGCCCCCGACCAGCGCCGTCAACGGGCCATCGCCAAGGCGCTGCAACCGTGCGGGCCAGCGTGCGGCGCGAATGCCTGCGGCCATGGCTTCGGAGCTGACCACCACCGCCGTTTGATGCCGGATCAGCGCCACAGCCAGCGCGGCATTTTCCGCCTGATGCCGCCCGGCAAGCTGCGGCAGGGGCAGCGACAGTTCGCCGCGCGCATCGCGATATTCAATCGTCTCGCCAATATCGGCAAACCAGTCGCGCCCGCGCCGAATCCATGGCGCACCCGCTGTTGCGGTCAGCGCCGCGATTTGCTCCTCGGCCAGCGCGGGATAGTCCAGCGTAACCATCGGCGCACCGGGGCGCACGATTCCGCCCTTTTCCCAAGCGATGCGGGCCAGAGGAACCTCCGGCGCGCCTTCCTCCGGGCGCAGCAGAAAGCCTTCGTGGTCGATGCCCAGCGTGGCAATGCCGGTGACGGCGGGGTTGGGGATGACATTGGTGGCGTCCAGCCGCCCGCCAAGCCCGACCTCGATCACGCAGGCGTCAGCCGGAATGCGCGAAAAGGCGAGGAAAATCGCGGCGGTCGTTACCTCGAAAAAGCTCGGCCCCAGATCTTCGCCCGCATCATTGGCGTCCAGCACTTCGGCCAGCAGGTCCGCCAGCAGATCATCCTCGATCAGCCGCCCGGCCAGCCGGATACGTTCATTATAGCGCACCAGATGCGGCTTGGTGGCGCTGTGCACCACCAGTCCCTGTGCCTCCAGCATCATGCGCAGGTAGGTGCAGGTGCTGCCCTTGCCATTGGTGCCCGCAACATGGAAGACCGAGGGCAGGCGCCGTTCCGGATTGCCCAGCCGCGCCAGCAGGCCCTCGATGATTTCCAGCCCCAGCCGCCCCTGCGGCACGGAAAGCTGCTCCAGACGAGCCAGTTGCGCGGCCACGCCGGGGTGGTCCGAGATGGCAAAATCCTTCACCGAATCACCCCGTTCGTCGCGTGTCAGGCCGCCTTGGCGGGGCTGAGATAGGAGAGCACCTGCGCCAGTTTCTCACGTAGCGCGTGACGGTGGACGACCATATCGACCATGCCATGCTCATGCAGATATTCCGCGCGCTGAAACCCTTCGGGCAGCTTTTCGCGGATTGTGTCCTGAATCACACGCTGTCCGGCAAAGCCGATCAGGCAGCCCGGCTCGGCAATCTGCACATCGCCCAGCATGGCGTAGGAGGCCGTCACGCCGCCTGTCGTCGGATCGGTAAGCACGACGATATAGGGCAGGCCCGCATTGTTGAGCCGGCGCACCGCAACCGTGGTCTTGGGCATCTGCATCAGCGAGAGGATACCCTCCTGCATCCGCGCGCCGCCCGCCGCCGTGCAGATCACATAGGCGCATTTTTCCTTGAGCGCCCGCTGTGCCCCGGCCACGAAAGCCGCGCCCACAGCCATGCCCATCGAGCCGCCCATGAAGCCGAAGTCCTGAACCCCCAGCACGACCTTGTTGCCCTCGATCTTGCCAAGGGCATTGGTCAGCGCATCGGGATGCGGATTGGCGGCGCGGGCGGCCTTCATGCGGTCCGGATACTTTTTCGTATCGCGGAATTTCAGCGGGTCGTCCTTGACCTTGGGCGTGGGCAGCACGGAAAAGCCGGGATCGAGCAGATGCGCGAAACGCGCGTCGGTGCCGATGCGGCCATGATGATCACAGCGCGGACAGACCGAGAGATTCGCCTCATATTCCTGAGCGAACAGCATCTCGTTGCAGTTCTTGCACTTGATCCACAGGTTGTCGGGCGTATCGTCCTTCTTCGCGGTGAGCGAGGAAAGCGAGTTGCGAACTTTGTTAAGCCAGCTCATACCAGCGCCTTAGCGTTATGGACGGCATCTGCCAAGGCGGCGGTCAATTCGCGCACCGGCCCTGCCGCATCGGCGCCATGCTGGGCCACCAGATCGACCAACGCGCTGCCCACCACCACGCCTTCGGCATGGGCGGCAAAGGCGGCGGCCTGCTCTGGCGTGCGCACGCCAAAGCCCACCGCGATCGGCAGATCGGTGCCCGACTTGATGCGCGCCACGGCTTCCTTGATCGAATCCACGGCAGCCTGCTGCTTGCCCGTCACGCCCGCGACCGAGACGTAATAAAGGAAGCCCGACGAACCATCGACCACGGCGGGAAGGCGCGCAGTGTCGGTCGTGGGCGTGGCAAGGCGGATGAAGCTGATGCCATGGGCGCGCAGGGCGGGGCCGATTTCGGGGTCTTCCTCGCTGGGAATATCGACGCAGATGATGCCATCGACGCCCGCATCGGCGCATTGCGCGGCAAACCACTCGCTGCCCCGCGCCACCATCGGATTGGCATAGCCCATCAGCACCAGCGGCGTTTCGGGATGCCGCGCGCGGAAATCCTTGGCGATGCGGAAAATGTCGGCGGTGCGCGTGCCCGCAGCCAGGCTGCGCAGATTGGCGGCCTGAATGGCGGGCCCATCGGCCATAGGATCGGTAAAGGGCATGCCCAGTTCGATCACATCCGCCCCGCCCGCGACCAGCGCATCAAGGATGGCAGGCGTGGCATCAGGCGTGGGATCGCCCCCGGTGATGAAGGTGACAAGGGCGGGACGGCCTTTTGCGAAGGCAGCGGAGAGGCGTTGGGTCATTCTCAATTCCATTCGATCAGGCGCGAGGCCCCAATGGCAAGACCGATCATCAGCGCGGTCTGGCTAACCGTGTTATGCAGCGAAAAGTCGATACCTGCGCAAACCGCCATGGCCACAATCGCGGACGTGGCGGCCTGGCGCAGGTTCAATCTCACAATTTCACGCCCAGCTTTTCGGCCACGGTGAAAATGTCCTTGTCGCCGCGACCCGAGACATTGACGATGATGATCTGGTCCTTGCCCATCTTGGGCGCCACTTCGGGTAGCGCGGCAAGGGCGTGGGCCGATTCGAGCGCAGGGATGATCCCTTCAAGCTGACAGCACAGCTGGAAGGCTTCCATCGCCTGATCGTCGGTGATGGGCAGATATTTGGCGCGGCCGATGTCATGCAACCAGCTATGCTCAGGCCCGATGCCGGGATAGTCCAGACCCGCGCTGATCGAGTGGGCCTCGGTGATCTGGCCGTCCTCGTCCTGCAGCAGATAGGTCTTGTTGCCATGCAGGATGCCCGGCTTGCCTCCGGTCAGCGATGCGGCATGTTCCTTGTCCAGCCCATGGCCGCCCGCCTCGACGCCGAGCATCTGCACATCGGTGTCGTCAAGGAAGGGGTGGAACAGGCCGATGGCGTTCGATCCGCCGCCCACCGCCGCGATCAGCAGGTCGGGCAGGCGTCCGGTGCGTTCGAGCAATTGCGCACGCGCCTCCTTGCCGATCACGCTTTGGAAATCGCGCACCAACTCGGGATAGGGGTGCGGACCCGCCGCCGTGCCGATGATATAGAACGTGTCATGCACATGGGCGACCCAGTGGCGCAGCGCTTCGTTCATCGCATCTTTCAGCGTGGCCGCCCCGCTGGTAACGGGGATCACCTCCGCGCCCAGCAGCTTCATGCGGAACACGTTGGGCTGTTGACGCGCCACGTCGGTCGCACCCATAAAGATCGTGCAGGGCAGGCCAAAACGCGCGCAGACGGTGGCAGTCGCCACGCCATGCTGGCCGGCGCCCGTTTCGGCGATGATCTTGGTCTTGCCCATGCGGATGGCCAGCAGGATCTGACCGATGCAATTGTTGATCTTGTGCGCGCCGGTGTGGTTCAGTTCTTCGCGCTTGAACCAGACCTGCGCACCATTCTCCGGCTTGCCCTGCGCTGCTGCTGCTGCGCGGAAATGTTCCGTCATGCGCGGCGCGTAATAGAGCGGGCTGGGGCGGCCCACAAAATGCTTCATCAGATCGTCGAATTCTTCCTTGAACGCAGGATCAGCCTTGGCGGCCTTATACTCGCGCTCCAGATCGAGGATCAGCGGCATCAGGGTTTCAGCCACATAGCGCCCGCCGAACTGGCCGAAATGGCCGCGTTCATCAGGTTGCGTGCGCAATGAATTAGGCAGGGGCGAATTGGGGATGGTGGCGGTGTTCATAGTGGAAAAACGCCTGCCACGCCGAGCCCTCCAAGTCCAGTCCCGCCAAAAGGGCAATTGCATGGATGGCCCCCCGCCTAAAGGCATGGATGTATCATCGGCAAGGCAGGGTGCCCCAATGGCGATACATTTCGCGACAAATGCGGCGCGGGGGTGCCTCAATGCCGGATTTCTGCGGCGAATAACCATACTGGCATAGTTTTATGAACGAAATCTGACATTTGCCTGACTTTCCTGTTCACTTGGACGTCAGGCGCAGGGGTCCAGACGGGATGCAGGCGCCGATCAACGATGAAATTCTTTGGCGCCCAGGGATAACAAACGGAGTAACGATTATGCGTCTGGTTCTTTTCTCGCTCGCCGCGTCGCTGGCTGTTGCCGCGCCTGCCATGGCCCAGGGCGAAACCAATGGCATGGGGGCCCGTTTTGACGTTCACACCGGCGCCGCATGGAATGATGGCCGTTCGATCCAGGGCACCGTCGGCGCCACGCTGGGCTACGACATTGCCACGGGCGGCAACACTTTCGTCGGCCTCGAAGAATCGGTCGACAAGGTGCTGACCAGCCAGGACAAGGCTCGTTTCAGCACGACCGCCCGCCTTGGTGTCAAGGCTACCCCCAATGACAAGGTCTATGGCCTTGCCGGCTACACCTATGGCGCCGGTCCGAACGGTGCGCATATCGGTGCGGGCGTCGAACACAGCCTTGGCCAGCAGTATTTCACCAAGGTGGAATACCGTCACACCTTCAACGAAGACAATGCCCGTGACAGCAATGCTGCGCTGGTCGGCGTGGGTATGCGCTTCTGATCCAGCCCTGACGGGTTACGTATAAAGAGCGGGCGGTCTGCATCATGCGGGCCGCCCGTTTTTTGCGGCAGGCGGGGGCGTTTGCGGTTTATACCGGCTTGCTCTGGACAAGGACGGGGACCATCCTGCAAGGCCGATGGCTTTGATAAACAGGAAACAATACTATGCCTCGTCTCACACTTCCCATCATGGCCGCGATGGCCCTTTGCCTGGCCTCGGGCGCGGCGCAGGCCGGCGAAATCCGGATAGAAGGGCGCGGCGGAGTCAGTTGGCAGGGCAATGGCTCGACCAAGGGCACGGCGGGCGCGGCCATCGGCTATGACACGGCGGTCAGCGCGCTGGGCAACGGGGTCTTTGCGGGCATCGAGGAATCGGTGGACCGCTCGGCCGGGGGCAGCGGGACGCGCTGGGCCACTTCGGCGCGGCTGGGGATCAAGGTGCTCTCGCTGGGCGCGCTCTATGGCATCACGGGCTATCACTATGGCTCGGGGCCCAACGCCACCTCGATCGGCGCCGGTTATCAGCAAGGGCTGGGGCCGGTCTATGGCAAGGTCGAATATCGCCATTATATCAACGAGGGCGCATGGCGTCCGGGCGATACGGTGACGCTGGGCTTTGGCGTGAAGTTCTGATGAAACGAGGGCGGCGGGATTATCCTGCCGCCCGCACGGCGATTATCCTGCCGCTCGCACGGCCTTGCAAAAGGCGGCGATCCGGGCCGCGTCCTTGACGCCGGGTGCGCTTTCGACGCCGGAGGAGACATCGACGAAATCGGCCCCCGTGGCATGGATGGCCTCGCCCACATTGCGCGGATCAAGACCGCCCGCCAGAATCCACGGGATGGAATGGCGATAGCCGGCCATCAGCGACCAGTCGATTCGCAAGCCTGTTCCGCCGGGAAGATCGGCCCCCTCGGGCGGCTTGGCGTCGAACAGGATGCGTGCCACGCCTTGATAATCGCGCGCTGCGTCCAGATCGGCGCTCTTGCGCACGCCAATCGCCTTCCACACCGGCAGGCTTTGCGCGGCCATCACCTGCGCCACGCGGGCGGGGCTTTCCTTGCCGTGAAGCTGGATCACATCGAGGTGGACATTCTGGCGGATCTGGCCAAGGAAATCACCCTCGGGATCGACGAAAAGGCCGACGATCTTGGCGCGCCCCGCCGCATGATGCGCCAGCGCGGCGGCCTGTTCGATGCCGACATTGCGCGGGCTCTTGGCGAAAAACACCAGCCCGATGTGATCCGCGCCCGCGCCGATGGCCGCGTCCAGACTGGCGCGATCCGAAATGCCGCAGATCTTGATCCCGATGCGCGCCATGGTTTTACGCCAGCGGCTTGGCCAGCACCACCATCGTCAGATGGTCGAACCGGGGCAGCGGAAAGGGGCGGATCTCGCCGGTTTGCGCATAGCCGCGCCGTTCGTAATAGGCGATCAGTTCGGTCCGGGGGGCCACAACGGTCATTTCCATGATGGTCGCGCCAAAATCGCGCCGGGCCTGCTCCTCGGCCGCCGCGATCAGGCTGCGGCCCATGCCGCCCGCCTGCAAGGCAGGATCGACGCAGAGCATCCCCATATAGGCAATCCCGTCCGCGCGCCGCGTGACCGTTACCGTGCCGATCAGCGCGCCGTCGCGGTGCATCACCAGCACGCGATTGTCCACATCGTCCAGAGCCTGCGCCAGTTCGGCCTGCGATGTGCGCTGCCCTTCCAGCAGGTCGGCCTCATGCGTCCAGCCCCCGCGCGCCGAATCGCCGCGATAGGCGCTTTCCACCAGCGCATGGAGCGCGGACAGGTCGTCATGCAGAGCCAGACGGACCATGGGTTTTACAGCGTGCCTTCGATGGCGCGCGCGGCGGCCACCGGGTCTTCGGCGCGCGTGATCGGGCGACCGATGACCAGCACGCTGGCTCCGGCATCGCGTGCGGCGCGCGGCGTGACCGAACGCTTCTGATCGCCCAGAACGCCATCGGCCGGGCGCAGGCCGGGCACGACAAAGAAGCCATCCTTCCACTGGCGACGGATATCGCCCACCTCATGGCCCGAACACACGATGCCGTCCACGCCCGCGCCATGCGCCAGCTCGGCCAGACGCAGCGCCTGATCGCTGGCACGATGGGCATAGCCGATGGCGCCCATGTCATCATCGTCAAGGCTGGTCAGCACGGTCACGGCCACCACCTTGGTATGCTCGCCCGCGGCCGCCTTGGCGTCCTCCAGCATCGCCCGCCCGCCCGAGGCATGGACCGTGACGATGGTCGGTTGCAGCACATGGATCGCCTGCATCGCACCCGCCACCGTATTGGGAATATCGTGCAGCTTCAGGTCGAGAAAGATCGGCAGGCCCACCTTGGCCAATTCATGCACGCCGTGGTGGCCATGGGCGCAGAAGAATTCCAGCCCCAACTTGATCCCGCCCACATGATCCTTGATCCGCCGCGCCAGCGCTTCGGCGGCGTCAAGGCGGGGCAGGTCGAGGGCGACATAGATCGGATTATGGTTCATCTTTGCGTCTCAATTCTTCTCGGCAGCGGCGTCGAGCTGGGTTGCGGTGGCGATCGGAGGCGTGGGGGTGGCGGCGCGCAGCGTGTTTTCAAGCCCCGCGATGCGGCGGTTCAACCGCCAGATCTTCGCCTTGGCCAAAAGCCACACCGGCACCATGCCCGCCACAAAAGCGGCCAGCGCAATCAGCCCCACCGGCCAATCAACATGCAGATAGCTATTTTCCAGCGGCCACAAATTGATCGAAGTCTTTTGCCAGTTGATCGCCAAAAAAGACGAGATCAACACCGCCGCCAGGATCCAGAGTGCCGTCCGTAAGATCTGCAAGGTCATCCCCTCCTGCGCGGCCATTCATGAACAAGCATGCTAGGCCGTAATGATGCGGATGAAAAGGGGCGCCTATCTAAGGCGCCCCCTGATCGTTTCAGGCGCCGAACACGCGATCAAAGATCGTGTCGACAGCCTTGAAGTGATAGTCGAGGTTGAACTTGTCCTCGAGCTGCTGCGGGGTGAGGGCAGCGGCCACTTCGGGGTCGGCCTTGAGCAGTTCGAGCAGCGAAAGCTGGCCGTCCGATTCCCACACCTTCATCGCATTGCGCTGCACCAGACGGTAGGAAGCATCGCGCTCCAGACCGGCCTGTGTCAGGGCCAGCAGCACGCGCTGCGAATGGACCAGACCACCCATGCGGTCGAGGTTCTTCTGCATGCGCTCAGGGTAAATCACCAGCTTGTCGACTACGCCGGTCAGACGGGCGAGGGCAAAGTCGAGCGTGATCGTGGCGTCCGGGCCGATGTAGCGTTCGACCGAGGAGTGCGAAATGTCGCGCTCATGCCAGAGCGCCACGTTTTCCAGCGCGGGCGTAACCGCCGAACGCACCACGCGGGCCAGACCCGTCAGGTTTTCGGTCAGCACCGGGTTGCGCTTGTGCGGCATCGCGCTCGAACCCTTCTGGCCGGGCGAGAAATATTCTTCCGCTTCGAGAACTTCGGTGCGCTGAAGGTGGCGGATTTCCACGGCGAGGCGTTCGATGGAGCTGGCGATGACGCCCAGCGTTGCAAAAAACATCGCATGGCGGTCGCGCGGGATGACCTGCGTGGAGACCGGCTCGACCGACAGGCCCATCTGTTCGGCCACATAGACTTCGACGCTGGGGTCGATGTTGGCGAAAGTGCCGACCGCGCCCGAAATCGCGCAGGTGGCGATGTCTTCACGCGCAGCAACCAGACGCGCACGGTTGCGGGTGAATTCGGCATAGGCCTCGGCCAGCTTCTTGCCGAAGGTGGTCGGTTCGGCGTGGATGCCGTGGCTGCGCCCGATGGTGGGGGTGTATTTGTGTTCAAACGCGCGGCGCTTGATCGCGGCCAGCAGCGCGTCGATGTCCTCGATCAGGATGTCGGCGGCCTTGGCCAGCTGCACCGAAAGCGTGGTGTCCAGCACGTCCGAGGAGGTCATGCCCTGATGCATGAAGCGCGCCTCGGGGCCGACCTGTTCGGCAACCCAGTCGAGGAAGGCGATCACGTCATGCTTGAGGATGGCTTCCTTGGCGTCGATGGCGGCAACGTCGATCACCGGATTGGTCGCCCACCAGTCCCACAGCGCCTTGGGGCCGCTTGCGGGCACAACGCCCAGCTCGCCCAGCTTTTGCGTGGCATGGGCTTCGATCTCGAACCAGATCTTGTAACGGGCTTCGGGCTCCCAGATCGCGGTCATCGCGGGGCGGGCGTAACGGGGTACCATATGTGTCTCCGGCGCAGATTCTCTTGCTCGCGCCGCTAGGGCCTCATGCGCCGAAAGGCAAGTTTTGCGTTACAAAAGCCCCCGCCGGCACCTTATAAGAGGCCGCGTTGGCGGAGCGATACATGCCCCTCGCGCCCGATCACGACATGATCATGCACGCTAATGCCCAGATGATGGCCCGCCTCGGCAATCTTCTGCGTGATCTGGATATCGGCCCGGCTGGGCTCGGGCGATCCGGAGGGGTGATTGTGGACCAGAATCATTGAGGCGGCGCCCAGATCCAGCGCCTTGCGGATCACCTCGCGCGGGTGGATCGCCGCTTCGTCCAGACTGCCGTCGCCCAGATGTTCGTCGCGGATCAGGCGGTTCTTGGTGTCCAGATAAAGCGCGCGCACCCGTTCGACCTTCAAATGCGCCATGTCCACGGTCAGATAAGAGATCAGCATCTGCCACGTATTGAAGATCGGCTGCTCGCTGACCTGATGGCGGGCAAAGCGGCGCGTGGCCAGAGCAACGATGCGGATGGCGGCCGCGCTGGTTTCGCCCATGCCGGGATGTGCGGCCAGCGCCGCCGAATCGGCATTGAACACCCCGGCCAGCGAACCAAACCGCGCCAGCAGGCTGCGCGCCAGCGGCTTGGTGTCGCGGCGGGGAATGGCGGTCATCAAAAGATATTCCACGATCTCATGATCGGCCAGCGCCCCTTCGCCGCCCTCCAGCAATCTCTTGCGCAAACGCGCGCGGTGGCCCGAGGGACCATGGGCGATCTGTTGCAGCTTTTCGCCCGAGGGCGGGGCGGGATTCAGGTCCTGTGCAGAAAACAAAGTGCCAAGATGCGTCTCACGCAGGCGGTCGGGGGACGGGCGGGTGTTGAAGGCATCATCATCGCTGGTCACATCCATCCCCCGGTCCCTCGCGGCGACTGATCGCGGCAATTGCGTATAAGCATTGCCTTTCCCGGCCCCCTCGCGCAAGAGTCTGTAGGTGATGGATGAATTGCCCACCGATGATGAAGTAACGAGCCCGCCGCGTGGGCGCGGACGCCAATTGGCCCTTGCCGGGGCGGGATTGGTGGCGCTCGCGCTGGGTCTGGGCTGGGCCGAAAGGCTGTCGATTGCCGATGCGGTGCTGCGACGCGAATTGGTGCGTCTGGGGCTGGCGGCCAGTTATAAGGTGGTCGATCTTGATACGCGCCATGCGGTGCTGGCCGATGTGGTGGTGGGCGATGCTCGTCATCCCGATGCGGTGATTCCCCGGATCGAGGTCTGGGCCGGGATGGTGGGCTTGACGCCGGGCATTTCGCGGGTGGACGTTTCATCGCCGCGCATCTTTGCCGCGATGAAGGACGGGCGCATCAGTTTCGGCGTGATCGATACTTTGATGAAGGGCGGTGGCAAGCCTTCGGGCCTGCCCGCGATCGACCTGCGGATTACCGATGGGGTCATGGCTCTGGCCACGCCTGCGGGCGGAGTGGGCGCGGTGGTGTCGGGCCGGGGCAATCTGGCGGGCGGCTTTGGCGGCGCGCTGGTGGTGTCGGCGCCGCATTTGCGCGGCGGGGGATGCGCGGGCGGCGGGCGGATGATCGGGCGGATCGCCGTGAAGGGCGGATCGCCGATGCTGGACGGCACGGCGCATCTGCTGCCCGCTTCTTGCGGGGCGATCCGGCTGGGCGCTTCGCAGGTTGGGGTGAAGGGCAGGCTGGACGAATTGCTTGATGGCGGTCAGGTCGATCTGGCGCTGCGGACCGGCGCGCTGGATATGCCGGGCGCGCGGATCGGGGCGATCACCGGGCCTTTGCGACTGGCGCTGCGCGATTCGGCGGTCAATGCGATGGGGCGGATCGCCGCGCATGATCTGACCGCCACGGGCGTTGCTGCGCGCGAAGTGGGGATCGAGGGTCGCCTGCGCGCGCCTTTGACCATGGCGCGGATCGATGGCGACGGCACGATTTCGGGGCAGGGCATTGTACCCGACAAGGCCAGCTATGCCGCGCTGGCCAAGGCGCGGGCCGGGGCGGCGGGGACGCTGGCCGAGCCGCTGATCGCGCGGATCGAGGCGGGCCTGCGCAAGGAAACTCCGCGCAGCCGTATCGAGGGCCGGTTCAACCTCCATGCGGGCGAGGGACGCTTCAGTCTGGTCGCGCCGCTGCTGCGGCTGATCGGAGAATCGGGCATGCCCTTGCTTGATGGCGACCGGCTGACGCTGATCAGCGATTCGGCAAAGGTGCCACGCTTTACCGGATCGCTGCGCAGCGCGGCGCCGGGGTTGCCACGCATTCTGGCCGAAATTCCCAAGAATGGTGGACCGATTCGCTTGAGCATGGCTGAATATCGCGCGGACAATGGCGCGGCTTTGGCGCTGCCCCGGATGGAGATTACGACCAAGGGCGGCGAAATCCGCTGGCGGGGCGAGGCTCTGGCCTCGGGCGCGCTGGCGCCGGGGGTGAAGGTGGCGGCTTTGCGCCTGCCGCTCGACGGCGTGGGCGATAAGGGCGGGGCGCGCCTGTGGTCGTCCTGCGTGCCGCTCAGCTTTTCCGGGCTGGACGCCAATGGGGTTAGCCTGAGCGCGGGCAAGGTTGCGGCCTGTCCGCTGTCCGGGCCTTTGCTGGCGCTGGATCGGGGCGGATGGCGCGCGGGCGTCAGGCTGGCGGGGCTGGATCTGAACGGGCGGCTGGGCGATTCGCCGTTGAAGCTGAACAGCGGGCCGTTGGAGCTGCGCGCCGGGGCCGGACGTGACGCGGCGCTCAACGCCCAGGCGCTTTCCGTGCAACTGGGCAAGGCGGGCGAAGGGACGGCCCTGAAGCTGGCCTCGGTGACGGTGCTGATGGGCGCGGGGGCCGCAGGCGAATTCAAGGGGCTGGAGGGATCGCTGGCTGCGGTGCCGATGCTGATCAAGGATGGCGCGGGGCAATGGCGCTATGCTGGCGGCGCGCTGGTGCTCAGCGATGTGGCGATGCAGGTGAGCGATGTGGAACCATCGCCGACCAAGGCGCGATTTGCCCCGCTTTCCGCGCATGGCGCCAGTCTGACCATGAAGGATGGGATGATTCGCGCCGATGCTGTGCTGCGCGAACCCAAGAGCGACCGGCAGATCGTGCAGGTGGCGATCACGCATGAATTGGCGGGCGCCAAGGGTTTTGCCGATCTGACGCTGGACGGGCTGACCTTTGATGCCGGGTTGCAGCCTGATCGACTGACCGCGCTGGCGCTGGGCACGATTGCCAATGCGGCCGGGCGATTCGACGGCACGGGGCGGATCGACTGGGCCGACGGCAAGGTGACAAGCCATGGCAGGATCACCACCCAGAGCTTTGATTTTGCGGGTATGGCCGGGCCGGTCAAGGGCCTGGCCGGGACGGTGGAGTTCACAGATCTGCTGGGCCTTGTCACCGCGCCGCACCAGACCTTGCGCATCGGTTCGATCAATCCGGGCATCGAGGCCACCGATGGCAAGATGCGCTTTACCATGCATCCGGGCTATCTGCTGGAAATCGAGGATGCGCGCTGGCCCTTCCTTGATGGCGAGATGGAGATGTTGCCGACCAAACTGCAATTGGGCGGGGCGGCGGTGCGCCGATTCGAATTGAAGCTTTCGTCGGTGAACGCGGCCAAGCTGATCACGCATATGGACGTGTCCAATCTGGCGGCAACGGGCCTGTTCGACGGGCGCATCCCCTTGGTTTTCGACCAGAACGGCGGGCGCGTTTCGGGCGGCGAGCTGATTTCGCGGCCCGGCGGCGGGTCGGTGTCCTATGTGGGCGAGCTGAGCTATCGCGATCTGACGCCGATGGCGAATCTGGCGTTCCGCACCTTGCGCGATGTGCAATTCAAGGAAATGCGAATCGGGCTCGATGGCGATTTGGCCGGCGAGGTGGTGACGCGGGTTTCCATGAAGGGATTGCGGCAGGGCAAGGGCGCCTCGAAGAATTTCCTGACTCGTCAGGTGGCCAAATTGCCTTTGCAATTCAATGTGAACATCCGCGCGCCTTTCTATCAACTGATCGGGTCGCTGCGTTCGCTTTACGATTCGAACTATATCGGCGATCCGCGTGACAAGGGCCTGACCCTGCCGTCCATGCGGATCATGCCGACGCAGAACCCTCTGCCAAAAACCGCAACCATTCAGCCTTCAGTCAGCGAGCATCGTCCATGAAGCGTAATAGATTGACCCACCGCCCCGCCGTGGCAAAAGATTCCCGTATGGACCAGCGGGAAGCACGACATGGCAGGGCACAGGGGCCGGGCGGACGTCTGTTGCCAGAAATGCCAGTGTTCTGGCGCAAACGACCCGTCCGGCTGGGGGTTTCGGCTCTTTTGCTGGGAATGACCGGTGCGCTCTCGGGGTGTATCACCGTAAGCGCGCCTGATAAGCCGATCGTGATCGAGCTGAACATCAACATCAAACAGGAAGTCATCTATCGTCTGGCCGCTGATGCGGGCAAAACGATTGATAGCAATAAGGATATCTTCTGATGTCGCGCGTTTTTGCTTCTGTTTCGCCCTTTTTGGCCGCCGCGCTGCTTGTTCCGGCAATGGCGGGCGATGCCATGGCGCAGGTTCGCGATCCGGCCTATGCCGCCGCGCGTTCGGCCGGACAGGTGGGCGAAATGCCCACCGGTTATCTGGGGATCGTGGGTGCCTCGACGCCCGATCTCAAGCGGATTGTCGATGACATCAACATCAAGCGCAAGGCGGTCTATGCCGAACGCGCCCAGGCCCAGCATGCCACCGTCGAGGAATATGCCTTCACCACCGGATGCAAGCTGGTGATGCAGACCCAGCCGGGGGAAAAGTATCAGACCCCCGACGGCAGTTGGCAGGTGAGGGGCGGGGCCGCGCCGGTGCGTGACAGCCGCTGTCCTGCGTAAACAGGCATAACCGTTGTTAGGATAGACCGCGTGGGGCATGGTTCCCGCGCGGTTTTTCTTTGCCCTTTGCCGGATCGGTCTTTGGTACAGGTGATTCGCGCAAGGCCGCGCAGATGTCGGACAATTGCGCGATATTTGCCGGTTCCCGCATTTTCTGCGCATACGTACCCGCCTGAAAATGGCGCGAACGGCTTTATGCTACCTTACTACTACCTAGCGACCGGTTGACTTGGGCTAACCCCCCGCCTAAGGGGCAGGCGCCCTGAGCGGACAGCCGTTGCACAAGGCTCTTTTTGGCCCCACAGTCCGGTTCAAAGGACAGGTAGGCGGGAGAGAGAGTTGAGCGACGAGCCGGAGGCACAGGATCAACGCGGTGAGGATGCGCGCCTCGCATCGCTTGATGAACGGATTAACGCCGTTCGAGAGCGGGAGGAAATGCGTAAAACGCCGAATGCGGGGGCGCAATCTGACGATAGCTATCGTCTGGGCAACCGGGTTCTGGCCGAACTGATCGCGGGGATCGGTGGCGGTGCGTTCATAGGCTGGACTATCGACCAGTTGATCGGGCGCGGCCATTGGGGTCTGTTGGTGGTGATGGGGCTTGGCACCTTCGCCGCTTTCAGGAACATTATCCGGATTTCCACCCGGCGGTCTGAATGATCCTTGAACAGAGCATGGCCTCTGAACAAGGTCGCCCCAACGAAGGGGTTTTAAACGGCCGCTTACGATGCATAGGCAAGGGGGCATAAAGCGTGGCCGAACAGGGCAAAGTCGATCCGATGCACCAGTTCTTGATCGAGCCGCTTTTTGGCACCGATCAGTGGACCATTGCCGGGCACAACATTGCTTTCACCAATTCGGCGCTGTGGATGCTGATCTCGGTTGGCGTGCTTTTCGCGTTTGTCGCGGGCGGCGCCAAGGGGCAGACCGTTCCCGGCCGCTGGCAGGTGATGGTTGAAGGTCTGGTTGGCTTTATTGACAGCCTGCTGGCCGCCAATGTTGGCCCCAAGGGCAAGAAGTATGTGCCCTACATCTTCTCGCTGTTCAGCTTCATTCTCTTCTCGAACGTTCTGGGCCTGCTGCCGCTGGGCCTGTTCGGGATCCATCCTTTCACCGCGACCAGCCACTTTACGGTGACCGGCGTTCTGGCGATCCTGTCCTTCTCGATCGTGCTGATCGTGGGCTTTGCCCGCCATGGCCTGCACTTTTTCAGCCTGTTCGTGCCACATGGCACGCCTGCATGGCTGCTGTGGCTGATTCCCTTTATCGAGCTGATTTCGTTCCTCGTGCGTCCCTTCTCTCTCGCGCTGCGTCTTTTCGTGGCGATGATGGCGGGCCACGTGCTGCTCGAAGTGCTCTCCAGCTTCGTCATCAGCTCGGCCAATTCGGGCGTGCTGTGGGGCGCGGTTGTCGGCCTGCCCAGCTTTGGGTTGATGATCGCCATTTGCGCGCTGGAAATTCTGGTGGCTGGCATCCAGGCCTATGTTTTCGCTCTGTTGACCTCGCTGTATCTCAACGACGCCGAAAACCTGCACTAAGTTTTCAAGACGTACATCAAAGCCTTTCAACCAACGAAATTCGTTCAAAAGGAGTTATGGAAATGGAACCTGCAAGCGCAAAGCTCATCGGTGCTGGTCTGGCTGCTATCGGCGCTGGTGTCGCTGCTCTGGGCGTGGGCAACGTGTTCGGTTCGTTCCTCGAATCCGCTCTGCGTAACCCCGGCGCCGCTGATGGCCAGCAGGGCCGTCTGTTCATCGGCTTCGCGGCTGCTGAACTTCTGGGTCTGCTCTCGTTCGTCGTGGCGATGATCCTGATCTTCGTCGCCTGAACGAATACCAAGGTGATGCTGGCCGGGGCGCTTTGCCCCGGTCGGGATCGCCTTTGATTTTCCCGGCCCGGATCTTGCCTTATGGGGCAATGCCGCGGCCTTGCGGTGATACCGTTTGGGTCCATCCGGCCCGACGCACAGCGACCGGAACCTAAGTGATGCCTCAGATTGCGCAGCTATCCGCAACCTATGCGTCCCAGATCTTCTGGGCGCTGATCTTCTTCGGATTTGTCTTCTTTGTTGTTGGCCGCGGCTTTGTGCCCAAGGTTCAGGCAACGGTGGCAAATCGCGACAAGCAGATCGCTGATGATCTGGCCGCCGCCGAAGCCGCGCGCCGCGCCGCTGAATCGGAAGAGGCCAATTGGGCCGCGACCAGCAACAAGCAGCGCGCCGAAGCTCAGGCCCTGATCGCCAAGGCCAAGGCCGAAGGCACCAAGGCGAGCGAAGCCCGTCTGGCTCAGGCTGCCTCTGTGATCGACGCCCGTATGGCCGAGGCCGATGCGCGCCTTGCCACGGCCCGCGCACAGGCGCTGACCGAAATCGAAACCGTTGCCAGCGAAGCGGCCAGCGACATCGTCGCCCGCCTTGCCGGTCTGAGCGTGGAAGGCGATGCTGCCCGCGCCGCCGTGAAGGAGGTCCTCCATGGCTGATCTTGCTACTCTGGCCGTTCTGGCTGCCGGTGCTGCCGAACATGGCGGGCACGAAGCTGCCGAACCGCTGATGCTGGGTGTTGCCTCGGCGCCGCAGATCGTTGCTGCTTCGATGGCGGTGCTGATCCTGATCGCCATCGTGCTCAAGGTTCCCTCGGTGATCACCAAGGGGCTGGACGGCAGCATTGCCGAAATCCGCAAGCAGCTCGCCGAAGCCAAGGCGCTGCGCGCCGAAGCCGACAAGCTGCGCGCAGAATATGCCGCCCGTATTGCCGGTGCCGAAAAGGAAGCCGCGCAACTGGTCGAGCATGCCAAGCATGAAGCCGAGGCGATCATCGCCAAGGCCGAAGCCGACACCACCGCTGTGATTGCGCGCCGGGAAAAGATCGCCGGCGACAAGATTGAGGCGGCGGAACGCGCGGCTGTGGCCGAGCTTCAGGCCAAGGCAGCCGAAGCGGCTGCCACGGCGGCTCGCGGTCTGATCGCTGGCCGTTACGGCGTCGATGCCGACAAGGCTCAGGTGGACGCGGCGATCGCCGGTCTGTAATCCTGATCCTTGGCGGATCTGGTGAAAAGCCCCGCTCCGGCGGGGCTTTTTGCGTTTGGAGGCGGGTTTATGGCGGAGATCATCAATTTGCGCATGGCGCGCAAGGCGCGGGCGCGCGGCGAGGCGGAAAAGCAGGCGCAGGCCAACCGCACCCTGCATGGTCAAACCAAGACTGCGCGGGCGATCGCCAAGGCCGATAAGGAGCGGGCCGAACGCTTGCTCGATGGCGTTAAGCGGGAAGAGCAGGACAGTCCCAAGTCGTGACGCCTTTAAAATTCATATAAAATAACTACTTAATGCCAAAAATACAACGATGCCTTATGGTTGCTATCGTTGAGGCGGAGGGATGAGCAGGACTACGTCGTCATTCGTTGCAAAATGCAAAGATCCCTTGGGCAAAAAGCCTGTGCTCTTCGGGCGGGATCTTGTGGTGAAAGAGACGAATTGGCGATGAATTGTCTGAATTTGGCGGCCATTGGCCTTCACCTGCTCTCCATTCATGAAAAGCCGGGCTATAACGATCAAAATTATGGTCTTTACGCCCAAAGCGAATGCGGCTTTGTCGTGGGCGGCTATTATAATTCCTATCGCCGACCTTCATTTCAGATCGGGTGGCGCGCGGAAACGGATCACTTGCCGCTGTTCTTCGAAATCGGCGGTGTTACCGGCTATCCGAACCATCTGATCGAACCCTATGCGATGGCGGGCGTCAAATTAGGGCCGCTGCGCGTGGGCTTCGTGCCGCATGTGACGGGGGTGAACAAGACGTCCGTCGTTCATGCGATGGTGCAGTTCAAACTATAGCGCCGCCCGGCTTAAAAGCTGTTTTTGGCCTCACGCAAGGCGGCAAAGGCGCTGACCGGATCGGCACCCCAGCGGGCCTGAATATCGGCGCTGTCGGCGCGCAGGAACGGATTGGTGGTCAGTTCGCGCTCCAGAGAGAAGGGAACGGTCGCTTCGCCTCGCGCGCGCCGGACGGCGATTTCCTCGGAATAGGCGGACAAAGCTTCATTGTCAGGATCGGCATGCAGCGCGAATCGCGCATTGCTCGCCGTATATTCATGCGCGCAATAGAGCGTGGTTATGGGCGGAAGGGCCTTGATGCGCTCAAGGCTGGCCCAGAATTGCGGCGCGGTGCCTTCAAACATCCGTCCGCAGCCCAGAGCAAACAGCGCATCGCCGACAAAGGCCAGCGAAGCCTCGGGCAGGTGATAGGCCACATGACCCAGCGTATGCCCGCCCACATTGATGACCTGCGCGCGGTAAGCCCCCAGCGATACCGAATCGCCCTGATCCACCGTCCTGTCCACGCCCTCGATCTTGCCCGCATCGCCCGCAGGCGCGGTGATCACGCAACCTGTCGCCGCCTTGATCGCGCCATTCCCGCCCGCATGGTCCTTGTGCCAATGTGTGTTCCAGATCTGGGTGATCCTCCAGCCCTTCGCCTCGGCCTGATGCAGGTATTCCTCCGCGTCCGGGGTGTCGATGCAGGCCGTTTCGCCCGAGGCGGGATCATGCAGCAGGAAGCCGTAATTGTCGGAAAGGCAGGGGAACTGGTGGATCTTGAGGAGCATTGTCGCGGGGTCCTGTTACGGAGATTCGAGAAGGCTTATGCCTCCGGCGGGCAAAGGGCGAAAGCCCTTTGCAATCCCGATACTGGGGGTGTTTCGTTGGTGGGGTGGTGCCATGCGGCGAAGCCGCTTTTAAAGGCTGCGGCGCGGCAGGCCGGGCGCAATGGTGAACCCTTGGCGCAACGAAGACAGTAATGGGAGCGCGAGGGTCTAGACCCTCGCATTCAACTCTTCTTCTCACCCAAACAGCAAAAGACCCGCCCGGATCGCTCCGAGCGGGTCTTTGTTTCAGGCAACTGCCCGAAGGTTCAAGCTTACTGCTTGGCCTTCAGAGCGGCGCCCAGGATGTCGCCCAGCGAAGCGCCGGCATCCGACGAACCGTACTGTTCGACGGCTTCCTTTTCTTCGTGCAGTTGACGCGCCTTGATCGAGAAGCTGGGCTTCTTCGAACGGTCGAAACCGGTGACCATGGCGTCGATCTTCTGACCGACCTGGAAGCGGTCGGGGCGCTGTTCGTCGCGGTCGCGACCCAGATCCGAACGCTTGATGAAGCCGGTGGCGCCATCGTCGCCAGCCTGCACTTCGAGGCCGCCGTCACGCACTTCGAGCACGGTCACGGTGACAACTTCGTTGCGCTTCAGGTTCGAACCAGCAGCGGTCGAAACGCCGCCGGCAGCCGGGGCGCCCTTTTCGAGCTGCTTGATGCCGAGCGAGATACGCTCCTTCTCGATGTCCACGTCAAGCACGATCGCCTTGACGCTTTCGCCCTTGCGGTGCAGCGCCAGCGCGTCTTCGCCCGAGATGCCCCAAGCGATGTCCGACATGTGAACCATGCCGTCGACTTCGCCGTCCAGACCGATGAAGAGGCCGAATTCGGTGGCGTTCTTGACTTCGCCCTCGACGCTCGAACCAACCGGGTGACGTTCGGCGAAAGCTTCCCACGGGTTCTGCTGGGCCTGCTTGAGGCCGAGCGAGATGCGGCGCTTGTCCGAATCGACTTCCAGCACCAGCACGTCGACTTCCTGCGAGGTCGAAACGATCTTGCCGGGGTGGACGTTCTTCTTGGTCCAGGACATTTCCGAAACGTGGACCAGGCCTTCGATGCCGGCTTCCAGTTCGACGAACGCACCATATTCGGTGATGTTGGTCACGGTGCCGCGCAGCTTGGCGCCAACCGGGTACTTGGCGGCAACGCCATCCCACGGATCCGATTCCAGCTGCTTCATGCCGAGGCTGATGCGCTGCGTGTCCTGGTTGATGCGGACGATCTGCACGCGCACGGTGTCGCCGATGGCGATCACTTCGCTCGGGTGGTTCACGCGCTTGTAGCTCATGTCGGTGACGTGCAGCAGGCCGTCGATGCCGCCCAGGTCAACGAACGCACCGTAATCGGTGATGTTCTTGACGACGCCGTCGATGATCTGGCCTTCCGACAGGTTCTGGATCAGGCCGCTGCGCTGTTCGGCGCGGGTTTCTTCCAGAACGGCGCGGCGCGACACGACGATGTTGCCACGGCGACGGTCCATCTTGAGGATCTGGAACGGCTGGGGAACGTCGAGCAGCGGGGTGACGTCGCGCACGGGGCGGATGTCGACCTGCGAGCCGGGCAGGAAGGCCACGGCGCCGTCGAGATCGACGGTGAAGCCGCCCTTGACGCGGCCGAAGATGACGCCTTCAACGCGCTTGCCTTCGCCAAATTCGTTTTCAAGCTTGTCCCAGGCGGCTTCGCGGCGAGCGCGGTCACGCGAGAGCATCGCTTCGCCGTCGGCGTTTTCGACGCGGTCGACAAACACTTCGACTTCGTCGCCAACCGACAGACCGTGGGGCTGACCGGCCATGGCGAATTCGCGCAGCGGAACGCGGCCTTCGCTCTTGAGGCCTACGTCGATGACGGCCTTGTCGTTTTCGATGGCGGTGATGGTGCCCTTGACCACGCGGCCTTCAAAGCCACCGTTGGCGGCGCCGCCAAGCGATTCGTCAAGGAGAGCCGCGAAATCGTCGCGGGTCGGGGTGCTCATAAAAGAGTCCTTCAAATCTAACGTTCTTCCGGCCAGGCGGTTGGGAGTTTCCCCATGAAAACAGGGCCTCCGTCCGCCGGTCTTTCCTCCGGCACCGCACCATGCGATGGCCGGGCCAAAAAGGGCCGAACCGCCATGGAGGCCGGATGCCATCCACAGCACCCGCCCACAGCCAAGGCCACGGGCAGACTGGCGGCGACTAGGCCAAACGTGGGCGAAAGGCAAGGGAAATACCTCCCTGTACGGTATCTATGCGGTGGGCGCCGGACAACGGGTCAACACGGTTCGTCTTGCGCCGGGGGCAGACCATCCGGGTTTGTCATTTCGTTCATTTTCGGCACAGGACGGCCCCGGCTTGTTCAGAATTCCACTGGATGGAAACATTGTGAAGGAGGAGAAGCCATGCGTATTTCTTTGGGCCTGATGGGGACGGGTCTGGTGGCGGCGTCTCTCGCGCTTTCGGGTTGCGCCACGACCGGCTCGGTCAAGCGGGCGCAGGCGCGCGCGGACGAAGCCTATGCCAGCGCTCAGGAAGGCAATGGCGCGGCATCGCGCGCGCAGGGGACCGCCGATAATGCCCTTGCGGCATCGGGCCGGGCCCAGGGTGCGGCCGATGCGGCCAATATGGCCGCGCAAAACGCAGGCAATTCGGCCAATTCGGCCAATTCACTTGCCGCCGCCGCCGCCGCCGATGCCCGCGCCGCCCGCGAACAGGTGGCCGTCCTCAAGGCCCGCCTCCACAAGCTGGAAGCGAAGAACAAGAAGCGCCATCATGCCAAGACCGCGGCCAAGAAAAAGACCGTGGCCAAGGAGGCTCAGGTCACGCAGGCCCAGTTCCGCCACTAAGACGCTTCGCCACTAAGGCAGCGCATCTGTTCGACCAGCGCGATGGCGGCGGCAATCGCCGCATCGCGCCCCAGATCGGATGTGTCGAGCGTGATCGCATCCTCGGCCGCGCGCAAAGGCGCGGCGCTGCGGTTGCGGTCGCGTTCGTCGCGCAGCGCAAGATCCGCCTCGATCTCGGCAAGGGCAACATCGCGGCCCTGCACCAGCATTTCGGCATGACGGCGCTCGGCCCGCGCGGCCACGCTGGCGATGACGAACAGCTTGGCGGTCGCCTCAGGTGCGATCACTGTGCCGATGTCGCGCCCGTCCAGCACCGCCCCGCCGCTTTGCGTGGCAAAGGCGCGCTGACGTTCATAGAGCGCCTGACGCACGGCGGGATGCACCGACACCCGACTGGCCAGCCCGCCCGAGGCTTCGGACCGCAATTCGGGATCATCCAGCAAACTGTCGGCAAAGCCGCAGGCCGCCAGCGCATCGCCCGCATCATCAGGATCGCCGCCATTCAACGCCACTTGCCGCCCCACCGCACGATAGAGCAGCCCGGTATCCAGATGCGGCAGGCCGTAATGCGCGGCCAGCGCTTTGGCGATGGTGCCTTTGCCCGAGGCGGTGGGGCCATCGACGGCGATAATCATGCGTTTTTCCCCATCATCGCGCGGATCAGGCCGACAAAGGCGATGGCCGCCCACAGGCTCTCCATCGCCAGCGAGGCCGCATTGGTATCGACCAGCAGCGAGATCACCAGCAGCAGCGCACCGGCCAGATTGGCGCCGTGCTGAACAAAGGGGTTAGGCTCGCGCGGCTTGCCGGTAAAGGCCGTGGTGTAGCCATAGGCAAAGACGCAGAGCGACATGCCCGCAAAACCGCAGGCGGTGGCAAGCTCTTCGGGAATCCCGGTGATCAGGCTCATCTGGCAACCAGGCTGGCGAGCAGCGCCTCGAAATTGGGGAAGCTGGTGGCGATCGGACTGGTGTCGTCGATGGCCACGCCGTTCATGCTGTTGAGCCCCGCGATGGCCATGCTCATGGCGATGCGGTGATCGAGATGGGTGACCACATGGGCCGCGCCCGATGTTCCGGGGAGGGGCGCGCCGCCGGTGCCTTCGATGATAAGGCCATCCTCGGTTTCGGTCATATTCGCGCCCGCCAGTTCGAGCGCCACGCGCATCACGGTGATGCGGTCGCTTTCCTTGACGCGCAATTCCTCAAGTCCGGTGGTGACGGTGCGGCCCTTGGCCTGCGCGGCGGCAACGAAGAGGACGGGGAATTCATCGACCATGCTGGGCACGATTTCGGGATCGACCTCGATGCCCTGCAACACCGAATGGCGCACGCGCAGATCGGCCACCGGCTCGCCGCCCACTTCGCGGGGGTTTACCTCCTCAATGCTGCCGCCCATCTGGCGCAGCACGGTGACGATCCCGGCGCGGGTGGGGTTGAGGCCGACGTTTTCGATCAGCACATCGCTGCCCGGAACGGTCAGCGCCGCGACGATGAAGAAGGCGGCCGAGGAGGGGTCGCCCGGAACCACGATGGTCTGGCCCTTTAATTCGGCGGGGCCGTGAATCTGGATGGTGCGGGTGCCTTCCTCATCGACCTCGACGGTCAGATTCGCGCCAAACCCGCGCAACATCCGCTCGGAATGGTCGCGGGTGGGCACGGGCTCGATCACGGTGGTGATGCCCGGCGTGTTCAGCCCCGCCAGCAGCACCGCCGATTTGACCTGAGCCGAGGCCATCGGCAGACGATAGGTGATCGGCACGGCGGGCGAAGCGCCGCGCATGGTCAGCGGCAGGCGGCCTTCTGTGGACGTGAAATCAGCACCCATGGTGGAGAGCGGATCGATCACGCGGCCCATGGGGCGCTTGGAGAGCGAAGCGTCGCCGATGAAGGTGGCGGTGATGCCATGGCTGGCGACAAGGCCCATCAGCAGGCGAGTCGAGGTGCCCGAATTGCCCATGTCGAGCGCGGTTTCCGGTTGCAGCAGTCCGCCCACGCCAACGCCATTGATGATCCATTCGCCATCTTCGGTTTTCTCGATTTTCGCGCCCATCGCGCGCATGGCCGCGGCGGTGGACATCACATCCTCGCCCTCCAGCAGGCCCGTGACCCGCGTTTCGCCAAGGGCCAGCGCGCCCAGCATGATCGAGCGGTGGCTGATCGACTTGTCGCCGGGGACGCGGATCGTGCCGTTGAGAGCGCCAGTGGGAAGGAAACGGCGGGGGCGGGGGGTGGCAGAGGCGCTCACGGACAGGATTCCTTGCACTATGGGGACTGTGGATGCGAAAAAGGCTTGCGTCACGGGCAGGCACCCGTCAGAAGCGCGCGGCTTTTGACAGCGCGGGGGCTCTATGGCAAGGCGCCAGAGCATGGCGTTTGCCGGTTGATGGTCGGCAGGGCCAGTCAAATGGCCCCACGCGCCAGTTACGCATAGCAATGGATACCGCCCGCCGCTTTGGCTGGGGCAGACATGAGGAATAGCATGGTCAAGCCAGAATGGGGCGCCAAGCATGGCTGCCCGAAGTGCGGCACCCGCTTTTACGATCTGGGCAAGGACGATCCCGTCACTTGCATCGAATGCGGCTATGCCTGGGTTCCTGAACCAGTTCTCAAGAGCAAGCAGCCGATTCCCTTTGAGGAAATCCAGAAGAAGGACGCCGATGAGGTGGCCGACGGCGATCTGGCCGATGAGGATCTGGACATCGATGATGACGGCGATTCGCCGGACAATGATGTCGACCTGGGCGGCGATGACGACCTGGGCGTGTCGGGCCATGATGAAGAGCCCGACGAGGTGTAAGGCTTTGTCGGGAACCGAGGCGAGGCATTTTTCAGAAAAATGAAATTTCTTGAAAAAAGTTCTTGCCAAGGTTCCGGGGTCGTCCTAGTGGGGCGGCCCGCCGACGAGGCGGAAGCGAAGCAAACCACCCAGGGATGCCTAGCTTATTGAATGAATGGGGCCTTAGCTCAGCTGGGAGAGCGCCTGCATGGCATGCAGGAGGTCAGCGGTTCGATCCCGCTAGGCTCCACCATTCAAACATATGCCCATTGGTTAGGGGCCTTAGCTCAGCTGGGAGAGCGCCTGCATGGCATGCAGGAGGTCAGCGGTTCGATCCCGCTAGGCTCCACCAAAGGGAAAGTATCGCTTCATTGAGCGTTACGCTGGCCGACGAATTTACGTCCGCCGGCGTTTTTCGCTTGATGGGAATGTGCGCTGATCGGCCAGGTTTGGCCCATCGGCGTTTTTGGCGTAATTTTGCGCCGCTGTTGGGGTTGGCTGATGTTCGACGCTCTGTCTGATCGCCTTGGCTCGGTCTTTGATCGGCTGAAGGGGCGCGGTGCGCTCAAGGAACAGGATGTGCGCGATGCAATGCGCGAAGTGCGCATTGCTCTGCTCGAAGCCGACGTGGCCCTGCCGGTGGTGCGCCGCTTTATTGACGAAGTGACCGAGAAGGCCGTTGGGCAAAATGTGCTCAAGTCGGTCACGCCGGGTCAGCAGGTCGTTAAGATCGTTAATGATGCGCTGGTTGAGATGCTGGGCGGGCAGGATGTCCCCGGTCTCGATCTGAATGCCGCGCCGCCGGTGGTTATCATGATGGTCGGCCTGCAAGGGTCGGGCAAGACCACCAGCACGGCCAAGCTTGGCAAGCTGCTGAAGGAAAAGCACGGCAAGAAGGTGTTGATGGCGTCGCTCGACGTCAACCGCCCCGCCGCGCAGGAACAGCTGGCCGTTCTGGGCACGCAGGTGGGCGTTTCTACGCTGCCGATCATTTCGGGCCAGATGCCGACGGCGATTGCCGAACGCGCGATCAATTCGGCCAAGCTTCAGGCTGTCGACGTGCTGCTGCTGGACACGGCGGGCCGTCTGCACGTCGATGCGGCGCTGATGGAAGAGATGAAGGCGGTTGCCGCCATCTCGACCCCGAAGGAAACGCTGCTGGTCGTCGATTCGTTGACCGGTCAGGACGCGGTGAACGTTGCGCAAAGCTTTGCGGGCGAAGTCGATCTGACGGGTGTGATCCTCACCCGTATGGATGGCGATGCGCGCGGCGGTGCGGCGCTCTCGATGCGCGCGGTCACGGGCAAGCCGATCAAATTTGCCGGTATGGGCGAAAAGCTCGACCAGATTGAAGTGTTCAATCCGGGCCGCGTGGCGGGCCGTATTCTGGGCATGGGCGATATCGTCAGTCTGGTGGAAAAGGCCGCGCAGGCGGTTGATGCCGAGGACGCCGAAAAGCTGGCCGAGCGCATGGCCAAGGGTCAGTTCGATATGAACGACCTGCGCAGCCAGTTGCGCCAGATGCAGAAGATGGGCGGCCTTGGCACGCTGGCGGGCATGCTGCCCGGCATGAAGAAGGCGCAGGCCGCGATGGCCAACAGCGGGATGAATGACCGCACGCTGCTGCGCATGGATGCGATCATCGGTTCGATGACCCCCAAGGAGCGCGCGCGCCCCGAATTGCTGAACGCCAAGCGCAAAATCCGCATCGCCAATGGCTCCGGCACGCAGGTGCAGGAAGTCAACAAGCTCCTGAAAATGCATCAGGAGATGGAAAAAGCGATGAAGCAGATCAAGAAGATGGGCGGGCTCAAGGGCCTTGCCGCTTTGTTCGGCAAGGGTGGCCTTGGCGGCGCTCTTGGCGGGATGGGCGGCGGTGGCCTTCCGGGCGGCATGGGTGGCCTTGGCGGCCCCGGCGCCGGCGGGTTGCCTGGTCTTGGTGCTGGTGGCCCGGATCTCACAAAATTTCTCAAGAAATAATACGAATTTATTGGAAAGGTACGAAAATGTCGGTTTCTCTGCGTCTGTCGCGTGGCGGTTCTAAGAAGCGCCCTTACTACAAGATCGTTATCGCCAACTCGACCGCCCCGCGCGACGGCAAGTTCCTGGAGCAGGTTGGCACCTACAACCCGCTGCTGGCCAAGGACGATGAAAACCGCGTGCGTCTGGTCGAAGACCGCGTGAAGTACTGGCTGGGCGTTGGCGCGCAGCCGACCGACCGCGTTGCCCGTCTGCTGGACAAGGCCGGCGTCAAGGAACGCAAGGCGACCTACAACCCCAACGCTGGCGTCCCCGGCAAGAAGGCCAAGGAACGCGCCGAAGACAAGGCCAAGAAGGCCGCTGAAGCTGCTGAAGCGGCTGCTGCTGAATAATGAGCCGGCCCGTGACAATGGCCGCTGTTGCGGCGGCGCATGGCATCACGGGCGAGGTTCGTCTCAAGCTGTTTGGTGAAGGTGTGGCGGCCCTGAAAAGCTACCGCACCTTCAACAATGGCGCGCTGACGCTGAAATCGATCAAGGATGACGGCAAGGGGGGCGCTTTTGCCCGCTTTGCCGAAGTCTCTGATCGAACGGCGGCGGAAAAATTGCGCGGGACGGCGTTGACGGTCCCCCGCTCGGCCATGCCACCTCTGGCACCGGGTGAGTATTATCACGCCGACTTGCTTGGTCTGGCGGCCCATTCCACCACGGGTGCGACGCTGGGTACGGTTGTCGCGGTCGATAATTTCGGCGCGGGCGACATTCTGGAAATCGAAGCGCCCGCGGGCGAAGATGGCAAGAGCCACCGCTTCATGGTGCCCATGCGCGCCGAGGCCGTGCCCGAATGGGACGAGACGCGGGTGCTGATCGAGGATGCTTACGCGCAGGGCTAGGACATGCTCGTCGGAGCGTTCATCCTTGCCATCGTCTTTTTGGTCTTTTGGGTGCAGGGATTATGGGCTCTTCGCATCGCGCGCCGTCGTTTGCGCTGGTCGCGAACCCTGATTGCCAATCTTGTGGCGCTGCCTGCGCTCTTCATAGTCCTTTTCGTTCTGATCGCTTTCGTGGCGCATGGCTGGTTTGATCCTGCCGAAATGGCGAACTGGCTTTTTTTGGGGCCGACGCTTGGCTCGGCGATGGGCCTTTGGCAGGCGGGCGCGGGTGTTGCCTGGTGGATGATGCGGCGCAAAGGGTTGCCGGTCAGCATCACTCGTCTGACAAGAACCTTTGAATAAGGACCGGGCGTACCGCGGTGGTTAACACTTCGTCTGATTTTTGTCCGTTTTTGCAAAGCCGTGATTGTACCTCGCCCGCTTGAAGGTTAAAGACGCGCGGGGTCTTCGTCGCCGGATGGCAGATGAGGAGAGGATCATGGCGGGGCTGGACCCGTTGCAATTAAGCGGGGAACAGTTTCTCGCGGTCTATGCGGTTTTGCTGCTGGCGGCGGCGGGCATAGCGTGGGTGCTGCCGCATTGGCTGCGCCCCGATGGCCGGACGGTGGTTCTGCATCAACCTTTTGAACTTGCCTGCCTTTCGGGCGGGGCCACGCGCTATGCTGAAACTCTGGTGGTCACTTTGATGCAGGCGGGCCATCTGGCCTTGCGCGACGAAAGCCATTTCGAACCCCTGCGTCCCACGGCGGGCCTCAGCCGCGCCGAGGTGACGGTGCTGGGCCTGCCGCCGGGCACCGACTGGGCCATGCTGATGGCCAGCCTGTGGGGCGCGATCCATTGGGTTGAACTGCGGTTGATTGCGCGGGGGCTGTGGGTGGATCGGGCGGATTGGTGGCGTATCCGGGGCTGGGCCTGCCTGCCTTATGTGCTGGTGCTGATCTTTGGCGCTGTGCGCTGGGAGATCGCTTTGCTGCATCGTCAGCCGGTGCCGTATCTGGGCTGGCTGCTGCTGGCGGCATTGGTGGGGGGGATAATGCGTTGCGCCACCATTGACCGGCGGACGCGGGGCGGGAGCCGGGTTCTGGCGCGGGCGCGGCGCGATGCGCGCAATCTGCGCCGAGGGCGCCAGATGGAGGAGGCGCAAATGGCTGTCGCTCTGTTCGGCACCGAGGTTCTGGCCGGCACGCCTTATGAGGCGCTGCATCGGTTGCGGATGGGGCGGGGTTAGCCCGGATGCCCCCTTGCGGTCGGGCCGCGCAGGGGGCATGGGGGCGCGATGACCTTTTCCGCCACTGTCCTGACGCTTTATCCTGATATGTTCCCCGGCCCGCTGGGGGTCAGCCTTGCCGGCCGCGCACGCGAAGAGGGCAAGTGGGACATTGACGCCGTTCAGATCCGCGATTTTGCGCAGGACAAGCACCGCACCGTGGACGACACGCCCGCGGGCGGCGGGGCCGGGATGGTGCTGAAAGTCGATGTGCTGGCCCGTGCGATTGACCATGCGCGCGGCGCAGGCCCGATGGGCCGCCCGGTGATCGCCATGACCCCGCGCGGCAAGCCTTTGACGCAGGAGCGCGTGCGCGAACTGGCGACCGGGCCGGGGGTGATCGTGCTTTGCGGCCGTTTTGAAGGGTTTGACGAGCGGATTTTCGCCGGGCGCGATGTCGAGGAGGTCTCGATCGGCGATATTATCCTCTCGGGCGGCGAACCGGCGGCAATTATGCTTCTGGACGCTTGCATTCGGCTGCTTCCCGGCGTAATGGGCGCGGCCTCTAGTGGGGATGATGAGTCGTTCGAAAACGGATTGCTCGAATATCCGCACTATACCCGACCCAATGATTGGGAAGGACGATTGATCCCTGAAGTGCTGCGATCGGGGGATCATGGAAAAATCGACGCCTGGCGGAAACAACAGGCGCGCGAGGATACTCGGTCACGCAGGCCCGACCTTTGGGAGCGCTACGGTGGTGCTTCGGGTCAGTCTGCCTCTGGCGCGCGGCGCAAAACGAAGGATTTGGGTCAATGAACCTGATTCAGCAGATCGAAGCCGAAGAAATCGCCAAGGCGCTTTCGGCTACGGGCAAGGAAATTCCGGAATTCCGCGCTGGCGACACGCTGCGCGTGGGCGTGAAGGTTATCGAAGGCGAACGCACCCGCGTTCAGGCCTATGAAGGCGTGGTGATCGCTCGCTCGAACCGCGGCATCAACTCGAACTTCACCGTGCGCAAGATGTCGTTCGGCGAAGGCGTGGAGCGTGTATTCCCGCTCTACTCGCCCAACATCGAATCGATTACCGTGGTTCGCCGTGGTGTCGTGCGTCGTGCGAAGCTGTACTATCTGCGCGGCCGCACCGGCAAACGCGCACGTATCGCCGAGCGCCGCGACACCCGCGCGGAAGGCTGAGCCGGAACAAAAGTTCCCCAGCCAACCAGCGGAACACCGTGACAAGGGCGCCTCGGCCAAGACAGCCGGGGCGCCCTTTTGCTTGCGCGCCATTCATCCTTGCTCTGACAGGTATCCTTCCTTGCCATGCGCTTTCCCGCTCTCCTGCTTGCCGCAGCCGTGTTCGCGCCTGCGCCCTTCGCCTTTGCGCAGGGGGCGGCTATGAACAGTGCCGTGAGCGCGCCTGCTTTGGCCACGCTGTCTTTCGAGCGGGTGTTTGCCAGCCCTTCGCTCAACGGGCCTGCGCCGCGCGGGGTCAAGCTGTCGCCTGATGGCCGATACCTGACGCTCTTGCGCAACCGCGCCGATGACCGCGAGCGCTATGACCTGTGGGGCTATGACCGCCAGAGCGGGCAATGGCAGATGCTGGTCGATTCGGAAAAGCTGTCCTCGGGCCGCGCCTTGTCCGAGGCGGAAAAGATGCAGCGCGAGCGCCAGCGCATCGGCGATCTCAAGGGCATCGTCACCTATAGCTGGGCGGCCGATGGCAAGAGTGTGCTGGTGCCGCTTGATGGCGAATTGCTGCTGGCCGGGCTTGATGGCTCGGTGCGCAAGGTTGAAGGGGCGGGGGCCGATGCGCTCAACCCGCGTCTCAGCCCCAAGGGCGGCTTCGTTTCCTTTGTCCGCGAGCGCCGCCTGTGGGTGGTGCCGGTGGGTGGCGGCGCCCCGCGCGCGATCACGCCGGTGGAAGCCAGCCAGACCGTCCATTGGGGCGAGGCGGAATTTGTCGCCCAAGAGGAAATGGCCCGCCTGACCGGCGCATGGTGGTCTGGCGATGACAAGCATGTGGCGGTGCAGCGTTTCGACGAAGCCCATGTCGGCATCGTCACCCGCGCGGCCATTGGCGCAACCGGCACCAAGACTTTCGACCAGCGCTATCCGGCGGCGGGAACGCCCAATGCCGAAGTCTCGCTCTATGTCGTCAGCCCGGATGGCGGGGCTCCGGTCAAGGTCGATCTTGGCACGGAACCGGATATCTATCTGGCCCGCGTCGATTGGGCGCCCGATGGCAAGACGCTCTATGTTCAGCGCGAGGACCGGGCGCAGACCCGCCTCGACATGCTGCGGGTCAATCCGGCCACGGGGCATTCAGAGGTCCTGTTCAGCGAGACCGCGCGCCCCAAGAGCTGGATCAACCTGACCGACAATTACCGCTTCCTGCGCGACGGCAGCCTGATCTGGTGGAGCGAGCGCGATGGTTTCGGCCATCTCTATCGTCTGGCCAATGGCCAATGGCGGCAATTGACGCATGGGCGCTGGGTGGTCACCTCGCTCGACGGGGTGGATGAAAAGGGTGGCAAGGTCTTTTTCACCGCCACCAAGGACGATGTGCTGGCCCATCAGGTTTATGCGCTGGATTACGCCCATCCCGGCGAGCCGAAGCGCCTGACCGATCCGGCCTTCATGAACAGCGCGACCATGGACCGCAGCGGCCAGACCCTTGTGGTAACGCGCAGCGCCCAGAACCAGCCTGCGCAGACCTATCTGGCCGATGGCACGGGCAAGCGCCTGGCATGGGTTGAGGAAAACCGCGTGGATGCCGGCCATCCCTACGCGCCCTTCCTTGCCGCCCACCGCGCGCCCAGTTTCGGCACGATCAAGGCGCAGGACGGCAGCGACCTGCACTGGAAGATGATCACGCCGGTCATGGAGCCGGGCAAGCGCTATCCGGTGTTCTTTGAACATTACGGCGGCCCGCATGTGCAGGTGGTCAACAAGGGCTGGTCGGGCGCTTTGGCGCAGGCGATCGTGGCCAAGGGCTATATCTATTTCGAGATCGACAACCGGGGCAGCGCCAACCGGGGCGTCGATTACGAGAGCCAGATCTGGCAGGCGATGGGCACGGTGGAAGTGGCCGACCAGATCGCCGGGGCCGATTACCTCAAGAGCCTGCCCTTTGTGGATGCCGGGAAGATCGCCACCTATGGCTGGTCCTATGGCGGCTATATGACGCTCAAGATGCTGGAGGCGCATCCCGGCGCCTTTGCGGCCGGGATCTCCGGCGCGCCGGTGACCAAGTGGGAGCTTTATGACACCCATTATACCGAGCGCTATATGGGCGACCCACGCAAGGTTCCGGAGGCTTACAAGGCTTCGAACGCCATCGATAAATCCGATGCGATCCGCGATCCGCTTTTGCTGATCCATGGGCTTTCGGATGACAATGTGGTGTTTGAAAATTCCTCGGCGCTGATCGCCAAGATGCAGAACGAGGCAACGCCTTTTGAAATGATGCTGTATCCCGGCCATACCCACCGCGTGGGCGGGCCCAAGGTCAGCGTTCATTTGTGGAACACGATTTTCGCTTTCCTGGCACGGCATGGAGTGACGCCGCCGTAATTCTCTAGCCAGTTGTTGTAATGCGGCTTTGCGTCTCAGGCCGCGTGAAACAGGTCCCTTTATGGGCCGCAGGAGTGAGTAACATGGGTTATCGGGTTGTCGTCGTTGGCGCCACGGGCAATGTGGGCCGCGAAATGCTCAACATCCTTGCCGAGCGTGAATTCCCCATCGACGAGCTGGCGGCGGTGGCTTCGTCCCGTTCGCAGGGCACCGAGATCGATTTCGGCGAAACCGGCAAGAAGCTGAAGGTTCAGAACATTGAACATTTCGACTTCACCGGCTGGGACATCGCCCTGTTTGCCGCAGGTTCGGCGCCGACCAAGATCTATGCCCCCAAGGCCGCGTCGCAGGGCTGCGTGGTGATCGACAACTCGTCGCTCTATCGCATGGACCCGGACGTTCCGCTGATCGTGCCCGAGGTTAACCCGGACGCCATCGACGGCTATACCAAGCGCAACATCATCGCCAACCCCAACTGCTCGACCGCGCAGATGGTTGTGGCCTTGAAGCCGCTGCACGACAAGGCGAAGATCAAGCGCGTCGTGGTCGCCACCTATCAGTCGGTGTCGGGCGCGGGCAAGGAAGGCATGGACGAGCTGTTCGAACAGAGCCGCGCGATCTTTGTCGGCGATCCGGTCGAGGCCAAGAAGTTCACCAAGCAGATCGCTTTCAACGTGATCCCGCATATCGACGTTTTCCTTGATGATGGTTACACCAAGGAAGAATGGAAGATGGTGGCCGAAACCAAGAAGATCCTTGATCCCAAGATCAAGCTGACGGCAACCTGCGTGCGCGTGCCGGTGTTCATCGGCCACTCTGAAGCTCTGAACATCGAGTTCGAGGAAGAAATCTCGGCGGCCGAAGCTCAGGACATCCTGCGCGAAGCCCCTGGCGTGATGCTGGTCGATAAGCGCGAGAACGGTGGTTATATCACCCCGGTCGAATGCGTGGGCGATTTCGCCACCTTCATCAGCCGCGTGCGTGAAGACTCGACGGTCGACAATGGCCTGTCGCTGTGGTGCGTTTCGGACAACCTGCGCAAGGGCGCGGCTCTGAACGCGGTGCAGATTGCCGAACTGCTGGGCCGCCGCCACCTCAAGAAGGGCTGATCGGCGCGCCAGTGATGGCAAAGCAAAAGGGTGGGGCAGGCAAAACCTGTCCCACCCTTTTGTATTTGCGAGTTTAGTTCACCCGTTGCGTCACTGTGGTGGTCGTGGTGGCGACAGGCCCGGCGACATGGGCGCTGTGGGCGGGTTTTTTCGCCACGCGCGTCTTGACCACCTTCTTGGCGGCCACCCGGCCCGTATTCTGCGTGGTCACTGTGGTTTCCACTGCGGACTTTTGCTCCATGGCGGCCTGAGCGCTGGCACGGGCCGCTGCGGCATCCTGCTGGGCCGCCTGCGCGGTTTGCTCGGCACTGGCGGCGCGCTCATTGGCCGCCGCAACCTGTTGAGCTGCGGCCTGCTGAGATGCCTCGCTGGCCTGCTGCTGGGCAATGGCGGCATCGGTCTTGGCCGCCTCGACACGGGCTGCGGTGCGCTCGGCCTTCATGCGCTGGGCTTGACCAAGGTTGGCATCGGCGATCATTGCGGCATGATTGGCGGTTTCGATGGCCTCTTCCTTGCGGCCTGCCGACAGATCCTCGCGCGCATCGGCCAATGCCTGCTTGGCCTTGGCCTGATCCACCGCCAGCAGCGTGTCGGCCCCGGCGGTATCGGCCGCACCGATCTTGGCTTCGGCCACGGCGATGGCCTTTTTCGCGCGGTCGGCCTTGCCCTCGGCCATGGTGGGGCTGCTCCATGCCACGGCCAACATGGTGGCGGCGAGCAGCGTGCTGTGAAGGGTCTTCATGGGTCTACTCCTCTCGAACATGGTACATGTTCAAGGAAGAGTCCGGCGAGGCGATGGTTCCACGCGACGAGGCGAGCCGCTCGCGCAGTCAGCTCCAGCTTTGTACGAAATGCCCGAAATTGCCCGATAAAAGCATGAGCAGAATTGCGCATACCGGACGCCTGTCCGAAAAGCTAGGCCGCGCGGCGCGGGGGTGGGGACTTTCGCATAGGAGGAGTTATGAATATCCGTTTTGGCCTCGCCGCCGTGGTTCTGGCCCTTGCCGGCGCTACGCAGGCCAATGCCGCTGCTGCCGGTGACGCTGCGCTGGCCGAAATCCTGCCCCATGTGCCGCGCGATGCCGATGGCAAGGTCACCCGCGAAGCTTTCGTCGCCTACATGGAAACCGCCTTTGACCGCGCCGATACTGCCAAGAGCGGCCAGATCGACCCGGCCCGGCTGAAGCGCGCCAGCGCGGCACGCGTCTGTTCGCCCATGTTCGGCCCGCGTTATGTGCCCGGTGCCTCGCTGACGGGCTGCTGAAACAGACAACAGATCATGCAGGGCGGGCGCTTTACCCGCCCTGTTTCCTTTCGCGCCTTTGGAGCGCCTTTCCTTGATCCACGAATATTTTCAGGCATCGGCTGGCACAAGCCGCTTGCCCCTTTGGCTTTTCCGCGCTTATCGCGATCTCCTTGCCCATTCGCCCGAAGAGGATGTCGTCATGCCCGAAACAGTCACCACCAGCTATTTTCGCGGTTGGGCGGGAACGCGGCTGGCGCTCCACCGTGTGGGTGCGGGGCGGCCTTTGCTGCTGTTCCACGGACTGTTTTCATCGGCGGCGATCAACTGGGTCAAATATGGCCATGCCGAGCGTCTGGCGCAGGCCGGGTTTGAGGTCATCATGCCCGATCTGCGCGCCCACGGCATGAGCGAGGCGCCCCATGACGCCACCGCCTATCCTGAGGACGTGCTGGTCACCGATGCCTTGATGCTGGTGCGCGAATTGGGGCTGGAGCCGGGCGGCTTCGATCTGGGCGGTTTCTCGCTCGGTTCGCGCACGGCCACCCGCGCGGTGCTGGCCGGCCTTGAGCCGCGCCGGTTGATCCTTGCGGGCATGGGGCTGGAAGGGCTGGCAGGATGGGCGCGGCGCAGCGCCTTTTTCCTCGACGCCATCGCGCGTTACGGCACCATCAAGCATGGCGATCCGGCCTATGTGGCCCAGCAATTCATGAAGGCGCAAAAGGTCGACCTGCGCGCCGCGCAATTGCTGCTGCAATCGGTGGATGATACGCCGCCTTCGGATCTGGCCGGGATCACCATGCCGACGCTGGTGGTCTGCGGCGCCATCGATCAGGACAACGGCAGCGCCCCGCGTCTGGCCCAGACCTTGCCCGATGCGCGCTATGCCGAAATCCCCGGCACGCATATGAGCAGCGTGACCCAGAAGGAACTGAGCCAGCAGATGGTCGAATTTCTTACTTCTTAAGCCCGAAAGGAATCTTCAGGAAACCGCGCAGCATTACCGCCTCGCCGCCGCGCATCATCGGGGTCCAGCGCCATTTGCGCACGGCCTCCAGCGCGGCCTTGTCGAGGCGGGGGAAGCCGCTGCTGTTCGTGACCGAGATTTCCGCCACGCGCCCGTCCGTGCCGACCAGCAGGCCCAGCGTCACCGTGCCTTCCTCCATATTCCGCCGCGACTCCAGCGGATAGGACGGCGGGGTGAAGGAGAGGATTCGTGCGCCCAGATCACCGACCTCAGCCGGACCCGCAGGCGCCTTGGGCGCGGCGGCCACCGGGGCGGGGGCCGGAGGAGCAGGCGGCGCGGGGGGCTGCGCGGCCGCTTCCTGACCCACGGCAATCGCCACGGCCAGCGGCGGGGTGGGGGCTTCAGGCTGCGGTTGGGCCACGGCTTGCGGCAATTGCGGCATGTCGACCGTCTTGGCCACCGGCTTGCTCTCGGGCGTCGAGGGCGGCGGCGGGGCGGTCAGGTCCATCGTCACGACATGATGTTCGCGCTTGGCATGGGGGGCGACATTCATCCACACCATCGCGGAAAACAAAGCGCCGACCGCCAGCGCGGAAGCCAGCATCGCGCCTCCGCGCGGGCGTTGCGATTGCTGGGCATAGCGGGCGCCGGGAATGAAGGGGGTGTTGGGAGCAAGGCTGACCGCCGCCGCAGGAGCAAAGCTGAGTCGCGCATCATAATGGACGGAAAACTCGGCTTCGTCAGTCACTCGGAAGGCGTACATGGAATGCCTCGCAGGGTCGTTAATGCTCGCTATTGCTAACGATTAGCAAAAGGAGGCTGCTCCGGCAAGGCTTATTGCATCTAATTCGCAATCATATCGTTTAGCGCTGCGCTCAACACCTCGGCCCCGTCTTCCATCACCCAGCGCGCCGCCAGCCCCCGCCGATCCGCCATTTCCCGCCCCTGATCCGGCCCCAACACGCTCATCGCGCTGGCCCAGCCATCAGCGATCATCGCTTGGGGGTGGATCACGCTGCACGCCAGCACGCCATTATGCGCCGGACGCCCGGTGGCCGGATCAAGATTATGCCCGCCGCGAACATAGGTGCCCGACGTCGCCACCGCCAGACCATGCAGTGCGATTCGCAAGGGAGCCAGGCTCGTCGGATTTGGGGCCATGCCCAGCGGATTTTCCAGATCCACCCACCATGGCTGGCCATCGCTCTGCACGCCCCAGCCGAACAATTCGCCGCCTACCTCGACCAGCCCATGGCGCACGCCCATCGCCCGCAGCATCGCGGCAAGTGCATCGACGCCGTAGCCCTTGGCAATGCCCGACAGATCAAGCGACACTTCGCCCGGTTGGCGCAATCGTCCTGCCGCACCATCCCATGCCAGACGTGAAACATCGCAAAGGGCGCGCAGCGCAGCCACTTCATCATCACCGGGCGGCAAGGCCACAGGCCCGGACGGACCAAAGCCCCAGCGATCAACCAGCCGCCCCATGGCCGGGCTGAACGCGCCCCCGCTGGCCTGCGCCAGATCGAGCGAGGCCTCGATTACATGGGCGAAATCGGGCGAGAGCGAGGCCCATTCGCCGCCTTGTAAATTGTTGAAAAGGCAAAGCTCACTGTCGGACTGCCAATGGCTCATCTGGCGCACCAGATCATCGAGCCGCGCGGCAATCGTCCCGCGCAGATCATCGCCGGCCCAGACCGCGCTAACCCGCCAGACCGTGCCCATGGTCTGACCCGAAAGCGCCACCACGGGCGCCTTCGGGTCCAGTCCGCGCAGGGCATCGCCGTCAATGACCGAGGGCAGGGCGACACGCACCTGCGCCATCCCCGCCCCCGTCATCATCAGGGCGCCATCACCTCGACGGTGGCGGTATAGGTCATCCGACGCTCGGTGGCGCGCGGGGTGGCGGGGTGGTTGTCGGTGGCGCTCACGGTCATCCAATACATGCCCGCGCCGGTCCACTTGACCGTGGCCACGCCATTGGCATCGGTGGTGACATCATAGCCGCCCTCGGCGTCGCGATAGCGCTTGCCGCCCGGAATGACCGTCAGCTTGAGGCCCTTGGCGGGCTTGCCGTCGATCAGGAAGCGGAACTTGCCCGGTTCGTTCGACACCAGATCGTCGGGATGGGTGACGGGATCGAATTCCAGCCCCTTGCCGGTGGGCTTGAACAGGGTGGTGGTGGGCGCGCCGCGCGTGACGAAGACCTCGTTGCGGCTGATCGCTTCGGTCAGTTTCAGATCGGTGGCATTGGCCGGAATGGCATCGAGCGCCACGGTTTCCAACGGAGCGCCGCCCGGACCACCGGGCCCGCGACCCTCACCGGGACCACCGGGGCCGCGTCCTTCACCGGCCGGACCACTCGGGCCACGGCCTTCACCGCCGGGACCCCCCGGACCCATCGCGCCCGCGGGCGGACCGGGGCGGCGGCCAACGCGCTTTTCCACGCCATCGACCTTGAAGCTGCCCATCACGTTAAAGCCCTCGGTGCCGATCTTCCACGTGCCCGGTTGGGTCAGGTGAACGTCGAAAGTGCTGCGATAGCGGGCGGTGACGCCATGCTCGATCTTGCCCGGCGTGCCGTCTGGCGCGGTCACCTTGACCTGAGCCAGTTGCATCGGGAAATGGTCGGGGAAGAACAGGTCGTTCGACACGGCGGCATCGATACTGGCCCAGGGATCTTCGTCCGAATAATTGGTGGCGACCGGCAGCAGCCACTGGCGATGCGCCGAAGCCGTCATCGGCAGCGCAAGGGCAGAAGCGCCCGCCAGCAGGGCAAGCGACTTGAAAATCATCTTTTTGGCCATGGGGAGGCTCCTTGATGTTTTGGGGGCAGGGTGGGGGATCAGGGGAGGGTGACGGCGACTGCGCCGATTTCGCCGGTTCCAGCCGACTTGCCGCCGGTCTTGGCCATGGTGAAGGGCACGCTGACCAGTTCGCGGCCGCCGGTCTCGCGCGCAGCTTCAACCTTGAGCGTATAGGCGCCGGGCTTGAGATCGGCGGGCAGGGGGATGGTGTGATGGCCCGGCGCGCGGGTGGCGCCCGAAATGCCCGCGGGCGGCGTGCCGATGTTGCGCCCGGCCACGCGCCACCATCCGCGCAGGTCGGAAAGCCATTTCGTGCCCGGATCGCCGCGATGGTCGGCGTCATACCAGATGGCGACGGTGCGCGGCTGGATGCCTGCGCCCTCGACCCAGATGGCGACATAGGGGCGATGATATTCGGCAACGTTCAGGCGCGGCAGGTCGATCGAGATCGAACCGGCCATTGCTACGCCCGGTGCCAAGGCCAGGACGGGGGCAAGCAGGGAGGAGGGTTTCATCAAATCTTCCTTTAAGGAACAAGGAAATGGATAAGCAGCAGCGGTGCAATCAGCCCCAGCCCCACCAGCGGCCATGTCGAACGGCGACGCTTGGAATGGAGTTGCAGCAGCAGCAGGCCGGTGAGTGTGAAGACCACGCAGGCCACCGCGAAAATGTCGAGGAACCACACCCAGGGGCCGCCCGCATTGCGCCCCTTGTGGAGATCGTTGGCCAGCGAGAGCAGGCCACGGTCGGTCATTTCCGCCGTGATGGCGCCATCGGCCGGGTTGATCGAAACAAAGCCATCGCCGCCCGGACGGGGCAGGTTGACCGTGATCGCATCCTCGGCCCATTCGGCATCGCGGCCCGAAACATCGATATGGACGGCCTGCTCGACCGCGCTGGCCACGGGCGCGGGCAGGGGGCCGGTGGTGGCATGATGCGCGCGCAGCAGCACCAGCGCTCCGGCCGACAATTGTCCATTGCGATCCACCACGACCGGTTGGGCGGAAAAGGCGCCCGCATGGTTCAGCGTGATCCCGGTGATGGCGAAAAACAGCATGCCGATCAGCGAGATCGCCGCGCTGATCCAGTGCCATGTGTGGAACTGGCGCTGCCACCATTGTTTGGCCGCGCCATTCTTCTTCTTGCTCATGCCGGGGTCATGTCCGTCGATAAAATCTGGTCGGCAAACCGGCGCAGGCTTTCTTCCTCGCGCCCGTTCAGCCATTGGGCCATCTGATGGCGGAACCGGGCATGGCCAAGGCGCGCGGCCTCGGCAAGCCAGCGCTGCGCCACTTCCAATCGCCCATGCGCTATTTCCATTCGGGCATGGTTGAAGCAGCCGCGAAAATCGCCGCCCTCGGCCGCGCGGGCGTAGTGATAGGCGGCAATGTTCAGATTGACCGGAACTTCCCAGCCATCCTCGTGGAACGACCCGATCATGTTTTGCGACTTGGCATGGCCCATGGCGGCCGCGCGGCGGAACAATTCCAGCGCGTGTGCGCAATCCTGTTCGACGCCGCGCCCAAGGGTGAGCGCGGTGGCGTAATTGTAGAGGCCCCAGACATCGCCCTTGTCGGCCGCGGCGGCAAACCATGATGCGGCAAGGTGGGGGGTCTGATCCACGCCCCAGCCCTGATCGAGACAGCGGCCCACCATGTTCATCGCCGGGGCCAGACCCGATTGGGCGGCCTGAACGAACCAGCGGAACGCGCCCTGCGGATCGGTGTCCACACCGTGCCCGTCCAGCAGACACTGGCCGTAATGCAGCGCGGCGAGGCGGTCGCCGCCCTGTGCTGCATCAAACAGCGCAGCGGCGGCGCCGGCGGGTTCCCCCGCCAGCACCGCCCGCCACTCTTCCACCGATAGCGGGGAATGGCTCATGCTCAATACTTCAGGCTCAGGCTGGCCAGCAGGGTGCGGCCAGCCGCCTGATGGGCATAGTGACTGGTATAGGCCTGATCGTAATACAGTTTGTTGGTCAGGTTGAGCGCCGAGAGCTTGACGCCGACATGATCGGTCAACTGATACGAGGCATTGGCGTCAAAGCGCCAGTAGGAAGGCACATAGACCGCGCGCACCGTGGCGGCCGTGCTGCCATAGCTGTAGCCGCCATAGACCTTGGACATATAGATCGCGCCGCCGCCGATCGTGAACTTGGGCGTGACCTTATAGGTGGTGTTGAGCGTGAAGCTGTCGAGCGGCGTGTTGGGCGCGCGCTTGCCGGTGGTGGCCGATGCGACATAGACCCCGCCGACCAACGTCGAGCCGCTGTTGAGCATCACCGAGGGCATATGCGCCCAGCCGCCGAACAGGCTCCACTTGTCGGTGACATTGCCGCTGACGCCCAATTCGATGCCGCGCACGCGCTTGTCGCCGATGAAGGTGGCCGCGCCCGTGTCGCTCGTCACGCGCAGATTGGTGGTGCGCGTCTGGAACACCGCCAGCGAGACCGAGAGGTTCTCGTCAAACAGGTTCCACTTGGTGCCCGCTTCATAGGTGGTGGTCTTTTGCACCTTGAGGCTGTTGGGGTCCAGGTTCGCCGTGGTCAGCGTATTGTCTTCGGTGCCCTGAGCCAGGAATGTGCCCGGAGCGACAGCCGAGGTCGAGGTGCTGATATAGAAGCTGCCGTTCGGGCGGGGCTTGTAAACCAGACCGGCCTGATAGGTGAACAGGTTGTCTACCCGGCGCTGCCACGTGCGGGCGGCGGTAAAGGGGGCGGCCACGGCCGCGCTGGCATGGGTCAGATAGCGGTCATAGCGCCCGCCAAGGTTGAGCAGCAGCTTGTCGGTCAGCGTGATCGTGTCAAACGCATAGGCCGAAAGCGTCGTCCAGTCGGCAAAGGTCATCGAGGCGGTGCCCGCCTTGACGACACTGCCGGTCCAGGGATCGAGCGGGTTGGGATTGGATGCGCTGGTGCAGATATAGTTGCTGCCGGTGCTGGCGGTGGCGCAGGCTTGGGCTGCGGCGATGGCGGTGCCGCTGGTGTCGGCATAGTAATTGCCGATGGCCGACTTTTGCCAGTTATATTCAAGGCCTGCGGCAAACGAGTGCTGGATGCCGCCGGTGTTGAACTTGCCGGACAGATCAAGCTGTTCGACCAGGCCGTCCTGCGTGCTGTAGCGCGCGTTGGAACGGCGCGAGATCGTGCCGTAGGTGTAGAGGTTGCCGCGCGAATCGTCGGGCTGGGTCCAGAGGTAGTTCTGCTCGGTGTTGGTATAGCGCAGCGTGTTGCGCAGCTTCAGATCCTTGGCCAGTTGCGTTTCAAACCGCGCGCCAAAGCCGTCGGTGTTGGTCGTGCGGAAATCGCGGTCGGTCAGGCCGTAGAACGTGCCGCGGCTGCGCTGGACCGTGCCGCCGCCGGCGGTGGTGAAGGCCGAGGTGCCCAGCGGGGCGATTTCGGTGTAGCCGGCGGGCAGCGAGGAGGCGATGCGCGTATAGGGAATGCCCTGATCGGGCAGCTCGCTCGACTGCATGTGATAGAAGTCGAGCGTCAGGCTGGTGGGGCCGGTCATGCCGATTTTCAGCGAGGGCGCGATGCCCCAGCGGCGCTGCCACACATAGTCGCGGCCCGCCACGCCCTGATCGTGATACATGGCGGCCACGCGCGCGCCGACGAAATCGCTGATCGGCTGGTTGATGTCCAGCGTGAAGCGCTTGTAATCCTTGGTGCCATAGGAGGCGTCGGCATTGATGAAGCGACGCTTTTCCGGGCGCTTGGACACGATGTTGATCGAACCGCCGGCATTGCCCGAACCATTGGTGATGCCATCGGAACCCTTGGTGATTTCGATGGCTTCGACCGCGAATGTTTCGCGGCTGGTGGCGGCAATATCGCGCACGCCGTCCAGATAGATTGAGTTCTGGCTGTCCGAGCCGCGCAGGAAAGGACGGTCGCCCAGCGGATTGCCGCCTTCGCCCGCGCCCAGCGTGATGCCCGGCACCGTGCGCAGCGCCTCGGCCAGCGTGGTCGAGGAGGTGTCTTCCAGCACCTGACGCGTCACCACCGTGATCGAGCGGGGGGTGTCGACCAGATCGGCGGTTGCTTTGGGCGAGGACTGGCGCTCGGTCTTATAGGTGCCGCCCGTGACGGCGGTGTCGGTGACGGCAAAGCTGCCCAGATCGGCCTGCTGGGGGGTCTTTTCGGCGGCCAGCGCGGGATTGGCGATGGCCGGTGCGATCAGCGATGCGGCGCCGAGCAGAAGAGGTTTGCTGCCGGAGGTCATGGGTTTTCCTTATTGCGATTAAGTTGCAAGAGCCTATTGAGCAAATGCGAATGCGTTGCAATAGGAAAAATGAATAAAAATTCATTGCCTTTTCCCTCGATCAGGCCCGCGCGAAATTTAAACCGGCGATAACCAGCGCCGCCCGCGCTCTGGGCGAAAACCGCAACGATTCCGCCCGATTTACGCTCTTTTTCTGCGGGGCCGCCCAAGGGATTTTGCCTAGATCCCGACCCTTTGGATTTTAGAAATTTGCCGCCAGTTGCAGGGTCTCGCGTCGAAACTCAGACAAAAAGTCCATGCAGGCCCTATGCTCAAACGGATCGATCCCCATAAAGCGCAACTTGGTATGTTCATTCACAAGCTGGAGGGCAACTGGTTCAGCCATCCCTTCTGGCGCGGGCGCTTTTTGCTGACCGATGAGGACCGACTCGCCCGGCTGCGCGCCAGCGATGTGGCCGCGGTGATCATCGATACGGAGCGCGGATGCGATGTGGAGGATGGCGAACCGGTGGCGTTTATGGCGCCCCTCACGCCCCGGCGGCGGCGTCAGATGCTGCTGGAGGAACAGAAGGCCGCCCAGCGCCAGCCCAACGCGCTGACCTCGCGCAGCATGGCCCGCGAATTTGGCCGCGCCGAACAGGTGGCCGACATGGGCGCCAAGGTCATCTCGCGCGCCTTTATCGAGGCGCGGCTGGGCAAGGCGATCCAGCCCGAGGTGGTGGCTCCGGTGGTCGAAGCGGTGTTCGCCTCGGTCCAGCGTTACCCCTATGCCTTTAACGGGCTGATGCGGTGCAAGCGTGATATGGAATATCTGTTTCGCCATGCGCTGGCGACGACGGCGCTGATGATCTCGCTGGGGCGGCAGATGAAGCTGTCGCACGAACAAATGCATGATGCGGGCCTTGTCGGCCTGCTGATGGACAGCGGCATTGCGCTGCTGCCCGTGCCTGATGGATGGCAGGGCGATTGGCGGGATTTGCCCGAGCGGGCGGTGCGCGAGCATGTGCTGTTCGGACGCGATTTCGTGGCGACGGGCGGGTTCGACGAGGCGGTGGTGCGCGCCTGCTATGAGCATCACGAGCGGATGGACGGCGCGGGCTATCCAGAAGGCGCGCCGGGCGAGGGGATCAGCCTGCTGGGCCGGATGGCGGCGATTTGCGATGCCTATGATGATCTGGCCAATCCGTTTGACGGCGAGAGCGTATCGGACCCGGCCTATGTGATTGAAAAGATGCAGGGTGATGCGGGGGCCTTTGATCCCGACATCTTGCGCGAATTCATTGTCGCGGTGGGGGTCTATCCGGTGGGCTCGATCGTGCTGCTGGCCTCGCACCGGCTGGCCATGGTGGTGGACCAGAATCCCGACGATCCGGCCAGCCCCACAGTGCGCTGTTTCCATTCGCTCAAACTGGGCCGGGCGGTGGCGCAGGAAACGGTCGATCTGAGCAATTGCTATGGCAAGGACCGGATCGTGGGCGCGGCCGACAGCGCGCTGCTGGCGCAGGCCAATCTGCCCAATCTGGGCCAGATGCGGATGAAACTGCTGGCCGCGGCCTGTGCCGGTTAGATCTATGCGCTATGGCTGATAGGCCAGCGCGGAAAATCCCTGCTGGATTTCGCCCAGCACGAGATCGGCGGCATAGGACAGCGTGCGCGAGGTGGCCGTGGTCATGGCCAGCACCAGCGGCTTCAGGATAGGATCGGCCAGAGGGGTGAAGCACAGCGATCCGGCGCGCACCTCGCTGGCCACATCGACCCATGACAGCACGCCAACGCCGACGCCTTCCTGCACCAGGCTGGCGATCATCTGGATATTGTCCGAGGTGAAGATGCGGGTAAGCGGCACCTGCGCCGCGCCTTGCAGCACGGCCACCTGATCGTGGACCGCCAGAGGCCGCGCGGGCAGGATGACGGGCAGATCGGCGGCCATCGAAAAACGCGCGCGGGGCAATTGCGAAACGGGGTGTCCCGGCAGGGTGATAAAGCCCAGCGGCACTTCGGCAAAGGCGCGCACGGTCAGATCGCGGATCGATTGCGGTTCGAAACCGATGCCGAAATCGACATCGCCATCGGCCACTGCATCGCGCATCGCCGCACTATCCAGGATGCGCAGCGCCACCGTGATGCCCGGATAGCGCCGATGCAGCGCGCAAAGCACCTGTGGAATATAGCCCTTGGTCAGCGCATGGATGACGGCGATCTCGACATGGCCGCGTTTCAATCCGCGCAGATCCTCGATCCGCGCTCGCGCATCGGCCAGCGATTTCTGCCAGTTGCCGCCCGCCGCCATCATGATCTCGCCCGCCGCCGTCAGACGCAGGCCCGATGGCAGGCGTTCGAACAGGGGCATGCCGATCTCAGCCTCGGCGTTCAGGATTTGCCGGTCGATGGCCGAGGCCGATACGTGCAATTCATCGGCCGCCTTGCGGATCGAGCCGGTCCGGCCCACCACCATGAAATAGCGCAGGAAACGAGAGAAGGCGGGCATAGGCTGGCTCCAGAGGGGTGCGCTCATTTTTGCAACGCTGTGTCTAGATCATTGCGTTTGATTGTTGCAGGTCAAGCCCTAAATTCACCGCCGAAGGGGTCAGGGGACCCTTTGACGGGGACCAATCTTGAACATTTCCGGTGGCAGGCGGCGGTTGGGCGCCTCGACCTTGCGTATGCGCCGGTCTTTGGGTCTTTGCATGCTGGCCGGGGCTGCGCTCCTCCCTCACGCGGTTCTGGCCGGAACCACCGCCGCCCGCGCTAATTCCTCTCCGGGGCGCGAGGCGGCGGTGGCGCGGATCATGGCGCGCGCGGCGCAAAGCCCGACCGAATTACGCCTGTTTTTGCGCGCCATGCCCAAGGGCGGCGATCTACATAACCATCTGTCGGGGGCGATCTGGGCGGAGGATTATCTGCTCTGGGCGGCGCAGGCGGGCTTTTGCGCCACTGCCGATGGCTTGAGCGTCGAGCCGCCGCCACCGGGCGGTTGCGCGAGCGAACGCCGGATCGAGCGCCGCGACGGGCAGGAATCGCCTGCCTATGCGCGGCTGGTCGACAGTTTTTCGACGCGCGGCTGGCAGGCGGGCGTGGGGCGCAATGAGCGTTCGGGCCATGCGCAATTCTTTCAGACCTTTGCCCGTTTCGCCCCGATTGCCGCTATCTCGACCGCGCCGATGCTGGCCTCGGTGCGCCGCCATGCCGCGCTCGACCGGGTGGGCTATCTGGAACTGGACCACAATACCAATGCCTTTTCGCAAGCGATCATGGCGGCGGGCGATGCGCCGATGGGCGAGGGCGATATTGCCGCCACCTTTGAGGCCGACCGCGCCTTGATCGAGCCTTTGCTGGCGCAGGCCAGCACGGAATTGAGCGCCGACGAGGCCGCCGCCGCCAAGGCCCTGCAATGTGCGACTCCGCAGGCCGAGGCCGGGTGCCGGGTGCGGGTGCATTATCTGTTTCAGGCCTTGCGGGCGCTGCCGCCGCGCATGGTGTTTCGTTCGCTGGTGGCCGCCTTCATGATGGCCGACCATGATCCGCGCTATGTCGGCATCAACATCGTCATGCCCGAGGATCATCCGCTGGCGCTGCGTGATTACCCGCTGCATATGGCGATGATCCGCTTTCTGGCGGCGCGCTATCCGCGCGTTCATCGCACGCTGCACGCGGGCGAGTTGGGCGCGACGCAGGTGCCGCCCCTCAATCGCACCGACCATATCGCGCAGGCCATTGCGGCGGGCGCCCAGCGCATCGGCCACGGCGTCGATATTGCCGGAGAGGAAAATGCCGCCGCCACCATGGCGCGCATGGCCCGCGAAGGCATTGCAGTGGAAATCAATCTGACCAGCAATGATGTGATCCTTGGTGTAAAAGGCGAAGCGCATCCGCTGGGGCTTTATCGCCGCCATGGTGTGCCTTTCGTGCTGAGCACCGATGATGCGGGCGTTTTGCGCGGCGACATGACGGGTGAATATGTCCGCGCCGTGCGCGAACAGGGGCTGACCTATCGCGACCTCAAACAGGCTTCGCGCGCCAGCCTGACCTATTCCTTCATGCCGCCCGATGAAAAGGCGGCCGCGCTGGCCGCGTTGGACCGGGAATGGGACGCGTTCGAGCAGGATCGGATGGCCGGGGCGCCATGAAGCCTATCAGCAAAAAATAAGCCGCACAGGCATGGGCAAGAGGACAGGGAACAATCACGGGGCGGGCAGCGCAGGGGCGCGGCCGGCCATCAAACATGGGGGCATGTATAATGAAATATCAGGAGAAATTACGGCTGCGGCGCGTGGCTCTGGCGGCGGTGCTGTTGACGGGATCGGTGCTTTCAACGCCTGCTCTGGCCGATGATGAACCGGCAGCGGAAAAGAAGGAAATTGTCGTGCAGGGCTCGCTGGGCGCGTTGCCTTTGAAGGATGTCGGCACGATCTTTGGCTTCAACAAGAATCTGGTGGAAACGCCCCGCTCGGCCTCGACCATTTCCAAGGAGCAGATGGAGCGTTTCGGCGCGACCGAGATCTATGACCTGATGGCGCAATCGCCGGGCGTGTTCACCAATTCGTTCTTTGGCGTAGGCGGCGCGCTCGATATTCGCGGCACGCCGGGCGAAGTCTATTTTCGCGGCGTGCGCCGTCTGGACAATCCGGGCAATTATCCTACCCCGCTGGGCGCCTCGGACCGGATCGACATCGTGCGCGGGCCTTCATCGCCCATCTATGGCCCGTCCAAGACCGGCGGCTATATGAACTTCGTGCCCAAATCGGCGCGTGCGGGCAAGGGCAAGTTTCTTGACCATGCCGAGGGTGAGGTGAACTATACCGGCGGCAGTTGGAGCAAGAATGTCCTGTCCGCCTCGATCCGCGGGCCGGGCAAGATCGGTTCGAAAGAATTCGGCTACAGCCTCTATGGCGAGGTCGAGGACAGCGGCTCCTATTACCGCAACATGGGCACCAAGCAGACCATCCTTCAGGCCAGCTTCGATGTCGATCTGACCTCAAACCTGCGGCTCGAATTTGGCGGCATGTATCACAATTACAAAGGCCAGCAGAATGGCGGCTGGAACCGCCTTACGCAGGATCTGGTCAACACCGGCACCTATCTGACCGGCCAGCCCACGCTTTCGATGGACACCAATGGCGACGGCAAGATTTCGGCCCGTGAGATCGAGGCGCTTTCGCCCGGCGGCCTGTCGCAATTTGGCGGCTTTGCCTGTGGCGGCAATGTGTTTGCCTCCTCGATCACCAATGGCTGCTATACCAACCCCTATATGGCCGTCACCAACACCGGCACGGCCAAATTGTCGCGCAAGGATGTGCTGACCGGCCCGAATGACAAGCTGTGGAACAAGGCCACCACGCTCTATGCCGATCTGATCTGGGACGCTTCGGACACGCTGGAGATCAAGAACCAGCTTTTCTATGATGGTTACGACAATCTCAACGAGAATGCCTATGGCTTCTCGCAATTCCATAATTCCTATGTGATCGAGGACAAGATCGTCGCGACCAAGAAGGTCGAGAACGATCTGGGCAAGTTCCAGCTTCAGCTCAGCCCCTCGATCCGCTATACCGACTTTCTGCATGGTGATGATTTCACTTATGAATATTTTCATCGGGTCGATCTGACGCAGGGCTATAACGCCTATTCCACCCGCCTTCTTTCGACCCAGTGCAATTGCGATTACACCAATTATCTCCGCGGCTATTATACCGACGCCGCCTTTGCCGCGCTGACCGATCTGGATTTCAAGTTCGGTCTCGATATTACCTTGGGCGCGCGGTATGACAGCATCCATGTCCAGACCGGCAGCGACAATTCCAAGCTGCAAACCAAGATCACCAACCCCGCAGCGCTGAGCGCCAAGGCCACCAACGGGGTGTGGAGCTGGTCGGCCAGCGCCAATTATCGCGCGCCCCTTGGTCTGGTGCCCTATGGCACGATCGCCAAGCAATCGACGGTGATCGCGGGGCAGGGGGCCGAGGTCTATGCCGCCAATGTCAGCGGCAATGCATGGACCACCGCGTCCAAGATGTGGGAACTGGGCATCAAGGGTTCGTGGCTGGGCGGGCGCCTCTATGCCGCGGTCGATACCTATAATCAAAAGCGCACCGATTTCTCGATCCAGTCCTCGACCGTCAATCAATCGGTCGAAACGCGTGGCATCGAGGCCGAAGTGCGCTGGTCGGTGGACCGGCACCTGCTGCTCTCGGCCAATTACACCAAGACCAAAGTGTATAACCTGTCCTTCTATAACGCGGGCAGCACGTTCAGCTTCCTTGGCATCGAGGATCTGAAGGGCGTGACCAATCCCTATCTGTTCCTTGGCGGTCAGCCGGGCGGTCTGGTTTTGACCAACACGATGGAAAAGTCGCGCCGCGCGGGCATTCCCACCAACACCTTCTCGGCCACGGCCACCTATGCCTTTGACAATGGCCTTGCCTTTGCCGCCAGCGCGACGGCGGTGGATTCGGTTTATTCGGGCCAGTCGCAGGCGGTGCGCCTGCCCGCCTATACGCTGGTCGACCTCTCGGCCAGCTACAAGACCGGGCCATGGCTGTTCCGCGTGGTGGTGAAAAATGCGACGGATGCCACCTATTTCCGCGCCAATTTCACCGAATTGTTCGGCTCGACCATCGTCCTGCCGGAAAAGCCCCGCAGCGTGCAGGGTTCGGTCGTTTACAAGTTCTGATGAATGGGGCGGGGCGTTCAGGCGCCCCGTCCGTTTGGGAAAGTGATTATATGGTAATGGCCCGTTACAAGGCTTTGTTTTTGGCGCTGACGGCTGCTCTGGCGGGGCCGGTGGCGGCGGCTCCCGTGTCTCCGCGCGCTGCTTTGGCGGGAATTGCCAAATGCGCGCCTGCCGCGCCTTGCGCCGCGCATCTGCCGGTACGGGTGGTGGTGGTCACGCTGTTTGAAATCGGCAAGGATGAGGGCGACCGGCCCGGTGAGTTCCAGCTCTGGAAAGAACGGGCCAAGCTGACGCAGCGGATCCCTTTCCCGCAGGGCTATCACGACCTTTACTACAACCCGGAAACGCAGGTTCTGGGCATAGTGACCGGCATGGGCAATATCAAGTCGGCCACCGCCGCGCTGGCGCTGGGGCTGGATCAGCGGCTCGATCTGTCCCATGCCTATTGGTTGGTGGCGGGGATTGCGGGGATTGATCCGGCTGCCGGCTCGGCGGGCAGCGCGGCCTGGGCGCGCTATCTGGTCGATGGCGATATGGCGCATGAAATTGACGCGCGTGAAATCCCCAAGGGCTGGAAATATGGTTATTTCCCGATCCATGGCTCGACGAAAGTGGAGGGCGACCCGCTGGCGGGGCCTGCGCCGGTGGCGTCCAATGGCGAGATGTTTGCGCTCAACGCCGGGCTTGCCCAGTGGGCTTACGGGCTGACCAAGGACATCAAACTGCCCGACGATGCCTCGATTACCGCCCAGCGCGAGCTGTATAAGGAGTTCCCGGCCGCCCAAATGCCGCCCCATGTGATGATGGGCGATCAACTGGCCGCGATGACCTATTGGCATGGCGAGAAGATGACCCAGTGGGGCCGCGACTGGGTCAAATACTGGACCAATGGCAAGGGCACTTTCGTCACCTCGGCGATGGAGGAGACGGGGATTATCCAGAGCCTTGAATATCTGACCAAGGTGGGCCGGGCAGATCGCAATCGGATGATGGTGCTGCGCGCGGGGTCGAATTTCACCATGCCGCCGTCGGGCATGGGCGCTGCGGAAAATATGGCGCGCGAGAATGGCGGCTATTCCGGCATGACCGCCGCGCTGGAGGCGCTTTATGCGGCCGGGTCAAAGGTGGTGGGGGAAATCACCACGCATTGGCCGCGCTATGAAAAATCCGCGCCCTCGGCCCCTTAACCCTTGCGCTTGAAAAATCCCTCGGCGCGGGCGGCGAAATCCGCCCCGTCGAAGGCTGATGCGAACAGGGCCAGCGAGGCTTCGTCCTCCTGCCTTTGCCCGGCGATCACCCGCGCGATGGTATGCAATGTTGCGCTATGGGTGAAGGCGGAATTGGCGGTAATGGCGCGCAATGGCCCATGCGCGCTTTCGGCCATCTCCTCGATCAATCCGATGCGCAGCGCTTCGTCGGCCCCGATCAACTGGCCGGTCAGCATCAGGCGCCGCGCCTGACCCGGCCCGACCAGATCAACCAGCAGCCCCGTATCATGCAGCGGATAGGCCAGCCCCAGCCGCGCGGGCGTAATGCCGAAACGCGCGCGCGCCGTCGCCACCCGTATGTGGCAGGCCAAAATCAGCCCGCATCCCCCGCCGATCGCATCGCCATCGATCATCGCGACCAACGGCTTGGGGCATTGCGCCAGCGCCGATTGCGCCGCGTTTATCGCGCCCTGCGTGGCGGCGCGCAGCGCCAGATCCTCGCGCGCAGCCAGCATCTCGCCAATATCGGCCCCCGCGCAGAACAGGCCCGGCGTGGCCGAGGTCAGGACAATCGCGCGCACATCATCATCGCCCACCGCCTGCGCCAGCAAATCCGGCAGCGCCTGCCACATGGCAAGGTTCATTGCATTATGGCGTTCGGGGCGGTCGATCAGCAGGCGCGCGATGGCGCCATCCTTGTCCAGTTTCAGCATGGGTGCCTCTTACCCGATCCCACGCCACGGCAACAGCGCGCCGATGGTCGCAGCGCGGATAGGTTAACTCATCGCCAGCACTAGATTGCGCACTTGCGGATAGACCTGCTTTTCCCATTTCGAACCGGCAAACACGCCGTAATGGCCCACGCCCGGCTGCAAATGATGTCGCCGCAGATGGGGGCGCAGCGAAGAGCACATCTGATGCGCCGCCGCTGTCTGGCCCACGCCGCAAATATCGTCGCGCTCGCCCTCGACGGTCAGCAGCGCGGTCTGTCGGATCGCCGCGCAGTCAATGCGGCGGCCCCGGTGCATCATTTCTCCCCGCGCCAGCGTGGCCTGCTGAAACACCTGATCGATGGTTTCGAGATAGAATTCCGCCGACAGGTCCAGCACCGCCATATATTCTTCGTAAAAGTGGGCGATCTTCTTGGCTTCGGCCTCGCGCTCGTCGACAAGAGCCTGATAGAGCTTGCGAAATTGTCCGAAATGGCGGCCAAGGTTCATCGACATAAAGGCGGTCAGTTGGAGGAAGCCGGGATAGACCCTCCGCCCCGCGCCCTTATGCCGCGAAGGCACGCGCGAGATCAGATTGGCCTCGAACCAGTCCAGCGTATTGGCATTGGCCAGTTCATTGACCACCGTTGGCGCCTCGCGCACATCGACCGGTCCGCTCATCAGCGTCAGGCTGCGCGGGGTGCACGGATCGCGCTCGGCGCTCATCACCGCCACCGTGGCCAGCGCCGAAACGCAGGGCTGGCACACGGCCAGCATATGGCTGCGCGGGCCCAGTTCGCGCAGGAAATGGATCAGATAATCGGTGTAATCCTCCAGCCCGAAACGCCCCTCGGCCAGAGGCACATCGCGCGCATTCTTCCAGTCGGTCAGATAGACATCGTGATCGCGCAGCAAGACCTCGACCGTATGGGCGAGCAGCGTGGCGTAATGGCCGGATAGGGGCGCCACCACCAGCATCTTGGGCTGGGGCGTCATCACCTCGTCCTTGGCGAAATGGATCAGATTGCCAAAGGGGCGCTCGAGGGCCACCTCTTCGCGCACGGCCACATTGGCATTGCCCACGCGCACCTGTGTAATGCCAAAGGCAGGGCGGCTGTGGGTTATGGCCGAAAGCTTGTGAGTCGCGCAAAGCGCATGCATCCGGCGCGGCCAGCCCCAGACATCGGCCCATGGCCAGAGCCGGTCGCGCGCCTCCAGCGCCAGCGCCGCCATCCGCCGCGATGGCTCCATCATGTCGCAATAGGTCTGATAGGCCTGATAAAGCATGGATTCGGTCCGCCAATCTTTCCGCCCGGTGCATGATTCGTCTGCATGCCGGAGTGAAATAATAGGGTGATGCTGCGCTGCGTCATTGCGCTTGGCAAGAGTTTATGCTGCAAAAGCGAAACAGGTGTAGAAGAGGACGCAAGTCATGGCCAAGGCAACGCTCACCATTTCCAGCAAAACCTATTCGGCATGGTCGCTGCGCGGCTGGCTGCTGACCCAACTGGCGGGGCTGGAGGTCGATGAACAGCGGGTGGAGAATGATGCGGCCGACCGCGCCGAATTGCTGCTGCTCAGCCCATCGGTGCTGGTGCCGCGCCTGACGCATGAAGGGGCCAGCGTGTGGGATACGCTGGCGATTGCCGAATATCTCAACGAGCTTTACCCCGATGCCCAGATGCTGCCCGCCGACCGGATCGCGCGCGCGCATTGCCGGTCCATCAGCGGCGAGATCCATTCCGGCTTTACCAATCTGCGCTCGGCCCTGCCGATGAACCTGAAGGTGCGCCATAATAAATTCCCGGTCTTTTCCGGCGCGCGCCCCGATATCGAGCGGATCGAGGTGATCTGGCAGGAATGTTTGAGCAAATATGGCGGCCCGTTCCTGTTCGGCGCCGCGCCCACGATTGCAGACGCGATGTATGCCCCCGTCACCACGCGCTTCCTTTCCTATGCGGTGGGCCTGAGCGCGCCGAGCGCCGCCTATTGCCAGACCATCGCAGCATGGGGCCCGATGATCGTATGGCGCGAGGCCGCCTTGGCAGAGGCCGAGGAGTTCGAGGATCTGGATGTCGAATTCTGAAACAGTGCTCCCGATAAAACTACGCAGAAGCCTGCCTCCGGCATTTTAGGGCTTTGGATTGTAGCATCACCTCCCTAGAGAACGCGCCCATTGGGGGGATTTCGGGGAATGAAATACACGGTTCTGGCCGCATTGGGCCTGTTGTGCTGGTCGGCGGAGGCGCGGGCTGAGGATGGCGTGCAGATTTCCGGCAGCATCCGCGCGCGTTATGAAGCCATCGAGGGCCAGGCCCGCGCGGGCGTCAATGCCAGCGACCAGTTGCCGGGCCTGCGCACCACCTTGCGCGCTGAATGGAAACATGGGCCGATCCAGCTCGTCGGTGAAATCTATGACAGCCGCGAATGGAACGCCAATCCCGGCACGCCTTTATCCACCAATGATGTCAATGTGATGGAGCCCGCGCAGGCCTATATCATGGCCAATCTGGGCTCGACATTGGGCAAGGGGACCAAGACCACGATTCAGGCCGGGCGCATGATGGCGCGCATCGGTTCGGGCCGCCTGATCGCCTCGGACGATTATCGCAATTCCACCAATTCCTATACGGGCGCGATTGCCATCACGGCAATGCCGGGCGGCTATACGTCCACGCTGATCTATCTGATGCCGCATCTGCGCCTGCCCGATGATGGCGTTTCCTTGCGCGACAATCGCTTTGCGCTGGATTCGGAAAATGTGAACATCGCGCTGTCGGGCGGCTTGCTGGCGCATCAGGCCAAGGGCAGCCCGTTCCTGTCTGAAATCAGCTTTATCCATTTTGGCGAGCGCGATGCGCCCGGCCACCCCACGCGCGACCGCTTGCTCAACAATCTGGGCCTGCGCGCCAGTTTCGATCCGCGCCCCGGCCATGTCGATGGTGGCGTGGAAGGCATCTATCAATGGGGCCATGTCAGCGCCAGCACCGCCGCCAATGCCGCCACGCTGACCGCCAGCGCGACTTTCCTGCGCGCCCATCTGGGCTATAGCTGGGCGGGCAAATGGAAGCCGCATGTGCTGTTCGAATTCGACCGGGCCAGCGGGGACGGCACCTCAGGCACCTATGGCCATTTCGACACTCTGTTCGGGTTCCGCCGCGGCGATCTGGCGCCCAGCGGTCTGTATAATGCCATTGGCCGGGCCAATATTGCCTCGCCGGGCCTGCGTATCGAGGTCACACCGAGCGCGCGCGTGGACGCCTTTGTCGGCTGGCGCGGCCTGTGGCTGGCCGACAGCCACGACAGTTTCTCGACCACCAGCGTGCGCGACGTCACGGGCCGTTCGGGCAATTTTGCGGGCCATCAGTTCGATACGCGGCTGCGCTATTGGATAAAGCCGAAAAGGCTTCGTTTTGAATTTGATGGCGTCTATCTGGCGCGTGGGTCGTTTATGGAAAACGCGCCCAATGGACGGCGCGGCGATACGCGCTATGTGTCGTTCAATCTGACCGGGTTTTTCTGATTCTGGCGGCATGGTCGGGCCGCCTGTCCGCAGGGGGCTGCTAAGACATGTCGGTGGGATTGATCGCGCTGCTCGATGATGTGGCGATGATTGCGAAGGCGGCGGCGGCCTCGCTGGACGATATGGCCGCAGGCGTGGCGCAGGCGGGCAGCAAGGCGGCAGGCGTGGTGATCGACGATGCGGCGGTGACGCCCGCCTATGTTTCATCCTTCACTCCCGACCGCGAATTGCCCGTCATCGCCCGCATCGCGCGGGGCAGCCTGTTCAACAAACTGGTGATCCTTTTGCCGCTGGCGCTGGCGCTTTCGGCACTGCTGCCCTGGGCGATCACGCCGCTGCTGATGCTGGGCGGGTTGTTCCTGTGCTATGAGGGCGCGGAAAAGCTGCTGGAGAAGCTGGGCGGCGAGGCGCATGGCGAGACGCCGGAGGGGCCGGTGACGGATGGCGCGGCCTTTGAGGCGGCACGCGTCAAGGGCGCGGTGCGCACCGATCTGATCCTCTCGGCCGAAATCATGGCCATCGCTCTGGCCGAGGTGGCGGATAAGCCGCTGGTTGAACGGGCGGTCATTCTGGGCATCGTGGGCGTGGGCATCACGGTGCTGGTTTACGGCGTCGTCGGGCTGATCGTGAAGGCGGATGATATCGGCCTTCATCTGGCGCGGGGCGGGTCGGGCCTGCGCCGGGCCATCGGGCGCGCTCTGGTGCAGGGCACGCCGCCCTTGCTGACGCTGCTGGCCAATGTCGGCACGGCGGCGATGCTCTGGGTGGGCGGGGGCATTCTGCTGCATGGGGCCGAGCAACTGGGCCTTGCCGCGCCCGCCCATTGGCAGCATGGCGCTGCGCATTTCGTCGAGGCGGCTGCGGGCGCGGCGCCGGGCTGGATTGCCGGGGCGGGGGTTGCCGGGATTGCCGGGCTGGTGGTCGGGATGATCGTGGCGGGGGCGCTGCATGGCCTGCCCGCATTGTTTCGCCGGACATGAAAAAGGGGGCCTGGCGCCCCCTTCGATCAATTCGGCAGTTCTTCGCCTTCCTCGCGGTCATAGCGATTGTTGATCTGCGTCAGGCGGTCGGTCTCCGACCTTTCGCGCTGGCTGGCGTGACGCAGCACCAGTTCCTCGAAAATATCGGGATGGAGCGGCCGGTCGAATTCCAGCCCCGCGCTCAGCTCCATCAGCCATACCACGGTCGCCTCCTTGGGCGCCAGCGAGGGCAGGCACAGCGTCACCTTGTCGCCGCAGCGCAGCCCCGCGATGCCCTCGACCCGCGCCCCGCCGCAGGTCAGGTTCCTGAGCAGGGTCGGCCCGCGATCCTCGATGCTGCGATAGCGGACCATCAGGTCAAAGCTGATACGTTCGGCGCGGGGGACGTAAACTACGGTATCGTCGATCGTATTGAGCAGCATGGCGTGGCTCCGGCATTTCCTCTCGGCACAGATAGAAACGGGATTTGGAGAGGGAAATTAAGATCCGCGAAATGATTTTTTGCCCGTTTGGGGCGGAGCTTAAAACTCGGCCCAGTCGTCGGCCTCGGCGGCGGGTTCGGGCGTGGGTTTGACGGCAAGGGCGCCTTCGCTGCGCGGCACCGGGACCAGTTTGGGTGGCGATTTGGCGCGGGGCAGGGGCATCGGGGCGGGGGACAGGTCGGCCATCGAAGTGAGGCTGCCGCCCGTCGTCCGTTCGATGCGGAAACGTGCGACCAGTTGCGCCAGTTCCTGCGCCTGCGAGGCGAGGCTGCGCGCGGCGGCAGTGGCCTCTTCGGCAATGGCGGCGTTGGCCTGGGTGTTGCGGTCGATGTCGCCCACCGATTCGTTGATCTGCACCAGATTGCCCGCCTGTTCGCGGCTCAGGCTGGCGATGGTGATGGCAAGGCTGGCGATGTCGGCCACTTTGCCGGTGATGCGCGTAAAGGCCTGTCCTGATTGATCGACCAGCGAGACGCCGCGCGTCACCTGGTCGACGCTGGTGCCGATCAGGCCGCGAATGTCCTTGGCCGCTTCGGCGCTGCGCTGGGCCAGTGCGCGCACTTCGTTGGCGACCACGGCAAAGCCCTTGCCGGCATCGCCTGCGCGCGCGGCCTCGACGCCTGCGTTCAGGGCAAGCAGGTTGGTTTGAAACGCGATGCCGTCGATGACGTTAATGATCTGGGTGATCTCTCGGGCCGAACTTTCGATGCTGGCCATCGCTTCCACCGCCTCGCGCACCACTTCGCTGCCCTTTTGCGCCTCGTCCTGCGCTTCGGACACGCTGGCCTCGACCCGGCTTGCGCCCTGCGCGGCATCGCTGATGCCATGGGTCAGGCTGTTCATCGCGGCGGTGGTTTCCTCCAGCGTGGCGGCCTGATGTTCGGTGCGGGTGGAAAGATTGTCGGATGCGCTGCGGATTTCGGCCGAACCGGCGCTGATTGTTTCGACCGCCGCCGTGACGCCATTGAGCGCGGAATTGACCGCGCGGCGCATGGCCTCGAAATCGGCCTGTAATTTGGCATATCCGGGCGGCAGCTCGGTCAGCGAATGAGTCATATCGCCATTGGCCATGGCTTCCAGCGCGTGGGACAGGCTGTCGACCACGCTCTGGCGCTTGGCTTCCTCGGCGCGGAAATAGGCGCCCAGCGCGATGTCCATGTCCATGATCGCCAGTTTCACCAGCGTGGCAATATCCTGCGCCATCGCCCGTCCGCCCAGTCGCCCGGCCAGCGATTGGCCAACCATGCCTTTGATCACATCCTGAAGGATGGTGGCATAGGCGCCGGTGTACCATGTCGGCTCCAGCCCGATGCGGGCGTGGACATCGCCAATATGGCTGGCGCGCTGGAAATAGGACTGGGACAGCCCGTCGCTGTTCTTTTCGAACAGATCGACCCAATGAGCAAATTGCTTGTCGCGCGCGCCCCGCGCCGAGGCGCTGGTGGGAAAGAAGCTGGCGATGGCGGGGGTTCGGGCCACGCGGCCATAGAAGCGGTCCAGAGCCGCAGGAGCGAATTTCCGCAGCGATTTGGCGATACGCGAAAAGGCACCATAATCTTCGTGCTGAACTTCAAAAAACTGTACCCGTAATTCGAGTGTTTCCGTTCCGCTCTTCTGATTGTTTGACCGGGAAGCGTTCATGTCTTTTCCTTGCAGTCAATCGTTTTAAACGAATGGTTTTCCAAGCGGAGAGCGTTTTAAACGAGAAGGTGTTCGGGGTCGGAAATCCTTTACAATAAGGGCGTTTAATATCTTTGGGGCGTGTTTTACGGGTTATTGCCCAGAACGGCGAATTTTCGTCCTCGTCGAGATACGATGGAATACCGAGTTCGTTTTCAGCCGAATGTAAAAAGCCAGGGGTTAATCAAGCACAGCGACAAAGAGTGCAGACTTGCGAAGGGGAACCTAATGGCCCTGCCATCCAAATCGGCGCCATGCTGGCAAAAATTGGCCAATGGCGGATTAAAGAAACTGCGCACCACCAATCTGGGTGCCCAAATGCTTAGCCAGCGACTGGAGATGAGCAAGCTCACGCCTGCGCAGAAGGCTGATGAAGTTTATGATTTCTTTGTAAAATGGGAAAGAGGACTGGCCAATGAAATCGCACAGCTTAGCTCCATCTGACTTCGCTGGCGCGATGGCCGGGCGCATCAATGCGCTGGTCGCGCTGGACGATGCCATTGCTCTCATCCGCGCCGGGGCGCCGCTGGCCATCGCCGGGCGCAAGGAAGCGCTCGATCAATTGCCCGCAGGCAACTGGATCGGGGGCACCACACCCTATTTCCTGACCGCCGAGGGCGGCGAAATGATTGACGCCACTCGTGTTTTCGTAAGCGATTTTTCGGGTCTGGGCGCGGTCACTTCGCATCATTACGGCGCCGATGCCCTTCAGGACATTACCGAGGAAGCGCCCGAGCATGGCTTTGCGCTGGCCATCCTGCCGTTTCAGTCGCAGGCCCATCAGCACTTTGCCAAGGAAGCCGGTCAATATCCGCTGGCTTTCCTCAAGCCCACGGTGGGCTGGATCGCGGGCTTTGATCTGGGCGAGGAAGGGGCCGGGGCCTATGTCTATGACGGTTCGGGCAGCGGCGCTCAGAGCGATGGCGCGGCCGTGCTGCAAATCCATCTGCCTGAAGGCATGATGCCGATCGTCGAGATCGTGAACATTTTTTCTGCCGATGGCGTGGACACGCTGCGCTTTGAAGAAGCCAGCTTCTCGCCACGCGATGTGATCGTAAACGGGCAAAAGCGCCTGTTTGCTGATTATATCCGCGAACGCGGGGTCGAAGGCGGGCAATTGCCGCTGGTGGGCGATTATTCGGGCGCGCGGATCAACGCTTCGCTGCGCGCGGTGGGCGAAACCTCGGTGGATCTCTATGCCCCGGTGTTCCCCGGCATCGACTATGCCTTTGCCGCCCCGGTGGCCGATTACCCGACGGCCTTTGCCGAACAATTTGCCGCCCATGAACATGACGGTGCGATGTGGTCGTGCAATTGCATTCTGAACTATCTGTTCGGCGGTCTGGAAGGCAAGACTGTGGGCGGTGTCGCCGGTCCTGTCACCTTTGGTGAAATCGCCTATCAACTGGTCAATCAGACGCTGGTGCAGGTGCGCGTCATCTGAAGCCTGTCTGATGCGAGAAGGGGCGCGGGTTTTCTCCCCCCGCGCCCCTTTTTTGCGTCTTATCCAATCTGTTCCAGCAGGTTTTTGGCAAAGAGCGTCAGCGTATCGTCGCGCGCACCCATCACCACGATGCGGTCGCCGGGGCGGGCCTCCTGCGCCAGATAGGCCGCCACATCATCGCGCGCGGGAATATAGCGCGCCCGATCCCCGATCAGATCGACGATCCGCTGTGATCCTTGCGTGCGGTCCACCGTCCCGCCGAAATAGACCGGATCACACAGGATCACCTGATCCTCACTCGTCAGCAGGCGCGCGAAGGTCTGCGCCAGTTCATGCCCCATCTGGCGCAGCGGGCCATAGCCATGCGGCTGGAAAAACGCCAGAATGCGCCCCGGATGGGCTTTGAGCGTGTGCAGCGTGGCGCTCACCTTGTCCGGATTATGGCCGAAATCGTCGATCACGGTGATCCCGCTGCCGCTGGTGCCGACAATGTCAAAGCGACGTGCAAGGCCGGTGAAACTCTCGATGGCCGCCACACCCTGCGTCAGCGCCACGCCTGCCGCATCGGTCGCCGCCAGCGCCGCCAGCGCATTGGCCAAATTATGCCGCCCCGGCACGCACAGCGCCAAGGCATAGGTCGCCCCATCGCGCCGGTCGATCAGCGTGGCGCCAATCGTCGTGGGCGTTTCCACAATCGAGCCTGCGACAACGCCAATATCAGCCTGCTCGCTGTTCAGCCCGAATGTCACCACTCGCCGCGCCCGCCCGACCAGCGCGGCGCTCTCCGCATCGTCGATATTGACGGCGGCCACATCGGCGCGGCGGAGAAAATCGCCAAACAACTCGCGCAATTCTTCCAGACTTTTGTGATCGAGGCTGACATTGTTGAGCACCGCCACGGTGGGATTGTAGAGCGCAATCGAACCATCGCTCTCATCCACCTCGGACACGAAGACGCCGCCCGCGCCCACCCGCGCGCTGGCAAAGGGCGCATCGGGGGCGACGAAATTCTTCATCACCGCGCCGTTCATGATCGTGGGGTCGCGCCCCGCCTGCGTCATGATCCAGCCCGCCATGCCCGTCACGGTCGATTTGCCGCTGGTGCCGCCGACGGCGATGCGCGCGGGCGCCGCGTTGAACAGGGTGGACAGCAGCTCGGCCCGGCTCATCCGCGCGCAGCCCAATTCGCGCGCGCGCAAGACCTCGGGCACGCTGTCTTCCACCGCCGCGCTGGCCACAAGGATCTGCGCCCCATCGCGCATTCCGCTGCCATCCTGCGGAAAGAGTTCAAACCCAAGACTTTCCAGCCATGCGAATTTTTCCGGCGTGCGGCCGGAATCGCGGCTGCGGTCCGATCCGGCCACTTGTGCCCCCATGCCGCGCAGGATCAGCGCCAGCGGCAACATGCCCGATCCGCCAATGCCACAGAAAAACCACGGGGTCGAATTGAGCGCGTCTTTGTCCATCCGCGCGGGTTAGGATGTGGCGCGAACAGAAGCAACCGTATATGCCCTCGACCTATGACCCGAATTGCCATTTGCGCCCCCGCTTGCCCGATCACGCCCGAGGATGCCGCCCTCGTCAAAGCCATCGCGGGCGATTATGGTGTGAGCGTGCATGTCCACCCGCAATGTTTCGCCTCGGCGGGCCATTTCGCAGGGGACGATGCGACGCGCCTTGCCGCTTTCCTCGATTGCGCGAATGATCCGGGGTTTGATGCGGTCTGGTTCGCGCGCGGCGGCTATGGCAGCAACCGCATTGCCCAAAGCGCGGTGGCGCAATTGAGCGCCCCTGCGGCGCATAAGCGCTATATGGGCTATTCGGACATGGGCTATCTGCTGGGCGCGCTCTATCGCGCTCGCGTGGGAGTGGCGTGCCATGGGCCGATGGTGGCCGATGGTCGCCGCATGGGCGGAGAGGCCGCGCTGCGCCGCGCGCTGAGCTTTTTCGCCGGGGAGAAGCAGGGGCTTGAGCCCTCGCTGGCCGGGGAGAAGCATCCTGTAGTGGCGTTCAACTTGACCACGCTGGCGATGCTGGCGGGAACGCCGATCATGCCGGGGTTGGCGGGCCATGTGGTGATGATCGAGGAGGTCAGCGAATATCTCTATGCCATTGACCGGCTGATGTTTCATGTGACGGCCCATCTGGGCGGGGTGGCGGGCGTCCGGCTGGGGCGGGTGTCGGATGTGCCCGACAATGACCGGCCCTTTGGCGCCGAGGCGCAGGACATCGTGGCCGACTGGTGCGCGCGCCATGCCATTCCTTTTCTGGGCGCAGCGGATATCGGCCATGATGTCGATAATTGCATCGTTCCGTTTGGTCTTGCTTCTGGCGCCCATCCGCAATAACCCGCGCCCACTTTGCATTTATCAGGGATTATCGCGCAATGCGGGCTTTCGTTTTTCCGGGTCAGGGCAGCCAGAAGGTTGGTATGGGCGTCGAACTGGCAGCGGCCAGCCCCGTTGCCCGCGAAGTGTTCGAAGAGGTCGATGACGCGCTGGGCCAGAAGCTGTCCGCGATCATGGCCGAAGGGCCTGAGGATGCGCTGACGCTGACCGAGAACGCGCAGCCTGCAATCATGGCCAATGCGATTGCCACCTTGCGCGTGCTTGAGGCCGAGGGCGGCATCCGTCTGGCTGACAAAGCCGATTTCGTGGCGGGCCATTCGCTTGGCGAATATACGGCGCTTTGCGCCGCCGGGGCCTTTTCGCTGGCCGATACTGCGCGCTTGCTGAAGCTGCGCGGGCAATCGATGCAGGCCGCCGTGCCGGTGGGCGTCGGCGCGATGGCGGCTTTGCTGGGCGCGGATATTGAAAAGGCCTCGGCTCTGGCTGCTGCTGCTGCCGAGGGCGAAGTCTGCACCGTGGCCAATGACAATGATCCGGGTCAGGTCGTGCTGTCGGGCCACAAGGGCGCGATTGAGCGCGCCATTGCGCTGGTGAAAGAGCATGGCATCAAGCGCGGCGTGGCGCTGCCGGTGTCGGCGCCTTTCCACTGCCCGTTGATGCAGCCTGCTGCCGATGCCATGGCCGAGGCGCTGGCCAAGACCGCGCCGGGCGCGCTCTCGGTTGCGCTCTTCGCCAATGTAACCGCCGATGTAGTGACCGATCCGACCTTGGTGCAAAAGCTGCTGGTCGAGCAGGTCTGCGGCCGGGTGCGCTGGCGCGAAAGCGTGATCGCCATGCAGGCGGCGGGCGTGAGTGAATTCGTCGAACTGGGCGGCAAGGTGCTTGGCCCGATGATCGGGCGCACTATCAAGGATGTGAAGATTACCAGCGTGGTGACGATGGGCGACATCGAAGCGCTGCTGAAGGAGATTTGAGCCATGTTTGATCTGACGGGTATGACCGCGCTGGTGACGGGCGCGAGCGGGGGCATCGGTTCTTCGGTGGCGAAGGCTTTGGCCGGGCAGGGCGCGCGTCTGGCGTTGTCGGGCAGCAATCAGGCCAAGCTGGAAGCCTTTGCGGCCGAGCTTGGCGGCGATCACATCTGTGTGGTGGCCGATCTGTCGGACAAGGACAGCGTGGAAGGGCTGATCCCCGCCGCTGTCGCCGGTCTGGGCAAGCTCGACATTCTGGTCAACAACGCCGGGATCACGCGCGACAATCTGGCCATGCGGATGAAGGATGATGAATGGGATGCGGTCATCCGCATCAACCTTGAAGGCGCGTTCCGCCTCATGCGCGCTGCCACCAAGCCGATGATGAAGGCCCGCTTTGGCCGCATCATCAACATCACCTCGGTGGTGGGCGCGACGGGCAATCCGGGTCAGATCAACTATGCCGCCGCCAAGGCAGGCCTTGTCGGCGCGTCCAAATCGCTGGCGCAGGAACTGGCGAGCCGCAATGTGACGGTCAATTGCGTGGCCCCTGGCTTCATCCGCACAGCGATGACCGACGTGCTGCCCGATGCGCAGAAGGACGCGCTCAACAGCCGCATCCCGATGGGGCGCATGGGCGAGGGCGAGGACATTGGTGCGGCGGTCGCCTTCCTCGCGTCCAAGGAAGCGGGCTATGTGACGGGCCAGACGCTGCATGTGAATGGCGGTATGGCAATGTTCGCCTAAGGGCCGATGTTTGCCTAAGGTTTTGGGGCGGGGGCGATTGCGCTTCCCGCCCTATTCTTTTGAAACACTGCCCTCGGCCACCCACCAGCAGGCCGCCTTGCCGTTCAGCGCTTCAAAGGGCGCGAGTTCCGTGCCGGTCATCCAAACCTGGGCCGCGCCCGCCTCCAGCCTTTCGAACAGCGCGCCCCGCCGGATCGGGTCGAGATGGGCCGCGACCTCATCGAGCAGAAGCAGGCGCGGGCGATCCGTGCCCCCCATCTCGGCATGGGCCAGCGTGATGGCGATCAGCATCGCCTTTTGCTCGCCGGTTGAACATTCGGCGGCGGCCTGATTCTTGGCTGCCATGGTCACGCCAAGGTCATCGCGATGCGGCCCGGTCAGCGTGCGCTGGGCCGCGCGGTCGCGACGGCGTTGGTCGCGCAGTGCCTGCGCCAACCCGCTCGCGTCAATCGGCCCGCCCGCCTGATAGGTCAGCGCGGGGCGCGCAAAGGGAGAGGGGGGCAGCGTTTCGAGCTTGGCGTTCAACGCCTCGATCAGTCGCGCCCGCCCGAACGCCAGCGCTCCGCCCGCCTCGGCAATCTGTACTTCGATGGCGTCGAGCCAGCGGGCATCAGGCTCCTGCGGGGCTGAAAGCAGACGGTTGCGCTCGCGGATCGCGGCCTCGGTGCGGGCGGCGTGGGCGGCATGGGCCGGGTCCAGCGCCAGCGCCAGACGATCGATAAACCGCCGCCGCCCGCCCGGCGAATCCATAAACAACCGGTCCATCGCCGGGGTCAGCCAGAACAGGCCCAGCCATTCGGACAGCGAAAGCGCGCTGGCATCCGCGCCATTGACGCGGACAATGCGGCGGCCCGGCTTGTCGGGCGCGGTGCCGGTGCCCAATCGCACGCCTGCGCCATCGCGCAGCAGGTCCGCAGACACCGCAAAGGCGCCATCGCCCGCCTGCCCCGCCATATCGGGCAGGGCGGCCCGGCGCAGGCCGCGACCGGGCGCGAAAAGCGAGATGGCCTCAAGTATATTGGTTTTGCCCGCGCCATTCTCGCCCACCAAAAGGTTGAACTTGCCCGTCCCCTCCAGCGCGGTGGCGCGGTGGTTGCGGAACCAGCCCAGACGGATGCGATCAAGCGCCATGGGCCGCGCTGTAGCCGGATTGCGCGACCCATGCCAGCCTTGGCGAAAAATGCGAAAGCTTGGGATTTTGCACCATGCGAGGTTTTGGGCGAAGGGCTGATTTCCGGCGTTTTCGGCAATTGGCACGGGCCATGCAACTCATCCGGCATAGGCGGGGGCAACCGACCAGCCTCGCCCGCAAGGAGAAAACCCATGACCAATTACGATCCCATCCGCCCCACCAACGGTTTCATGCTCGACCGCCGCAACAAGAAGATCTTCGGCGTCTGTTCGGGGATTTCGGCCTATTTCGGCCTGGATGTGACGCTGGTGCGTGTTGCCTTCGCGTTGGGGGCGATCCTTGGGTTCGGGTCGCTGTTCCTTGTCTATCTGGCGATTGCGTTGATTGCGGATTGATGAGGGGGGAAGGTTTGCCTCCGGCGGGCAAAGGGCGGGGGCCCTTTGCAATCCCGATACTGTCTGCGTTGTGCGTTATTTCACCCCCGGCGCAACTTCGCAGCGCCGCAGGCTTTTAAACCGCTTCGCGGAATAGCGCTTGATCGCAAATCTGGCGCACTCCAGTAATGGGATTGCAAAGGGACAAGTCCCTTTGCCCGCCGGAGGCCGAACCCTTAAACCTCCGCCGCCTTTGCAAAAGGCGAGAATGACGTATCGGTATCGAACACCTCCACGCCTTCGCGCTTTTTCAAAAAGCCCACCACCCAGTAGGTAGCCGGCGTCAGGATCACTTCCCAGCCGACCTTGATGGCCCATTGGGTCCATGCCACCTGCATGACCTGCGCCCCGGTCCAGCCATCGGCGGCGTAGAAGGCGAGGGGGTAGAACAGGGCGCTGTCCACCGCCTGACCAAAGATGGTGGAGCCGATGGTGCGGGTCCACAATTTCGAGCCGTTGGTCATGATTTTCATCTTGGCCAGCACGAAGGAATTGACGAACTCCCCCGCCCAGAAGGCCGCGACCGAAGCAAAGACGATGCGCGGGGTTTGTCCGAAGACGCTTTCATAGGCGGCCTGTCCGGTCCATCCTGCGTCCGGCGGCAGGGCGACGACGACCAGGCTCATGAACACCATGAACAGCAGCGCCCAGAAGCCGACCCAGATGCAGCGGCGTGCGTTGGCATAGCCGTAGACCTCGGTCAGCACGTCGCCGATGATATAGCTGATGGGAAAGAACATCACGCCCGCGCCGAACGGCCATGGGCCGATGAAGGGCAGGTCCACCACCGCGCGCTTGCCCGCCCCGATCAGGTTCGAGAGCAGCAGGATGGTGACGAAGGCCGCCATCACATAGTCGAAATAGCGGAAATGGCGGCGCGCGCCTGCGCTGCCTTCGATGCGGAAGAGGGGGGATTGGCTCATGGCGCCAAGCTAACCTGCAATATTGCATTTGCGCAAGAAAAAGGGCGCCCCGCATGGAGCGCCCTTTGGTTCATCAACCCTGACCCGTCATCAGAAGTTGAAGCGCACGCCCCCGGTGAACCGGCGGCCGAAACGTTCCCATTCGGTGGTGTAATTCTGGCTGAAGGTGGCCGAACCGCCGCTGGCGTTGATCAGGCCGCTGGGATCGACAAAACGGCGACCCGGCTGGTTGAGCAGGTTCGAGGCGTCGAAATAGATCGAGAGACGCTTGTTGATCTGATAGCGCGCCGAGAAGTCCATTTCATCGTCCGCCGCCCAGTAGCTGTCGCCGCCCGCCGAGAGATCATCGCCGATGGCGTCGAGCCATTTCGAGCGATACTGATATTGCAGGCGCAGCGTCAGGCCATATTTTTCGTAATAGCCGCCAAGGTTATAGACCATGTCCGAGGTGTTGGGCAGGCGCACCTTGCGCGCGGCATAGGCGCCATAGGCCGCCTTGGTCACCGAACTGTCGTTCAGCATCATATTGGCGTTGATGCCAAAGCCGCCCATCCAGTCGGGCAGGCCCGCCTTTTGCGTCCATGGCTCAAGGCTCTGCTGAAACGCGACTTCCAGACCCATCAGATGGCCCGTGCCCGCATTGTTGATGCCCGAGAAGGTGTAGTCCGAACGGTCCACCCCGCCGCTGTTGAGCGAATCCGAACCATAGGTGCGCACCGAGGTGTAGAGGACGTTCTCGACCTTCTTGTAATACAGGCCCGCCATCAGGAAGCCGCTGGGGCGCATATACCATTCGAAATAGGCGTCCACGCCATAGGCCCGCTCGGGCTTGATGGCGGGATTGCCGCCCGAGATGCGGCGGTCGCTGTCGTTGATGACCACGTTGGGGCGCATCTGGTCATAATCGGCGCGCGCGGCCCCGGTGGTGAAGGAAAGGCGCAGTTTTTTGGTCTGATCGACGTTGTAATTCACATGCAGGCTGGGGAAGGCCAGCAGGTGGCTGGATTTGGCGTCGAGATCGCGGGTGCTGGTCACACCTGTGCCGCTGGTGATCGTGCCCACCGCGTGGCCGCTGTTGACGATGTTTTCAAGGCGGACACCGGCAAGGATGCTGCCCCAGTCGTAGCGCAGGGTACCCATCAGGAACCCGGCGTAGACCTGCTCGCGCACGCGGTAATTGTTGTCGGTCACGGGTGTGCGGGCATAAAGCTGGCGCGCCTTGTTTGATGCTTCGCGCATCTTGGCCGTGTCGAAATAATGGAACGTATAGCCCATCGCGATCTTGCCCATGAAAGGCTGGTCGCTCAGGAAGCTGCTGTAATTGGCAAGGCCCAGCGCGGCGAGATTCGAGGTGCCGGAAACCGAGATCTGCATTTCATTGGCGGTCTTGGTGCGCTGGTCATACTGGAACCCGGCTTTCAGCGTCAGGTTGCCGCCCAGAAACTCGGTCTGTTTGGACAGCACCGCGCGGCCGGTATAGGCGCGCGTCATGTCGACGGCGTCGAGCAGGGTGAAGGATGAGGCGGGCTTGGTGAACGTGTCGATATCGGTCACGCGCGTGCCCGCCGAGAGCAGGCCGCCCGAGCTGTTGGTGGTGTAAAGGTTCAGCGTCGAGATATTGGGATTGGTGTAGTCATAGGTCACCGTCGGGCGCGCGGTCAGCGTGCTGGGGCTGTCCCATGTCGCTTCGCCCACGACCGAGCGGTCGTCCTTGCTCTCCGTATAATTGCCCGCCCAGTTCAGTTTCCAGCCACCGTCGAATTCGTGGCTGCCTTCCAGCGTGTTGGTGAAGATCGACTGGCGATAGGCGCGCAGGGTCGAACGCTGGCGGATGTCGATGCCATAGATCGTGCCGCGCGTGGGCGTGTTGCCCGAGCAGATGTCGGCATAGGCCGAGGTGGCGTAGGAGGTCTTGACCGACGTGTCGCAGGCCGCCGTGGCGTTGCTCAGCGAGGACTGCTTGTCATCCATGTCGAAGCGGTAATTGTCGCGCGCTTCGTCATCGCTGAAAATGGTGTAGATGCTGCGGAAAGAGATCGTATTGCGCTCGTTGGGTTTGTAATCAAACCGCCCCGAAACCGACCAGTTCTTGCGCGTCAGGCGATAGAGCTTGTTTTCGCTTTCGGCCACCCAGATGCGGTTGGCATTGCCGGGGCGGGCGTCCTGCGTGACGTTTTCCCAGTCATTTTCGAAATTGTCGGTCACCATGTCGCGCTGGTAATAGCTGCCCGAAAGCAGCACGCCCAATTCGCCTTCGCCCACCTTGAACCGGTCGGACAGGACCAGCGAGCCTTCATATTCCGGCCGGCCGCCATATTCCTGCTGGCCATAGCCCAGTTTGCCATTGGCGTGCAGGCCGTCGAAATCGAAGGCCGAGCGCGTGACGACATTGACGTTGCCCGACACGGTTTCGCCCGGCATTTCGGGGGTCACGGCCTTATTGATGATGATTTTGCCCGCAATCGCCGAGGGCACCGAGTCAAACCGGCTGTCGCGCCCTTCGGGGCTGACCACATTGATGCCGTCGAAGGAAAGCGTGGTCCAGTTCTTGGGCCCGCCGCGCAAGCTGATGTAGCGCGCCTGCCCCTGATCGCGCTCCACCGCCACGCCCGGCAGGCGGCCTGCGGCCTGCGCGATGTTCTGATCGGGCAGACGGCCCACCGCGTCCGAGGCCGCCACGGTCACCAGCGAATCGGACAATTGCTGAACCTTGAGCGCGGCGGCTTCGGATTCGGCAATCGGGCGCGCGCCCTGCACCACGATGGACTGGCCATCATCGGCGGCGGCATCGGGTGCGGGATTGGCTTCGGCGGCCTGCGTGGCCATCGGGATGAAGAAGGCCGAGCAGAGCAAGGCAAAGCGCGCGCTCCGCATGGCGCGGCGCGCGGTGAATACAGACGTCATGGATATGCCCCGTTGTTTGGTCAGAACTCGAGCGGGGGGCTAGGGACGGATTTTGACAATTCTGTTCCGATCCCGTGACAGGGATTGTCACATAAGGTGATTTTATGATCTTTATACACCTTTGATTTTATATGTTTTTTATAGTAAAGGTACAAGGTGGAGCATAAGGCTGCGATCCACCTTTGCGCAATGCGACCATTGTCGCTATGGGGGGGGCGTCGGGCGGCGATCCACCCGTTGATGACATGCGCGCCCGTAGCTCAGCTGGATAGAGCACGAGCCTTCTAAGCTTGGGGTCACAGGTTCGAACCCTGTCGGGCGCGCCAATTTCAAAGGGTTATGTTTAACTGGTCAAGCGCTGAACCATGGCGCGGATGACCGACAATTGCGCCCCGCTCTGCGTCTGAAAATTCAACCCGCTATAGCCCCACCAGTCCCAGCAGCCCTGCGGATTGGATGGAAAAGTGCTCTTGTTGACCTGGGGATAGAGCGTGATGATGCGATTGGCGTCGGCCCAGGCGTTATAGCCCAGCCGGTTATAGACCGCATCGCCCACCAGATCGGCGCTTTGCAGACAGCCGTGAAACACGACATGCACCGCGCAGGGGGCTCCACCATCGCGGCAGGGGGCGGGCACATAGACATAGCCGGTGGACGCCATGCCGCTGCCGACGGCGCCGGTGAACTCGCTCTGGTCAAAGGGGATAGGTTGGGCCGAAAGCGTGGCCGATTTGGGGCGCAAGGCGCCATAGATATGCGAGAGGATCGCGCCGGGCTGGTCATAAATTTTCGCGCCCACCTTGCATTCATTGACATAGGGTGCGGCATTGGCCCCGCATAGGCTGCCGAAATTGCCCGACAGGAACGCATGGCCCGCAGGCGTATCATGGACATAGCGCAGGTTGGCTGCGGGCACGCGCGCGGCCACATAAAAGTCGCGCACCGCGTTCATTGCGCTTTGCTTGACCACGATGTCCCTGGTGCCGCTGAACAGATAGACTTTCTGCTTGGCGATATTGGATACCGGATCGACCGTGCCCAGCGCGGCAAAACTGCTGGCCGCGCCATAGGAGGCAATGCCGCTGGGCGATCCCTGCATACAAGTGATGATGCCGCCAAGGTTGACCCAGGCGCAATTATACGGGCCCCCTGCAACCACGCCGACGCCGATCACGCTGGAGGAAAAGGCGACGTCATATTGCACCGCCATAAATGCGCCCGAGGACAGGCCCGAGACGGAGACGCGCGCCGCATCGGCATGCAAGGCTGGCAGTTTATCCGCCGCGACCGCCGGAGCGGATGCAAGTGAAAGCAGAATGGAGAAGGCTGTTCGACCCATGCGCATGATGACCTCCTGAAAAAAGGATCAAGGTTGCAGGTAATTCGATTCGCCGTTCAATCCATCCTCTTGTGGTGCCAGAGTAACATTGGTGCATGACAGCACAAATAAGGGATTGCGCCATGCCTCTATTAACTGAGCGCTGCGGCTTCCTCCCATCGCGCGGGCAGGGTGATGCGCACCCGCAGGCCCCCTTGCGCGCGGTTTTCTGCCTCAATCGTGCCCTCATGCACGATCACCGCCCGCTGCGCGATGGCAAGGCCGAGGCCAAATCCGCCCGTCTCGCCCTCGCCCCGGTGAAAGGGTTCGAACAGGCGGGCGATCTGGTCGGGGGCCACGCCGGGGCCTTCGTCCTCGATGGTGACGACAATCCGCTCGGGTTCCTCCGACAGGGTAACGCCGATCACGGACCCGCCCGGCGAAAAGCGCAGCGCATTGCGCAGGACATTTTCAAACGCCCGCCGCAGCAATTCGGCATCCCCCGTCACATCGGCATGGAAACCTTCGGGCATGCTGGCATGGCGCGACAGGTCGATGCGTACATTCTTGGCCTCGCTTTCAAAGCGGACATCGGCCAGAATATCCTCGATCAACGCGCGCAGATGGACGAAATGCTCCGGGCTGGCGCTCGCGCTTTCCAGCCGCGAGAGGGTGAGCAGGCTGCCGGCCATGGCGTCGAGCCGCCGCGCTTCCTGCTCGATCCGGTCCAGCGCCGTCACTGCCCCTTCCGGCTTTTGCCGCGCCAGCGCGATGGCCAGTTGCAGCCGGGCCAGCGGCGAGCGCAATTCATGCGACATGTCGTCGATCAACTGGCTGCGCGAGAGCACCAGTTGCTCGACCTTTTCGGCCATGCCGTCGAAATCGCGTGCCAGATCGGCGATCTCATCACGCCGTCGCCCCATCCGCGAGGCCAGACGCACCCCCAGATCGCCACGGGAAAACCGGTCGAGCCCCTCACGCAGCGCTCGGATCGGCAGCGAGAGATAGAGCCCCAAAGTGGCGGCAAAAATCAGGCCCGAGACAATCCCGCTGATGTAAAAAATCAAAGGCGGGACAAAGTGATCCTTGTCGAACCTTTGCGGCAGGCGATAGAAAATACGCCAGCGTTGGCCATCGGGCGCGGTCGCCTGGCTGGTGATGGCGCGCACGCCGGGCGGAGAGGGCGCCCCAACCGGCGTAATCACCAGCGAGGTCGCCGGTCCGCTCAGCAGGCCCGCCGGGATCGCCTGCGGTCCCTGATGTGCGATGATCGCGGCGGCCATTTGCTCCAGCCGGGGCGCGGCATAGCGTTCCAGATTATCCGCCCAATAGGGATGGTTGCGCTCCAGAACGAGCAGCAGCGTCCACAAACCTGCCAGTTGCGCAAAGAAGACGAGGCAAAAGGCGGTGAAGATCTTCCAGAACAGCCGCCCCTTCATGCCGCCTGCTCCAGCCGCCAGCCGATCCCGCGCAAGGTGGCGATGCGTAAGACATCGCCGCTGGCCCGCTCCAGCTTTTGCCGCAGGTTGGAAATATGCACGTCGATCGAGCGGTCATAACTTTCCCGCCGCCGCCCGAGCAGGCGCAGCGAGAGTTCGTCCTTGGTCGAAACCCGCTCGCCCGCGCGGATCAGGATTTCGAGCAGGTTGAACTCGGTCGCCGTCAATTCCAGCGCCATGCCTTCCCACCCGGCCCAGCGCCGCGCTGCATCCAGCGTTAGCGCACCCAGCCGCAGATGGTCGCCATTGGCCGCCCGCCGCGCGGGGCGGCGCAGCACCGCGCGCAGCCGCGCCACCAGTTCGGGCGGGAAATAGGGCTTGGCCACATAATCATCCGCGCCCAGCTCCAGCCCGATCACCCGCTCGGTATCGTTGCTTTTCGCGGTCAGCATGATGACGGGCACATCGCTGGTGCCCCGAATATGGCGCAACAGGTCGATGCCATTGCCGCCCGGCAGCATCACGTCCAGGATCACCGCGTCATAATGGCCCGAGAGCGCCGCCTCGCGCCCGCCCGCCACATTATGCACCGCGCGGCAGGCAAAGCCTTCGCCCTCCAGATACTCGGCCAGCATCTGGGTGAGGGCGGCGTCATCATCGACCAGCAGGATGTTGAAGGCGGGTGTTTCCATGCGGCTTTGCTTTTGACGGTTTGCATCGCGCTTGTCCCGCCCGATTTACACAAACCTTACACTTCACTTGCGAAGTCCTGACCCGCAAGGCGCGCGTGCGCTGGCATAAGCGGCGCCATGATGCGACGTATTCCATCCTTCCTGACGCTGCCGATGACGCTGCCTGTGCTGGCCCTGCTGGCCGGTTGCAGCGCGACTTCGGTGTCCCGGCCCAACCTGACGCTGCCCCAGCGATTCGCCGCCGCCCCAGAGGCTCATGCGACGAGCGCAGAGGGGCTCGACCGCTGGTGGCTGCTGTTTTCCGACGATCAGCTTGCCGCGCTGGAGGATGAGGCGCTGGCCCATGCGCCCGACGCGCGCTCGGCGCTGGCGGTGCTGGACGAGGCGAGGGCGACCCGGTCCAAGGCTTTGCTGGCCTATGATGTTCAGGGCAATGCCTCGGGCTCGATCACGCGCGGCCAGACCACGATCAGCGGACTGAGCAGCGGGGCCTTTGTGATGACCCCTACCGGCGCCACCACCACCAGCGCGGGCAGTTTTTCGCCCTCGTGGGAGGTGGACCTGTTCGGTCGCCGCGATGCCGCGCGTCAGGCCGCCGATGCCGATCTGACCGCTGCCACCTTTACCTATCACGCGGCGCTGCAAAGCCTGACCGCGCAGGTGGCCACCAACCTGTTTCAGGCGCGGGGCCTCTCGCTGCAACTGGCCGAGGCGCGCGACAATCTGCGTGTGGCGCGCGAACTGGCCGATATCGGCCAGCGCAAGGCCAAGGCGGGTATCGGATCGCAGGTTGATGCCGACAGCCTGCTGGCCGACCGCGCGACCGCGCAGGCCAATGTGGCTCAGCTTGAGGCGCAGCTTTCCGTCTCGCGTCAGACCTTGCTCGTCCTGATCGGGCGTGCAGGGGCGGCTCCCGAAACGTTGGCGGTCGATGGCGCGCTGGGCGCCCCGCCCGAAGTGCCCGAGGCTACGCCCGCCACGCTGCTGATGCGCCGCCCCGATGTGATGCAGGCCGAGGCGCGGCTGCGTTCGGCGATGGGCACGCTGCGGCTTGATTCGCTTGCACTCCTGCCCAAATTCACGCTGCAAGGCACCACCAGCATCAGCGCGATTGCCGGACCTGCGGGCTATACCACCTCGCTGTGGTCTCTGGCCGCCGGGGTGGCCATGCCGGTGTTTGACCGCGCGCGGCTGCTGGGCGAAAGGCGGGCGCAGCGCGCGCGGGCCGAACAGGCCGCCATCGCCTATGAAAAGGCCGTCCAATCCGGCTTTGGCGAGGCCCAGAACCAATTGGCCACTTATGGCGCCGACCGCGCCCGCCTTGGCCTGCTGATCGAGGCGGAGGCGCGCGCGCATCATGCCTTTGACGGCCAGAATGCCGGCTATCGTGCGGGCGTGGTCGATCTGACCGCATTGCTGACCGCCGAGCGCACATGGCGCAATGCGCGCACCTCGCTCTCGGCCCTGCGCGCCACGACGCTGAGCGACGGCGTCAATGTTTTCAAAGCGCTGGGCGGGGGCTGGACTCCGCTCGACCCGAACCATCCTGTGACTTCTTTCCCGGATCAAAAGCCATGAACGCCCGTCCGCTTGTCCTCGTCGCCCTCATCGCGCCTTGCTTTCTGGCACTGGCCGCATGCAGCAAGTCTGAGGCCCCGCCGCCCGGCGCCGACACGCCCCGCGCGGTGCCTTTCGCCACGGTCACGCGCCAGCCTCTGGGGGCGGGGATCAATGTCAATGGTCGCCTTGTCGCGCGTGAGGAAGCGGCTGTTTCCAGCCAGCTTTCGGGCTATCTGGTGGCGCGCGTGCTGGTGGATCAGGATGCGCTGGTGCGGGCGGGTCAGCCTTTGGCCGAACTCGACGCCACCTTGCTGCGCGCCGATATCGCGCAAAGCCGCGCTGCGCTGGCGCAGACCCGCGTGGCTGCCGATAAGGCCGATCAGGAATCCTCGCGCGTCAATGTACTCGACCACACCGGCGTCCTGTCCGACGAAGCCATCGCCCAGCGCCGCCTTGCCGCCCGCACCGCCCATGCGCAGGTCGATCAGTCGCAGGCGCAATTGTCCGCGCAATTGGTCAAGCAAGGGCTGATGGTGGTGCGCGCGCCGGTTTCGGGCCGCATCCTGACACGCACGGTTCGCCCCGGCGATGTCGCCTCGCCCTCAACCGTGATGTTCACCATGGCGCGCGATGACCGCGCTGAACTGGACGCGGAAATCCCCGAGGAAGTGCTGAGCGGCATCCATGCAGGCGATCATGCGCGGGTGCGCCTCGCCTCGGGCCGCTGGGTCGATGGCACAGTGCGCCTTGTGGCCGCACAGGTCGATGCGCAGACGCGCCTTGGCCGCGCGCGCATTCTTTTGCCGGTGGACCGCGAGATCCGTCCCGGCGGCTATGCTCGCGCCGAACTGGCCGGAAAGCCGATGCCGGTGCTGGCCGTGCCGGAATCCTCGGTGTCCTATGATGGCAACGGCGCCTCGGTCACGGTGATCGAAGCGGGCGACAAGGTGCGCCGCGTTGCCGTCAAAACCGGCGCGCGCGGCGGCGGCATGATCGAATTGACCCAGGGCCCGGCGGCAGGCGCGCGCGTGCTGACCGGATCGCAGGACTTTGTGCTGGACGGCGAAAAGGTCCAGCCGGTCCAGAAGGGGCGTTGATTCCATGAAGATTTCCGCATGGGCGATCCGCCATCCCATTCCCGTGGCGGTCATCATGATCGCGCTGACGCTGGCAGGTATTGCGTCTTATATGATGCTGCCGGTCAAGCGCTTTCCCAATGTCGAATTTCCGGTGGTTTCGGTCACCGTTACGCAAAGCGGCGCCGCGCCCAGCGAAATGGAGCAGCAGATCACGCGCCCCATCGAGGATGCGCTGACCGGCATTGCGGGCCTGCGCCATACCAGTTCGACCGTGCGGCTGGGATCTTCCTCCACCAGCGCCGAGTTTGAAATCGGCACCGACATGCAAAAGGCGGTCGAGGATGTGCGTACCGCTGTGGAGCGCACCCGCCCCGTCCTGCCGCAGGGCATTGACGCGCCCAGCGTGCAGCGCGTCGATATGTCCTCGGCCCCGATCCTGACCTATGCGGTCAGCGCACCGGGGATGAGCGCGGTCGACCTGTCATGGTTTGTCGATGACACTGTAGCCCGCGCGCTTCAGGCCCAGCGCGGCGTGGCGCAGGTCAAGCGCATCGGCGGGGTGGCGCGCGAAATCAACGTCAATCTCGACCCCGACCGGATGACGGCCCATGGCGTGACGGCCTCCTCGATCAGCACCGCTCTGGCGCAATTCCACCGCGACGACAGCGGCGGCCGCGCCGAGGCGGGCGGACGTGAACAGACGATCCGCGTGCTGGGCTCATCGGCCACGGTGGATCGCCTGCGCGAATTGAACATCCCGATCAGCGCCACGCAATATGTCCGCCTTGGCGATCTGGCCACGATCACCGACAGCCATGCCGAAGAGCGCGGTTTTGCCCGCCTCGACGGCCACCCGGCCATCGCCTTTCAGGTCAGCAAGACCACGGCGGCAAGCGACGTTTCGGTCGAGGACGGCGTGGACCGCGCGATTGCCAGGCTGAGTGCGGAAAACAAAGGCATTGCCATCACCAAGGTCGTTTCGACCGTGGCCGATACGCGCGCCTCCTATCAGGCCACCGTCCATGTGCTGATCGAGGGCATGCTGCTGGCGGCGCTGGTGGTGTTTCTGTTCCTGCGCGACTGGCGCGCCACAGTGATTGCCGCGCTGGCCATGCCGCTGTCGCTGGTGCCAACCTTTGGCGCGATGATCCTGTTCGGTTTCAGCCTGAATATCATCACGCTGCTGGGTCTGACTTTGGTGATCGGCATTCTGGTCGATGATGCCATCGTGGAAATCGAGAATATCCAGAAACGCATTGAGGGCGGTGCTTCGCCCTATCGTGCCTCGCTGATCGGGGCGGACGCGATTGGCCTTGCGGTGGTGGCGACCACGGCCACGATCATCGTGGTCTTTGCGCCGGTTTCGTTCATGGGCGGCCAATCGGGCCAGTTCTTCCGCGAATTCGGGTTGACCGTGGCGGTGGCGGTGTTCTTCTCGTTGCTGGTGGCGCGCTTTGTCACGCCCTTGATGGCGGCCTATTTCCTTAAGCCGTCGACCCACAGCGAGCCGCCCCACCGGTTGCGCGGGGCCTATCCCAAGGTTTTGGACTGGGCGCTGGCCAATCCTAAATCGACGGTGGGTATCGGCATCGGCGTGTTCGTGGGCGCGCTGGCGATTGCGGCCACGATCCCCATCGGTTTTCAGCCGACCGGCGATCCGGGCTATTTCTACCTCTCGATGCAAGGCACTGCGGGCGCCACCCATGATACGATGGACAATGCCGTGCGTGATGTGACCGCGCGGCTGCGCAAGATGCCCGATGTCCAGCGCGTCTTTGCCCAGGTCGGTTCGACCACCACCAGCGGGCCGGGCGGCGGCGGCAGCGGATCGGATCTGCAGACCGGCACGCTGACCGTGGTGCTCAAGCACGACCGTTCGATGACCACCGATGCGTTCCAGCGCTCGATCACCGGCCTGTTGCGCCAGATTCCGGAAGTGCGGCTGAACAATCAGGGTGGCTTTGGCGCGGCGGGCGTCGAGGTGGTGCTGGCGGGCCGCGACGGCGATGCGCTGGCCCGCGCGCAGGCCGCGTTGCTGCGCGAGATGCGGGGCATGAAGACCACGCTTGACCCGCGCCCCGCGCCGCCGCCATCGGCGCCTGAACTGATCATTCGCCCTCTGCCCGATGCGGCGGCGCGGTTGAACGTGTCCTCGCAAGCCATTGCGCAGGTGGCCCGTATCGCCACGATCGGCGATATCGACGCCAATGTCGCCAAATTCTCGACGCTCCAGCAACGCTTGTCGATCCGCGTGCGTCTGCCCCATGATGCGCGGGTCGATCTGGACCAGATCGGCAATCTTCAGGTTCCCACGCTCAATGGCAAGATGACGCCGCTGCGCACGGTGGCCGAATTGTCGATCGCCTCCGGGCCGGGCCAGATCCAGCGCTATGACCGCGAACGCCGCGTCTCGGTTCAGGCCGACCTTAACGGCACCACCATCGGTCAGGCGCTGAATGAAGTGTCCAAGCTGGACGCGATGAAGCACCTGCCCGCAGGCGTGCATGAGGCCAAGACCGGCGACAGCGAGGCCATGGCCGACCTGTTCGGTGGGATCGTAGGGGCGATGGCCTCGGGCATTTTGATGATCTATTTCGTGCTGGTGATGTTGTTCCACAGCTTCTTCAAGCCGATCACGATCCTTTCGGCCCTGCCTTTGACCATGCTGGGGGCTTTTGTGGCGCTCAAGGTCACGGGCATTGCCATCACGCTGCCGGTGCTGATCGGGATGCTGATGCTGCTGGGTCTGGCGGCGAAGAATTCGATCCTGCTGGTCGAATTCGCCATTGAGGACGAGCGCGCGGGCCAGCCCCAGCGCGAGGCGATCATGAACGCCTGCCGCGAGCGTGCACGCCCCATCGTGATGACCACGGTGGCCATGGCTGCGGGCATGCTGCCCACGGCTTTGGGCCTTGGCGAGGGTTCGACCTTTCGTCAGCCCATGGCGATTGCGGTCATCGGCGGGCTGATCAGCTCGACGATGCTCTCGCTGGTGATGGTGCCGGTGGTTTATGAATTGATCGACAGTCTGGAAATGCGGCTGCGTCCGCGTCTGGCCCGCCTGATCACCCCGCGCGAGCCTGGCGATGATGACCCCATCGAGCCGGGGCAGGTCACTCTGGTCAGCGCCACCCCGGACCGGGCCTGAGGCGCAAGCCTCAAGCTCGGTCTAGGCCGCCCATCTCCAGGTATTGCGGCCCTGTTGTTTGGCAAGATAGAGCGCGGCATCGGCGCGGGTGACAATGTCGCCCACGCTGTGGTCGCGCTCTGAACCGATGGCCAGCCCCGCGCTGGCGCCGATGCGGATGATCTGGCCGCGATAGCCATAGGTTTCCATCATGGCGCGCAGCACCCGGTCCACGGCGCGGCGCGCATCGGCACCATCGGTGTTGCGCAGGATCACCGCAAATTCATCGCCGCCAAGGCGCACCACCGCATCATTGTTGCGCACCAGTTGGCGCAGACGCCCGGCGGCTTCGACCAGAATGGCGTCGCCCGCAGCATGGCCATAGGCGTCATTGGCCTGTTTGAAATGGTCCAGATCGAGCATGATGATCCCGACCGTGCTCAGATCTGCCGCCGGAATGGTTTTGACATAGCGCTTCATGCCGCGACGGTTCAGCAATCCGGTCAAGGCATCGGTAGATGCCTTCTTCTCCAGATGCACAACCTGCGCGCGTTCTTCAGTGATGTCGATCACGCTGCCGATCACCTGTTCGGGGCGACCATTGTCGTCCAGCAGCATTTGCCGGTGGCAACGGAACCAGCGCACTGAGCCATCATGGATGCGGATGCGATATTCGGTGACGCTGCGATCCACCGCGCCAGAGAGCAAGGGCCGCAGGCTGGCCGCACGCCGGTCTGATGCATCGACCAGACTGGCGAGTTTGAAATAGTTCTGCGCTGTGGCCTGATGGCCGCCCACCAGTTCGATGAAATGCTGCGAAGGGGTAAAGCGGCGTGTGGCAATGTCATATTGCCAGATCCCGCAATCCATCATCCCCATGGCCAGGGAGAGTTTGGCATTGGCCTGGGCCAGCGCATGTTCGGCCAGTTTGCGTTCGCTGATGTCAACGATCTGCGAGACGAAGAGCTGGGCCTTGCCATCCCCGTCGCGCATCGTAGCCACGCTCAGCACGCCATAGGCGATGCTGCGGTCCTTGCGGTAATAGCGCTTTTCCATGCTGTATGTATCGATTTCGCCGGCCAGAACACGGCGGAATTGCGCCTCATCGGCATCGATGTCTTCGGGATGGGTGATTGCGCGGAAATCGACATCGGTGATCTCGGCCTGATCATAGCCCAGCATCCGGGCAAAGGCGCTGTTCACGGCCAGCAGGCGACCGTCCGGGTCGACCAGCGCCATGCCGATCGCGGCAACTTCGAAAGCAATGTCGAACATCGACCGGGCCGAAGCCGACGATGCGATGCCTATAGTATGCGCGCCCATTTCCCTACCATGCGACAATTTACCGAACTGTCGATAGAACGACTTGGTTATCGCACGGTTAAGGCAAGCCCATGAGGGTTTGGTTCTATCTTCGCCGCATTGCTCAAGGCCGGCTCATTGCATTTTGCAAAGGTCCGGTATGGTCGCGGGCGATACCGCGTATATGCATAGTTTACCTTGCCTTGATGGCCCTTATGGCCCTAGGCGCGCGTCTGAATGGGATTGCGGCGATGGAGTTTGCGGCGGCGGATAAACGCCACGCTCGCCATCGTGTGAAGGCAAAGGGATCAGCATGTTCAGTTTCTTGAAGCGTTTTTTCGGCAACATGGTCCGCATGGCGCAAGGCCAGCCCATGGAACCGGGCAAGACGATCGCGCCCGAAACGCCCGCTTATGATGCGCCCGTCGCCGAGACCGCTCCGGTGGCCGCCTTTGAAATGGCCCCGCCCGCGCCTGTTTATGCGCCTACGCCTGCTCCCGCCACGATTTCGGAAGAATTCCTGCGCGGCTCGATCTTCGATGATGACGAGGAAGAGGAAGTGCTGCCCGGCGACAAGCCCAATCTGGGCATGGTGCCCAGCATCGGCAATCCCAATGCCTATATGATCGGTCTGGTGGGCGAGGATCAGCATCGCGAGGCGGTCAACAGCCTGACCGAGGGTATGCCGATCACGTTGCAGCTTGAACCGGGCAATCCGCATGATCCCTCGGCCATTGCGGCGGTGGATCGCTATGGCCGGGTGATCGGTTATATCAGCCATGACTGCTGGTTGCGCGAGGCGGTCTATGGCGGGGGTTCGGGCTTTTCGGCCTGGGTGCTGGCGGTCGAAATGGGCGACCGGGGCTTTCGTGAAGTGGTGCTGGAGGTCGAACCGAGCGAAAGGCCGCTGCGCGAAAGGGCCTATCAGGGCTGAGCGCTTTACAATTTCGCCTGTCTGGCGGGTCTGGCAGCGATGCCGGGCCCGTTTTTATGGATCGCGTATGGTGCGGGCACAAAAAAGCGCCCCGCCGATTGGACGGGGCGCTTCCTTGACCGCTGATTACCAGTTCAGGCTCAGCTTGGCATAGAGATAGCGACCGTTGAAGCCCCACGGCGCATAGTAGGGGAACGCCACGCCGCCATTGGTGGCCAGCAGATTGGCGGGCGTCTGGCGCGGATAGATGTCGAACACATTGTTCGCACCCACCGACAGGGTCGCCTTTTCGATCAGCTTGTAGCGCGCTTCCAGATCGATGATCGTCTTGCGGCCGGTGCTCAGATCGCCGGCGGCGGTCGAAGCGGGCTGGATCACATTGCCATAGTAGGACGCACGGGCCGTCGCGCCCAGCTTGTCAAACGACCAGTCGACCGAACCGACGAGCTTTTCGCCCGGCGTGCCTTCGGTGATCGTCAGGATGCGCTGACGCGCAAACAGCGTAGCCGTGGACGAGGTGGGATAGCTGTCAACGGTGATCTTGTTGATGTTGGCAGCCGCCGTCAGGTCAAACGTGCCCACCGATGCGGTGCGCAGCTTGTAATGGCCCACGATGTCCACACCCTTGGTCGTGGTGTGCAGACCGTTGATGAAGAAGCGGGCGGCCTGAACCGCATAGGTCACCTGATCGGCAGCCGACAGGGTGATGTTTTCCGACAGGCCAAGCTGGTCGCGGATCTTGATGATGTACCCGTCGATGGTCAGGTCAAACCCGCCCTTGCGGAACACCGCGCCCGCCGAATAGTTCACCGACTTTTCCGGACGCAGAGCCTGTCCGCCCAGCGAACGCGCAATCGCGCTGCTCGACGGGAAGGTGCCGGTTTCCACGATGGTCGAGACCGGGGGCGTGCCCGTGGTGGTCAGGACCGAAGCGGTCGAGGTGAAATACTGCTGTTGCAGCGAAGGCGCACGGAAGCCGGTCGAAACCGTGCCGCGCAGCGCGAACCAGTCGGCCAGATCGGCGCGGGCCGAGAACTTGCCGGTGGCGATGTCGCCGAAGTCGGAATAGTGCTCGCCGCGCACCGCACCGCCAAAGGTGAAGATGCTGGGCAGCTTGGCTTCGAGATCCAGATAGATCGCGTTGCTGATGCGGCTGGCCTTCAGAGCATTGCCCGCCTGGAAGCCGATGAAGCCCTGCGCGCCGCTGGTCAGGCTGCTTGAAGCGCCCGATGCGCGGTTGTACGAGGTCGGCTCGCCCGCGATGATGCGATAGCCTTCGCGGCGCACTTCCACGCCCCACGCCACGTTCAGATCCGTGCCGCCCAGCTTGTAGAGCTTGGACAGATCCATGCCGCCCAGAGCCTGATCATAGATCAGCGCGCCGTCATAGAAGCTGGTCTGCGAAGCCGCGCCATAGGTCGAGTTCAGCGAGTTCTGGGTGCGATAGTCCAGACGGTTGCGCCCATAGGAAGCCTTGATCGTAGCGTTCCATTCGCCCATCTGGCCGCGCACGCCCGCCGTGATCGTCAGGTCCTTCGAGAGAACCTTGATCTGGGGCAGGAAGCCGTCGGGATAGATCGCCAGAACGTTGTTCACGTTGCTGGGTTCGCGGGCAAAGGCCGAGCTGGTGCTGTCGCGGAACTGATAGCCGCCAAAGGCAAACGCGGTCCAGTTGGTGTCGCCAATCGGCAGCGCGGCGTTGATATAGCCGGTGCCCTGCAGAACCTTGGGATCGCCGATGCGCGAACGCACGGTGTTGGGGCTGTAGCGCGTATCCAGATCCGAACGGCCCGTCAGGCCGCGATCCAGATATTCGCCCGTAACGGTCAGGAAGCCGCCATTGTTGCCCAGCTTAAAGCCCTGCCATGCGCCCAGCGTCAGCGTGCCGCCGTCCGAGATGTGACGCGACGAACGCGCGCCGTTGAACTGCGTGTCATACTGGCCATAGGAAGCGGTCGCGCCGCCGCCATGGCTGGCTTCGCGCAGGCGCAGGTTGATGACGCCCGCAATCGCGTCCGAGCCATATTGCGCCGATGCGCCATCGCGCAGAACTTCGACCTGCGAAAGGGCCAGCGTGGGGATTGTGTTGAGATCGACAGCCGCCGAACCACGACCCACCGAGCCGTTTACGTTGAGCAGCGCCGAGGCATGACCGCGCACGCCGTTAATCAGCACCAGCGCCTGATCGGGCGACAGGCCGCGCAGCGTGGCCGGGCGGATCGAGTCCGTGCCATCGGTGCCAGCAGGGCGCGGGAAGTCGATCGAGGGCGCAACAGCGGCCAGCGAAGCGCCCAGTTCGGTCGAACCCTGACGCGAAAGGCTGTCAAGCGACAGGACGTCGACGGGGGCGACGGAGTCCAGCTTGGTGCGGTTCTGGGCGCGGGTGCCGGTCACGACGATGTCGCCGTTGTTCTGGTCTGCGGCCCATGCGGGGGTGCTGACGACCACCGCCAATGCGGAGCCGACGCCAGCCAGAAGGGCTTGGCGGAAGTGGGTCATAGGAATGTCCTCATTCACTTGGCGAAGAAATTTATGTTTATTCGGTCGTTCGCCGGGGGGCGGCTAGCGACCGTGGCTCCCCCCTAGACCCCGATTGTCCCGCAGGACAACCAACAAAACATGGATTGTAACCAAGGAATCAGGCCGCAAGCGGAAAAAGGCGTACAAGGTGACATTTTTGCCGCATTTTTGGGCTATTTGCCCTGCATTCTATCGTCTTTCTGCGTAAAACATTCTTTGCAATATGGATAGAAGCTGAGCTTATATGAACGCCGTGACAGGTTTGGCGCTTTGTTCACCCAACAACAATGGTGTCGCCCTGCGCCTCATAGGTGGCGTTCAGCCCCGCTTCTTCATTGCACCAGCGCATATAGGCCAGCACTTTGCCGAAGCGCGGATCATCGGCGGGCAGAGGTTCGGCCTGCGCATCATCATTGATGAAGGCGGGGCGAAAGGCGGTCCGGGCGATGCCTTCGCGCGTCAGATCGCATTCCACGATCATCGTCATGCGGGAATCGGGCGGGAAGTTATACATGCTCTCGAAATTAGGCTGCCATTCGGGAGCCAGTTTCTGGATCTCCTTAAAGCCTTTGGATTGCGCATGTTCGCGCGTCATCGGCAGGTCGATGGCGAAATTGCCCAGACTGTAGAAGATCGGCCGGCCGCGATAGATGTCCACGCCTTTCAGGATATGGGCATGGTGGCCAAGGATGATGTCGGCCCCGGCATCGATGACTGCGCGGCCCACTTCGAACTGATAATCGGCGATGGTGGCGGGCACGAAATGGATGCCCCAATGCAGCGATGCGACCACCACATCGGCCTGCGCCTTTGCTGCGCGAATGTCGGCCAGAAACGCGGCCAGATCATCGGCATGGGCATAAGTGTGGATGCGGGCCGGGGTGCCGGGCTGATCGATCTCGATTTGCTCATACAGCGTGTGAGCGCGCATCGGCATACATCCGGCGCGGCGCTCCTCGGCCCAGAAGCCAGGCGGCAGGATCGAGCAGGCGGCCAGAAAGGCCACGCGCACGCCGTTTACCTTGCGGATGACGGGGCGGCGCGCCTGCGCGATATTTTGCCCGACGCCGACCACATCCAGACCCGCCGCGCCCAGATGGGCCACCGTGTCATCCAGCCCTTCCGGCCCCCAGTCCATGCAGTGATTGCCCGCAAAGGAGATCACGTCATAGCCTGCCTCGGCAATCGCCTGTGCGGCGGCGGGGATGGCGCGATGGGTGTGGCGCACCTGCGGCAGGCGAAAGCCCCTGTCGGAAATTACGCATTCCAATTGGCCGAAGGTGATGTCGGCCTTTTGCAGCAGCGGGGCCGATGGCGCGAAACATTGCGCCGGATTGGGGCGGTTCGGACCAATATCGCCCGTGGCCCGAAACAGGATAGTCATGGCAAACCCCGTGTTTTCAAGTGCGGCGCGGCAGGCGCGGCCCGACCGATAGCAGCAGCACCGCGATCAGCAGCAGTCCGGCGCCGATGAATTCGGCCCCGCTGGGCCATTTGCCGCCATAGAATGCGGCAAGGATCACCGTGCCGCCCACGCCGGCCAGAATGCTGGCCGAGCGTTCCAGCGGCACGCAAAAGCTGTTTTCGCGTCCATCGAGCAGGATGAGGCCGGAAAATACCCCCGTCGCGCAGACCATCAATCCGGTCAGGATCATCGCGGGCAGATGCTCGCTGCGCCACGCATCGGTAAAGCCCCAGAGCAATTGCGCGCCCGCGCCGCCCGGCGCCCGATCCGTCCATGCGATGCCTGCCAGCGAGAGGATGGCAATGGGAAAGGCAACCAGCTTTTCCTCGCTGAAAAAGCGGCGCAGACGGACCGGATCATCATCCTTGGCCACGCGCGTCATCACCCAGAGGCGGCCGAAATAGCCCGCCGTATAGATAAGCAGCGTGAGAAGCGCCAAAGGCGGCAGCGCCAGTCCTCTGCGCGCGCTCAGCGTATGAAACAGCGCCAGCGCCACCAGCACCAGCGCCCCCCACGACCACCAATGCACCCGCCGCCCCAGCAGCACATCGACCAGCGGCGCGATAATCAGAATGTCGCCCCGCATCAGCAATTGCATGAAAGGGATCGAAACATCGCGGAACGTATAAGACAAAGGCACCGTCGTCAGCACAAAGACCGTGCACAGCCCTGACCAGAACGTGGCCCGCGTGGCCCCCGGCAGCGACAGGCCGCCCACGCGCACCCGGTGCATCAACCGACCCCATCCCGAAATCCAGATGAAGCCATAGGTCGAGACCGCGGCGCTGATCAGCATCACCGGCAGGATATGCAGCCCGGTCAGCGGGTGGCCATGGCTGTCCATGCCATTGGTGGCCAGATAACGGGTCAGGATGACATAGGGCAGATAGGAAAGCAGATAGGACAAAGTCACCAGTTCAATGGCCGAGTGTTTTTGCCGGGTCATATGGCCCTTCGTCACATGGCTCTCCCTTGCCACCGCTTGTTATGGCTCCAAGGATAGGCAAGGGTGCGATTTCTTGCAAGCGCTTTCAGTAGCGGTGCGCGCGATGGAGGCCATCACCCAAGCGCACTTGACAAAACGACCCCGATGACGGCCAAACCACCCTCACAGAAACCCAAGCAGGATAGGCACGATGAGCTCCTCTGATTTCCGCCCGATTGTCTATCTGAAGGATCGCTGTCCGTGGTGTTTGAAATTCCGCCTGTTTCTGCTTGAATCGGGCCTTCGCGGCCATTTCGATTTTCGCGAATTCGTCCCCGGCGATGATCGCGAGGCCGCGATCCGCGAAGAACTGGCCCCGCATTTCGCCAAGCCCAGTTTCCCCACGGTCCAGATCGCGCCGGGAATCTATATGCGCGAATCCGACGATCTGATCGCGCATTATGCCGCCGCGCATGGGGTGGAGATGGACGATCTGCCCACGCTGGACCAATATATCCGCGGGCCTTTGGTGCGCATTGCCGAATTGCGCGCCGAGATCGCGGAACTGCGTGGCTAGGCCTGAAGGAAGGCCCGCAGGTCGGGCATAAAGGCGTCGAAGCGGTCATGGTGGGGCCAGTGGCTGGCCCGGTCATATTCGATCAGGCGGGCGTCGCGGAAATGTCCGATCCGGCCATCCTGCGCCGGGTTGGGCATGAAGCTCTCGCTGCCCTGAATGAACAGCATCGGACAGGCGACGGCCTGCCACAGGCTCTCGATCTCCTCCTGCTGAAAATCGACCAGCGGGAAGATGTTGAGCCGGGGGTCGAATTTCCAGCGATAGGTGCCATCCTCCTGCGCGCGCAGGGCGTGGTGGGTCAGGTGGTGGACCTGCTCCTCGTTGAGATGCCCGTTCTTTTCGCGCATCCTTTCGCGGGCCTGCGCCTCGCTGATATAGGAGCGGGGGCGGCGGCTGGGCGCGGCGCGATGCTGGGCCACCCATTCGCGCAACCGCGCCGCAAAGGGCGTGATGGCCAGCAGCGGGTCAGCATTGGCGGGCACGCTCAGCCCCTCGATATTGACGAATTTGGCCACCTTTTCGGGATAGAGCCCGGCATAGCGCGTGGTGATCATCGCACCAAGCGAATGGGCGCAGATGGTTACGCGATCCTGTCCGATTTCCTCGATCAGATTGACGAAATCGAAGATGAAACCGGCCATATTATAGGCCGCATCGCCCGACCAGTCGCTGTCACCATGGCCGCGCAGATCAGGCGCGATGACATGCCAGTCCGCCGCCAGTTCGCGCGCAATCCAGTCCATCGAGCGGGCATGATCGAACCCGCCATGCTGAAGGATCAGCACCGGAGCATCCGGGTTGCCCCAATCCAGATAGTGCAGGTGCAGGCTCTGGCTGGTGAAATAATGCGAGGTGGGGGATGGCGCCGGGGTCATGCGTTTGCCCATGGGCGCGGGGCGGCGGCGCGTCAACCGCGACGAATGGGGCGATCATGAGGGAGCGATCATGGTCAGGGTTACCGCCTGTGTAACCCATTGCAAGGAGGACGGCGGGGGATTAGGCTGAACGTCTTGTTTTGGGGAGGAATCGGGGATTCTGGGGCAAACTCTGGCCGAAGCGTTTCTTGCTGCGCCTCTTTCCGATGATGGGTGGGATAAGGCTCTGCGCGCCCTTGCCAGCGCCACGGGGTCCTCGCGCGGGCATCTGATCGCGATGAACCAGCGCCATGCGCGTTTCAACTGGATGACCGACGCCCCGCTCGATTACGGACAGACGTTTGTCGATATCGAGGCCTATAAGCCCGAGGTGAATTACCGCATCGGCGCGATGGGGGCCCCCATGGCCGTCACTTTCGAGGCCGATTATGACGCCTTTCGCCAGCAGGCGGGCACCAACGAAGTCTATCTGAGCCATGCGCGCGATCTGGAGGGCGAATTCGGCTGTCAGTCCGTGTTGATGCAGGGCGAAGGTTCGATGATCGGGCTGGCGATGCTGCATGGCAATGCCGACGGGCTGTCCACCCCGGATCAGCGCGCGGTCTTTGGCGCTTGCCTGCCCCATGTGCTGGCCGGGGTGCGTTTGCAAAATGCGATTGACCATCAGGGCACCGAGCTGCTGCGCGGCTCGCTCGACATGATGCGCACGGCCGCGATGCTGATCGACGGGGCAGGGCGGGTCTGCGCATGGACCCATCAGGCCGAGGGTGTCTTGTCGGGCGGGCTGCTCTCCATCGCGGACGGGCAGTTGCAGGCCGCCCATACCGGTTTCGACACCATGCTTCAGCGCGCCGTGGGGGCCGCCATCGCCTCGCAGCCGGTTCCTTTGCAGGATCTGTGGGTGCCCCATGCTTCGCCGCCGCTGCTGGTCGAGGTCAATCCCTTGCCCCTGCGGCCGTGGAGTTTCGGCTTTGCCCCGGCCGCGATCATCACTTTCCGCTCGCCTCTGCGCGGCGATATGCTCGATGGTGCGGTGCTGGCGCAGGCGTTGGGCCTGACGCGGGCTGAGGGTGATGTGACTGCATTGGTGGCCATGGGGCAAAGCAGGCAAGCCATCGCCGCCGCGCGCAGCACCAGCGTCCAGACGGTCACCGCCCAGATGCGCTCGATTTTCCAGAAATGCGGCGTGCGGCGCGAGGCCGAACTGGTGGCCATCGCGCTTCAGATCGGGCAATTGAGCCGCAACGCGCGGGAGGCATAAAAAGCCTTCCGCGCAGGGTGGACGCGGAAGGCTTTCTTGGGAAGCGCGTGAAAATCAGGCCGCGTTCTTGCCTTCCACCACGGTCAGCGGGGCGGGGCCGGTCGTGCCGATGGCGATCTTCTTGGGCTTCATCGCCTCGGGCACTTCGCGGATCAGGTCGATGACCAGCAACCCGTCTTCGAGATTGGCGGCCTCGACCCGGACGAAATCGGCCAGTTCAAAGCGACGCTCGAAACCGCGCTGGGCAATGCCAAGGTGGAGAAATTCGCTCTGGGCGGCGGCATGTTCGTCATGCTTGCGGCCCTGAATGATCAGCAGGTTTTGCTGTGCGACGATCTCGATATCGGCAGGCTTGAAACCGGCCACAGCCAGCGTGATGCGGTAGGAATCCTCGCCCTTGCGCTCAATGTTGAAGGGGGGGTAATTGTCGCTCGCCCCCGCGCGATTGGCGTTTTCCAGCAGGTCGAACAGGCGGTCAAAACCCACCGTGTTGCGGCGATAGGGGGTGAAGTCAAAACGGGTCATAGCAAAAATCCTCGTGCAATATGAGCAATTTTCGGTTCGTTGAAAGCCCTTGTCGGCGCTTTGCATTTGTGGTCATGCCCGGTGCGGCGCATGACACGCGTCTTGAGATATGTTAGCCGCGACCTATTTCAAGACCCCGACAGACGACAAAGAAGGACTTGCCCGATGACCACCCCCAAGGTCGAAATCTATACCCAATGGGGCTGCCCCTATTGCGTGCGCGCCAAGGCGCTGCTCGACAGCAAGAACGTGGCCTATACCGAGATCGATGTGACAATGGACACCGCCAAGCGCCGCGAGATGGCCGAGCGCAATCCGGGCGCGCGCACCGTGCCGCAGGTTTTCGTCAACGATTCCGCCCTGGGCGGCAGCGACGACATTCACGCGCTGGACGCGGCGGGCAAGCTCGACCCGCTGCTGGGGCTCTAACATGGCCCGCGTCGCCCTGCTTCAGATGACGAGCGGGATCGATCCCGCCGCCAATGCCGCCGCGATTGCCGATGCCGCGCGCGCGGCGGCGGCAGGCGGGGCGACGATGCTGTTCACGCCGGAAATGTGCGGTCTGATCGACCGCGACCGCCTGCGCGCTGCGCCCCATATCGTCGCGCCCGAGGAAAACCCGGTGCTGGCCGCCGCGCGCGAGGTTGCCGCGCAGGAAGGCATCTGGGTCGTGCTGGGCTCGTTAGCCGTGCGCGTGGATGGCGAAGAACGCGCCGCCAATCGCACCTTTGTGATCGACGCCAAGGGCCGGATTGCCGCGCATTACGACAAGATCCATATGTTTGACGTGGACCTTGCCACCGGCGAGAGCTGGCGCGAGAGCCGGGCCTATCGTCCGGGCGAGCAGGTGGTGACGGTGGACACGCCCGCCGGGCGGCTGGGGCTGGCGATTTGCTATGACCTGCGTTTCCCTGCGCTGTTTGAGGCTTTAGGCCGGGCGCGGTGCGATCTGATCGCCATTCCCGCCGCCTTTACCGTGCCCACCGGCGCGGCGCATTGGCATATCATGCAGCGCGCCCGCGCCATCGAGGCCAGCGCCTATGTTATATCCGCCGCGCAGGTGGGCCAGCATCAGGATGGTCGTGCCACCTATGGTCATTCGCTGGCGGTCGATCCTTGGGGCGATGTGCTGCTCGATCTGGGCGGCGACGTGGCGGGTCTTGGTTTTGCCGAGATCGAGCCCCAGCGCCTTGCCGAAATCCGCGCCCAATTGCCTAGCCTTGCCAACCGGCGCACGATTTCCGCGCCATGATTGTGTTCGATCTTGTCTGCCGCGACCATGGGCATCGGTTTGAAGGCTGGTTCGCCTCGTCGCAGGATTTTGAGCAGCAGCAATTGCGCGGGCTGGTTTCCTGTCCGCAATGCGACAGCCATGATGTGTTCAAGGCCCCGATGGCCCCGCGCCTGAACCGCAAGGGCAACCAGCAGGCCGCCGCGCCGGTGCCGACTTCTACTGCTGTGCCCGCCGCCGCGCCTGCCGTTTCATCAATGCCGCCTCTGCCGCCCGAAGCGCGCGAGAAATTGCAGGCTGCCATCACCGTTCTTGCCCAGGCGCAGGCCGAGGCGATCAAATCCTCGCGCTGGGTCGGCAAGAATTTTGCCGAGGATGCGCGCGCCATGCATTATGGCGACAAGGAGCCCGCCGCCATCCACGGTCAGGCCAGCCCCGAGGACGCCAAAGCACTGGTCGAGGAGGGGGTCGAGATCATGCCCTTGCTGATCCCCGTCGCTCCGCCCGATCAGATTAACTGAGCCTTTGTGCGCGCCGGTGGTTGCCAGAGCGCGCCCGCGCCATTATGGCCAGCTTCGCGTGCATCCGTAGCTCAGCAGGATAGAGCATCAGATTCCTAATCTGAGGGCCATGGGTTCGAATCCCGTCGGGTGCACCATTATACATATGAAAACCTTTATTTTTCAGAGGTTTGCTTGTTGAGTTTGGCGAACTTTTCGGAGACGTTCGCCAAAATTGTGTTCGCAAGAGCGGCTTTGTCGGCGCTTTGTGAGTAGTAGGCGAACATGCGGTCGGTCTTGTGGCCGGTGACGGCGCGGCCCTGATTTGCGGTGCCGCCAGCCTCGGCGATGCGGCGGCTCAGCGCTTTGCGCAGGCCGTGGGCGCTGCAATTTTTCAGGTCGGCCAGATCACAGCGGGCGCGGAACCAGTTGCCGAATCCGGCGGCGGTGAAGGGCTTGCCGAATTCGGTGACCAGATAGGTTTTGACCCCCACATAGGCCGGATCGAGCGACGAGATCGCGCGATCGACATCGGGCGCGACGGGCAGGATGGTGTCCGAATTGTTCTTGGAATGGCGCAGATAGAAGCGGTCGTCCTGACGCTGGGCCGGGCCGAGGCGGATGACGTCGCTTTTGCGCAGGCCGGTCCACAGCATCAGTTCGAGCGCCAGCCTTTCGCGCGTGCCAAAGGGCCAGCGGGCCTGAAAGGCGGCGATTTCTTCCTCGGTCCAGGCGTGGATGCCATTGCCGGTGATGCGATAGGGTTCGGTGTTGATGATGGGGTTGCGGGCCATCCACCCCATGCGCACGCCATAGCGGAACAGGCGCATCAGCGCCTTGCGCAGGTTGTTGGCGGCGGAGGGGCGGTCGCTCATCGCGGCAAGCCATGCATCGACATGGCGCGGTTCGAGCCGGTCAATGGGCTTGTCACCATGCAGTTTGCGCCAGCGTTCGATGATGCTGCGATAGACCTTTTGCGTGGTCGGTTGGGTCGATTGCCAGCGGGGCGAGCGGTAATAGGCGGCGCACAGCGCATCGACCGAACCGGGTTTGACGCGGTCGATGCCGACCGGCTTGCCCGCTTGGGCCGCTTCATATTCGGCCAGAAATTCGGGCGTGCCGGGGGCGGAGCGGAAGCTGTAGGTTGCCTTGCCCGCCTTGCGATAGCGATAGCGCCAGCGGCCGGTTTTGTCCTGATAGCGGGTAACGTTTGGGGGAAGCCAGCGGCGCTTGGTCACTGTTTCACCCCTTCGTCCCACGGGTTGGGCAGGGTTGAGCCGGGCAGGCCGTCATCATCAAAGATGATGTCATAGCCGGTGTCATGCACGCGGATGCGTTTGGGGGTGAGGCCCGAATTGCGGGCAGCTTTGAGGATGCGCTGAGCTTCGACCATGCGCACGCGGGCGGGCTGGACAGCCATCAGGCGGCCTTTCTGTTCTTCTGCGCCTCGACATGGCAATCGCGGCAGCGCCATGGGCCGTGCGATCCGTTGAGGCTGTGGGTGGGGTGGAGGAGGCCGCAATCGGCGCAGCCTTCGGGTTTCCAAGGGCGCGTCATGCGCCGCCGCCGGGAAAGGGTGCCCCGACCGCGCCTTGGGCGCTGATCGGGGCGGTGCGACCCGGCGGGCGGGAAATGTGCGGGGCATGCCAATCGGCCCATGCGGCGCCCGACAGGGCGCCCAGCAGGATCGCCAGCGTCCACAGGGCGCCGCCGCGCGAATTGGGGTTAGGGCAGGCCACAGCGATCAGGCGTTGAGGCAGGAGAGGGCGCCGCATTGCACCGCGCCCGCGATCACGCGGTCGATGGCCAGCAGGGCGGTGGTGAACAGCAGGGCGACGGTGGCGATGGCGGCGGCGGCTTTTGGCATGGGCATGGCGGACCTCGCAGGGGGTTTAGGGGTGATCGAACATGGAGATTTGCGCGTCGTCGGCATCATCGCGCGGCGGCGGCAGGACGTGGGGGATTTGATCGCGCGGGCAGGCTTTGAGTTTGAGATCAGCGCGATCGAGCAGGCCGGGATTGAAGAAATGGATGAAGACCAGTTCGAACATGCCGGTCATCGTGCAGCCGGTGTTCGTACAATGGGCGTCGATATGTTTGACGGTTTCGGTCTGGCGTTCGGACCGGCGGATGAACATCGGCGCATCGCATTTGGGGCAGGTGATGAAGGCCCGCCCCTTGGCCTGGCCCCCGCCGGAGCGGAGGCGGAATTCGAGCGGGGCATAGACCAGCGGGCGATGGCCCAGCGCGCCTTCGCCGCTCATGCGCGGGCCTCGCGGCTTTCGATGCCGGCCACGCTGGCGTGCAGGGCGTGGATGGCTTCCTCCGCCTCTTTGCGCGCGTTGCGGATGCTGGCGCGGTCGCCCGATTGCGAGGCGATGATGAGGGCCGAGATGGCCTCGCCCGCCTCCTTGGCCGCGATGGCGGCCAGCGTGGACAGGTCGGCCAGCGCGGCATTGGCGGCCATATCGGCAATATCGAGCCGCATCGTCATCAGGCGATGGAAGGGCCGATGATCGCCGCCCGCCTCAACAAAGGCGCGGTCGAGCCGTTCGGCGTCGATCATACGGATCTGTTTTTGGCATTCCGGTTCGGCCCAATAGCGCGCCGAGCGCGAGGACACGCCGCAGATGCCCGCGACCGTATCCCAGCCCAGCACCCGCGCCACAGCCAGCATAGTATTTTCATAAGTGAGCGGTTCGCGGCGCAGGGTCATTGTGCATAACCTCCGCCGAGGGCGTTTGAAGCGCCCCCGGCTTTGGCCATCCTGTTGTTTCCAAACAAGACAGGAGATTCGGAATGGCGATTAGCGAAGATACCCAAGCGTTGGTGGCGGCGCAGTTGGCCGCGGCGTGGGCCAAGACTGAGACCGGTGCATTTCATGGGTCTCAGGAAGAGTTGGTCTTGGCGTACAAGAGTTTTCGTAAGCGTATTTTGGCTGCCGAAAAGGAATTGCTCGATGAGCGTACCGGTGGCGCAAAGTCGCAGGTCTACTTCAGCTAGGATTAAGCGTTTCCCGGACGGCGCTGAGCTTGCGCTTGGCGTCGTCTTCCGCCTCGCCGGTGACGAATGAATAAAGCCGTGCGGCAGTCGAGGTGAGGCAGGGGTTACCTTCGGCATTTGTAAGCAGGGCCTCGAAACCCAAGTGCTTGGCGCCGTCGATGGCAATGCGCAGGCAGTCGAGCGCGACGGCTTGTTCGTGTGGTTCACGAGCCAAAGATCTTCTCCGATGATTTGATGGGGTGCGGTCTTCATGCCTGCGCTCCTTCGCGCAAAGCCGCGCCGCGATTGAACGCGACGAGGGAAGCGGTGTGATCTACGCCGCAGAAGCGGGCCGGGGCGAGCGGGATTTCAGGAGGATAGATATCGGGGCGCAGGTGATGGCGGGAGATGCCGGTGAGGCTTTCGGCCAACAGGGCAAAGGTGGGCGGGATCTGTTTTGCCTGATTGAGCCAGCGCCAGATTGTGGGTTGGGAAACCCCAAACGCATCGGCCATCGCCTGTTGCGAGGGGTAGCGGGCGGCCACTTGTTGCAGGGCCTCATAGCGGGTCGGGGCGGTTTCCATGGGCCAGCCTATACGGATATGCATAGTCTATCGCAACATAAATGTTGCGTGTGGTGTTATTCGTTTCCGTATAACCCTTAGCTATGGCAACGATCAGAGGTGACAGACTCGAAAAGCTGATGGCTGATCGACAGATCAGCCAAAGCGAGCTTGCGCGCCGAGTAGGGCTTAAGCAGCCGTCAATTGGGCGGCTCATTTCCGGCGAAACCCGCAGTTCTTCGGCCCTGATTGAGCTTGCCCGTGAGTTGAGTGTCTCCCCGGCTTATTTGGCCGGAGAGACCGACGACCCCCTTAGTGAAACTGCTGAGGTCACGTTATCGTCAGAAGAACGAGAATGGTTGGACTTGTTCCACCGCGTCCAGCCCAAAGATCGGGCGGCGGCACTCCATATTCTGCGGACTTTGGCCAGTCGCCACCATCGCCCCGATCCGGAGCAATCGGCTCCATAATGGTGGCATACCTTCATCCCAAATCAGCCGTAACCTCATTCAGGGTACGGCTTTGTATGCGTTTTTTACGCAAGTCGCAGGCAATGCTGGCCTATGAGGCGCGGGTTCCCTCCAAGGTGATCAGCGATCTGACCGCCGGAAAACTGCCCCAATTCCTCGACCTGTATGAAATCGCCCGCGCCTTGAAAGTCTCCCCCGAATACCTTGCCGGATACACCGACGACGCCTCGCAAGATGCCTTCGCCCTGGCCTACAGCCGCGAAGATCTGGAAATGCTGCGCCACATTCAGGCCCTTTCCCCCAGCGACCGCGATTCCGTCATGCAAATCATCCAATCCCTAGCCACCAGCGCCGCCAGCCCCCGCGTGAATGAGCGGGCGATCAGCGATGCCGAGTGGTTTGGGGAGGGGTAGGGGTTTTGATGGGGGGAATTTATGACCGAGCCTGATTGGGTATGCGATCAACAAGCGGCCGGAGGCATGGGCAATACCGTGCTTTACCGCATGGTTCGGGATTACCCCGATCACAAAGACCCGGCCATAGTGCAGGATAAGATGCTGATTATTGGCAGGGTCTATTCTGCGGCAGTGACGAGAGGCGGTGGAAGCAAGGGGGAAGATTCCGCAAGCGAAGCCGATGGCCTGTATCAACATCTGGCCCGAGCGGTTGTTGAGCAGGGTGTCGAGCTTGATCGGATGATCGAACAATGTCGGAATATCGGGCGGGTGAGTTTCAGAAATCTCAGCCAAATCATTGAGACACATAGGTTTCTAAACGACCTTATTGTATCGAGTATAAAGCAATGGAGAGGGCGGACTGCCGATGGCACCCGTAAGGTGCATGGGCGTACCTCGTTTGTTTCCAAGTACCTCCATTTTCACGCCCCGATGGCGTTTTTTATCTATGATTCCATTGTGAATGATACGCTGAAATTGCTTATGGGGCGCAATAGTCGTATCGAATGGAGCGAGGATTTTGGAGATGATCTGCGAAATACTTACGCGAGGCATTGCTATCATATGCTGCGTTGTACCCAGAATTATTACTCGGGTGTTAAATGGAACCCACGCCTTATCGATGGTCATTTGATGGGGTACATCAATGGTTCTGAAACGCCTGAGGAAATTTCAAAAGCCAGAAATGATTTGCGGCTAAAATGGCGAGAGCAGGAAAAGGCTCGGTTGCGGAAAGAGCGGCAGGGCAACCCTATCAACGAGACGGGCGAGGTGGCACATGTTTTTGCGTAACGCTGTTGCTTTGGGGGTGTTCGTGGGGACGCTGTTTACCGTTGGCGCGACGGATAGCGTGCAGGCGCGCGGACGAGGCGGATGGGGCTATTCGAGCCACAGTTCATTCTCTAAGCACAGCAGGCGGTCGCGTGTGCGTGGTTTCTCGGGCGGCTATTCAAGCCGTGGCGAGAGCAGCACAGGATCTTGCCCGTGCAATGGCGGCAATGTGTGTGTCGGGCCGCGTGGCGGGCGGTATTGCATCACCAGTGGCGGCAATAAGAGGTATGGAGTTTAAGGTTTCACAGAAATCGACCTATCTGCATTACGTAGATTCGTGGATGGGATGAGGGGGCATCATAGTGAAAAAGGCAGCGATTATCGCGGCTGCGATTGTTGCAGTTGTTGCTCCACCTACGTGGTATTTTGGATCGCCTTATCTTGCGATGCGCGATTTGAAAGAGGCGGTGCGGGAGGGCGATCGCGACGATCTGGCCGAGAAGGTTGACTTCCCTGCGGTTCGAGAATCCATCAAGAGCCAAGCCAAGGCCGTTGTGATGGCGGAAGTCGCCAAGCAGCAGGACAGCAATCCGTTTGCTGCCTTGGGCAGTATGGTGGGCATGGCGATGGTCGATCATCTTGTTGACGGAATTGTCTCGGCGGATGGTCTAAGAGCCATGATCAACAAGGGCAAAATCCGCCCGCAGGCCGACGCTGAGGTAAGTGCGGCGCCGGAAGCGAAATGGACGATTACTCATAAAGGCATTGGGCGATTTACGGCTAGGCCTGAAACCGCCGGTGGCCCTGCGCCGGAACTGGTGTTCAAGCGTGATGATTTGGGGTGGAAGTTGGTTGATGTGGTTTTGCCTGCGGCGGGTGTGGGGGAGAACTGATTGGGAGAGATAGTGAACAGCAGCATAAGTAGTTGGTAGTTTGTGAGTTGAGGAGGTCTGAGTGACAGCGTTCCTGCGGGTAAAGGCTTGGGGTAAAGCAGCAGGTTTGCCCATCTTTTACAGCTTGGTCGGGGCCGTCGGGACGGCATTGGTTACTACAATGCGCGTTGATCATGGGTATCCAGAGATGAGCTATCCAGATTTGGCGGCTACCCTCCTTGCCGCCGTCAGCGTGATTGTCGCTCTCTTTGGAGGACTATTGGCCTTGGCCGCTCTTTGGGGGTTTTCCCAAATGAAAGAAGAGGCGAAAAAGGCTTCAATCGAGGCTTCGGTCGAACAGGCAACTGCGGCGGCTTTACAGCATCTCAAAGAAGAGATTGGAGCAGGCGAACTGCGGTCTTATATCTCCTCAGAGGTGGACCGATTAATCACTGACAAAATCAACTCACCTGAGATGGTCCCATTGATCGAAGCTGCTGTACAGAAGGTGGCCTTTGGAAATCCTGCCGAGGATACCTTGTTAGATGAAGAGGATAGCGAAGCATGAGCCCTGAATGGAGGCACTTGCCGGAGCGAGTCCGGGAGTTGATTAAACAGTTTCACGACGTCGCACCCGTCCGTTTGCCGGATCTTGCGAGAGCGCTGGGTGTACCCGTCAAAGCAGCGACTTTGGCGCCTGGGATTTCGGGCGAAGTCAGACCCGATGGCAACGGCGGGTTTATCGCTCGTATCAACCGGCATGATCCGAAGAAGCGTCAGCGATTTTCGGTTGCGCATGAACTGGCCCATGTTCTCTTGCATGCAGACCAGATTGGCGAGGGCATAACAGATGACGTCTTGTATCGCTCGACACTTTCCAACCGGGTGGAGGCGGAGGCCAACAGGCTGGCGGCAGATATTCTGATGCCTGATGACCTTGTTCTTGAATATCTGGAAATTGCAGAAGAGAGAGGCGGAGCAGGGTTGATCATTTATCTTGCAGAGGCATTTTCTGTTTCCGAAGCTGCGATGAAAATTAAGCTCGATCAGTTGGGGGTGGCCGTAGATGCTTAGGAATTGGTCTGAAGTTTCGTACTTGCCGATCTTGAGTATGAAACCAGCAGAAATGCGTGCGCTCGAGGAACTCCCAGGCCCCACCAAAGATGCCATGTTGCCGATTATTCCCCTTAAGTCTTGGGTGTCTGCACGAAAGTTGAAAAGCGTTACAGACCGTATTGAGCAGTCTTATGGAGCACGGCCAGTCGCTGTTTCGGTGGGAGAGCGAGAAGTAGGTCGTGACCGAGAGGTTTTTCAAGAGATCGACAGGTTGCGAAATCCCGTGCAAGGCTTTTCAAACTGGGTAGATTTTTTACGAAATCACCCAAATTACATACCAGTAGCGCAGATCGGGTCAGATCCTCTTAATGAACTTGAGCAGATCCGCCAGTTATCTCAACTGGGACGGGGGCTTGTGGTGCCAGTGGAACGGCAGGCCATTCCCTCGCTTCCTGTTCTGGCGCAAGGGGTGGCGCGTGCCACAGATGGTGGACGAGGTGTTTGCTTTCTCATCGATTTTGGCACGGCGAGCAAGGACCATCTCTCGATCGGTTTGCAAGTTTTAGGTTATTTCCAAACAATAATTGCCGCTGCCCCGTTGAGCCATGTTTCAATTTCGGCATCGTCGTTTCCTTCCAATTTTAGCAATATCCCTCGTCAGAGGGAAATTTATGAAAGGCTTCTTTTTCGAGAGGTGGTCAGGCACGTACCGGAAGGCCGATTGATATACAGCGATCGAGGAAGCGCGCGAGCTGAGCCGCTATCGGGCGGGAGCGGGGTCATTCCAGCGCGGATCGACTATCCTCAGTTCGATAACTGGTGGTTTTTCCGTGATGATGATGCGGGAGCGTCTGCTTATGGTGCGCAAGCTAGAGCGCTTATGGCAAATGCTGTCTGGAATCCCGATCTGCGAGTCTGGGGCACGCAAATGATTGAGCGGACCGCACGCGGGGATCATTCTGCGATTGATAATCCAACCAAGGCAACTGCAGCCCGTATCAATCTGCACCTGCAACTACAGACTTTCTACGGTGAGCCCGGACTGGCGAATGATACCGAAGAAGATTGGGATGGTTAGGCAAAGGCTGCGATCGCATCGTGCCATTTATCCCAGCAGGCTTCGCGTTGAAGTGAAATTTGGCGCTCGGCTTCTCGCCGCTCCGAAAAGCGGCTGAGCAATGGCATGTGCCTAGCCGTGATAGTTCTACCGCTTATTTCCGCCCAAAACCTTGCACTGATTTTGCTGTAGCGGTTCGTGAAGACTTGGCAAACATGGTCTCTGAGCGGAACTTCGCTTGCGACAACGCGACGGCGCTCTTGAAGCGGCAGCAGTTCCAGCCACGCCGATGGCAACACACTGTTGCGATGGCCGTTGGAAATCGTACGAATGCCGTTGTTGGAGAAAGCCCACACGCTGGCCCCGCACAAATCAATAGCGGCAAGACCGGGCAGGTGACATTCCGCAACTACAACCACGGTATAATCAAAATATCGGCTGTATCCGGCGATCTGGGTCGGCAAGCGGCGGAGAGTGTCGCGCTCAGTTTTGATTTCTATGCCAATCAATTCGTTCTCAGCCAGAAGCACCAAATCGGCCCGCACACCGCTCTTCCCTAAAGAAAACTCAGCCGTAACCAAGGGCAATGCCGAGCGCGCTGATCGCCTGATGTGGCTCAAAACCTGAGCCTTTGCTGATGCTTCGTCCATACCTACTCTGAGCTCCGTTGCGGCCCCCTACAGGTGCTTTCGAACGACACAATAGGACGGATTGTCCAACTGGAGCCGAAGCCGAACCAAGTCTTTCTTGCCAGACATCCGTGTTCGATATTCGACATAGGTCGAGTCGAGTGTCAACTTTTGGCCGTCATGCAAAAGGCGCGGGGGTGAAAATTTATCTGCTGGCCAAAGGCAATTGATAGAATTTTACGCCCCCCTCAAACCTCACCATCTGCTTGATCCCACCGGCATCCATCGTCGTGTCGATGCTCTCGACCAGCCACTTTGTCCCGCCTACCGCCGCGCTCCACCCTGTGAGCGCCACTCTTTGGTTCGGCCGCAATCGACAATCAGCCACGGCCAGATAATATTCGAACTTACTCTTCTCCCGCTGACGCTTGGCAAGGTTCGATTTGGCCGCGCGGGTGGCGCTGCTCTTGCTGGCATAGATATGCTTGAGGCGATAGGCATCGCCGCTGCCCTCGCTCACCGTCTTGCGCGCGCCGGTCGATCCATCGTGATATTGCGCCTCGACGCCCGACTGCGCGCCGCGTTCGGAGCGGATGTAGCGCCATCGCCAGCCATCTTGCCGTGACAGGGTGATCGCCTGAATCGTCTTCCCGCCCGCTGTGGTAGTGCTGCCCTTGGGCAGGATCAGGATCTTGCGATCCTTCCATGTCGCCACCGCGTCGAAGCGTTTGCCCAGATCCTGCACCATGGCCATGTCGGATTTGTTGTGCTGCTCCAGCGCCTCGATGGGCTCGCCCGCCAGATCGGGGTGAACGCGGGCGGTGATACCGTGGCGCGCGGCGATGTCGGCGATGACGGCGCCCAGCGTGGTGTCATGCCAGACGCGGTTGCGCCGTTTGGCATAGGTGCCGGCCAGATCCGCCGAGCGCGCGCGGATGGTGATGATATCGGGCGGGCCGCTTTCCTCAACCTCATCCACGCGGAAGCGGCCTTTTTCGATCAGGCCGACCGGGTGATCGTCGATCCGGCTTTCCCAGCCCAGCGCCAAAGAGAGGATCGCCCCCGCGCTGGGCACGGCCAGCCTGCCATCGACATTCTGGAGCGAGAGCGACAGTTCATCCGCCGAGCCGTCGCGCTTTTCCACGAGGGTCAGCGAGAGGTGGCGCGGGTTGATCTTAGCCGCCAGATCGGTGCCATTGTCGAGCGTCAGGCGCAGGCCAGCCTTGTTCGCCGCCATCATTCCACCCGCGAGAGTTCGAGGGCAAAGTCGATCATGCGCGGGATGCCGCCCGCCATGATGACCTTATGCGCCTGATCCAGAGCATCGATCCGGTAGAAGCCCCAGAGCGTGCCCAAACCATCGAGCAGGGGATAGGCATCGCCGCCATCGGCCATGTCGATCAGGAAGGTGAGCGCGCCGTAATTGCCCGCGACTTCGGGGATGATCGTGCCCGCGATGGAGACATGATCGTCACCCGGCCCGGCGAACTGGCTGGCCGGGCGGGCAAGGAAGCGGTCGTTCTGTTCATGGCGCCATGTCATCCGGCGCGAGAGCTGGTCATAGGCGGCCTGCTCCATGCCGAAGGTGAAGAGGCCAAGGCTCATCAGGACGGCGGGCGAGAGCAGGTCGCGCTGGTTGATCGTGACCGGCGTGGACAGGTCGATCAGGCTGGAAGAGGTAAGGTCAGCCATCAGCGTCCATCCCCGCCGTTCATGTTGGAGCGCGCGGCCACGCCCTGGGCATGGTCGATCTTGCGGATGACATGGTTGGCGATGGCGTCGGGGCTTTGGCCGGGGGCGGGATAGACGTTGAGCGTGACCGGGCCGCGCGCGCCGGGGGCAGCGGCGGCGCTGGCGGCGGGGCGGACGGGGGCGAGGGCGGGGAAGGGGTTGGCGACTTTTGCGCCCGCCCAATTGCCCTTGGGCGCCGGGCCGGTCGGCTTGGCGGGGCCGCCGCCGAACTTTTCCTTGATCGTGTCCCAATTGGCATAGAGCGCATAACCGCCCGCCGCCACGCCCAGCACGGCCAGAGCGGCAAGGCCCCAAGGTGTGGTCAGCAAGGACAGGCCAAAGAGGCGGATGGTGGCCATGATGCCGCTGATCGCGCCGGAGACTTTGGGGGCGATGCCCGCCACCAGACCCATGCCGCCCGCAAGCCGGGGGAAGATGGCCACCACACCGGCGAGGCCTTCATAGGTTTTGAGCAGGCGATAGAGCAGCGCGATCGGACCAAACAGGCCGCCGATGCCCCATTGCAGCGCGCCCACGCCAATGCGCGCGGCGACCAGAACGCCGAGCAGCGTCATCAGGCTGGTGGTGAGGCGCGGGTTCGCCTGGGCAAAGGCGGCCACGCGGGAGATCATGCCATCGGCCACGGACAGAAAGCGGGTGGCGGCGGGCAGGAAGCCATTGCCCAGGACAATGCCCAGACGCTGGACCGCGCCCATGAAGTCGCGCCATTTGATGCTGGCATCCTGCGCCTCGCGCTGGGCGAAGGCTTTGTCCACGGTGCCGCCGCTGCGCGCGATATCGGCGCGCATCTTGCGGAAATCATCCATGTTGAGGATCAGCGAGCGCAGGGCGCCCTGTGCCTGCATATCCTCGAACAGATTGCCCATCTTGGCGGTGTCGCCCTTGGTCGCCTTCTGGGTCAGCTCGGCAATCGCCTCGAGTGGCGTCTTGCCCTCGCGTGCGGCCTTTTTGAGGGCATTGGGCAGGTCGATGCCGAATTTGGCGAATTTCTTGACCGTCTCGGGCGACTGGATCTTGGAGAGCAGGTTCTGGATATTGTTGGCCGCAGCATCGGCATCGCCCGCACCGCGCCGGGCGATCTGGAGCGCGGCGGCAAGGTCGGCGACGGCGGGCGTGCCCTTTTGCCCCAGCGCCTGCATCTGGGCGGTGAGCGAGGGGAACCAGCGCGCCATATCCTTGACCTCGAACGCGCCTGCGTTGCCCGAGGCGGCCATGATGTCGAGCGCGCGGGCGGTCTCGGCAATCGGCACTTTGAGGTTGTTGAGGTTGGAGAAGGCAGCGTTCGCGCCATCGGCCAGATCCACCTTGAAGGCGGTGCCGAGGCGCCCGATGGGGCCGATCATCTCGATGGCCTTGCGCGGATCGAGGCCGAGCCCTGCCAGCGTGTCGATGCCGCTGCGCATATCCTCAGGCAGTTGGTGCGCCACCTTGGACAGGTCGAGGATGCGCGCGGCCATGCGGGCGGTCTCGCCGTTGGTCAGCTCGGCCTTTTGCTGGATATCGACCATGCCGCTGGAGAAATCCATCGCGGCCTTGCTGGCCAGAATGAAGGGCGTGGCCATGCCGACGCCGCCCAGCATGTTGTCCTGGCCGCGCTGGCGCAGGTCGGCGCCGCGCCGCTGGATCACATTGGTATCGGCGCGGATCGCGGCGAGGCGCTTCTGTTTCTCAAGCTGGGTGTTGGTCAGCGCGAGTTGGGCCGCCAGCGCGCGTTCCTTGTCGATCAGCGCAGTCATATTGCCCGCGCCCTTGGCAATATCGGCCTGCACCTTGCGCAACTGGTTATCGAGCTTCTTGGTCTCGCCGGTCAGCGCCTTGATCGATTTGGAGCCGTCGCGGCCAAGGCCGACGATGTTCTTCATCACGCCGGTCATCTTGTCGATGGCGATGAAATTGACCAGCAGCGAGAGCTTCTTGTCGCTCATCCTTCACCTTCCTTGCCCGCCCACATGCGGTTCCAGCTCTCCACGGCAAGGCCGCGCCAGAGGATCAGTTCGTCGAGCGTGAGGGCCGCAATCTCGGACAGCGGCCAGTGAAAGATGGCGGCGATGTCGGCCATCAGCTCTTCGGCGTGTTCTGCTCGATCACCATCTGCAGCAGCTTGCGCTCGCCCTGCGTCATAAAAAAATCGCGGATCGCGCCCCCGATCTCGGCCACATCGGAGGGATCGAGCATGTCGGCCTCGGCGCCGGTGATCGGCGGCATGGTGATGCGCGGCACCACATTGAGGATCTCGCTGATATCGAGCGCCAGCAGGTTTTGCAGCGAGAGGCCGCGCAGCTGTCCCGCGCTGGGCTTGCGGATGGTGAGGGCATCGATTGCGATCTCGCCGCGTAGGATGGGGGCGGCAAGGGTGAAGGTGTGGCTGGAAGAGCCGGGAGCGGCGGCAACAGGGGGCGTGTCGGTCATGAGCGGGGCTTTCGGATGGCGCGGGGCGGGGAAGGGGCCGGTGGCGGGAGAGGGCGCCACCGGCCCACCGGGCAGACGGCGCCCCGCAAAAGGACCGCCTGCACGGATCTGGGGAAAGGGAATTACCCGGCGAGGATGGCCATGATGTCGGCGTAACGGTCCTCGCCGCCGACGATGTAGATGCCGTTGAGCATGTCGATCTCGACTTCGACCACGCCGTTCACCTCGCGGCGGTAATAGGTGAGGTCCGCCTTGTATTTGTGTTCGGTCTGATCGCCGGGCTTGTCCTTGCCGAAGTCGATCTCGTTGAAGCTGCCGCGCATGTAGATATCGACAGCCTGCGGCGTGCTGGTGGACTTGGCCTGATAGGCGCAGACGAGGCGGATGCGGGTGTCATCGCGCGCAAACAGGCGGACCAGCGCGGTTTCATGGCCGCCGAAGGTGAGCGTGGCCTCCATCGGGTTGAGGCCGTTCTTGACCTTGACCGTGCCGGGCATGCCGCCGCCGCGCCAGTCATTGGTGTTTTCCGAGAGCTTGGGCTGTTCGAATTCGCCGATGATGCCGCGAAAATCGGCGCCGTTGACGAAGGTGTTGAGGTTTACGAGCTTGCGGGGAAGGCCCATGGGACGCTCCTGTCAGAAGAGGGGGCAGAAAGGCGAAGGCGTGATCAGGCGGCGACCTGCGAGGCGAAATCGCTGTAAAACTCCTCGGTGATCGCGAAATCGACCGTGGGGTTTTCGAACGGCGCGCAGGGGGTGAAGCGCAGGGCGAATTTGGGGCGACCGGCGGCCAGTTCGGCGCTGGTGTTGCCGGTGGCGGCCAGCGCGACCTTGGCGCCCATGATCCAGCCCGAGGTGGCCAGCTCGCTGAATTTCGTGTTGCAGCTTTCGAGCAGATCCTTGACCAGGGCGACCGACATCGGCTTGTCGAATTCCGGCGCGAAAGCCTCGATCACGATATCCTGCAGCGCGTGGAGCGTGCGCACGGCGCTTTCGAAGCTGTATTCCGACTGATCGCTCCCTGCGCAGGTGGTGTTGCCCCAGAAGCGGAAGCCGCCGAATTCGCGGATGATCGTGACGATACCGGCATCGTTGAGGACGCCCGCCTCGGTGGTGGCATCGAGCAGGTCGAAATCGACATGGCGGGTGAGCGCGGTGACGCCATCCATCGCCACATTGCTGATCGTCTTGTGCCAGCCCGTTTCTTCATCGATCCGGGCGCGCAGGCCCAACGCGCGGGCGGTGGCGTCACCGATGAAGGTGGGCGAGGTGTTGGGCCAGATCAGGGTGAGTTCGCGCGCGGAGAAATTCTCGCGATAGGTCATCACCTCGGCGTCGGTATCACCGATGGCGCGGGCATGGGTGCGGCCCCGCAAGCGCTTGGCCGCGATCACCAGCTCGGCGGTGACGGCCTGTGTATCGAGGCCGGGGGCGCCGATGATGCGCGGGCGGACGTTGACGACGCTCTTGGCAGCGATCAGCGCCTGCAGGCCGGTTTTCACCCCGCCGACATTGCCGCCGATGACATTGGCGCTGGTTTCCGCCTCATCCTCACCCTCGGCCACGCGCACCACCACCAGCACCGGGGTGACCTGATCGGCGATGGCCTCGAGCGTGGGGAGCAGGGTGCCGCCGGAGCCCGCCTTGCCGATGGCCTCGGCGATGTTGGTGATCAGCACCGGCGTGTCGAGCGGGAAGGCGGCATCGAGCGCGGTGGTGGCCGCGCCTGCCGCCGCGCTGGCCGTGGCGATGATGCCGATCACGGCCATGGAGGAGGTGGCGAGGCTGCGCGCCCCGCTGGTGGATTCGGTGAGGGTAAGGCCGTGGGGCATGGGCGTGATCCTTCAGGGTGAGATGGAGAGGGTGACGGGTTTGCCGGTATCGGCGCGCTGCCCGCTGATCTGGATGGTGAGCTTGCCCTGCGCGGGCGCGCCGAACAGGCGGACGCGGGCGATGGAGAGGCGCGGCTCCCACGCGCGGATGGCCAGCACGGTGGCGGCGCGGATCAGCATGGGGGTGGCGGCGTTGATCGGGGCGTCGATCAGGCTGGGGATCAGCGAGCCATAGGTGCGGCGCATCACGCGCGAGCCGATGGGCGTGGTGAGGATATCGGCCACCGACTGCGCCAGATGCGCATCGCCCGAGAGGGGTTTTCCTGTGGTGGCGTCCATTCCGTTCATGGGGAAGGACATGACCCGACGCGCGCGCGCGGGCCAGCGGGCGGCGGGGTAAGGGGGCGGTTTACCGGGGAGTTAGGGGGGAGGGGGACGCCAATTCGCTCCAATCCGAGCATTTAAATCTGCTCGACCGGATCGAGGATCACGCCTTGGCCAGGTGCGCATCATCAAACTTAGTTGGTTTTACCACGAGGTCATATGCCTGAAGGTGGGCATTCCCTCGTTGGGGAGCGAGTATAAAAAACATATAAAAATTTTTACCTGACCGACTGCGGAGATCACCGGGGCATTTCGTCAAATATTCGAGGTCATGGAGCGCTCATGCTTTGGAGACCTGCTTTGCGCCGATGAGATAGGGAGATTCCATGTTTGATCCAGTTCTGCCCAGACTGGATGCCCGGCGGCCAAGGCATAGTTCCTTGGAAATATGGCATAATATCATGTGGTCGCGGTATAAAGCGTTGATATTCTCCGCGATGGCGAACGCAGCCGCCACACACCAGATCGCCATGCATGTCTTCCAGATAGCCGAAACCGATCATGAACGTATCGGCCTGGGCTCGGTCGAGGCGGGGCTGCATCGCTATCCCATGACCTTGGTGTTCAAAGGCAGCTATTCGGACACGCCGGTTTGGCGGCGGATTTGGGTTTTGGCCCGGCATGCCCTTAAGACCAAAGCAAATGCCGTTATTCTCGCAGGTTATGACCGCCCGGAATATATCGTGCAGGGTCTGATCCTTCGGGCCAGAGGGAAGCCATGGGGCGTTTTTTGCGATTCCACGATATTTGATCGTCAACATGTATGGTGGAAGGATTTCGTTAAGCGCTTCATCCTGGGCAAGGCCAGGATCGTCTTTTGTTATGGTCTGCGGTCGCGGGAATATGTTGTCAGTCTTGGGGTCGACGTGGAGCAGACTGTAATAGGGTGTCAGGCGGCGGCCTTGCCCGATACCTACGATGCTGCCGAGGTGTTGGCACGCAGGCTGAGGGCAGCTCCTGCGGCCAATGCGCCTTTGTTCCTTTATGTGGGACGGCTCGCACAGCAAAAGCGTATCGATCTGCTGATCCAGGCCTTTGCGCGGGTAAGCGTGGATCTTCCAGAGGCGCGGCTGAGGTTGGTTGGTGCGGGCCCGATGGATGAGGTGTTGAAGGTTCTCGCCGAAAACTTGGGCGTTTCCGACAAGATTGAGTACACCGGCGCTCTTTCCGGCGAGGCGCTCTATTCGAATTATCTGGACGCCACGGCCCTCATTCTGCCGAGTTCAAGTGAGCCGTGGGGGCTGGTCGTGAATGAGGCGTTGCATTTCGGGTGCCCTGTGATCGTCTCTGACCGGTGCGGATGTGTGCCTGAACTGGCGAATAATTCTGCCTGTGGTCTTGTGTTCGAGTCCGGAAATCTGGCGCAATTGACCCAATGTCTGAGAGATGCACCTGCCTTGTGGTGGGATCACGCAGCGGTTGCCCAGGCCTGCGCGGACCAGATATCGCCATATACGTTTGAAAATGCAGGTATTTCGATCCTGGCAGGCGCAGAAAAAATGTAGATTTACGTTATTTGGCAGAGGGTGTTTGGTCCCCTCGCGGCAGGTGAATGGATGCACTATAGGGCTTGGGCCTAACTCGAATCGACTCCCTGTCAAAGAGCTCCGATGGACGCCGCCGCATCTTCTCCTGCAAACCCCTCCGGCCTTGCGAGTCTGTTTGAGCAGCATCGCGCCGAATTGCGGCGCTTTCTGGAAGCCCATTGCCAGAATGCGGGCGAGGCGGATGATTTGATGCAGGAATTGTGGGTCAAGGTCGCGATTGTGCAGGTCGGCCCTGTCGGAAACGGCCGGGCCTATCTGTTCCGCATGGCCAACAATCTGGCGATCGATCATTTCCGTTCGCGTCAACAGACCATGGCCCGCCAGTCGAGCTGGCTCGAAAGCTTGGGCCGCGGGGATGGAGCGCCGGAAGACCAGGCTGATCCATCCCCAAACGCGGAAGCCGTTATTGAAGAGAGGCAGGAAGCCGAAGCTTTGGCGCAGGCCATCGTCAATCTTCCACCGGGAGCCCGTAAGGCTTTGACGCTCTATCGCCTTGAAGGATTGGGGCATGCCGAGATCGCTCGGATCATGGGCATTTCCCGCAGCGGAGTGGAAAAGCATCTCGTGGTGGCCATGCGCCACTTACGCAAATTTTTTTGCGATCGTGATTAAATGAGGTGTGACAATTCGAAGACGTCCTCGTCTAGTAAAAGAGGAAAACAGAACCAGATCCAACTGGGTGGAGAGCAGTGACCATGCACCCGAACGAAAAACCGTCGCTTGATACCGTTGTTGAAGAGGCTATTCGTTGGCACCTTGCAATCTCGGGTGATGACATGGACTGGGAAAGGTTCACGCTCTGGCTTGATGCCAGCCCCGAACATCGAACTTGTTATCAGGAAGTTGCCATCGCTGATGCAGGATTGATTGAAGCGCGGCATAAGGTGCTTGAAGCTATGGAGGCGCAGCGAGCAAAGATTGTTGCGCCATCTCTCTTTGGTTACCGGGCCTTGGGTATCGGTGCGGTTGCGGCGGTCGCGGCGGCCGTATTTACCCTGCCGTTGCTGCTGCATGAGCCGGAGCTTGTCTATACTGCCGGTGCCCAAATGCACACCGTCACTCTGGCGGATGGTTCTCAGGCCGTTCTTGCCCCCCACAGCAGGTTGACGATCAAAGGCGCGGATCAAGGGCATATGGGACTGGAGGGCGGGGCGTGGTTCACCATTCGCCATGTTCCGTCGCGCACTCTGGAAATCGCGGCCGGTCCGCTGGTGATCCGCGATATCGGCACCAGCTTCGATGTGCGCGTCGATGGTTCATTGGTACGGATAGGCGTAACGGATGGGCAAGTTGCCGTTTCTTCTGCCGAACTTGCTAAGCCGCTCAATTTGCAGCGCGGCAAGGCCCTCCTGTACAATGCTGCTGCCAGCTTTGCCGAAACACAGAATATCGATCCTTCCATCCCCGGAAGCTGGCGCGGCGGCGCATTGCGTTACCAGCAGACACCTTTATCGCTGGTCGCGCTCGATCTTGAGCGTTATGCGGGGATACGTCTGGGCGTGCCGGTGGAATTGCGGGATCGGCGCTTTACGGGAATTCTGACGGTTAAGGATGAGGAAGCGACCAAGCGCGATCTTGCCCAGCTCTTGGGCCTCACGCTTGTGCGTGATGCTGGCGGTGATCGCCTGTCCGCTTCCGGGCGCTGAGGCCAAAGCGCAGCCGGAGGCGTCCGGCCGCAAAATTGAAATTCCCTCGCTGGCGCTGGCCGAGGCGCTCGAAGTCCTTGTTCGGCAAACCGGCCTGTCCATCGGCGTCGATGGCAATCTTCCTAATATCCGCACGCCATCGGTACACAAGGCTCACGGCGCCGCCGATGCGCTGGCACGCTTGCTGAACGGCACAGGGCTTGAGGCTAGACAGGTGGGCGGCAATGCCTGGCGCATCGTCAGGCAAAAAGCGCCGCCGCCCCGCCCGGTCTCCCGGTTTGCACCGGCTGTCGAGGCTGGAGAAGGCAGCACCATCGTGGTGACGGGCACGAAGCAAAATGCATCGCTGTTCAGCATACCCCAGTCCTTGTCCGTTCTCGCACTGACGCCTCATGACCGTTATGATCCGAACCGGGATACCGGTTATGTCGCCAGCGAGGTGGAAGGGCTGAATCTGACGGCGCTGGGGCCCGGTCGGAACCGGATGTTCCTGCGCGGCGTGGCCGACAGCCCGTTTAACGATTCCAACCAGTCGCCGGTCGCCGTCGTGCTGGATGAAACGCGCCTGACCTATTCCGCGCCCGCTCCTGATTTGCGGCTGGTCGATGTCGAGCGTGTAGAGCTGCTCAAAGGCCCGCAGGGCACCCTCTATGGGCTGGGTACGCTTGGCGGGGTGTTTCATATCGTCACGGCAAAGGCCGATGTCGAAAAGTTTACCGGCAGCGTCTCAGCCGGGCTGAATTTCACCATGCATGGGACTTTTGGAGAAAACGGCTCGGTCATTGTCAACACGCCGATTGTTCCGGGCCGGATCGCGCTGCGGCTGGTGGGTTATGAAAGTCACGAGCCGGGATGGATCGATACCGGCAACAGGCCGAACGGCAATTTCAGCGTGACACGTGGCGGTCGGGCCAGTCTGGGCGTCGAACTGGGCGAGGGCTGGCGGGCCGACCTTGGCGCCATGACCCAGCATATCAATACTTCCGACAGCCAGTATACCTACACGGAGGGCAGCTTCTGGCGCCCGTCGCAACTGGCCGAACCGCATGACAGCAATATTGATCATTATTCGGCCCGACTTGTCGGGAAACTGGGCAGCGTAAAGGCGGTTGTCCTGGGTGGTTATACCGAGCAAAATGTCAGTGACACATTCGAAGCGACCATTGGTGCCGATGCTTTCGGATTGGCTGATCCGAGTCTGTTTCGGGATGTCCGCAGCTACCGTCTTGTCGATGCAGAAGTCCGGCTCAATGGTGCTCTTGGCCGGGCTGGCTGGCTGCTGGGCCTCGCCTATATGGCTGCCCGAGAGCGCGGCAGCCGGACACTTTCATCTTTCGATCCCATTTCCCCGATGACTATCGATTATGCCCTGCGCAAGACCGAGGAAACGGGCGCGTTCGGGCAAATCAACCTGCCCCTGACCGGTCGTTTGGGGCTTGAGATTGGCGGCCGGGTCTACCATGGTGAGCAGAGCGGTGATTTTACTGGCGGCATTCAAACCCTGACGCGGTGGGCGAGGCAATGGGCATTTACGCCGTCAGCTGCCTTGTCATGGCATATTACGGACCGCTTGCTCTATATCCACTATGGTACAGCAAACCGCCCCGGCGCTATGGACTTCAGTTGGCGCGGCAAGGTTAAGCAACTTGCTGACGATGGGGTGCGCACGCTTGAGTTGGGCTGGCGCGAAAAATTCGCCAATGGCGGCAGTTTTGAGGCTGACGGGTTTATAACCTGGTGGCACGATATTCAAACCGATCATGTGCTGCCTAACGGGCTGATCGTTACACATAATGTAGGCCAAGCCCGCATCGTGGGGGCTGAGGCTACGCTGGACCTGCCACTCAGGTACGGTTGGCACCTTGCCACAGGCGTTACCGTGCAGAACGCGGAAGTTGTTGAAACCAATTCCTTCATTGCAAACATGTACGGCAAGTTACCTACGATTCCGATGCTGACATTACGTGGCAGCATGGATCACGACTTTCGGGTGGGACCTATTTCCGCCAACGTCAAACTGAGCCTGCGATATCTGGGATCTGAAAGCCTCAGTTTCGACCCGGCCTTGAACAGGCCGATGGGTGATGTTCTGGAGAGCCGACTGGAGGCTGGCGTCGATTGGGGGCGTAGCCATTTCGACCTGAAACTTGCTAATCTGCTCAACCGGCTGGATAATCGCTTTGCCTATGGCAATCCCTTTCGGCTGGGCATCCCGCAATATACGCCCCAGCGCCCATTCAACGCATCGATAGCCATTACCCGGTCATTCTGAAAGCTGGCAAACGGGCTTTGGCCAGCCTGAGGCGTCGCTGTCCAGACCGATTAGGGACTGCTCTATTCCCCGCAGTTAAACCGCCAAACCCGATACAGCCCCACCCGCCTGCACCCCGCCATGCCGGTGCCCTTTTAGACTTATCCCGCCCGCCACCATATCGCCATCAGCGGTGATGTCGCCCGTCACATGGACCGTTTCCGCGTCCAGCGTGATGGTGGTGGCCTTGATCGTGGCGCTGGCGCCATCGGGCAGGGCGGCGGCCAGATGATGGCTCTCGGGGTCATAGGACAGGATCGCGCCATCGGCGAAGGCGATCAGCTCGGCCAGCGTTGAGGCGGGGGCGGGGTTATTGTCATTGTTGAGGCCCGCCAGCGCGACGCCATTGCCGATCTGGCCATCGGGGCAGAGCAGGACGCATTCCTCGCCCACGGTGGGCGCGCTCCAGCGGCGGGTGGCGCCTGCGCGCAGGGCAAGCCAGCGGATGGGCGGGCTTTCAATCGCGCCATCGTCCGCATCGGGATCGCCAAAGCGGACGCGGCAGCGCGGGGGCGAAAGCGTGACCGCGCTGATCACGCCGAGGCGGATCAGCGTCGAGGGATCGAGGGGAATGTCGTCTTCATCGTAACGCATCGGTGGACAAGTCGCTCTGGTCTGACGATTTCGATGAAATCGTTATGTTGATGCTGTGTTGTTTGTATAAAAAACATATATAAATTGGGCATCGGAATGGCCAAACGAGTCATTCGGGTCGCAAAAGATCTATCAACGGATCGCAGATGGCGGTGCTGGCACAAGCTGGCACCGCCATTTCGTTATCCTCACTCGCCGACCCCTTGCACCCAATCATGGGCGGCGCGCGCATAGGCCCAATCCGCGTCACAGGTCAGCCAGTCGGAGCGGGTGATCCAGACGCGGGAGATGTCCGCCATGATGGCGTCGGGGGCGGGGCTTTCAGGAAGTGCGGGAGGGTCGGCTTGAACGGGGCCGGGGCGATGGGCGGTGTTTTGGCGCAGCCCGTGATCAGCAGCATAGGCAGCAAAGCGGCCATCGCCGCCAGCGGCAAGCGCGGTGTGGTTGGTGTCGGCATGGGCGGCATCCTTCTTCGATTGGGCCTTGGCGGCGCGTGCGGCCGCCAATATGCGGGCGTTTTGAGCATCCCATGAGGTCTGGGTTTGGCGCGCGATCTCTTCCCAATGGTCGGCGCGGCGGTGCTGCAGCCCAGCCGCCGCCAGCGCGAGGATGGCTGTAGCGGCCCAAGCCCGCGCAGGCGTGGCGAAGATCCAGCGCAGGAGCGCCAGCGGCCAGCGCCAGAGCGAGCCGGTGAGCAGGGAAAGGGCGACGGAGAGGATCTTGCGGATCATGCGGCATCCCTCAGGCAAATCGCCTGCTCCCTTTTGCGGCGCGCGACGATGCCGGGCACGACGCGGCCACCGGCGCGGTTGAACCATGTGAGCGAAGTGCAGGCGGCGCGGATCTGGCCCGCGTTGATCCGGCGGCGCATGGTGCTGGCGCAATAGGTCGGCCAGCCCACATGATGGCCCAGACTGAGCGCGGCATAGCGGACATTATCCCGGCGCGGGATCGAGAGGGCGAGGCCGGGCGTGCAGGCCATGATATGCGCGCCGTCCACCGTCAGCCGGTCCACCAGCATCTGGGCGCATTGGGCCTCGGTGAAGCTCTTGCCCACCTTGATGCCTTCGCCGGTCAGACCGTCGCAGGCGGTCGCCACGCCGATCATATCGAGGTAGACTCGCAAATACTGCTTGCCGCTGATATGCGTGATCGTGGCGGTCCCGGCTTGAGGCGAGACGGCGACCGCCACCTTGCGCCCGCTCTCTTCCTTGGGCACCTCGGTCAGCACCAGTTGCGTCGTGGCCGGGCCGATCAAGGCGATAAGCGCCGCGATCAGCACGACGACACCACCGCGTTTGACCTGTCCGGTTTCAGGCTGCGTTGCCATCGGCCTTGCTCCCTTGCTGGATCAGCCGCGCCATGGTGGGCGCGGCAAACACCACCAGCCCGGCCAGCGCCGAGGCGGCGGGGCGCCATGGTTCGGGCACATAGGCGACCAGCCCGGTCAGGATCTGGGGCTGGGCGACCAGCGCGCCCGCCACCACACCGGCCAGCGCGGCCATGCGCACCGACCACCAGCGCCAGCACGCGCGCGCATCATCAACCAAGGTCATCGGATTGCTCCTTTTTGCGGCGCAGAGGGTTGCTGATCCAGCCCAGCTCGATCAGCTTCTGCACGGCGGTGAGGCAGACCACGACAAGGCCGCCCAATTGGATGAGGTGAGGCAGGGCCTCCCAGAACTTCGCCAAGGCCATCACCATCAGGGCAAGGATTGTGTCCCACCAGCCGCGCGCATGCGGCGCGGCCAGCGTTGCGGTTGCCAGCGCGCGGGATGGCAGGGGCGAGAGGTCAGCCATGGGGCACGGCTCAGGCCACATTGCCAAAGACGCTGAAGGCCAGCGGCCCGGCGATCTGGCCTTCCTGCCAGCCCAGCGTGCCCTGAATGGTCAGGGTGACGGACTTGTCCTCGGGGATGGCTTCGAGCTGGCCGAGGATGAAATCGGCGCAGGCCTGCGGGAAGCTGGGGTCATTGGCGGGCCGCGCGGCCAGATCGGTGCGGGCGTCTTTCATCAGGCCGGAAAGCGAGAAGGCGAAGGGAGTGGACATGACAAAGCCCTTATTTGGTGCGGTTGAAAATGGGGGCGTAGACGCGGAAAACCGTGTTCAGCGTGACGCCGCTGGCGTAGTTGATGTTGAGCAGCGGCCAGAGGTAATCGGCGGCATTGTGGAAATAGGCCGCGCCCTCGGTCAGCGTGCGCCCGTAGAGGGCGAAGGTGCTGTTCGGGGTGAAGGCGATGCCGCGCTGCACCAGCAGACCGTCCGCCGCGCTGTAGCTGCCGACCTGCATGGTGAGTTTGCCCGAGGAGCCGTCGTAACCGGTTTGCGTGGTGGCCGCCGAGAAATCGCCGCTGATGATGCGGACGGGCCAGATGCAGCGATAGTTGGACCCTGCCTCATAGCTCATGGATTTTTGCGGGGCCGGGCGCAGCACCCAACCGCCTGAGCCGGTGGTGGTGCCGGTGTGCGAAAACTCGACGAAATCGCCATATTTGTCGGTGCCGACCTTGGTGACGGTGATGGTCGCGCCCGCCGGGGTGCCGCTCATCGACCAGCCGTTGGGCAGCGTTGCCGCCGCGCCGCCGACAAGCCGACGGTTGGCGGGCTGGACACCGCCGAAGCGCTCCAGAACCTTGGCGCGGCCAAGCCGCCCGTTGCCCTTGGAGAGGAACATATCGCCCACGACAAAGGTGTCGGCGCTGCCCGCAACAATGCCGCTGCCATAGACCCGGAATTGCCACGTGCCGGGGCTGGCATTGGGCGGGAGCAGGACCGGGAATGTCACCTTGACCGGCGAGCCATTGGCGGGCAGCGCGACGGTCTTTTGCACCGCATAGGTGCTGTTGGCATAGTTGACCACATCGACCACGACATAGGACAGCGAGTTACTTGCGGCCTTGGACAGGCTGACCTCGGCAAACATCGCCCCGCCCGCCCCGCCATAGGGATCGGTGAAGCCGACAAGCGCAAGCCCGGTCACCGCCGCGTAATCGGTGGTGCCGTAAGGGTCGGCCACGGCAACCGAAGTGGTGCCCGAGCCATAGCCGATTTCATAGCCCGACAGGCCCACCGCGACCGGGGCCAGCGTCGGGTCATCGCTGACCGGCACCAGCTGCACCGCGTTGACATCGCCGGGCCAGCGCCCGGACAGATCCTCCAGCCGCCCCAGCTGCACCCCGTTGGTAAACAGCAGCGGCGCGGAACCGGCGGTGTCGTCAAACTGAAACAGGTTGTTGTTGTTCGAATAGTTGCCGCTGCGACCGTTGGGAAACTCAATCGCATAGGAGTTATTGCCGCCGACAAAGACGTTCGTATTGACGCGCCAATAGCGGATGTTCGAGATGTAGGAGCGGATGAAAGGCGCGCTCCAGGGCGAAGGCTGGCCCACCTTGTTTCCGAAGATATGCAGCCCCGACATAGAGCCTGCATCATTGGTGGCGGGCTTATATTGCTGGCGGCGGGTCGGCGCGCCGGTGGTGGTGTCCTCGTTGGCAATCAGGATGCGCGGGCCGGGATAGGCGGTGTCGAGCAGTTCGCCGCCGAATTTGTTATAGGTCACATAGATGCCGTGACCGGAATTGGTTTCGCCGCTGTCGGTGGTGTTGGGCTTGATCCAGATATCGGCCAGCGTCCGCATGCCCAAACCGGCATTGTTGCCGCCTTGGAAATAGCATCGCGTAATGACGGCATGGCCCGACAGGCGCGGGCCGATGGCGATGTGATAGGAATTGCCGCCGAAATAGCAGTCCTCAATCACCAGTTCATCGACATAGCCGCCCCAGCAGATGCCAATCGTCTGGTTGCCCGAGGCAACACCCCCGCCAAAGCGGGAGTTCTTGACGTGCAGGAAGGGGCTGTCCGCGCCGTTGTTGCCGATGGCGCATTCGGTGTAATTGTAGAAGCCGCAGTTGAGGAACTCGGCCTGCCACGTGGCATTGGTGCCGGTATGGGTCGAGTTATAGACGCCAAGGCCGCCCGAGAAGATCAGCCCGTCAAAGCGGACATGGCCGGGACCGGCAGAGCCGGTATGCGTCGCGAAATAGACGCCATCGGGATTGCGGATAACCACCGTATTGGGCACCCGCGCCTGAAAGTTGATCGGCACATTGTTGAAGGTGAAGCCGCCCGCATCATAGACGCCCGGTTCCAGCACAATCGGGATATGCTGCTTGATCAGCACCTGATTGGCGATGGGCGTGTTCACGCTGGCCGCCGAGGCGGCGATGGCGGCGGCAAGGCCCGCCTGATCGGCCACGGCATGCGCGCCGTCGCCAATCGCGCCGTAATCCACGGTCGGGATCGCCACGCGCGATTTCAGACGATCCACATAGGATTGGGTCGGGATGACGCCGAAGAAGCTGGACGCGGTGGGCGAGTTCTTGGTGTAAATCAGGATCTGCTGCCCCGACAGCACCGTATATTGCCGCCCCGCAAACAGCAGCGTGTCGGCCTGCGCTGCCGCCGTGCTGGCATAGTTGGGATAGGGCAGCGTGGCGGCCACGGCTTGGGTGCTGGCCAAAAGGGCAAGGGTCGCATCGCGCGCAGCGGTGGCGGCGGCCACCATCGGCGCGGCCAGATCGGCCAGACGCGCGCGCCAGCTTTTGCCGCCTTTGACAACCGGCAGGGTTTCGGTGCCGTCGATGGCGTCGTCATCAAGCAGGTCGAGGTTGGTGATTTTGACCATGGGGGCTTACTTTCCGATGGCGCGCCAGAAGACCGCGCGGTCGAGGTCGTCGGAGAAGACGTTGAACTGGGTGAGGCTGACCTTGTTGCCGCCCACGCTGTTGCCGCTGACGGCGCCGGGGTTGGGGGTGCGGGCGGTCACCTGAAGGTTGACCGAGGCGAGATCCGTGAAAGGGATCGGGAAGCTGGAGGAGGGCGGCGAGCTGCTCTCGCCTGCGGTGGCCTCGCCCCATTGTTCAATCAGGCCGTTTGGCATCTTGCGCCAATAGCCGTTGGCGTTGGAGCCGAAGGTGGCGGCATCCTCGACCAGGACAAAGGCGGCGGCGTGTTTGCCGTCGAGCAGGTCGGCATCAAGATCCGTGCCCGCGCCATCGACTGTTTTAAGCAGGGTGAGGATGGCTGCGCCGGTAAAGCCCACGCTGTCGAACGGCACATAGCCAAGCCGCGAGACGATATCGGCATACCAAGCGCCATGCTGGCCATCGAGCAGATCGGCATCGAGGGCGGAGCCTGCGCCATCGACGCGCAGGAGCAGGGCGAGGATCGCGGCCTGCATCGCGGCGGGCGTGATTGCGCGCTGGGTGTCGGCGCCCGCGCTGGCCTCGGCATGGGTGGCGAGTTCCACCACGCCCTGGCGCGAGGTGGTGGCGGGCGGGTTGAGGAAGTTGGTGTCGCCGAAGCTGATGTTATCGGCCTGCCCCTCGGCCAGCTTGATATCCAGCACGAAGAAGGAGGCCGAGGGCGCGGCCTTGGCGGCGATGGGGCCAGCCTGACCATAGACGGCAAACAGCGTGCCATCGGCCAGATAGAGCGCGAAGCCGCGATAGGTGTAGGTGTCGTCGGAGGCATCGAGCGCGGTCATGTGCAGCGTGTCATCGCCCGCCTGTTGGCCGGAGATATCGACGCGCTTGAACTCGCCGGGCAGGGCCTCGAGCGTGGAGGCGACCGTGAAGGCGGCATCGGTCAGGCCGAGCTGGGTGATGACCACCGGGCCGAGCGAGGGGCTGTCATCGCCGACAATGGCCGACAGGCCCGCCTTGGTGAGGGTGATCAGCAGCGGGTCCATCAGATGTACTCCCATGCGATGCCGTCCGCGTCCTCGAGCGGCTCGCCATATTCGGTGGTGATTTTGAGATCGTCGGCGGGGTCGGGGGCGATCATGGTCGCCATTGTGCGGTCCATCCGCCATGCGCGCGCCACGGCGGCCATGGGCAGGGTGACCTTGGCCATGGCGCGCTGGCGCAGCTCGAAATGGGCGCGGGCGGGTTTGACGCGCACCAGATCGCGGTAAAGCTCGGTGGCGAAGGCGGCGGTGGCCAGATCGTCGAACGCGCCATCGAGCGGCAGGGTGCAATAGAAGGTGTAGGGCACGCCGGTGCCGCCTTCTTCCCACCATTCGGTGAGCGTGATGCGCGGGTCGTAATCGGCGATCACCGCCTCGGCAGCGGCGCGGCTGCCCCGGATCTTGGCATTGGGGATGGCGGCGGCGGTGGCGGCGCGGCGCTGGGCTTCACTCCAGCTTGGGCGCCAGCGATCAACCGACAGGCCCCATGCCAGCCATGGCAGGATGCTGGCGGGAATCGCATCGGGGCGCACAAGGTCGGTGAGCGGCGTGGGGATCGCGGTGATGCGATCCGTGGCGGCGGCCAGCGCGTGTTCGAGCGGGCGCGCGTTGGGCGGGAGCAGGGAGCGTTTATTCGCCACGGCCCGCCACCGTCAGGTCGATAGCCACGCAATGGCCGCATTGGGTCTTGTCCATCGGCATGTCCGCCAGCGGGCTTTCCAGCGCGACATTGGAGACGCCTGCGACCGCGATGGCGGCAAAGATATTGGCGCGGTTGATGTCGCGCCCGATCTTGCGCGCGGCGGCGGCATAGGCCTGCGTCGCGGCCTGCGAGGTGGCGACCACCACATCGCCGTCGGGGCCGTCGAACAGGGTGAGCGAGCCGGTGATCGTGTAGGGGATGATCTGGGCCGATTGCACGATCACCTGATCGGTGAGCGGGCGGGCGCCAGCGAGCGCGGCCTCGACATTGGCGATCTGGCTCGCGCTGGCCGTGCCGTCGCCGGTCTTGGAGAGCAGCGAGACCAGCACCACGCCGGGGCTGGGGCTGGTGACGCTGGCATCGGCCAAGGTGCTGTCGGCGGAGAGGGCGAGATATTCGTAGGCGCTTTCCGGCCCGGCCACGCTGAAGGCGCTGGGGGCAAGCTGGATGCGATAAAGAAAGGCGGTGTCGTCCTCGCCGGTCAGGCGCGCAACGCCCAGCAGCGCGCCGAGGTGGTCGAGGTTGCTGTCCTTGGCATAGGCCAGCAGGCATTGCAGGGCGCGCTCGTTGAACTGCTGTTCCTTGAGCATTTCGCGGTAGGCGCCGACCTCCAGCACCTTGACCGCCGGGTCGCTCTCTACCGTGGCATCCCACGTCGGGAGCAGTTCCTGCATATGGGCGACCCATGAGGCGCGGATGGCCTCATAGTCGAGCGCCTCCACCACCGTGGGGGCGGGGAGCTGCGAGAGGTCGATGACGGAAGTGCTGGTGGCCATGCCCAACCAGTGCATGGCCTTCGCGCGCGCGGGGAGAGGGCGGGGCGGTAAGGGGGCGGTTTACCGGGGGTGGGGGATGAGAAGTCCAGCTCAATCCTCCCAATCGTTTCTCGCGCAGCAAGGATGCCAAGATTGTTGAACGTCTTGTTCTGATCTAATCAGGCCGCTTTAGGGGATTATATCGGGGTGGTATCCATGCACTTTAAGAAAATGAAAATAAACAAACTGCGGCGTTTCAGATTTAGAATGCAAGAGATGCCAACAGAAGCATCCATTGAATTTGCTAAGGCCAAACGTTTGCAGATGCTGGAGGGGCAAACGATTTTATATAGTCAAACCACTGATATGGCGAAATGGCTTCTCGCAAGCTTGCTAACACTCAATTCCGGTGGGTTTATCGCAATGCTTTCCAACGTTAGGCAGATAAATCATCCATCGCTTATCGGTATTTTTTACTGCGGCGGTGTACTTTCAGCCTTGCTAAACGGATGGCTTATCCAGAGATCGGTAATTACTGACATGCCCTTATTTCGTGAAGCTCACGATTATTGGCTGATTGCAGAGACCACTACTAATCGTTTCCGCCGATCAGAATATTTGCTTCATAAATTCGCCGTTCGTTCTGTTTTTAATAAAAGGTGGATACCTTTGGCGGGATGGTTGTCAGCTATACTATTTTCAATTGCATCTGTTACTTTGGCCTGCTCGCTTAAAATATCTACGCCTCAAGCCAACGTTGCTGGTGACATACAAGATCAGAAGCCAGCTCTTAAATCCCCTTCGGCTCAAGCAGTTCTCCCGCCACCTGCAGCGCCAGATCCTCATCCTCGCGGCTAAAGCCCAGCAACCGGCGCTCCTCATATTTGGCGCGGATCTTTCGGCCATTGCGCAACCGGCCCACGGTGACGGTCTGGCCGAACTGGCTGACCGAACCGACGCGGTCGGCGGTGTTGGTGACGGGCATGATTTCCACGCCATCGGCGGCGGCGTTGATGCGCCATTTGGCCAGTTTGCGCAGGCCCTTGAACATCTTGCCGCCCGCGCCCTTGCGCAGGCGTCCGCGCCGGTCGAGGCGGGCTTTGCGCGGGGCGAAGGGGACGCCGTCGGGATCGACGTTGGCGCCGATGCGTTTGAGGTTCGACCGGCGCAGCAGGCGGCCCAGCTTGAGCGTGGCCTTGCGGCGCTGGGCCGGTTCAAGCCCTGCGATGATCCGGCCGAACCATTCATCGAGCCGGGAGAGGTCATCCGCCATCGACCGCATTACCCATTGCGTTGTCGGGCGGCAGATCCTCGTCATTCACGGTGATCGATTTCAGCAGCGGCATCGCATCGAGGCCGCCCAGCGGCAGGTCATCGGGGAAGAGCGGATCGGGTTCGGGCAGATAGGTGGCGGTGACGCCATTGGGCGTGACCACGGCCTCGACATTTTGGCGCAGTTGCAGGCGGATCTGCACATCGGCCTTGCCGTTGTCGAGGATATCGGTCTCGAAATCGAAGGCATCGGCGCCCATGGCGAACAGGTCGGGCTGATTGGTGCGCAGCCAGATCAGAATGGCGAGGGCAAAGGCGGCAATGTCGCCCGCGAATTCGATCAGCAGGACATTGAGCTGGAATTCGAAGGTGAAGGACAGGTCGGCGGTATCGCGCGACACCGCCTTGCCGCGATCCACCCACATTATCAGGCTCTTAGGGCTGGCTTTGAGTTCCGGCATTGCCTGCATCAGAGCCGCGCGCAGGAGGTTGATCTTGAGCATCGGCCTTAATCCCAGAGCTGGATGATATCGAGGGTGACAGTCTGGGCGGCGCTGGCATTGGGCACGATCACCGCCGTGCCGCCGGGCAGGCGCGGCCCCAGTTCGGCAAGGCCGGGGTTCAGTTCCAGCACCTGTTCGGTCACCGCCGCCGTTTTGCCCAGGACGCGGTGGCAGATTTCATCCACGGTTTCGCCGTCCATGGCGGTGGCGGTTTGGGTCATTGGCCAGATGCCTGCATTTCACGAAGGGCCGGGCGGGCCATGACAATGCGTTGGGCCATGTGGATCGCATGCAGCATTTCGTGTTGATCCTGCGGATGCTGGTCGGGGAGGGCAAGGAAGGCATTCCAAACATTGCCCAACTGCTCGACCATTTTTCGTTCGTCGTCGGTCATTGGCTCATTACCTGCGCCGGGGAGGAGGAGGCAGAAAAGAGCCGGGCGTTCCTTCCCAGAAGTGGCGCCCATCCGGTCCGCATTTCTGGCGCCCGAACAGCGACCAATTGCCGCTGCGCTCTGAATAGGCCGAGCGGTTGAGAGGCGTGATTTTCAGGCCTTCGACCGGGCAAGGGCTGGCCGCAATCGGGCGGCGGCAGGTGTCGCGCCCGCTCGTGATGGCCGAAAAATGGCGGCATTGGATGCAAGGCTTTTCGTGTCGCTTGATGGCCATCACAGCATCTCCACTCGGTTGCGCGCGACTGATGCGCCGCCGATGGAGAGCAGGTCGGCAATCGCGGCATGGCCCTCGCGCCGGTATTCGTCGGCCAGCTCTGCCTTTTCTGAGGCGCGGGCAAGGCCGGTGTCGGAGGAGGCCAGATCGCGGTTGCCACCGGCCAGATCGGCGGCGGCGTAATAGCCCACCGCGCGGGTCCAGAGCAGGGTGGCGCGGTTCTTTTCGTTGAGGGTTTGGGTGGTGACATCGGCAAGGCTGGCGGCCCCGGCCAGCGCGCGGGTGGTGCGCCATGCGGCCAGTTGGCGCAGGGCGGAGAGCATTCCGCCCTCGATGGCGAGGGTGAGCTGGAGCTGGGTGATCGCGCCGCCGCCGATGTTCATTCCCTCGCGCACATCGGCCAGCCTGACCGGCGGGAACCAGCCATCGGCCACCACCTGCGCATCGGGACCATCGGGCGGGGCGATGGGGGTGGGAGTAAAGCTGCTCATGCGCGCTTCCTTATCAAAACGGGGGGTGAGGATAGTGTGGGATGGCTGTCACATCAGTGCGCCGCCCGCGCTAACCGCCCCCCGCCGCCGTGGGGCGAACTGGTTATTCGGTGTCGGCCTCATCCTCGCCCGCGTCATCGTCCGCGCCTTCGGGGGCGAGCTTGCGCAGGGCTTTTTCGAGGCTGCGGATGTCGGATTTGACGCCGATGCTGCTGTCGAGCTGGTGGGCGCGGCGGGCGTGTTCGAGGGCTTCGGTGAGATAGGCGGGTTTGCCACCGGCGGGGGCATTGTCGGCGGCGGGATCGAAAGCCTCGGCGCGGCGGGCAAAGGAGCGGGCCAGCGCCTTGTGCAGCTTGGCCTTGGCCGGATCGGGCATATCGTGGCCCTCGATAAGCGCCAGCACGCGGCACAGCACATCATGGGGCACGGCGTCCTGCTGATCGAGGCTGAGCTTGGCGATATCCTCGCCCACAAAGCAGGGGATGGTGCGGTTGTAGCGTTCCGGGGCGGCCAGATGGAAGCGGATCGCATGGGCGGCGAGGCGCAGGGCGTAATCCCAATCGCGATAGTCGATGGCCCAGACGAGGTTCCAAACAAGGATCTCATCCTGCGCGGCCTGACCCTGTTCGCCTGCCAGTAGGACGCCCTCGATCCACGGGCCGAAGGTGCGGGCCATCTCGATCTTGACCGGGTTGCGGGCTTCGATGCTGGCGATGTCGGAGAGGGTGCGCAGGTTGTCATGGAGCGTCACGCGCAGGGCGGCATATTCCTGACCCGGCGGCGTATCCATCGAGCGTTCGGGCGCGGAAGGGGCGGCTTCGGGCTGCGCCGCGCCCGATTGCAGGGCGCGCACGCGCATCTGGTGGCGGCGAAAGGCGGAGACCATGGGCGGGGCTTTCTGGATGCCTGCCCACCGGCGCGCGCGCCAGCGGGCAGGTCGGGGGGATTACGGGCGGGCGCCGAAGGTGATGTTTTCGGCCATCACCATGTAATCGGTGCTTTCGATCACATAGCCTTCGTTGACGCTGTTATAATCGACCAGCGCGGCCATGTTTTCCGGCTCATCCTTGATGTAGCGGCGGCGCGAACCTTCCTGATAATAGAGCGAGAGGTTCGAGCTGTCGGGCGCATTGGCGCGGCCCAGCGGGGTGATGGCCATCGTGCCTTCGGGGAAGAAGGGGGCAATCGCCGCCGGGCGCCCGCCGATCTGTTTGGTCGACATGATGAGGTCGGAGACCACCTGATCGCTGGTCGAGCGGCCCCCGTCGATCGTGTCGGAGAGCGGGCGGTTGATCATCGGGAAGTATTTCTCGTCCACCAGATCCTGGCTGACGATCACGACATGATCGGTGCTGGCCCGCGCATAGGAGGGCATGCCCGCGATCAGCTCATAGGCCAGCGCATCGACATTCTTGTAATCGCCAGCGGCATGGCTGGCATCGGGGCCGATATAGATCGGCGCGGCGGCGCCGGTCGCAGTGGTGATGCCTCCGGCGGTGACCGTGGCGCGGCCCACCACATGGTCGGGGCGTTCAAGGCGCAGCTTTTGCAGCCAGCCAATGTTGACGTCCTCGCCCAGCGGGTTGTCCTCCGCATCGGTATCGTCGGCCGCCTCGATCCCGTTGAAGCCGACCGAGATCCGCGACAGGCCGACCGACACCGCAACATGGCGGGCATAGCGGGCGGCAAAGTCGGGGAATTTCGACCAGGCGTCGATCACTTCCCACGGCAGCATCGTGTCGAACAGCGTCGAATAGAGCTGGAACTTGCGGTCCTGGAGTGCGCCGACATAGCGCGGGGTGCGCGGCAGGTTGGAGCGGCTCTTGCGGCTTGCGATCATGTTGGACGTGCCAAGGCCGATCACCTGCCCCTGAAGGTCGCGCACGCCCATGACGTTGACGCGCTGGAGGAAGCCGACGCTTTCGCGCTGGAGATCCTCGAGGCGCTGTTCGCTGGTGGGGGAAAGGGCGAAATTGCGGCTGATGTTGCGGGTGCCGTTGACACTGGCGATGGCGGCAAAGAGCTGATCCAGCGCGCCGCGCCCGCGATCAGAAAGGGTGTACATTTGAGACATGAAGCTGCGTTCCTTGGATGGATGCGGGGCGTTGGGGCGTTGAAAGGCGGCGGGCGGATCAGAAGACCGCTTTTTCGATGGCGGTGTTGTTGTTGCCGTCGGCGATGGGGCGGCGCTGGAAATGGGGCGCGGGGGTGGCTTCCTGCGCGTCCTCAAGTCTTTTGACCTTGAGCGCCATGGCATCGGCTTCGGCGCGGAATTCGCTGCGCAGGCCATCAATGGAGGTGGTGACGGTCTGGCCGAATTCCTCAAACACGCCGCGCAGGGCGGAGAAATCGAGAGTGGCCGGCATCTGGCCTTCGGGCTTGGGTTCGGGCGGGGTTTCGGTCTTGGGGGCGGGGGCAAAGCTGGCGGTGAACTTGTCGAACATGGCGCCCATGCTGGCCAACAGGCCCTTGGCGCTGTCAATGGTGGCGTCATCGGCGGCAAATTCGAGGGTGGTGGCTTCGTCACGAGACAGGACGAGCGCGCCGGGCTGGAAGCGGTTGAACTTGATCCGGTCGGTGGCGATGGAGGCGGGGCTGTCGGTCAGCGCCACGCCGCCCAGGTACGAGAAACCCTTGCCGCCAAAGTTCGGAATGATCTCGATGGAGGGGTAAACCTTCTGGCCCGCTTCGATCAGCGCCTTGGCATTGTCGGTCAGGTCGAGGACGCCATAGAGCGCTTTGCGCTTCTCCGGCTTGCCGTTGAAATTGACATCGACCTCGCCCACCGACACCGACACCACATCGCCATAGGCAAAGAAGGGGGCTTGTCCGCTGATGCCCCGGATATGTTCGATATTGGTCCGCGCGCCATAGGTCTTCGGATCATAGCTCGAGGCCATCTGGTCGATATCGGCTTCGGCAATTTCGCGGCCATCGACCGTTGAACCGGCGGTGGCGAGCAGAATGGGTTTGGTCTTCATCGGGTTACTCCGGGAGGGATTGCGCGGGGCGGATCAGCATGCCCCCTGAAATCCACGCCGCCCGGCGATCCTGCAACGCGCGGGCGCGGTAAGGCGGCGCTTTACCCGGCATGGGTGGCGCGCGAGGCCCCCCGATCAGGGCATGGCAGGATCATGGCCACCAAAACCGCCCCCGACGATGACGCGCGCACGGCCCAGAGCCGACAGGTGACGCGCGCCAAGGTGCGGGAAGCGCGGTCGATGTATCATCGCGGTTTTGACATGGCTGAGATCGCGCGCGAGCTGGGCGAGAAATATGACACCGTGGCCAGTTGGAAGCGGCGCGGTGCGTGGGACGACGACAAGCCGGTGCGAGTGGTGCAGGACCATCTCGAGGCCAAGATTGCCAATTACCTTTGCCGGGAGCCTTACACCGAAGGCGACATGAAGCGCGTCGATCATCTGATGCGGATGTTGGAGCGCGCGGCCCGGATCGAGAAATATGGCGAGACCGGCAAGGAGAGCGACCTCAACGAGGCGGTGGGCCGCCGCAATGATGACAAGGCCAAGGCCAAGCGGGCCGAGAAGCGCAAGAATTTCCTGAGCCTTGAGCAGTGGGAAGCGCTGCTCGAGGATTTCCACGAGAAGAATGATTCCTATCAGGAGGGCTGGTGGGAGCAGCGCGATCAGCGCACCCGCAAGATCCTCAAGAGCCGCCAGATCGGCGCGACATGGTATTTTGCCCGCGAGGCCATGGCCAAGATTGCCGAGGCGGTCCTCAATGGCGAGCAGCCGCGCAACCAGATCTTCCTGTCGGCCAGCGAGCGGCAGGCCAAGAAATTCATCCGCGAGATTGTCGGTTGGGTAAAGCGCGTGACCGGCGTGGACCTCAAGGGCAATCCGCTGATGCTGGATTTCTCAGGCCTGCACCCGGCGGATGAGGAGGCGGGCAAGGATGAGATCCGGCTGGATAGCGTGGGCCTCTATCCGCTTTCCACCAACAGCAACACCGCCCAGGGCGAAAGCGGCGACTTCTATTTCGACGAATTCTTCTGGGTCCACGGCTTTGCCCAGCTGCGCAAGGTGGCCGCCGCGATGGCGACGCTCACTATTTACAAGCGCACCTATTTCTCGACGCCCAGCACCAAAACCCATGAGGCCTATGCCTTTTGGAGCGGCGAGGAATGGAACCGGGGGCGCAAGAAGGGCGATCAGCGCCGCTTCGACACCAGCCACAAGCACCTGCGCGCGGGCGCGGTGCAGCCCGATGGTTCGTGGTGCCAGATCGTCACGCTGGACGACGCCATCGCGGGCGGGGCCGGGAGCCGCATCGACAAGGAAGAGCTGCGCGCCGAATGCAGCGAAGAGGAGTTCGAGAACCTCTATAATTGCCAGTTTGTCGATGACAGCGAGAGCAGCTTTCCGTTTAGCCGGATCGCGCCTGCGCGGGTTGATGCCTTCTATCGCTGGCGCGATTTCCGGCCCGCGCTGGCCGATGTGCCCGGCGGGCGGCCCTTTGGCGACAGGCCGGTGTGGCTGGGCTATGACCCCAACAAGCAGGGGCGCGATGATGCCGCGCTGGTGGTGCTGGCGCCGCCGGACGTCCCCGGAAAAGGCAAGTTCCGGGTGCTGGCCAAGTACCGGCTCAACGGACGCGATTTCCAAGGGCAGGCTGATTTCATCAAGGGGATCGCAGGCCGCTACAACGTCACCGACATTGCCATCGACACCACGGGGGCGGGCCAGGCGGTCTATGAGCTGGTGGTGGGCTGGTTCCCGCGCGCGCGGCGGATCGAATATTCGGTGGCCAGCAAGACGGCGCTCGTCGTCAAGGCCCAGAACGTCTTCAATTCCGGCCGCATCGAGTTTGACGAGAAGTGGACCGACCTGATGGCCGCGCTGATGGCGATCCGGCCCGCGCTGACCGGCAGCGGGCGCGGCGTCACCTATGTCGCCCGGCGCAATGGCGAGATTGGCCATGCCGACCTTGCCTGGGCCTTGCTCAACGCCCTTTCCAATGAACCGCTCGATGCCGGGGCCGCCAGTGGGGCAGGCATCGGGCGCGTGGTGTTTTCTGACTGACAGGAGCCTGATTTATGAGTGATGCGCCTTCGACCGAACTGGCCCTGATCGAGCAGGAAGGTGAGCCTGCGCGCGCCCATGCGCCCCTACGCGGCAATGTATTCACCTTTGGCGATGCCGAGAGCGTTTTGGACCGGCGCGAGCTGTCGGCCTATTTCGAGGTCTGGCACAATGGGCGCTGGTATGAGCCGCCGCTGCCGATGGGGCGTCTGGCGCAGGTGTTCAATGTTTCGCCCTATCACCGCAGCGCGGTGGCCCTGCGGGTCAATTTGCTGGTGCAGCAGATGGTGGCCTCTCGCTGGCTGAGCGGCGATGATTTCGAGCGGTTTGCGCTGGATTTCGTACAAATGGGCAATGCCTATCTGGAAAACGTGCCCAACCTGTCGGGCCGGATCGCGGCGGCCAAGCACAGTCCGGCGGTCCACACGCGGGCCGGGGTGGCGGCGGACACCTATTGGTTCGTCAACATGGGGTTGGGGCAGGAGCATCAGTTTGTGCCGGGGCGCGTGTTCCATCTGATGCAGCCCGATGTGGCGCAGGAGATCTATGGCCTGCCCGAATGGCTCTCGGCGCTGCAATCGGCGCTGCTCTCGGAAAATGCCACGCTGTTTCGCCGCCGCTATTACCTCAACGGCAACCATGCCGGGTTTATCCTCTACATCAACGAGCAGCTCTTTGATCAGGAAACCGTCGACAGCATTTCCGACAAGATGCGCGATTCCAAGGGGGCGGGCAATTTCAAGAACCTGCTGATCTATGCGCCGGGCGGCAAAAAGGATGGCGTCCAGATCCTGCCCATTGGCAGCATCACGGCCCATGACGAGTTCACGGCGGTCAAAGGCATCAGCCGCGACGACATGCTGGCCGCGCATCGCACCCCGCCGCCGCTGATCGGGATCATCCCCCAGAACAGCGGCGGTTTCGGCAAGGTGAGCGAGGCGCTCGACACGTTTTACCTGACCGAGATCATCCCGATCATCCGGCGCATGTTGCGCATGAACGATTGGTTCGGGGTGCCGCTGCTGTCCTTTCGCGATTGGACCTGCGCTGATGGGCGGCTGATCCAGCAGGACGGCACGATTGTGCCTGCGGCAAGCGCGGGAGGCGCGCGGCGGGTTTGAGATCCAGCCCGCCGGTTGATGCGGCGGGGGATGGGGCGTTGGCGCGCCCCAATCCGACGAAGTTACCTCGTCATGTCCCAATCGGGCCCGTCCTGGGTCCATCCCGCCGTGCCAACGCTGGCGGCGGGCCTATGAGAGTTTGAGCATGCAAGAGTCGAATCTGATTACCGTCGGCATGGATGCAATACTGGCGGAAAAGGTGGCGCCGGTGCGTCCGCTGGCGCCCTATATCGGGGGCAAGCGCAATCTGTCGCGCCGTCTGGTCGAGCGGATCAATGCCTTGGAGCATTCCACCTATGCCGAGGTGTTTGTGGGCATGGGCGGGGTGTTTTTCCGCCGCGATCGGCGCCCGAATGCCGAGGTCATCAACGATTGGAGCGAGGATGTCTCGACCTTCTTTCGCGTGGTGCAGCGGCATTATCAGCCCTTCATGGACATGCTGCGCTGGCAGGTGACGAGTCGCGCGGGGTTTGAAAAGCTCTCGGCCATGCCGCCGGAAAGCCTGACCGATCTCGAGCGGTCGGCGCGGTTTCTCTATCTCCAGCGCCTCGCGTTTGGGGGGAAGGTGGCGGGGCGACGGTTTGGCATCTCGCCTGCCAGTCCGGCGCGATTCGATGTGTCGAAGCTGGGGCCGATGGTCGAGGCGGTGCATGAGCGCCTGTCGGGCGTGGTGATCGAGCGCTTGCCCTGGGCGGATTTCATCGCCCGCTATGACCGGGCAGGGACGCTGTTTTACCTCGATCCGCCCTATCACGGATGCGAGGGCGACTATGGCAAGGGCATGTTCGGCCGCGAGGAGTTCGAGCAGATGGCCGAGCAGCTGCGCGGGATCAGCGGGCGCTTTATCCTCTCGCTCAATGACCGGCCTGAGGTGCGCAGGATCTTTGCCGGGTTCGAGATCGAGGAGGTGGGCGTGCGCTACACCATCGGCGGGCAGGCCAAGGCGATGGAGGGCAGGGAGGTCATTATCAGCGGGTGAAGGGACGGGCGCCACCGGCGGAGTTTGGTGGCGCCTTTATCGACTGTTGATAAAGCACTATATGGGCACCCCGACGGGAGTGTATGCACCATGATCAGCGCGGATCTCGGACAACAGTTGGAGCAATTTGTGGCAAGCCTGGTCGCGACCGGGCGCTACAAATCCAAAAGCGAAGTTCTGCGCGAAGGTGTGCGGCTGATCCACGAGAGGGAAACCCGTCTGGCTGCACTCGATTCCTCGATCGCGCGCGGTCTGGCCGATGCTGACGCGGGGCACACCTGCGGATGCGGCCTTTGACCGTCTTGAGGCCAAATATCGGGCGATGGGCGCGGCGGACGAATGATCGTCCATCTGACCGCCGAGGAGGAATTGGTCTTGAGGCCATTGGCGATTTCATCGCCCGCGACAATCCCACAGGGGCGCCGAGCTTTCTGCGCGAACTGCGGGGGAAATGTCTGGGCCTGGCTGATATGCCGGAACGCTTCCCGGTGGTTCCACGCTATGAGGTCACCGGGGTAAGGCGCCGGGTGCATGGGGATTATCTGATCTTCTATCGGGTTGAGCTGGAAAGGGTGGTCATCCTTCATATCCTGCACGGCGCCCAGAATTATACCGGTATTTTGTTTCCATCTTGACCAGGTCAAGCTTCAGGAGGCTTTCCCAGTCATTGTTGGGCAGAGGTTTTCGGCATCCATCCGCGCAGGGCAGGCTCCAGAGGGCCGCTCAGCAGGCGCACGCGGCCAGCCATGGCTTTGACCACAACTTCGCGTGACAGCGCTTGTTCTCTGACCTTCGCGGCTGGGCCATAGAGCTCGGTTCCTTGAAGCCAGATCATGATTTGGCCAGCTGGCGGTGCTGTCTTGATCCGTTGCACAATTTCTGCCGCCAGGAGATCAGGATCGCGCATGCAGGAAATACCCATGATGCGCGCCTCTTCGAATTCAGAAAAGGAAGATGTCAGCCCAGGTTGGTCTTTGATGCGGGCGAACAGCGCGATCGCCTCTTCTTTGCGGCCCAGACCATAGAGCGCGCAGCCCCTCAAGGCAGAAAAGTAGGCCATTGAGCCGGGCGTCTTTTCGTAGCTTGGGAAAAGGCCTGGCGACGATTGCTTGAAAGCCTCAATTGCGGCATCAACGGCCACTAACGCTTCATCATAGTGCCCAGATATAGCCAGAACTTCAGCCAGCGTTGTCTTTTCATTGATTTGGAAAGGAGTTGGCCGGGTTTGTTCGCTGATTGAGTTCCGCAGCGTTTCAATGGCCTGATCCACGAAACCTTGGGCGATTAGCAGATCGGCGATGCGCAGTCTCAAATCACTGCGCATGAAATCGGCAGTGGAGCCACGCGGTAGGGCTGCCAGACGCTCTTTGGCGAAAGCCAAAGCTTCGTCGAAGTGGCCGGTATCCCTGAGTATCTTAATATATTGCAGAATTGCACGGTTGTCGCCGCCGATACCTTGCTGCATCCTATTCAGAGCGGGCAAGGATCTGGCATTTCCTTCTGCGGCCTCTTTCGCCTGCGCTAGTGCCCGGTCGCGCAAGATCTGCAGGTCGTCGCCCGCCCATTTCAGCAGAGCGGGCCACGTAAAGGCCAGCCTTTCGTCGGCCAGCACCGCCAGCGCGTCATCGGGCGTGGCAATCATGCGCAGGCGTCGCGTCGTGCCGCCCAGTTCATGCGAGACCAGTTCCGCCCGGTCATCGCGGACGATCAACTCCACCTTGCCCCAGCCGCCCGGCCAATTCATTTCGACGGGCTCCGGTCCAGTTTTGGCAGCAACTTGCGAAGGTAAGGCCATGGCCGCAACAACAAGCGGCAGAATAAGAAGGCCACAGATCTTTGTTTTAATTTTCATCCGGAACAAGGCCTTCTGCTCATCTCTCTCGGATCAGCGTTAGAACAGATAGACCAGATGACGCCAAGTGCTTTCGGCGGCGGACTATTCAATTTTGACGTGGGCATTAGCCGCAGCGCGGCGACTCTTTTCGTGAGATCAGACGGCAATTGTTCGTGGTCGGGCGCCTTGGACGCTGTGCTGGTCAGACTGGACAGCGTAACCGGGCGGGGGTGATGTCGAGGGCTGGCGCGCTATTGGGTGCAGGGGAGCGCGCTGCGCTGCCTCATGTGCTCAAACGCCCTCGCCCCCACGCCTCGCTTTCGCCTTTTTCATCGAAAAATGTGCATAATGGGCGGCGTTCGTGCGGCCGGAAATGCCCGAAATCCGCACATTTCGATGTGATGGCCGGTGCAAGCCACCTGTGCGTTTTTGTGCGCAGAGCCTCTCCGCGCCGGTAACGCCCGCCGGACTGGCGCAAACTTTGCCCGCTTCCCCTCTGGGAAGCCCAGGAGCGGCCATGCCGCTCCGTTCGACGGTGCCGTTTGCGCCGCCGTAGGGGTAGAATTTGACCTGTCCGCGCACACTTTATCGTCCAATGACGTATGATGCAGCCTCAAGCTGCATCATTCCTTTTCCCCTTTAGATTCTAGGGCGGGGTACTCCCTAGTGGCTGAACTCGCAGTCTGGGCCTCGAAGTGGGCGCCGAGGCGGTCGAGTTCCCGCGCCAGTTTGGGATCATCGGGCAGGAGCATGCTGCCCAGGCGTGAGGTGGGGGCGGCCAGAGCCTCGGCGCGGGCTTGCGCCTCTTGTTCTTTGGCCTCGCGGATTTCCTGCGCGCGCTTGCGGCCGCCCACGAGTTGCTGGAAGCGCTTGCGCACCTTTTCCTTCAGGGCCACCGCAAAGGCATAGGCGTTGCTGATCTGTTGACGCTGCGGGCCTTCGGTCGGGGCGAGACCGGTTTTCCGTGTGCGGCGCACCTTTTGCAGGAAGCCGTGGTCCTGCAAGGCGTCGATCGCGCGCACGACCGTGGCGCGGGCGAGCTTGGCCTTGGTGCAGATCGTGTTGAGCGCGGGTTCGCAGCGGCCCGAGGCAAAATCAACCAGTGAAAGCAAAACCTCCAGCACCCAAAGGCCATTGCTGCCCAGTGGGCCTTCGCGTTCGCCCTTGCGTTTGTGCAGCGTGTTATATTCGCGCGCGACCTGGATCAGCTTGTCGCGCCAGCGCAGGGCATCGGCGGTGCGCCCGCCGCAGATCGGCCGAAAGATCCGTGCGCGCCGGTCGTTTTCATCATAGCTTTCACGGCGGACGCGGTCGGCGACCCGTCCACCCTTTTTCAGCGCCTCGACCTGCCAGCCTACCAGGTCGCCGATGGGATAGGCGCTCATGCGAGGGGTCCAACTCGGCCGGAAAACGGTTCGCCATTTTTCGCGGAAACCCGCAGAAACGCGTCGGGGCGGTTTTGGCCCTTATCCGTTCCAAATATATGATTTAAAATGCTAAATGAGGTCCCGTCGGGTGCACCACTTTCCCCTCCTTCCCTGACCGGCAAAGATGATCTGCAACGCGCCCAAGACTATGTTGTTTGCCCTTATGCGGATTACTCAAGTAAATGAGTTGACATAATCCAGGCACAATCAGGGGGCCGCATGAATTTCCAGCAATTGCGCTATGTGCGGGCCGCCTTGCACAATGATCTCAATCTGACCGAGGTGGCCAATCAGCTCTTCACCTCGCAATCGGGGGTCAGCAAACAGATCCGCGATCTGGAGGCGGAACTGGGCATCGACATTTTTGTGCGCCGGGGCAAAAGGCTTGTGGGTCTGACCAAGGCGGGAGGGCATGTGGCCGAGGTGGTCGATCGCCTGCTTCACGAGGCGGATAATCTCAAGCGCCTGTCGGCCCAGTTCGTGGCGCAGGACAAGGGGCGGTTGACGATTGCGGCGACGCATAATCAGGCCTCCTATGTGCTGCCCCCGGTACTTTTGCGCTTTGCCCGCGAATTTCCCGATGTCGAGGTCGAGATCCGCCAGGGCACACCGCGCTATGTTTCGGACATGCTGCTGCGCGGCGAGGCCGATCTGGGGCTGGCGACGCAGGCGTTGGACGAGGTGTCGGACCTGTCCACCTTCACCTGTTTCGATTGGGACCATGTGGTGGTGGTGCCCGAAGGCCATCCGCTCTCGCGCCTGTCCGCGCCGACGATGGCCGACATCGCGGCTTTTCCACTGATCACCTACAGCCGCGATTTCGCGGGCGGTTCGGCGGTGGTCGACGCGTTCGAGGCGGCGGGTCTGAAGCCCGATCTGCGGCTGACGGCAATGGATGCTGATGTGATCAAGACCTATGTGCGGTTGGGCATGGGGGTGGGCATTGTCGCGCAGATGGCGATGATCAACGGGCAAAGCGATGGCCTCAAGGTCCTGCCCCAGTCGCATCGCCTGTTTCCCCGTTCCAGCACCAAGGTCGCGTTGCTCAAAGGCTCGCTGCTGCGCAACTATGCCTATAGTCTGGTGCGGATGCTGGCGCCGCATGTGCCGCAAAAGGTGCTGACCGGCGCGCGTCCGATGCCGCCGCTGGCGGGCAATCTGGCCTGCTTTGCCGAGCGGGGCGATCTGCATTTCGATTGGGGCGCAAGGCCGCAGCCTGTCGCGGCATAAGGCAGGGGCACCGGCCCGCGTCGGGGCCGGTGCCGTCTGTGGTTCAGGGCCAGTTGGCCAGCGGATCGGTTTCAATCGAAATGCTCGGCGTGCCCTGCCGCACCACGCTGCGGGGCGCGACCGAGCGGGTCAGCCAGACATTGCCGCCAATCGCGCTGCCCGCGCCGATGGTGATGCGGCCAAGGATCGTGGCGCCCGCATAGATCACCACATCATCCTCGATCACCGGATGGCGCGGCGTGTTGATCAAATGCCCATTGTCATCCGAGGCAAAGCTGCGCGCGCCCAGCGTGACGGCCTGATAAAGGCGCACCCGTTTGCCGATGATCGCGGTCTGGCCGATGACCACGCCGGTGCCGTGGTCGATGAAGAAGCTCTCGTCGATGGTCGCGCCGGGGTGAATGTCGATGCCGGTGCGCGAATGGGCGATTTCGGTGATGATCCGCGCGACCAGCGGCGCGCCCTGGCGATAGAGCACATGGGCGATGCGATAATGCAGCATCGCGGTCAGCGAGGGATAGCAGAGCAGCACTTCGTCCACCGTGCGCGCGGCCGGATCGCCGGCAAAGGCAGCCTCCAGATCGGTGTCGAGCAGACGGCGCACTTCGGGCAGGCTATCGGCCAGCGTGGCGACAATGGCATTGGCCTGCGCATGGATTTCGGCCTCGTTCTGGGCGCGCCCCGCGTGCAGTTCCATGCGGATCTGCGCCGCCAGATCGGGCAGCGCGCGGCGCAGCGAGGCAATGACAAAGGTGTCCTCGGTGTCCAGCGTCAGCCCGCGCGGACCAAGGCGCATCGGAAACAGCGCCGAGGCCAGATTGTCCAGAATCTGACCCAGCGCCAGACGCGAGGGAAAGCCATGCGCGCCATAGGCCGAATCATGGTCCTGCGATGCGCGCCACTGATGCCGCCGCCCGCGCAAAGCGTCCGCCAGCGCGGGCAGATCCACCAGCGGCGGTTCAGAGCCCGAGGCGTTGCCAGAATTCTGATGCGCTGATCCGTTGGCGTGCGGCGAGGAAAAGTGGGTCATGAGATGATCCGGTAGGCCGCCACGAGGGATGCGGCAAGGGCGTACCTGCCGAATGGCGGAGAAGGGCGGGGCGGGGGCGGGATACGGCAATCGGCATTTCACATCGTCCTATCTGTGCAACAAAGCACGAGACAAGGAGCGGAAAGCGCGCCGTCAGCCTCGTGCCGCTTTAGCCTTTGGTGACGCGGAGCAAGCTGACACGGGAGATCAAAAGCCGCGATCCGGCGGGGGAGGGAGGGAAGAACCCCGCCGGACGTCTAAAGCTCTACTGAATGAGTTGAGATTTATCGAGCAACACTTGGTTGGCGCAGGATAAGAAAAACTTGGGGGCAAAAAAGAGGGCGCCCGGTTGGACGCCCCTTTTGTGTTTCAAACCTCGACGGTGGTTTCGAGGCAATGGGCGCTGCTGCCCCCGGCGTAAACCCGATAGGTTCCGCGTTCGAGCCGCCAGTCTTGACCGGCACGCCAGCGCATCGTGTCGAGTGCCACGGTAAAGCGTGCAATCGCCGTTTCCCCCGGCATCAGCGACAGGCGGGCAAAGCCGCGCAATTGCTTGACCGCGCGCTCGGCCTCGACGCCCGGCGCGCCGATATAGCATTGCACCACTTCGTCGGCGGCCACATCGCCGGTGTTGCGCACAGCCACCGACACCTCGATCGCATCGCCCGCCACGCGCGCGTTCAACGCGCCATAGGCAAAGGTGGCATAGGACAGACCATGGCCGAAGGCATAGCGCGGGGCGATCTGCTCGCGCTCCAGCTTGGTATAGCCATGCCACAGGTCATAGGTGATCTCGTCCGCATCGCGGTCGAAGAAGGGGTAATGCGCCGCATCGCGCGCCACCGTAAAAGGCAGCTTGCCCGAGGGGCAGGTATCGCCAAACAGCAGTTCAGCCAGCGCTGTGCCGCTCTCCATGCCTGCGTAAAAGCTCATCAGGATGGCGTTCACATCGCCGCGCCATTCCTCGACCAGCACCGCCGAACCGGCGACGATGGCCACCACCACCGGCTTGCCGCTGGCCGCCGCCGCTTTGATCAACGCCACTTGCGCCTCGGGCAGGGTCAGGCCCACGCGGTCGCCGCCGATGGGGGTGGGCGAAAGGCTGGGGCCGCGCGGCGTTTTGTCGGCGCCAAGGGCGATGTCGCCAAGGATATATTCGCCCTCTTCCTTGGCGGTATAGCCCGCTACGACCAGCACCGCATCGGCGGCCTGCGCTGCGGCGCGCGCGGCGTCCAGATCGCTTTCATCGGCGTGCAGCACCGCGTCTTCGCCCAGCATCGCGCGCAGGCCTGCCAGCGGGGTGATGACATAAGGCGGACGCACGCGGCTCGACCCATTGTCGCCGGTGTTTTCCAGCGCGGCCAGCGCGCCCAGCACCGCCAGCTTTCGGGTCTTTTCGCGGCGCAGCGGCAGCATCCCGTCATTTTCCAGCAGCACCGCACATTTGCGCGCCGCCTCCAGCGCCAGCGCGCGATGGGCGTCACATGCAATCAACTCCTTGCCATAGGCAGGCAGCGGATCTGCGCGCCGGGCAAAAGCCAATTGCGTGGTCAGGATGCGGCGACACGCGCGGTCCACCACATAGGGTTCGACCAGACCTTCCTCGACCGCCGTGACCAGCTTTTCGCCAAACACCAAAGGTTCGGGATTTTCGATGTCCAGCCCCGCCGAGGCACCATAGACCTTATAAACCCCGCGCACCCAGTCGGAATGGACAAAGCCTTCAAACTTCCACTCGTCGCGCAGAATCTCGGTCAGCAGCACGCGGTCCTGACCGCAATATTCGCCATTCACCTTGTTATAAGAGGTCATCACCGTAGCGATGCCCGCATCGAGGCAGTGCTTGAAATGCGGCAGATAGACTTCGTGCAGCGCGCGCTCATCGGCCAGCACATTGACCTTGAAGCGCGCGTTTTCCATCGAGTTCAGCGCGAAATGCTTGACCGTGGCGATGATATTGTGGGTCTGGATGCCCGTGCCCATCGCCGCGCCCATCACGCCCAGATGCCAGGGGTCTTCGCCATAGGTTTCCTGAGCGCGGCCCCACGCCGGGTGACGCAGCAGGTTGATGCAGACGGCGCCGGAGAAATTGCAGTCCTGCGCGCGGCCCTCGACCCCCATCGCCTCGCCGATTCGCAGTTCGAGATCGGCATCGAACGTGGCCCCGCGCGCCATCGTGCAGGGAAAGCAGGTGGAGCTGCCCCGCGTCACGCCGCGCGGGCCATCGGTGAACCACAAAGGCGAAAGGCCCAGCCGCGCATTGCCGCCCCCGGCGCGATAGGGGCGGGCGCCCCATACGCGATTGTCTTCCTGCAAAGCGGTGAAAAACCCTTGCCCCGACATCATTTCGACCTTCTCGGCCAGCGTCATTTGCGCGAGCAGCGCTTCGACCTCGGCCGCGACAGTCTGCTGGGTTTCAGTAGATTGCGGGGTCAGGGTAGGGGCGGTCATTCGCAGAGGTCCTCTCGGGTCATATTGGGGCGGGATTTGGCATTGCTGTATGAATACCGCTAAACCTGCGCTAGCCCATGCCGTCAAATTTGTCGAGAGGCGAGGATATTTCGCGCAATGTGAGGGATTTCCGAGGTTCTTGGGTCGCAGATCCGCGGCAAACCGTTTTCCGATACCGCATGACCCTCTTGACAGCGGCGCGTTTCGGCACGAATAGGGCTTCATAAGGTGTAGCGCTAATCCACGTATTGCCGCGTAGCATCTGAGAACAAGCCTGAACAAGGCATTGGGAGATGGGGATTTTGAGGCTGGCACCAGCCTCCTTCGCCGGCCCGATGCGCCACCGGCCAACGCGCCCCCGGGAGGTATCCGAGAATGAACAAGTCTATCCACCTGCTCACCCTGTCCAGCCTCGCGGCGCTGGCCATTGCCACGCCCGCGCTGGCCCAGCAGGCTGCACCCGCTGCCCCGGCCGCCGAACCCGCCGAAGTGCCTGGCGACATCGTCGTGACCGCGCAGAAGCGCTCCGAGCGCCTCGTGGCCGTGCCGCTGGCCGTGACGGCCGTGTCGGGCGCCAGCCTTGCCAATCAGCAGATCAACGACACCGCCAGCCTGACCCGCGCCGTCCCCGCGCTGTCGTATCAGGCGGGCAATGGTCCGGGCAATTCCAGTTTCCGCATCCGCGGCGTGGGTACGCAACTGTTCAGCTATGGCGTGGAATCGGCGGTGGCCGTGGTGGTCGATGGTGTGGTCGCCCCGCGTCAGGTGCAGGGTTTTGCCGACCTTGCCGATCTTCAGCGCGTCGAAGTGCTGCGCGGGCCGCAGGGCACGCTGTTCGGCAAGAACGCGACCGCCGGCGTCATCAACATCGTGACCGAAGCGCCCACCAACCATCTGACCGGCCATTTTGACGCCACCGTCGCCGAAAAGGGCGAATATCGCGTCAAGGGTTCGGTGTCGGGCCCGCTGTCCGAAAACGTCAAGGGCCGCATCAGCGCCTATTACAATGACGTGGGCGGCTTCATCTATAACGCCAACACCGGCCGCAACACCAATGGTTCCAAGAGTTGGGGCCTGCGCGGCAAGCTGGAATGGGATGCCACCAGCAATCTCAAGATCAAGCTGCTGGCCGATATGAACAGCACGGACGCTGATTGCTGTTCGCGCGTGCCGGTCAAGATCACCACGCCTGCGATGCAGACGCTGCTGGGCAATATCTCGGCCAGCCCCACGAACCGCACCGTGTCGAACGATGGCAACGGCTATTATCGCACCACCACCAACATCGTCTCGCTTCAGGGCGACCTCGATCTGGGCAAGGCCACCGTCACCTCAATCACCGCGTTCCAGCGCTTCACCGATGTGGACCAGTTCGAGCCCGACCAGATCGCCTCGAACCCCAATCGCTATGTCGGCGCCTTTGCCTATTCGCAGTGGAACGACAATTTCAACCACGTGGCCTATAACAACTGGTCGCAGGAATTGCGCATCGGTTCGAACGGCAACAGCGACCTGACCTATGTCGCGGGCGTGTTCTATAACCATATCAACCTCAATCGCTATCAGTCGCGCCGCCGTCTGACCTGCTCGTCGGGCGCCTCGATCGGCGCTGCCTGCTCGGGCACGGTGGCCAGCCAGTCGGCCGCGATGAACGGCACCTATGCGGGCGACAATATCGCCGGTTTCGGTCAGATCGACTGGCGCGCCATTGGCGGCCTGCATGTGATTGTGGGCCTGCGCGAACAGTATGAGGCTCAGAAGGTGACCGGCGCCAACTATGGCCCGATCAACAGCAGCGATGTGATCTTCCCCGGCACCGTCGTGTCGAGCGGCACCACCCGCCGCAGCGGCTCGGCGCTGACCGGCAAGGCAGGTCTGCGTTACGAATTCAACCGCAATCTTCAGGCCTATGCCAGCTATACGCGCGGCTATAAGGCCTTTGCGCTGGATATCGACATCGGCACTAACTTTGCCACCCAGACGGGTCTGGCCCCCGAGCGTGTCAATGCCTACGAACTGGGCCTGAAGTGGTCGGCGCCGGGGGGGCTGCTCGACATCAACACCGCGATCTTCCGGTCGGACTTCACCAACCTTCAGGTGCAGGCGCTGGTGACGGACGTGGCCACCGGCACGTTCAACACCGTGCTGGCCAATGCGGGCAAGTCGCGTTCGCAGGGCTTTGAAGTGGAAGCCACGCTGCGCCCGGTCAAGGGCCTGAGCATCGGCGCGAACTTCTCCTACACCGACGCCACCATCGACGTGCCGGGCCAGAGCTGCCCGATCCAGTCGCAGACGGGCCTCTCGACCTATTCGTCGAACACGCCCTCCAACACCTGCTATTTCAAGCAGACCACGACCGGCGGCGTCACCAGTACGTCGAGCGCGATCATCGACGTTGTTGGCGGCAAGCTGCCCGCAACTCCGGCCTATCGCTTTGGCATCACGCCGCGCTATGAACGCGACTTCGGCAATCTGACGGGCTTCATCCAGATGGCTCTCAATTATCAAAGCTCGACGATTTTCGCGCTCAATCAGGACCCGCTGCTGGCCCAGGGCGCCTATGCGCTGGTCGACGGCAGCATCGGCGTGCATGGCCCCGACAACCGCTGGAGCGCGACCGTGTTCGTGCGCAACATGTTCAACCAGAACTATTACACCCAGCTCAACCACGGCACGCTGCTGGCTAACACGACCAATTCGGGCGATCTGTGGGCCAATTTCAACAAGGACTCGCGCCGCTACTTCGGCGCGACTGTAGGCTTCCGTTTCTGATGCGGCGGGGCGGTCTTTCGCCCTTGGTTTCCCTCCTGCGCGCCGGGTTTTCCCTCCCGGCGCGCAGACGGTTTTGGCTGGGGCTGGCCGCTTTTGGCCTGCTGCCCCATCCAGCGCAGGCCGCCTTGGCGGCCCCAGCCAAAATCGCAGCGTCGGCTCCAGTCAAACCACGCATCCTGATCCTGACCGATATTGGCAATGAGCCAGACGATTCCGAAAGCCTCGTCCGCCTGCTGCTCTACGCCAATGAATTCGACATTGCCGCGATCGTCGCCACCACCTCGACGTGGCAGCGCGACCGTGTGCGTACCGACCTGATCGACCAGCGCCTCGACGCCTATGCGCAGGTCTGGCCCAATCTGGTCCATCACGCCGATGGTTATCCATCGCCCGACACTTTGCGCCAGCGCCGTATTGCGGGCGCGCCGCTCTATGGCATGAAGGGCGTGGGGCGCGGCCATGACACCAAGGCCAGCGCCGCCATCATCGCCGCCGTGGACGCCAGCAGCGCCGAGCGCCCGCTTTGGGTTCTGGCATGGAGTGGCGTCACCGATCTGGCGCAGGCCCTCTGGCATATCCGCGCCACGCGCAGCCCCGCCGATCAGGCCCGCTTCCTGAGCAAACTGCGCGTCTATTCGATCTCCGATCAGGATGACGCCGGGCCATGGGCGCGCCAGAATTTCCCTTCGCTGTTCTGGATCGCCAGCATCCACGGCTGGGGCCAGTATAACATGGCCGCGTGGGTCGGCATTTCCGGCGACCGCCGCAGCGCCGAGCAATGGCCCGACCGCGACAAGGTGATGGACCCATGGCTGGAGACCAATATCCGCCGTGGCCCCTTGGGCGCGCTCTATCCCTTGCCCGCCTTCATCATGGAGGGGGATACGCCCTCGCTGCTCTATATGATCCCCAACGGACTGTCCGATCCCGAAAGGCCCGATTGGGGTTCGTGGGGCGGGCGCTATATGGCGGCGGCTCCGGGGGCAGGACTCTATGCCGACACCAAGGATGTGTTCACCCGCGACGGCGTGCTTTATGCGGGCAATCAGGCCACGATCTATCGCTGGCGCGGCGCGTTTCAGAATGACTTTGCCGCGCGCATGGCATGGACGCTGACGCCTGATCGCGCGAAGGCCAACCATGCGCCCGTGGCGGTGGTCAACGGTGAGACGGGCCGCGCTCCCTTGCGCATCACGGCGCGGGCGGGCGAAACCATCCGCCTCGATGCGGGCCTCTCGCGCGATCCTGATGGCGATGCGCTCAGCGCCCATTGGTGGCAATATCGCGATGTCGGCGGTATCCCGCCGCAGGCCCCGGCCGCCATCGCCGCGCCCGATGCCATGGCCACGGCGATCACGCTGCCCATGGTCAACGCCCCGCGAGATCTGCACATCATCCTCGAACTGTCCGACCGCGGCGCGCCCGCGATGCTGGCCTATCGACGTATTATAATCTCCGTTCTACCAGTCGCGGCGGCAAAACCGGCGCAATAGGCCCAACTTTTTGGAAAAGCAGACCAAGATGCAAACCCAGGAGCAATCTTCCACCCCTTGGCCCTCGGCGGGCCGCGCATGGTGGGTGGCCATTGTGCTGATGCTGGCCAATACGCTGGCCTTTGTCGACCGTCAGGCGCTGGCCCTGCTGGTCCAGCCGATCAAGCAGGATCTGGGCATTTCCGATACCGCGATCAGCCTGCTTTACGGCCTGTCCTTCACGCTGTTCTACATTGCGGTGGGCCTGCCGATTGCGCGTCTGGCGGATCGCTCGAACCGGCGCAACATCGTGGCGGGCGCGATTTTCGTGTGGAGCGTGGCCACCAGCCTCTGCGGTCTGGCGCGCAGCTTTACCATGCTGTTTGCCGCCCGCGTGGGCGTTGGCGCGGGCGAGGGCGGGCTGACGCCTTCCGCCCTCTCGCTGCTCTCGGATTATTTCCCCAAGGAGCGCCTGCCGCTGGCCATGTCGATCTATCAGATCGGCATTTATCTGGGCAATGCCTCGGCGCTGGTGATCGGCGGCGTGGTGTTCACGCATATCCAGCCAAACGCCTCGATCATCCTGCCGATTTTGGGCGCGATGAAGGGGTGGCAACTGGTGTTCCTGCTGCTGGGCCTGCCGGGCATTCTGCTGGCGGCGGTCACGTTCACCCTGCGCGAACCGGCCCGTCAGGGCGTGGGCGCGCGTGAACCGAGCGCGCCGCTCTCGCAATTTTTTGCCCATATCGGCGCGCGTCGCCGGGCCTATATCGGTATTATGCTTGGCTTTGCGCTGATGATCCTTGTCGGCAACGGCACGGCGGTCTGGGTCCCGGCCTTCTTTGAGCGGACCTATGGCTGGACCACGGCCTCGGTGGGCAAGATCCTTGGCCCGGTGGTCTTTCTGTGCGGCACCACCGGCGCGCTGACCGGCGGCTATGTCGCCACGGTGCTGCGCCGACGGGGTATAGCGCATGGCAATCTGGTGGCCGCGCTTTTCGGCTTCTGCATGTTGGTGCCGATCACCATCGGCTTTCCCTTGATGGCCAATCCCTATGTGGCGCTGACGCTGGTGGGGACGATGAACTTCTTTGCCGGGTTCAATTATGGCGGCGGTCTTGCCACGCTTCAGGAACTGACGCCCAACCGGATGCGCGCGCTGATGTCGGCGGCCTATATGCTGACGATCAACCTGATCGGCGCGGCGCTTGGCCCCACGGCCATCGCGCTGGTCACCGATTACTGGTTCCACGATCCCAAGTCGCTCAACCTTGCGATCTCGCTGGTTTGCGCGGTGGCTTCGCCGCTGTCGGTGGTGCTGCTCTGGATGGGGATGCGCGATTATCGGCGCATCCTTGCATCGCAGTAAATCAGGCCAGTAACGATCAGGTGCTTTCGCGTGTGACGATCTGATAGGGGTGCCACTGGGCGGTAAAGGGGCGGTCGGCCTCGCCGTCGCGGTGGCGCGCCACCAGCCAGTCGGTGGCCTGCGCGGCCATCAGGTCGATGTCCTGACGCACGGTGGTCAGCGGGGGCCAGATCTTGACCGCGATCGGCGCATCGTCAAACCCGGCCACGGCCACATCCTGCGGTATCCGCAGACCCCGGCGATGGGCGGCCAGCACAACGCCTGCGGCCATATCGTCGTTGCTGGCAAAGATCGCGTCGGGCGGGCTGGCCAGATCGAGCAGGGCCGCGCCCGCGCTCAGGCCCGATTCAAAGGTGAAATCGCCCGGCGCGATCAGCGTGGGATCCAGCCCCAGCCCCCGCGCCGACAGCGCCGCGCCATAGCCCTCGAAACGCGCCTTGCTGGCCGAATGGGTCGAGGCACCCATCACGAAGCCGATGCGCTTGTATCCCCGGTCGAGCAGATGGTCCGTCATGTCCATGGCCGCGGCGCGCTCGTCAATGCCCACCACATCCATATCCTCCAGCGCCCGCCCGCAGGCAATCGCAGCAATCGGCACACCAAGCCCGGCAAGGGTCGGGCTGCCCGAGAGCATTTCATTATAGGGCGGGGCGAGCAGGATTGCGCTGGCCCCGCTGCGCACCAGCGAGGCCACGGCCTCGATCGCGGAGGAGGCGGCCAGATCGTCGCATTTGCGGATGATGATCTGGGCGCCCGCGCGTGCGGCGGCGTTCAGCGCGCCCACCAGCATGGCCGAGAGAAACGCGTTTTGCGCATTGCGATAGACGATGCCGATGCGGGGGCTGCGCGCGCTGGCCAAAGAGCGTGCGGCGGCATTGGGTACATAGCCGAGTTCCTCGACCGCCTTTAAAACCGCCGCCCGCGTCGCCTCGCGCACGCTCTTGGTGCCGTTCAGGACATGGGAAACCGTCATCGGACTGACCCCGGCGGAATCAGCCACCGACTGAATAGTGATGCTCTGGCGAGAACGTCTGGACCGGGCGGGGATGGGGTTTGACATGATCGGCATCGGTCCATTCGTGATCGGGCCGACAACTGCTTGGCCCCCTGTCGTTTCAGCGCTACGAGACAGCAGGGGCAGAGCGCAAGCCCTTGATTGCGAAACTCTGGTATAGCGCTACAATTTTTCTGTTGCGTGCGCCATCACTTTTCGCCAGATGAGGGTGCAGAGCCAAATCTGTTCCCGAGTTGAGAGGATTCGACAATGACGCTGGCGAATGAGCAGCAGGCCCAGTTGCATGCGCTCTATGATGAAATGGCTCCGTCCTATCTGACGCCCCTGTGGGAATCTCTGGCCGATCTGGTGCGCCCGTTTCCGCGCTCTGCGGCCCATGCCCATCGGTGGAATTATGACGAGGCGCGCAACTACCTGATGCGCGCAGGCGACCTTATCAGCGCGGAAAAGGCCGAGCGCCGCGTGCTGATCCTGGAAAACCCCGGCCTGCCCGGTCAATCCGCGATCACGCCCAGCCTCTATGCGGGCCTGCAACTGATCCTGCCGGGCGAAATCGCGCCCTGCCACCGCCATAGCCAATGCGCGCTGCGCTTTGTGATGGAGGGAGATGGCGCCTTTACCGCGCTGGACGGCGAAAAGGCGATCATGCGCCCCTTCGACCTCGTGCTGACCCCCGGCGGCCAGTGGCATGACCATGGCAACCCCAGCGACAAGCCGATGATCTGGCTCGACGGCCTCGACATTCCCACCGTCCGCCTGTTCGACGCGCAGTTTGCCGAACACTATGACGGCAAAGCTTTCCCCGAAAGCGCGCCTGCGGGCGATACGCTGGCCCGCTATGGCCACAATATGCGCCCGATGCGCGGCACGGCGGCGGATCGTCGCCCCGCCCATCAGCCGCTCTTCCACTATCCCTATGCCCAGTGGCGCCCCGCTCTGGACGCGCTGGCGGCCAGCGGCGAGATCGACCCGCATATGGGCCATGCGCTGGAATTCACCAATCCGGCCGATGGCGGGCCGATCATGCCCACCATCGCCGCCCATGTCCGCCTGATCCCCGCCGGTTTTGAAACCAAGCCGCGCAAGTCCAGCGACGGCACGATCTTCGTCGTGGTCGAGGGCAGCGGCACCGCCAAGGTGGGCGACACCGAAATCAACCTGTCCGAACGCGACATTTTCGCCGTGCCCTCGTGGAGCGAACTGGTACTTGCCGCCGACGAAACGCTCGTATTGTTTGCCTATTCCGACAAGGCATCCCAGGAAAAATTGAACCTCTACCGTGAATGGAACTCGTAAGATGACGCTGTTTGCACCTCCGGCTCTGATCATCGCCGAAACAACCGAAGGCAAGGGCTTTCCCGTCCGCCGTCTGTTCTGCATCGGGCGCAACTATGCCGCCCATGCCCGCGAAATGGGCAAGGACCCCACGCGCGAGGCGCCCTTCTTCTTCACGAAGTGGGCCGAAACCGTGGTGCCCAGCGGCACGACCATCGCCTATCCGCCCGAAACCGCCAATTTCCACTATGAGGCCGAACTGGTCGTGGCGATCGGCAAGGGCGGTCGCAACATCGCCGAATCCGACGCGCTTTCGCATGTCTACGGCTATGCCACCGGCCTCGACATGACGCGCCGCGATGTTCAGCTTGAAGCGCGCGACAAGGGCCGCCCCTGGGACACCGGCAAGAATGTCGAACAGTCCAGCCCGCTGGGCATTATCCATCCGGTTTCGGAAACGGGCGAATTGAAGACCGGCCGCATCAGCCTGACCGTCAATGGCGAAGTCAAGCAGGACGCCGATCTGGCCGACCTGATCTGGAGCGTGGACGAGGTGATCGCCTATGTCTCGCGCTTCTATCGTCTGGAACCGGGTGATCTGATCTACACCGGCACGCCCGCTGGCGTTGGCGCGGTGGTGACGGGCGACGAGATCGTGATCTCGGTCGAGGGTCTGACGCCCTGCACGGTTACGGTCGGGCCCAAGGCCGATGTCTGAGCCGTTGCTGCACGGCTTTTTCCGCTCGGGCGCATCCTATCGGGTGCGCATCGCGCTGGGGCTGAAGGGCATCGCCTATGGCAATGTCAGCTACAGCCTGCGCGAAGGCGCCCATCGTTCGCCCGCCTATCTGGCGCTCAATCCGCAAGGGCTGGTGCCCGCGCTGGAAGTGGACGGGACGGTGCTGACGCAAAGTCTGGCGATCATCGAATATCTCGATGAGACCCATGAGGGCCCGCGCCTGCTGCCCACCGATCCGATCCTGCGCGCCCATGTGCGCGCGGCGGCGCAGGTGATCGCGGTGGACACCCATCCGATCCAGAACCTGAAAGTGCTGGGCTGGGTGAAGGCGCTTGGCGGCGATGAAAGCGCATGGGCCGCGCGCGTGATCGAGGAAGGCTTTGCCGCTTTCGATGCACTGATCGCGCCTTATGCGGGCCGGTTCTGCTTTGGCGATACGGTGACTTTGGCCGATGTCTGCCTTGTGCCGCAATTGGTCAACGCGCGCCGTTTTGGCGTGAAGGACATCCCCGAGCGCCTGCTGGCCATCGAGGAAGCCTGTCTGGCGTTGCCCGCCTTTGATGCGGCCCGCCCGGAAAATCAGCCCGACGCGGTCTAAAACGAAAGATACCGCCCATGATCATGCCTCTCACACGCCGCGGGATCATGGGCGGTATCGGCGCCGGAATGCTGACCGGGGTGCTGTCTCATGCCGACCTGGCGCAGGCGGCTTCTTTGGCTGAGTCTATTCCCAGCGCCGGTTGGCGCCCCAATCTGATCCTGTTCTTTCCCGATGAACTGCGCGCCGATGCGCTGGCCTGCTATGGCAATCTGCTTACGCGCACGCCCAATTTCGACCGTCTGGCCAAATCGGGCACGATGTTTCGCAACGCCCATGTGTAATATCCGGTCTGCGCGGCCTCGCGCTGCTCGATGCTGACGGGCCTGCCCACCAGTGCCACCGGCCATCGCGGCTTTTCCTATCTGATCCAGCCCCATCCGCCCTATCGCGCACCCGCCGATTTCGCCTCGATGTACAAGCCCAATGATCTGCCCGCGCTGATCCCGCCAGGCCTATGGTCTGGACAAGGCCGGGCCGGAGGTTTTCGCGCGCGTGCGTGCCGCCTATTATGGGCAGGTGTCTTATGCTGACTGGCTGCTGGGCGAATTGCTCGATGCTCTCGAACGCACCGGGCGCGACAAGGATACCGCCGTGTTTGTCGGGTCGGATCATGGCGATTATGCGGGCGATTATGGGCTGGTTGAAAAATGGCATGGCGGGCTGGAGAGTTGTCTGACGCATGTGCCGCTGATCGGGCGGGTGCCGGGCGTGGCCGGGGGCCATGTGGCGCAGGATATGGTCGAATTGTTCGACATCATGCCCAGCTTCCTCTCGCTGGCCGGGGCGCGGTCCGGGGGTACGCAGTTCGGGCGCTTGCTTTTGCCCCAGATCCACGGGCAGGCAGGTGATCCCAATCGCGCGGCCTTTACCGAGGCGGGCATCAACACTTACGAACCGCAGGCCTTCGACACGCCTTCGGGCGGGCTGTACAGGATGAAGTCGCAACTGGCGGCGCAGGAGCCTGCGCTGGTTTCGCGCGCAGCCAGTGTTCGCACACAGCGTCACACCTATATCCACCGTCCGCAGGGGCAGAGCGAGTTGTACGACCGCATCGCCGATCCGGGCGAGACGCGCAATCTGATCGGGAGCACGGCGGTGGCCAAGGATCAGGCCGCATTGCAGCAGCGCCTGCTCAACTGGTACGTCAACACCAGAGGCGTGCCGCAGGACACGCGCAACAGCCAAGATGTGCCCAATTTCACGGCCCCGCAGGCGCCCAAACCCGAGGCGCCCGACAGGATCCTCGACCTTTGATACGAAAAAGGCCGCTGTCTCCAGCGGCCTTTTTTGTCAGTGCCCTAATATATCAATGGTTGTGGCGGGGTGTTTTCGCGGCAAGGCCCCGATATTTGACCGCCATTTCCAGCACAGCCCCTTCGCCCATCTGGCCGGTCTTTTCGCGGTAGAGTTCCTCCCAAGGCGTGTTGCTGGGCGGAACCGGGGGCAGGGGCTCGGCCCGACGACGCGCGATTTCCTCGTCCGAAATCAGCGCGTTGCAGGTGCCTTTCACCACATCGATGCGGATCGTGTCGCCCGTGCGCAGCCATGACAGCCCGCCGCCCACCGCGCTTTCGGGCGAGCAATTGAGGATCGAGGGGCTGTCCGAAGTCCCCGATTGACGACCGTCGCCCAGCGTTGGCAACCATTGCACTCCGCGCTGGATCAGCGCGGCAGGGGGCTGCATGTTCACCACCTCGGCGCTGCCCGGCCAGCCCTGAGGGCCTGCGCCGCGCATGACGAGGATGCAGTTTTCATCGATGTTCAGCGCAGGGTCGTCGATCCGGTGGTGATAATCGTCGCCCCCTTCAAACACCACCGCGCGCGCCTCGAACGTGCCCGGCGCATCGGGGTTGGACAGGTATCGGCCCCGGAATTCCTCGGAAATCACGCTGGTCTTCATGATGCCGAAATCGAACAGATTGCCCGACAGCACAAGGAAGCCCGCCTTTTCCTTCAAAGGTTCGGCAAAGGGGCGGATCACTTCGCGGTCGCGGGCAGGGCGCGCGCCCACATTTTCCGCCACCGTCTCGCCCGTCACGCTCAGGCAATCGCCGTCCAGCACGCCCTGTTGCAGCAATTCCCACATCACCGAAGGCACACCGCCCGCGCGGTGAAAACGCTCGCCAAGGAAGCGGCCTGCGGGCTGCATATCGACGATCAGCGGCAGATCATAGCCATGCTCCATCCAGTCGGCGGCGGTAATCTCTACGCCCGCATGGCGCGCCATGGCAACTATATGGGGCTGGGCATTGCTAGACCCGCCGATGGCCGTCACCACGCGGATGGCGTTGAGGAAACTCTCGCGCGTCAGGATTTTCGACGGGCGCAGGTCCTCATAGGCCATCTCAACAATCCGGCGGCCGGTTTCATAGGCGATCTGGCCGCGCTCGCGATAGGGCGCGGGAATGGCTGCGCATCCGGGCAGGGACAGGCCCAGCGCCTCGGCCACGGCGTTCATGGTCGAGGCCGTGCCCATCGTGTTGCAATGGCCAGCAGACGGCGCGGAATCGCAGGCGCGCTGCAAAAACTCATCCTCGGTAATCTCGCCCGCCGCAAGCTTGCGGCGGCTGCGCCAGATCACCGTGCCCGAACCCACCAGATCGCCTTCATGCCAGCCATCGAGCATCGGCCCGCCCGACAGGACGATGGCGGGAATGTCCACCGTGCTGGCCGCCATCACCTGACTGGGCGTGGTCTTGTCGCAACCCGTGGTCAGCACCACCGCGTCGATAGGATAGCCATAAAGGATCTCGACAAGCCCCAGATAGGCCAGATTGCGATCCAGCGCAGCGGTGGGGCGGCGGCAGTTTTCAAAGATCGGATGGACCGGAAATTCCATGCAAATTCCGCCCGCATCGCGGATACCGTCGCGCACCCGCTTGGCCAGATCGAGGTGGATACGGTTGCAGGGCGAGAGGTCGCTGCCGCTCTGCGCGATGCCGATGATCGGGCGGCCGGAGCGCAGTTCATCGGGCGTGATCCCGTAATTCATGAAGCGTTCCAGATAGAGAGCCACCATGTCGGACCGCGCCGGATCGGCAAACCAGTCCTGCGAACGGAAGCGGCGGGTGGAATTATCGGTCATCTGTATCTCTCCCTTGGGAAATCTCTAGCGCGCCACGGGGGCGATGCCAGCGATTTCCCGCCCTCATGGCTCAAAACCACTTGACAGCGAGCCTGTTTGCATGATGGTAGCGCTATCAAGTTTTGTCAACGCCGCGCGCCCGCGTTTGGTGTCGAAAATCCTGTCTGGAGAGAAAATGTCTGGGAATTCTTCCTTCGCGGCCCTGCTGCCCGCCGATTGGCGCGGCGGCCGTTTCCTTGGCCGTGTGCAATTGCCCGAAGGCCCGACCCCGATTCTGGTGGAGGGCGGCATTGCCTATGACATGTCGGGCGTGGCGCCCACGGTATCGGAACTGGTCGAGTGCCTGCCTTTGAGCACCTCGGCGGGTCGCGCTCTGGGGCCGCTTGATGAACTGGATGCGCCATGGCTCAGCCCGGTGGACCTTCAGGTCATCAAGGCCTGCGGTGTGACCTTTGCCACCAGTACGCTGGAGCGCGTGATAGAGGAGCGCGCGCGCGGCGATTCGAGCAAGGCTCTGGAAATCCGCGCCCGTATCGAGGGACGCGTGGGCGGCTCGATACGCTCGGTCGTGCCCGGTTCGGTCGAGGCCGAGGCGCTGAAAGAATTGCTGATCGCCGATGGGCTGTGGTCGCAATATCTCGAAGTCGCCATCGGGCCTTACGCCGAGGTCTTTACCAAGGCGCCGGTGCTGGCCACGGTCGGCGCGCTGGCCGAGGTGGGCGTGCGCAGCGACAGCACATGGAACAACCCTGAGCCCGAAGTCGTGCTGCTGGTCGATGCGGGCGGCAAGGCGGTGGGCGCGATGTTGGGCAATGACGTCAACCTGCGCGACATCGAAGGGCGCAGCGCGCTCTTGCTGGGCAAGGCGAAGGACAATAACGCGTCCTGCTCGCTTGGCCCGCTGGTGCGCCTGTTCGACGACAGCTTTTCGATTGACGATGTGCGCAATGCCGAGGTCGATCTGCTGATCGAAGGGCTGGAGGGTTATCGCCTTGAGGGCCATTCCTCGATGCGCGAAATCAGCCGCGATCCGCTCGATCTGGTGCGCCAGACGCTGAGCGAGCATCAGTATCCCGATGGCTTCACGCTGTTTCTGGGCACTTTGTTTGCCCCCACGCAGGACCGCGACGATCCGGGCCGCGGGTTCACGCATAAAGTCGGCGATGTCGTGACGATCTCGACACCCAAGCTGGGCAAGCTGGTCAACACCGTGGTCACCAGCAAGGAAGCCCAGCCCTGGACGCAGGGCATTGCCGCGTTTTACGCCAATCTGGCCGCTCGCGGTCTGCTGGGAACGAAAGCATGAGCGCTGTTGACAATGCGCGCGCGATCTACCCCAGCCTTGCGGGCAAGCGCGTTTTCATCAGCGGCGGCGCCAGCGGCATTGGCGAAGGCTTTGTCGAAGCCTTTGTGGCGCAGGGCGCGCATGTGGCTTTCTGCGACATTGCAGAAGAGGCAGGAAAGGCGGTTGCAGCCCGCCTGAACACCCCCCATTCTCATACTGGCGCGGCCTTCGCGCCGGTGTTCTTCCCCTGCGACCTGACCGATATCGGAGCGGTTCAGTCGATGATGGCAAAGGTGGAAGAAGCGCTGGGCGGCATCGACGTGGTGGTCAACAATGCCGCCAATGACGACCGGCACTCCGTGGCCGACGTCACCCCCGCCTATTGGGATCAAAGCATGGCGGTGAACCTGCGCCATCAATTCTTTGTCGCGCAGGCCGCCGTGCCTTCGATGAAGCGTTCGGGCGGCGGGGCGATCATCAACCTCGGCTCGATCAGTTGGCATCTGGGCCTCCATGATCTGGTGATCTATCAGACCGCCAAGGCCGCCATCGAGGGTATGACGCGCGGATTGGCGCGCGAGCTGGGCCGCGACAATATCCGCGTCACCAGCATCATCCCTGGCAATGTCAAAACCCCGCGTCAGGAAAAATGGTATACGCCCGAGGGCGAGGCCGAGATCGTCGCCGCGCAATGCCTCGATGGCCGCCTCTTGCCGCATGACGTGGCGGCACTGGCGCTGTTTCTGGCTTCGGACGATGCGCGGCTGATTACGGGGCATGAATATTGGGTCGATGCGGGGTGGCGATAATGACCGTGCAATCTGTCTGGGCGCTGGGCGCCACGCTGGGCGAAGGCCCGGTCTGGGTGGAGCGCGACGCGGCGCTGTGGTTCGTCGATATCAAGGCGCCGGCGATCCATCGCTTCACCCCCGCCACGGGTGAGCAACGCAGTTGGGCCGCGCCCGCGCAGGTCGGCTGGGTGCTGCCCAGCGCGCGCGGCGACATGATCGCGGGTTTGCAGAGCGGCGTGCATCGGTTTGATCCCGCCACGGGCGCCTTTTCGCTCCTCGCCGCGCCTGAGGCCCATCTGCCGGGCAATCGCCTGAACGATGCCACCGTGGCGGGCGATGGCGCAATCTGGCTTGGGTCCATGGACGATGGTGAGGCGGCGGAAACCGGGCGCTTTTATCGTCTGGATGGCGCGGGATGCGCCGATAGCGGCCTGCCGCCGGTGTCGATCACCAATGGCCCGGCCTTCTCGCCCGATGGCGCCACGCTCTATCACAATGACACGCTGGGCCGCAAAGTCTGGGCCAGCACGGTCGAGGAGGGGCGCGTTGTCGCCACCCGTCTGTTTGCGGACATTGACGAGGGTTATCCCGATGGTCCCTGCGTCGATGCCGAGGGTTGCGTCTGGGTCAGCCTCTTCGCGGGCTGGGGCGTGCGGCGCTATGATCCGTCCGGCGCTTTGATGCAGACGATCCGCTTGCCCGTCGCCAATATCACCAAGATCGCCTTTGGCGGGCCGGATCTGCGCATCGCCTATGCTACGACCGCCGCCAAGGGATTGTCGGCAGAGGAGCGCGCCAAGCAACCTTTGGCAGGCGCCTTGTTCGCCTTTGATCCAGGCGTGGCGGGGCAGGCGGGCGTCTTGGCCCAAGTATAAGAAACTACGGGAGAGTTTGATGCAGGATGCTTCGCAAGGTCCCGTCAATACGGGGCTGATCGCCATGATTGTGGCGGTGGCCACAATCGGCGGCTTCATGTTCGGTTACGATTCAGGCGTCATCAACGGCACGCAAAAGGGGCTGGAGGCCGCCTTCGACCTTGGCAAGGTGGGCATCGGCATCAATGTCGGCGCGATCCTTGTCGGCTCCTCGGTGGGCGCGTTTGGCGCGGGGCGTCTTGCCGACCGGATCGGACGGCGCGGGGTGATGAAACTGGCTGCCGTGCTGTTTCTGATCAGCGCGCTGATCGCCGGGGCGGCGGGTTCGTCGCTGGTGTTCATTCTGGCGCGCATCATCGGCGGCCTTGGCGTGGGCGCGGCCAGCGTCATTTCGCCGGTCTATATCTCCGAAGTCGTGCCCGCCCATGTGCGCGGCCGCCTCTCCAGCGTACAGCAGGTGATGATCATCACCGGCCTGACGGGCGCCTTTGTGGTCAACTACATCCTTGCGCAGGTGGCGGGCGATTCCACCGCGATCCTGTGGGCCGATCAACCTGCGTGGCGCTGGATGTTCTGGCTTCAGGCTTTGCCTGCCGCGATCTATTTCGTCGCGCTGATGTTCATTCCCGAAAGCCCGCGTTACCTTGTTGCGCAGGGCGATGATGCGGGCGCGCAAGCCGTGCTGACCCGCCTGTTCGATGGGGATGTGGCGCGCCGCATGGTGGCCGAAATCCGCGCCAGCCTTGCCGCCGACCACCACCGCCCGCGCCTGTCCGATCTGATCGACAAAGCCACCGGGCGTATCCGCCCCATCGTGTGGACCGGTATTGGTCTTGCCGTGTTTCAGCAACTCGTGGGCATCAACGTGGTGTTCTATTACGGCGCAACGCTGTGGCAGGCGGTGGGCTTCTCGGAAAGCTATTCCTTGCAGATCAACATCTTGTCGGGTGTAGTCTCGATTGCGGGTTGCCTCGCTACGCTGCTGCTGGTCGACCGGGTGGGGCGCAAGCCGCTGCTGCTGGTCGGTTCGGCGGGTATGGCGGTTACGCTGGGCGTCGTGGCATGGGCCTTTTCCACCGCGATCCACGGCGCCGACGGCTCGGTCAGCCTGCCGGGGCATAATGGCGTGATCGCGCTCCTGGCGGCCAATGCCTATGTCGTGTTTTTCAACATGAGCTGGGGTCCGATCATGTGGGTCATGCTGGGCGAAATGTTCCCCAATCAGATCCGTGGCTCGGGGCTGGCGGTTTCGGGCTTTGCCCAATGGATCGCCAATGCGGCCATCTCGGTCAGCTTCCCCGCGCTGGTCGTCTCGCCGGGGCTGGCGGTGGCCTATACCGGCTATGCGCTGGCGGCGGCGGCGTCCTTCTTCTTTGTCCGCGCCATGGTGCGCGAGACAAAGGGCGTCAGTCTGGAGCAGATGCAGGGATGAACGAAAAACGGGGGCTTGGCGGCCCCCGTTTCTTTATGACTGATGATGCCTATCGGCCTTACCAATTCCACATGGTACCATCTTCGAGTCTTGCGACGGGGAGGTATGCGGGCTTGTAGGGATACTTGGCGGCGAGTGTTTCGTCGATGTCGACGCCGTGGCCCGGCGTGTCGCCGACATAGAGCATGCCCTTGTCGAAGGTGTAGTCGTGTGGGAAAACCTC
>NZ_JABGCB010000010.1 GCF_013149295.1 Novosphingobium sp. SG751A
CACCGAGATCGAAATCGCATGGGGTGGGGCATGCCCCACCCCATGCGATCGCCTCAATCTACACCGGAAATTACACCACGAGCCCGGACGCTAACCTCGAAGTCGACCTTGAGGCGCTTGGTATTGGAGCGCGCCGTCCTGCGGAAATCATGCGGGGTGAAACGCTCGATGGGATGCCCGGCCAGTTTCTCCATGCGGGCGAGCACCCGGTCCCGCGCTTTGTACCAGACGGAATTGTTGCGAGGTCCGTCGATCTTGATGGCCTGAAAGACCCATTCATGATTGGTCTGCATCAGAGAGCGCCCCCAGGGGCCAAGGGCGATGCTGTGTTCGAAGGAGTTCTTGGCCCGCGTTGCCGGAATGGTCCACACGCCATTGACGATCTCATCGCTTCTGGCTCTGGCCACCTCGGTAATGCGTGCGGCTGACAGGAGGCACAGTAGTAGGCCTCGCTGGAAATCACGCTCCTCCTCTACCAGAGCTTGAAGAAACCACTCGAGTTCGAGATGGCTGAGTTTGCGCGTCCGTGCCTTTTCAGGAAAGCGCAGATCGCCCAATCGTTTCGACGGGTCCGCTTCCAGCCCTACTTCAAGGCCGCGCAGGGAAGCTGCCCAGCCGAAGAAGACCTTCAGCTCGGCAGCCAGCCGATTGGCCCTGACTTTGGCGGTCTTGCCCTTAGCTTCCACCAGATTGATGAGATCTCTTTCGGTAACCTCGTAAATGTTGTGGCTGCCAATGGTGGGCGCGATGTCGTGATTGTACACATCCATCTTATCCTTGATGGTGAGAGGCTTGTTGATCCGTTTCGCGCGCGATGACCGCCCCTCGTGAACCGCGACCATGTAAAGCCCATGGGCCTTGGCCACGGTCATTTCGTTTCGGGCTTTTTCGGCGCGCTGGACGGCGCGAGGGTCGATGCCGGCTTCTATCTGGAGGTTGAGTTCCCGCGCCCATTCTCGAGCTTCCGCCATCGACTGAGCGGGGAAGAGCCCGCCGAAGATCGTGGCGACGACTTTCTGACGCGCGACCTGTCGGCGATAGCGCCAGCGCTTCTTGCCCGACTTAAGGACCTCGATCGCAAGGCCCGGCGTGAGGGGATCCGCGAGGCAACCCTCGCAAAGTGCGTCAATCATGGCAGGTGAGAAGGTGATTTTTTGAGCCATAAGTCCGATTCCATCGGCGTTTGGCGCATATAAAATCATGGCAGAAATCATGGCAGAATAGGCGTCCAGCCCAGTCGGGCGAGGTCAGGCCCTGTCTAGCCAATTTTCTGAGGTTTCTGCCGTAAAGCATTGCGCAAAAGCCGAATCATGAGGACTCGACTGGCTGGGGTGGGAGGATTCGAACCTCCGCATGGCGGTACCAAAAACCGCTGCCTTACCGCTTGGCTACACCCCAACGTCATCTCGGCCGCATCGGGCCGGGAGGCGTCGCATAACCACATTGCGCGGGGAAGAAAAGAGGCAATTTGAGCTTTTTGCGCAAATTGCCTCTTTGGGCGCACAATCAGGCGGTCGCGTTCACAAGAGCGGCGAAATCCGCCGCCGAATGGCGTTCGAGCAAGCCCTTGCGATTGTTCACCAGCCGCCCGCGCTGCGTTGCCTCGCGCGCGTCGATTTCACGCACCCAGCGGCCCACGTTTTCATATTCCTCAAGGCTGAGGAAGGTCTTGGCATCGCCATAAGCCTCGCCGCGCCACAGATTGCCCAGCCAGGGATAGGCGGCCATGTCGGCGATGGAATAGTCGTCGCTGCCCAGAAAACGGCTTTGCGCCAGACGCTTGTCGGCCACGTCGAACAGGCGCTTGGTTTCCATCGCATAACGGTTGATCGGATATTCGTATTTTTCGGGCGCATAGAAATAGAAATGGCCAAAGCCGCCGCCGATGAAGGGGGCGCTTCCCATCTGCCAGTTGAGCCAGCTGAAGGTTTCGGCGCGCGCCGCGCCGCCGGTGGGCAAAAATGCGCCGAATTTTTCTGCCAGATAAATCAGGATCGCGCCCGATTCGAACACGCGCACCGGCTTGGCTTCGGTGCGGTCGAGCAGGGCGGGGATCTTCGAGTTGGGGTTGATTTCGACAAAGCCCGAGCTGAATTGATCGCCCGCGCCGATGTCGATGAACCACGCATCATATTCCGCGCCCGCATGGCCCGCGGCCAGCAGTTCCTCGAGCAGGATTGTCACCTTCTGCCCATTGGGCGTGGCCAGCGAATAGACTTGCAGACCATGTTCGCCCACGGGCAGCACCTTTTCATGCGTGGCGCCGGAAACGGGACGGTTGATGCTGGCGAATTGGCCGCCATTGGTCTTGTCCCAGGTCCAGACCTTGGGCGGGGTATAGGTGTCGCTCATCGTGACAGGCTCCTGCGGGGGTTGATTGCTTCGGCAAGATAGGAACGCGCCGGGCGATCCGCCAGAAGCGGGCGCCACAAGAAAGTTTTGACCGGGCAAAAGAAAAGCGGGGACGTTTGAGGCCCCCGCTTGACGCATTCTCATTTGACTTTGCCCTCAAGGGCCTCAGGCGATCTTCATCACCCAGCCATGCGTGTCGGGCATCTGCCCGCGCTGAATGGCGACCAGACGGTCCTTCAGCTTGGCTGTGGTCTGGCCGGGGCCGCCGCTGCCGATGGTAAAGCTGGTGCCGTCGGGCGAGGCCACGCGGCCAACCGGCGTCACCACCGCCGCCGTCCCGCAGGCAAAGGTTTCGAGCAGCTTGCCGCTGGCCGCATCCTCGCGCCACTGGTCGATGGAATAGCGTTCCTCGCGGATAGTCAGCCCTTCCTCGCGCGCCAGTTCAATAAGGCTTGCCCGCGTGATACCCGGCAGGATCGTGCCGGACAAAGGCGGGGTCAGCAGGCTGCCATCCTCAAAGGCGAAGAACAGGTTCATGCCGCCCAGTTCTTCCACCCACTTATGCTCGGCGGCGTCAAGGAACAGCACCTGATCGTGGCCGCGCGCAAAGGCTTCGGCGGTGGGAACCAGCGAAGCGGCGTAATTGCCGCCGCACTTGGCCGCGCCCGTGCCGCCCGGCGCCGCGCGGGTGTATTCCGACACCCAGATCGACACGGCGGGAGCGCCGCTCTTGAAATAATTGCCGGCAGGCGACGCGATCACGATGAACTTGTACTGCTTGGCCGAACGCACGCCCAGGAAAGGCTCGGTGGCGATCATGAAGGGGCGCAGATAAAGCGAGGCGCCCTCCTGACCCGGAATCCACGACTGATCGGCCAGAACCAACTGGCGAACCGCCTCGACAAACACGTCCTCGGGCAGTTCGGGCATGGCAAGCCGGGTTGCGCTGGCGTTGAAACGCTGCGCATTGGCCTGCGGGCGGAACAGCGCGATACTGCCATCGGCGTGCTTATAGGCCTTGAGGCCCTCAAAGATTTCCTGCGCATAATGCAGCACGCTGGCCGCCGGATCGAGCGGGATGGGGCCGCGCGGGCCAAGGGTGGCATCGTGCCAGCCTTTCCCTTCCGTCCATTCAATCACCACCATATGGTCGGTGAATTGCGTGCCGAAACCGGGCGCGGCCAAAATCCCTTCGCGTACCTCATCGGCCACGGGGGCGGGGTGGGGCAGGCGGGTGAAGGACAGGACAGGCTCGGCGATGGTCGCCATGATACACGACTCCTCATGGGGTGAATGCGGTTGCCTTTGAACGAAAGTTACGCACAAGGCAAGGGTCTTGAAATTAAAAATCACAAGGCCCGTTGGTTTCACGGCTGATAGCATGGTTGATGGCGCGGGAAAACCGCCTGAAACCCATCAATTGTCGATGCGGGGCAATTCGCTGGCCTCAAGCCTTGCGTAAAAATGCGAAACTGATCGCTGCAACTCATAGCGCGCCAATGCGACGCCCGCGAAACGTTCAGGGATCACCATATCGCCCGCCTCGCCCATATCCAGCCCCCGCGCCACCGCAAGGGCCAGCGCGCCTTCCAGCCATGTCAGCCAGTCGCGCGTCTGGGCAATTGCGCCATGGGTCGCGTCCACCGACCCATGGCCGGGGATCAGGCGCGCGAATTGCCGTCCATCCAGTGCGTCCAGACTGCGCCGCCATGCCGAAAGATCAGCGTCGGGCGTGGCGGGCGCGCGATTGTGAAACACCAGATCGCCCGCGATCAGGGTGCCGCTCGCCCGGTCCATGATGGCGAGATCGCCTCCCGAATGGCCCGAGAGCGCAATCGCCTCGAGCGCTCGCCCACCGATCTCAAAAGGCCCTGGCGTCACATCCATCCCCGGCAGCACGACATTCGTGCCCGTCATCCAATCGGCCAGCAGGCGATACATGCCATCGGAAAAGCCCCGCCCATCGCGCTCCAACTCGTGCCGCGTTTCAGGCAGGGCGGCGATGATCGCGGGATCGAAGGCTGCGGTCCCCATCGCGTGATCGGGGTGAAGGTGGGTAATCAGCACCCGCAAAACCGGCCCTCCTGTCAGCTTGCGCGCCCATTCCGCCAGCGCCTGCCCATAGGCCAGCGAAGGCCCGCAATCACACAGGATCGCGCCGCCCTGCGCCGCCAATATCGTGCAATTGGCAATCGCCCCGCCATTGGCAAAGGCAATCGCCTCATCCGCCCCGCGCACCACCCAGACGCCGGGGGCGACCTGATCGGGTTTGAGCGTATAACGCTGCGCCGCGTGTGCAGCCAAAGGTGCCGCCATCATCGCGCCGATCATCGCGCGGCGGGTAAAGCCGTTACCCATGCGGCCGGCTCTGTGGGCCGATCACGCCCTGATATTCGCGCCCTTCGCTGTCGCGGGCCTGCACCTTGACCGGGCCTTCGCGCGTCGGGCGCAACAGAAAGGTGAAGGCAGGGTCCTCGCTGACCGATCCCTCGACGGTCATATTGGCCAATTCCACCCCGGCTGCATCGTGCAAATGGATGGTTTCAATATGAAAGCTGGGAATATTTTCCACCAGACCGGTGTCCATCGGGTGGCGCAGCGAGACCCGCAGGCGCAGATCATCGCCCTCGCGCCATGCGGCCCCGCGCATTTCGCCCAGATGCAGCGCCCAGTCGCCCTTGGCCCTGCTGACCGGGGGCGCGGAGCATCCCCCGCCCGCCGCATCGACCCACACGCCCGACACATGCCACGCCCCATCGGCCCCCATCACCGCCGCGCGCACCGGGGTCCGCTGGTCCAGCTTGATGCGCAGCGAAAGGAAAGGGGCGGCATGGAGGGGCCGGAAATCGACCGCCTGTGTCAGCGGGTTGAGATCGGCGAAGACGATGATCCGCGAGGCGCCGGGGATGGTGCGCGCGTCCACCGTCACGGGAAACTGATGCTGATTTTCGGCAATCACCGGCACCTGCAACCGCACACGGGGGTCGAACACCACCGGGGCGCCCTTGAACAGGCGCGCGGCATGATAAGTCCACATGGGCGATCCCAGCGGGTCCTTTGGCAGGGCAGATGCCGCCCACGCGCAGGCGGGCAGCAGGAGTAGGGACAAGACCGTGAGGGCTGCTTTGCGCATCATACCAAGGGCGACTATGCACCCATGGACGGGCCGGTATATGCTACCTTGGGATAAGGAGGATGGCATGTTGGGGCTGATGGCGGGTGTGATTTTGGCGGCGGTTCAGCCCGGATTGTTCGACGCCGATGGCTATCGCGCCTCCTCTTATCGCGCGCCGGTGGACCGCGATCCCGCGCCCGCGCCGCGACTGGCGCTGGCGGCGGCGCGAGGCTTGGCGCCGGGGCGCGATGCTTTGTTCATTGATGCGCTGCCTTTGACGCGCGCCGCCGGGCAATGGGTGCAGACCGAGCCGCATGACACGATTGCGGGCGCGATCTGGAGGCCCGAGGTCGGGCGGCCCGGTGTTGATCCGGCGCTGTGGTCGAGTTTGCGCGGGGCTATTGCGGCGTGGCGGCGTGGACATCCGGGCGGGCCGGTGGTGCTGTTCTGCCGGATGGATTGCTGGATGGGATGGAATGCGGCCCGCCGCCTTGCGCGTGAAGGTGTGGGCGATGTCTATTGGCTGGCCGAGGGCGTGGAAGGGTGGCGCGAGATGGGCGGCGCGCTGGCGCCTGCAAAACCGGAACCCGATAAATGAGCCGGAACCCATAAATGAGAAGGGCCACGATAGCCTAAGCCATCGCAGCCCTTCGCATGGTCAGCGGCCGCAAAAGTGCCGCTCACGAAGCCTCTATCGCTTAATCGTTAAACTCAGCGATAATGCCTCGCGATACGGATTGCCGACCTCTCTGCTGAACCATGAGACATCGGATCACCTCCTTTCGCGCTGTTGAGCCATAGGGAGCCGCCGGGGGGCGCAATACCCAGTCCAGACGACGGGGCGAGGGTCTGTTCAACCGCGCTCGCCTTGGATCAAAGGTGGTGTATTTCGCGCCGCACAACAAGTCTTGAAATGGAAAAAATTGCTGTCACAATCTTGGCTCCTCAGGCGGTGAGTCTGGGGAAATCCTACGAAAACCTGTCTTATTGCTGCCGTTGGCCTGTCATCCTGCGCGGGGCCAGTGTGCGTTTGCGGAATTATCCCCAACGGTGATGGCATGAGCCTGAGTCGCGCAGGTTTTATCACCCGATTTTTCAACGCGGCGCGCGGCCAATTTAGCGCGGGGCGCGGCAATCCTCGACCACGCGCGATGCTGAAGCATCAGCAGGCAGCAGCAGCGGGGTATGGCCCGTCACCTCAACCTCCCAGCGCCCCCGCGTCAGGGCGATGGCGTCGAGCAGGCGGTCATTGGCAGGCAGCGCCAGCACGGCCCCTGCGGCATCGCTCTGCGTGCTGGCCTGCCGGGTCTGGGTGGCGGTGGTGATCTGGATGACGCCGCCCGCCGCGCCTGGAACGATCAGGCGCACCTGACCGCCCTGACAGGCCATGATGATCTGGGGCGCGCCGGTTTTCGTGCCATAGGCCGCCTGCGATACGCCGCCCGACAGGCTCCAGAGCCATGCGCCAGGCGTGATCGGCAGGTCACGCCAGTCGGTGGGCGTGGCCAGCGGCACGGGCATGGGGCGCGGCGCGGGCCTGACCACCGGGGCGGGCGGCGGCGGCGCCACGGGAGGCGTGGGCGCGCAGCTCGACAGCAGGAGCATGGCGAGCGATCCGCACAGCCCAGAGAGTGCCAGAGTGCGCCTTGTGGCGAAGAAAGGGGCGCGCGCGATTGCCATCATCGCCTCCCTATGGAATGGGGGAGCGGCCAAGACAAGCCGCCAAACAGAACCGAGACGATGAACAGTTCCAAAAACCGACCGGATCCCGCACCCAAGAAGCCCGCAAAAACGCGCGTCGATCAATTGCTGGTCGATCGCGGTCTGGCCGAGAGCCGCAGCCGGGCGAGCGCGTTGGTGCTGGCCGGATTGGTGTTCAGCGGCGAGACGAAGATTGCCAAGCCGGGTCAGTCGATTGCCGAGGACGCGCCGCTCGAAACGCGCGGGCGCGATCATCCGTGGGTGTCGCGCGGGGGGATCAAGCTGGCCCATGCCATCAGGCATTTCGGATTGGACCCCAAGGGCGCCACGGCGATGGACATCGGCAGCTCGACCGGCGGCTTTACCGATGTCCTGCTGACCCATGGGGCAGAGCGGGTGTTCGCGGTCGATTCCGGCACCAACCAACTGGCGTGGAAATTGCGGCAGGACCCTCGCGTCACCGTGCTGGAGCAGACCTCGGCGCGGATACTGACCGAGAATGAGATCGATGCGCCCTGCGGCTGGGTGGTGTGCGATGCCTCGTTCATCGGGCTGGCCAAGGTGCTGGAGGTGCCATTGCGGCTTGCCGCGCCGGCATGTCGCCTGGTGGCGCTGATCAAGCCGCAGTTCGAGGTGGGGCGCGGCGAAGTGGGCAAGGGCGGCGTGGTGCGCGATCCGGCCTTGCACGCGCGTGTTTGCGAAGAGGTGCGCGTCTGGGTCGAAGGGCTGGGCTTTGCCGTGCAGGGCATTGTCGAAAGCCCGATCACCGGGCCTGAGGGCAATGTCGAATTCCTGATCTCGGCGTGGCGTGAGGGTAGAGCGTGAAGCAGGATCGGCGGATAAAGCCGAGGATTAACCCTGTTGCAAGGAATTTTCCGCGACTGTCTCCGTTTCGGAAGCAGCGCTCTTTGCGCCATTGCGTGCCGGGCCGGGTCCCGCCACAAGGGCGCCGATGCCGGGCGAATCATGGCGTTGCGTTAACCAGTCGTTTCACCCGAATGGCTCATAAAGGGGCAAGCAGGGCTGGCTGAATGCCATCGCTCCGGGCTATGAGGGTAATGCGGCGCGGCACGGCGCGGCGGCAATCAGACGGGGTTCTGGACGAAGATGACGGAAATTGCCTCCTCGGGTCAATTGCGGGCGGGACTGGCGCGCTGGGTGCTGGTGCTGGTGCCAGGGATCAATCTGCTCGGCTTTCTCTCGGCCAGCGTCTCGCTTTCCGGGCCGAACAATCCGTGGTTCGCCTCGCTGGTCAAGCCGGGGATTTATCCGCCGCCGCTGGCCTTTCCGCTGGTGTGGACGGCGCTGTATGTGATGATGGGCGTGGCGCTGGCGATTGTGGTATCGGCACGTTCGGCGCCGGGGCGCGGCGCGGCTATTGCGTTGTTTGCCGCGCATCTGGTGCTTAATCTGGCATGGTCGCCGGTGTTTTTCGGGCTGCATCGGATCGCGCTGGCGCTGGGGATCATCATTGCCATGGCGGTGTCGCTGGTGGCGGTGATCGCGCTGTTCTGGCGGGTGCGGCCGGTGGCGGCAGGGCTGATGGTGCCCTATCTGGCATGGGTGCTGTTTGCCAGCGTGCTGAACTGGCAATTTCTTGTGCTTAATCCCGATGCCGACGGGCAGGATGCGCCCGCCGCGGTGCATATTCAACTTTAGAATTTCTCCGCTGCCCTTGATCCTTGTCCTTTTGCGGGCCATCTAGGCGGCATGCGGACCCTTCTGCCATGAGGGCGGGGGGCGCCAAGAACTAAGACGGATATGCGCGCCATGCAGAGCGAAAACCCCTTCCTTGCCGATTTCGTGAAGCTGATGAACAGCGCCGCCGGGACCTTTGCCGGGGCCACGCGCGAAGCGCGTGATGCCGCACGCGAACGTTTCCGTGAGGCTTTTGGCGGTCTCGATTTCGTCAGCCGCGAAGAATTCGACACGGTGAAAGCCATGGCCGCCACGGCCCGCGAAGAAGTCGAAGTGCTTAAAGAAAAGCTGGCCGCGCTTGAAGCCAAGATCGGCGGCTGAAGCATAAAGGGCGGGGCGATCATGCGCACCCGCCCCGGTATCTGCGCGCGTAAACGCCGCTATGCCAGCGAGGCCGAGGCGGTGGCGGCTGTATTAAAGGCCGCCATCACGCTGCGCCCCTATCGCTGTGCGATCTGTCGCCAGTATCATCTGACCAGTCGGACCAAGGGAATGCGGGTGTTGCGGGTGGAACGCGCCCACCCGCCCGTTTAGATTAAACCCCGCCTTCCGGCGCGGAAACCCGCCCCGTCCGCTCCAGCTTGCCCCAGCCGGTGCCGACCCCGCGCACAGCGGCGGCCACAGCCCGGATCACCACCGAATACATCAATTGGCGATAGACGAAGCGCTGGGCCAGCAGGAGGAAGGGGCGGAATTTCTTGTCGCGCACATCCATGCGATAGGCGATCCAGCCGCACACAAGATCAATGGACGAAAACGCCGCCCAATAGACGGCCATGCGCAGCACGTCGGTCTGGGTCTGGGCCCAGCCATGCTGGATCACGCGGGTGATCGTTCCCAGAATCGAGACGACCAGCGCCAGATCGATCGTGGGCGAAATGACAGCAAAGAGGATCTGGAACACCCAGGCCTGCGGCACGCCGATAAAGGCCAGGCCCCCCGGCTTGCCCCGACGCATGATCTTGCGATGCTTCCACAGGCATTGCAGCGTGCCATAGGACCAGCGGAAGCGTTGCTTGGACAGAGCGCCAAAGCTCTCGGGCGCCTCGGTCCACGCCACAGCCTCCTCGTCATAGGCGACCTTCCACTTCTTGCGCTGGATGGCGATGGTCAGATCCTGATCCTCGGCCAGCGTGTCTTCGGGATAGCCATTGACGCTTTCCAGAGCCGTGCGCCGCCATGCGCCAACCGCGCCCGGCACCACCATGATCGCGTCGAACCGGGTCAGCGCGCGACGCTCGATATTTTGGGCCGTGGTATATTCCACCGCCTGCCAGCGGGTGACCAGATTGACCCGGTTGCCCACCTTGGCGTTGCCCGCCACCGCGCCGATTTTCGGATCGATGAACCAGCGGACAAGGCGCAGGATCGTTTCTTTTTCAAACTGCGTATCGGCGTCCAGCGCGACGATGATCTCGCCGGTGGCTTCCTTGAGTGCCTTGTTCAGCGCGCTCGCCTTGCCGCCATTGACCAGCGTCATCAGCCGCACGCGCGGATTGTCGCCGAATTTCTCGGTGACGATTGCGCTGGTCTGATCCTTCGATCCATCGTCCACCACGATCACGTCGAGATAGGGATAGGTCGATTCCAGAATACGCTTCACGCTGCTCTCGATCACCTTCTCCTCGTTGAAACACGGGATGATGACGGTGACCTTGGGGCGGAAGGTGGCATCGGGCGTGGGCGCCTTGCGCTTGGCCGGCAGCATGGCCAGCGCCACCAGCGTGACCGAGCGCAGTACGCCCAGCGCGATGGCGAAGAAGAACGACCAGTTGAGCACCACGATCATCACCCCGATCGAGGTGAAGGCGAAAACGTCGGCCCGCACCGCCAGCAGGTCATAGCCTTTGACCGGCGGCATAACCTGATCGGGCGTCAGCCCGGCCAGTTCGGCTACGGAGACGAATTTGTACCCTTGCTGGCGCAGCGCGACGATGATGCCGGGCAGGGCGGTCACGGTCTGCTCGCGGTCGCCGCCGCCATCGTGCAGCAGGATGATGTTGCCTGAATAGGCCGGACGCCCTTCCTTGACCTGGGCCAGCGTGGAATCGACGATATGCTGCACGCCGGGGCGCATCCAGTCATCGGGGTCCACATGCAGGCCTACGACCGTATAGCCATGCTCCTGCGCGATTTGCGCGGGGACCAGTTCGTCGGCGGTGGTGGGTTCGGCGTCGCCGAAATAGGGCGCGCGAAACAGGCGCATCGAACGGCCCGTATAGGCCTCGACCAGCCGCTGGGTCGCGTTCAGTTCAAGCCTTATGCCGGTTTCCGAGGAATTGGCCATGTTGGGGTGAGTATAGGAGTGGTTGCCGATCTCCATCCCTGAGGCGACCATGCGTTGCAGAATGGCCCGGTTCGATACCCCGTTCTCGCCAATGACGAAAAAGGTAGCAGGCACCTTGTATTGTTCGAGGATCGAGAGGATCTTGGGCGTCCAGATCGCGTCCGGCCCATCGTCAAAGGTCAGCGCGACCTTTTTTTCCGCATAGCCTGTGCGCTGAACCTTATAGGGCGTGGGCAGGCTGTCATAGGCCATGGCCGAAACCAGCCCGGTCTTGGGGTCAAAGCTCAGCTTGCGCTCGCCCTCACGCGGGGTCGAGGTGATGCGCAGGATTTCGCCCGCGCCTTCCACGTCTGCATTGGCGGTCTGGGCGATGTGGCTCAGATCGGGAAAAGGGTTCTGCCTGCCCCCGCTGCGCCAGCTTTGCAGCGCCTGCCAGAAACCGGGGTCCTCGGTGCCCAGGCGCCAGAGCGCGATATTGCCCACGCCCAATTGCGAAAGGATGCGCATCTGGTTCCAGCTTGCCGCCGCATCGACCATCCACACGTCATGGCGCTGGCCATTTTCGAGGAAGGAGAAGCCGGTGTTGCCGCTGGCCTTGTCATAGGTGGGTGTGGCGGAGGAATCATGAGCCGAAAGCCACGCTTCTTCGACGGTCAGGCTCTCAGCGGCATTCTTGCCGTCCGGGCCGGGGTGCCAGTCATAGGCATAGGAGCCCAGCGCGATGATGACCTTGTCGGCGGGCATGTTGCCGATGGCTTTGCGGACCTTTGATGCGAACCAGTCGTTCGAGGCGATGGGGCCGGGGTTCCCGCTGGCCCAATGCTCGTCATAGGCCATCAGGATGATCTTGTCGGCCACGGCCGCAAATTGCGAAGGCGACCAGCCGTCGCCCTCCATCGGCAGGGTGACGGCAACAACCTGTCCGGTGGGATCGAGCGCGCGCTCGACCTCGGCGATCATCGCGCGATAGGCGGGAATGTCGCTGGGCCGCAAGTCTTCAAAGTCGAAGATGATGCCGGCATCGCCCGATTTCTTCAGGTAGTCGAGCAATTGCCCGATCAACGCCTTGCGCTTGGCTTTGCTGGCGAAAAGCGCGATGGCGGCGGGGCGCGAAAAGCCCTTGTCATCGACATTCTGCAGCACCGGCACCACCAGCGGGCGATGCAGCGCCGAAAGCAGGATGCGCCGGAGAGGGCGATCCTCGCTGACATGCAGGTTGCCCGCCATATCGATGTTGAGCGAGGTGGGGGCCACCCAGTCGACCTGGTTGATATGACGCAGCAGCGATGGCGCGGAGGCATCCGACCAGTTCGAATAGAAGGCGACGGTGATCGTCTGGCCCTTGCTGTTCGCGCGCTGTTTGGGCGGGGTGCTGAACATGCGCGAGACGGAATGCGACAGGCGCGAGACCTGCGTGCGCATAGGCAACGCTGTGCGCCGTTCAAACCCGAGAGGCAGCGGAGAGGGCGCAGGAATATGCACCACGGTCGTGGCAAAGGCGATGGCGGCCACCACCAGCGCGATAAGCCCGAAGAAGGTCAACCGCCGCGTCCAGCGCCGACGGCGCCCCGAGGGATCGAAAAATACTGGTCTGGACAAGTCCGCCCCACCTTTACACTGCGAAGACAGGCGCTTCATCCCGAGCGCCCTTTGCGCCGTCTCTAGCATCGCCAGCCTTCGCCGGAAAGCGGCGGAAATCATCCCTGCGCGCATTCTTCCCCAATTCAACGAAAACGCCCCCCTTGGCGGATGCCAAGAGGGGCGTCTCGGGCCGTTCCGGGGAAATCAGGCGGCCAGAGTGTTGAGGATGGGGGCCGGCCCGCTCAGCCGTACCGCAGCCCCGCCGCGCCGCCGCCGGGCGATCCATTCGCCCAGCATTTCCGCCGTCGTGTGGTCGATGCCATGCACATCTTTCAGATCCAGATGGATTGCGCGATCCGCAGGCACGCTTTCCAGACGGTTGGTCAGCTTGGTCAGGCTGAGGAAAGTGGCCGAACCCTGGAGGGCAACGTGATGCCCATCGTCGGTGTGCTTTTCCTCGACGCCCAGCCGCAGCCCCTTGGCCAGCGGGATCAGTTCCACCAGCGAGAGCAGCAGGCCCGCGATCACGCCCGTCAGCAGGTCCTTGCCCACCACCAGCGCGAAAGTGACGACCCAGATCGCCGCCGGGATCACGCCATAGTTGTGGAACAGATGCGTGACATGCTTGAGGCTGACCAGACGCCAGCCGGTGACGACGAGAACGCCGCCCAATGCCGCCATCGGCACTTCGCGCAGCAGCCAGGGCAGCAGCGCGACAAAGGCCAGAATCCACACGCCGTGCAGGATGGCCGACAACCGCGTCATCGCGCCTGCCTGCACATTGGCCGAAGAACGCACGATCACGCCCGTCATCGGCAAAGCGCCCACCGCGCCGCACAGCATGTTGCCGATTCCCTGCGCCCACAATTCCTTGTTGTAATTGGTGCGCACGCCATCATGCATACGATCCACCGCAGCGGCCGAGAGCAGCGTTTCGGCGCTGGCGATAAAGGCGATGGCGATGGCCGCGGTAATGACCGCCGAATTGCCCAGCGGAGCGAAGAAGCCCGCGCCCGGCGTGCCAAAGGCGGCTGCCAGCGATTCGGGCACCGCGATGCGCGTGACGTTCATGCCAAAGCTGGCCGCGATGATCGTGGCCGCACCCACGCCCAGCAGCGCGCCGGGAACCAGCGCGAGCTTTTTCGGGCGCCACTTTTCCCATGCCAGCATGACAAGGATCGTGGTCAGGCCAAGGCCGAGCGCCATTTCGGTCGAGCGGATGTCGGGCGAAAGGCCCAGCACGCGCCCCGGAATGGCCGCCAGATTGGCCAGCCCGTTCGACATCGGCTTGGCGTCAAACAGGATGTGGAACTGGCCCAGCACGATCAGCGCGCCAATGCCCGCCAACATGCCATGGACCACGGCCGGGCTGATCGAGCGGAAGAGGCCGCCAAGGCGCGCCACGCCCGCTACCAGCTGAATAGCGCCCGCCAGCACCAGCATCGGCCCCAGCGCCGAAAGCCCGTGATCGCGCACGAATTCGAACACGATCACCGCCAGACCCGCCGCCGGGCCCGACACCTGCAAGGGCGAACCGGCCAGTGCGCCCACGATAATGCCGCCGATCAGGCCTGTTACCAGGCCTTTCTCCGGCGGCACGCCCGAGGCGATGGCGATGCCCATGCAAAGAGGCATCGCCACCAGAAAGACGACAATGGAGGCGGTGAAATCGCGCGCCAGAAAGGCGCCGATCCCGCTCTTTTGCGCCGTCTGGCTCATTCGGCCGCCTCCGCGACGAGGGTTTCGTCGGCGATCCGGCGCGAGGCAGGCATGGCGACAGGCAGCGGGGCGTCTTCGCGCATCGGCACGAAATGGCCGGTGTCGCCATCAAGGCCCAGCACCTGCCCGGCATGAATATCGACGAACCAGCCGTGCAGCGCCATTTCGCCGCGCGCAATGGCCGAGGCCACCGAGGGGTGGGTGCGCAGATGGGCGATCTGGGCGATGATGTTTTCCAGCGTGATTGCGCGGACGCGTTCCTTGTCCTGCAAATGGCCCTTGCAGGTCGAAACGATGTGTTCGGCCGCTGCGCCATGGTCCAGCCACGCCTTTACGTTGGGCATACGCTCAAGACCCACGGGGTTGGACAGCGCCTTCATCGCGCCGCAATCTGAATGACCGCACACAATGATGTCGCGTACGCCAAGAGCGGCCACTGCATATTCCACCGTGGCCGACACGCCGCCAAGCTGGGTGCCGTAGCTGGGCACCATATTGCCTGCGTTGCGGCATACGAAGAGGTCGCCGGGCTGTGCCTGAAGGATCTGTTCGGGCACAATGCGCGAGTCAGCGCAGGAAATCATCAGCGCCTTGGGGAATTGCCCATGGGTGGTCAATTTGTTGAACAGCTCGCCACTGGCCGGAAAAGTGGTCTTTTCAAAGCTGAATACGCGGCCAATCAGTTCGTTCATGGTCACACCTTTCGATCTGTTTGCCTGCCGCAAGGGGGGCTGGCTGATGAGATCAATCTATGTGTCCGATTTTGCTATGACCGCGCGGCTGTGTAAGGAAGTGTTGCTAAAAACTGAGCGCCACATGAACCACTTACATGGGCGGCTGGGGCAGGCGGATGAGGGCGCGCAGGCCCCCCTCGGGCTTGTTCGACAGGATCAGTTCGGCCCCCTCGCTGCGCAGAACCCGCACCACGATGGGCAGCCCCAGCCCCATGCCCGCCGTATTGCGCGCCCGCGCGCTGTCCAGCCGGATGAAAGGTTGCAGCACCTTGCCCAGATGTTCCTCGGGAATGCCCGGTCCATCGTCCTCGACCGCCAGCGTGACGCTGGCCTTTTCGATCTCGACGCGCACCATGACATTGCCGCCGTAATGCAGCGCATTCTCGATCAGGTTCGACATGGCCCGGCGCAACGATACCGCGCGTGCCATCACCACCAGCCGATCGGGCCCCTCATAATCGGCCGGATAGCCGCGATCCTGCGCCCCATCGACCAAGGTTTGCGCCATCGCGGCAAGGTCGACCGGCTCCTTGGGGGGGCCGGGTTCGTCCAATGCGACGAAATCCTGAAGCGAGGAGAGCAGGTCGCGCATTTCCGACAGATCGCCATCCATCGCATCGCGTTCCTCAATATCCATCGGTACGCCGTCCAGCCGCAATTGCATCCGCGCCAGAGGCGTGCGCATGTCATGGCCGATGGCCAGCATGGTCTGGGTGTTGGCGTCGAGCAGATCGTCGATCCGCCCCTGCATCGCGTTGAACGCGCCGATCAGTTCGCGCACTTCGGCCGGGCCGTCCATTTCAATCGGGCGCGCATGGGGCGTGCCGACATGCCGACTGGCCCGCACCAGCCGCCGCAAAGGGCGCAGCGAGGCATAGACCAGGAACCACGCCAGCGGCACCAGCAGCAGCGTGGGCAGGATGATGCGCAGCACATAGCCCGCGCGCAGGGCGAAAATATCGCGCGCCTCGCTGTGGAAGGTGATCAGCGAATTGTCGGTCAATACCATCGAGCCGTCGACCTCATGGCGGGCATGGAGCGGGGCCAGATGCAATTGCAGCCGGTACTGGTTCAATTGCGGCTGATAGGCGATCAACTGATGCTGCAACGTGCCCAGATCGAGGGCAGCCAGCGGACGGTCGGCCCCGGTCGGCTTCCAGCGGATTTTCAGGCCCGGACTGCTCAGCTCGCGCGCCAGACCGTCGCGCCGCGCGGGCACGTTTTCCTCCAGCAACCGCGCGGCAATGGCCAGCCGGTCGGCCAGACTGTCGGCTTCCTCGGCCTCCAGCGCGAATTCATTGGCGCGTTCAAACAGGATCGCATTGGCGCCGATGTCCACCAGCATGACCACCGCTAGAATCGCCAGCATCCGCGCGGGCAGGCCCAGAGCATGAAGCCATTTCAATGGCGGGCAACCTCGGCGGTGAACATATAGCCGATGCCGCGGACGGTGGCGATCGGGGCCTGCCCGTTGGGGTTGGACAGTTTGCGCCGCAACCGGCTGACCAGCACGTCGATACTGCGGTCCGAGCTGTCGGACAGGCGCGTGCGCGACAGTTCGATCAGGCGCTGGCGCCCGATCACGCGCTGGGGCTGGCCAAGGAAGGTGGCGAGCAGATCGAATTCTGCCCCGGTCAGATCGACCAGCGCCCCTTCGGGCGAGCGCAATTCATGGCGCGAGAGCGAGAGCGACCAGCCATCGAAGGTGAGCATCTTTTGCGCTGGCGTGCGCTCCTCGTCGCTGCCGCCGCGGCGCAGCACCGCGCCGATGCGCGCGATCAGCTCGCGCGTGCTGAATGGCTTGGCCAGATAATCGTCGGCCCCCAGTTCAAGGCCCAGCACGCGGTCCTCCTCGCTGCCGCGTGCGGAAACGAAGATGACGGGCGTGTCGGATTCCTTGCGTAACCGGCGAAACAGTTCGATGCCCGTGGTGCCCGGCAGCATGATGTCCAGCACGATCAGATCGGCCGGCGCACTGTCGAGCATTACCCACATTTCCGCGCCTGTGCTGGCCGTGCGCACGTCATAGCCATTGGCGCGCAGCGCCCGCGCCGTCAGCAGGCGCAGCGCCGGATCGTCTTCTACAAGCAGAATGGATTTTGCTGTCATGATATCTGAAACCTGGCCGTGGAACGGCGAACAGTAAAGGCGATCGGGGCGCGAGGTAAAGACCTCTTGCCCCGATCGCAAGGGGGCAGGCGCGGATGGAGTGGCGCCTGCGGCATGAACCGGCCTCAGGAGGGTTCTTGGGGATCTTTGGCCGGAACGCGTAAAACGGATCAATGCGGGGCGGGGATCAGCGCTGTTCCATGTCTGGCAGGTAACCGGATCATTTCGTCCTCTGTGCATTTGATGATGCTGATCTAGATGGCCCATTTTGCGGGTTAAGTGCCGGTTTGTGATAAAATGTTTCTGCGCAGGCTGCTTGCGGGCGGGGCGCAATGACGACATTCTGTGCCTATTGCATCTGCACAAAGGGGCCTTCCCATGAAACTGCTTCGTTCCGGCGCGTTCTTTGCGCTGGCCTTTGGCCTTGCCGCGTCGGCAGGCGCGCAAAATGCCGTTACGCCGATGACGCCTGATGTGGTCAAATCCTATGGCGCGGTGCGCGCCGATGCCGATTTCACCCTGCGCGAGGTGATGATCCCGATGCGCGACGGCACGAAACTCTACACCGCCATCGTGTTCAAGAAGGGCGCAAAGAACGCCCCCATCCTGATCTCGCGCAGCCCTTATAACGCCCATGGCGATGTCACCCGCACGGCCAGCCAGAAGATCACCGAGATCCTGCCCGCGATGGATGCCGAATTTGCCGAAGACGGCTATATCCGCGTCTATCAGGACATTCGCGGCATGCATAAGTCCGAGGGCGATTGGGTGCTCAACCGCCCCATCGTCGGCCCTCTGAACAACACCGGGATCGACGAGGCCACCGATGCCTATGACACGATCGACTGGCTGGTGAAGAATGTGCCCGAGAGCAACGGCAAGGTGGGTATCATCGGCAGCTCCTATCTGGGCTTCACCTCGCTGATGGCGCTGATCAACCCGCATCCCGCGTTAAAGGCCGCCGTGCCGCAAAGCCCGATGGTCGATGGCTGGATGGGCGATGACTGGTTCCACAATGGCGCGTTCCGGGTGAACAGTTTCGACTATATGGTCGACATGAGCGTGGGCAAAGGCGACAGCGACGCCAAGATCCCGCGCGGCGCTGGCGATGACTACAGCGCCTATCTGGAGGCGGGCTCTGCGGGCGATTTCGCGCGCAAATGGGGGATCGAAGCCATCCCCGGCGTGCGCAAGCTGATGGACAATCCCGCCTACACCCCGTTCTGGTCGCTTCAGGCGGTGGATAAATGGCTGGCTGCACGGCCCCTGACTGTGCCCACCATGCTGGTCGTCGGCCAGTGGGATCAGGAGGATTCCTATGGCGCACCTGCCGTCTATCGGGCGCTGGAGCCCAAGGATACCGCCAATGACAAGCTCTCGCTGGTGATCGGGCCGTGGCGCCATTCGGGCGTCAACCACTATGGCTATGAGCTGGGCGATGTGACCTTTACCGGCGACACCGCGCATGAATTCCGCGTCAAATGGCTCAAGCCCTTCTTCGACCACTGGTTAAAAGATGCGCCCGATCCCCACACGCCCCCGGTGCTGACCTATGCCACGGGCATGAACCAGTGGGAGGTGTCGCAAAAGTGGGATGATGCGAAAATGACCCCGCTCTATCTGGGGGCGGGGGGCGGCCTGTCCTTTGCGCCGGGGGCGGCGGGGCATGACGATTATGTGTCCGATCCGGCCCATCCGGTGCCTTTCATGCCGCGCCCGCTGTCCATGGCGGACCGCAAGCAATGGACGACATGGCTGGTCCACGATCAGCGCTTCGTCGAGGATCGCCCCGATGTGCTGACCTATAAGAGCGCGCCTTTGGACAAGCCGATCCATATCAAGGGGGCGCCGCGCGTGGACCTTTATGCGGCCACGACCGGTACGGATGCGGACTGGGTGGTCAAACTGATCGACGTGGCCCCCGACACTACGCCCGAGGCGGCATCACAGGGGGCCAAGCCCGCCAATCCCGGTTTCGAACTGCCGCTGGGCATCGAGATTTTCCGGGGCCGCTATGTCCATGGTTTCGCCACGCCCGGCGCGTGGAAGCCGGGCAAGGTGGAAAATGTCCGCTTCGAACTTCCGCATATCAACCATGTGCTGCTGCCCGGACATCGCCTGATGGTGCAGGTGCAATCCAGCCTGTTCCCGCTCTATGACCGCAACCCGCAGACCTATGTGGCCAATATCTTCAACGCGCGGGCCAGCGATTACAAAGCCGCCACGCAGAGCATCCAGCGCGGCGGGGCCACGGCCAGCGCCGTCCTGTTGCCCATCGCGCAGGATTGATGGAGGGCAGGGGGCGGCCTAAACCGCCCCCTTTTCAGAACAGCCCGCGATAGGCCCCGCCGTCGATGGCAAGGCTTTGCCCCGAAATATAGCCCGCCTGCGCCGAACAGAGAAACGCGCAGGCATCGCCAAATTCGGCCGGATCGCCAATGCGCCCGGCCGGGCCGCGCTGGCCGATGCGGCGATAGGCTTCCTCGATGTCGATATTCTCCGCCGCCGCGCGCCGCTGCGCCAATCCGGCCAGACGGTCGGTGCGGAAGGGGCCGGGCAGCAGATTGTTGATCGTCACATTTTCCGCCACGGTGTCGAACTGCGCCGCCTTGGCCAGAGCCATCAGTCCCGCGCGCGCCGCCACCGACAGGCCCATATCGACCGTGGGCGATTTCACCTGCGCCGAGGTGATGTTGACGATCCGGCCAAAACCGCGCGCCCGCATGCCCCCCGACACCGCGCGGATCATCGCGATGGGCGAGAGCATGTTGTTGTTCACCGCGCTCAGCCAGTCCTCGTCACTCAATTCTTCCTGACGGCCATTGCGCGGGCCATGGTTGTTGTTGATCAGGATGTCGGGCTGGGGGCAGGCCGACAGGACGGCGGCGCGGCCCACGGCGGTGTTCATGTCGCCCACCACGCGATGCACGCTGGCACCCGTGGCTTCGAAAATGCTCTGGGCAGCGGCCTTCAGGCGCTCTTCATCGCGCCCGTTGATCCACACAGCCGCCCCCTCGCGCGCCAAAGATGTGGCGCAGGCCAGGCCCAAACCTTTGGAAGAGGCGCAAACTATTGCGCGGCGACCGGCAATTCCCAGATCCATGAGTGCTCCTTAATCTTGGCGCCCTGCTTTGCCGCCAGTACGATTTTTGGGCAAGTCCTGCTCTTGCCCCGCCCGAATCATCGGCCTAGAGCCTTTCGCAAATGCAGCAAACGACTCCCCCGGCGGCTGATGCAGCCCTTATCGAAGAGGCAGGCGGCTCCAGCGATTATCGCCTGATCGGTCTGATCGTGGCCTGCGCGCTGTTCATGGAACAGTTCGACGGCACGGTGCTGACCACGGCCTTGCCCACCATTGCGCGCGATTTCGGCGTGCGGCCTCCGGCGCTTTCGGTCACGGTAACATCCTATCTGCTGGCGCTGGCGGTGTTCGTGCCGGTCTCGGGCTATATGGCCGACAGGTTCGGCGCGCGGCGGGTGTTTTGCGCGGCGATCGGCGTTTTTGCGCTCGGCTCGCTGGGCTCGGCGCTGACGCAGGGGCTGGAGGCGATGGCGGCGGCGCGTTTCCTGCAAGGTGTGGGCGGGGCGATGATGCTGCCGGTGGGGCGTCTGGTGATGCTGCGCACGGTGCCCCCGCGCGATCTGGTCAACGCGACGAGCTGGATGCTGATGCCCGGCCTGCTGGGGACGATTCTGGGGCCGCCGCTGGGGGGCTTTATCGTTACCTACATGCATTGGCGGGTAATTTTCTGGATCAACCTTCCGATTGCGGCGCTCGCGCTGGTGCTGGTCTGGCGCAACATTCCCGATGTCCGCGCGCAGGAGCCGCCGGTGTTTGATGCCGTGGGCTTTGTGCTTTCGGCGGTGGCGCTGGCCGCGCTGATGGTGGGGTTTGAGGCGGCCGGGCCGATCCATGCGGGCGCGGTGGCGCTGTTGCCGCTGGGGATCGGGGTGGTGATGGCGCTGGCCTATTGGGCCCACACGCGGCGCCATCCGGCGCCGATCATGGATTTCGCCCTGCTGCGCCATCGCAATTTCCGCCTGTCGTGGATCGCGGGTTCCATCACCCGCCTGTTGCAGGGCGCGCAGCCCTTTCTGTTGGCGCTGATGGTGCAATATGGCTTTGGCTTTTCTGCTGCGCGTGCAGGCACGATTACGCTGGCAACGGCGGTGGGCTCGATCGTGATGAAGGGGCTGGCCGGGCCGGTGCTGCGGCGGCTGGGTTTTCGCAAGGGCCTGACCCTGATGGGGGCGGCGGGCACGGTGGTCTATGCTTCCTGCGGGTTCTTTTCGCCCGCATGGCCCGAATGGGCGATCTGGGGCGTGCTGGTGCTGGCCGGGTTTTTGATGTCGTTTCAATTCACTGCCTATAACACCATTGCCTATGACGGATTGTCGTCCGAGGAAATGAGCCGCGCGACCAGTTTCTACACCACGTTTCAGCAGCTCACCCTGTCGCTGGGCGTGTGCATGGCGGCCACAATCCTGCAAATCAGCACCGCCGCCCATGGTGTGGATCACCCCGAATTGCGCGATTTTGCGCTGGCCTTCTGGATCATCGCCGCGATCAGTTTTACCGCGATCATCCCCAATCTGGCCTTTGCCCCCGATGCCGGGTCGCGGCTGACCGAAACGGAATGACGCGATACTGACGCATTCGCGCCGCAAAGGCGCGTTTTGGGACGCCGGTGGGCAGAACTCTTGACGTTGCGGGGCAAGCAGCCCATGGCCCGATCCGACTTTTTACGTCCTGATTTTACCTGATCAACATTTTCGGGGGTCACTTGACCAAGGCAGTAATTCTAGCAGGTGGTTTGGGAACGCGGCTGGGCGAGGAAACGTCGAGCCGACCCAAGCCGATGGTTGAGGTGGGTGGTATGCCGATCCTGTGGCATATCATGAAGATCTATGCCGCGCACGGCGTCAATGACTTCATCATCTGTCTTGGCTACAAAGGCTATGTCATCAAGGAGTTTTTCGCCAATTACTTCCTTCATGCCGCCGATGTGACCATCGACCTTGCCAATAACAAGATGACCGTTCACGAGGTCAAGAGCGAGCCTTGGACGGTGACTTTGGTGGACACCGGCCCGACCGCGCAGACCGGGGGGCGCCTGTGGGGCGTGCGCCGTTTCCTGACCGAGGGCGAGCCTTTCTGCTTCACCTATGGCGACGGCGTTTCCGACATCGATATCTCGGCCGAACTGGCCTTTCACCGCGCCCATGGCAAAAAGGCGACGATTGCCGCCGTGGCGCCTCCGGGCCGGTTTGGCGCGCTGGAATTCGGTGATGGTTCGGGCGGCCATGAAGTCACCAGTTTCAAGGAAAAGCCTGCGGGCGATGGCGGTCTCATCAATGGGGGCTTCTTTGTGCTGGACCCCAGCGTGATCGACCTGATTTCGGGGCCGGATCAGGTATGGGAGGATTATCCGCTGGAAACGCTGGCGCATAGCGGCGAGCTGGTGGCCTTTCGCCATGACGGTTTCTGGCAGCCGATGGACACGTTGCGCGACAAACAGCATCTGGAAAAGCTGTGGGCGCAGGGCGCCGCGCCGTGGAAGAAGTGGTAAGGCGCGATGGCTGTCGTGCATGATCCTTCCTTCTGGGCCGGTCGCCGGGTTCTGTTGACCGGGCATACCGGTTTTAAGGGAAGCTGGCTGGCGCTCTGGCTGCATCAGATGGGCGCGGTTGTGACGGGGCTTTCTCTGCCCGCCGAGGAAATCAGCCTGTTCCGGCAAGCGCGGGTGGAAAGCCTGCTGACCCATATCGAGGGCGATATCCGCGATATGGCGACCGTCGAGGCCGCCGTGGCGCAGGCCGACCCGCAGGTGGTGTTCCATCTGGCCGCGCAGCCCTTGGTGCGCCTGTCCTATGACACGCCGGTGGAAACCTTTGCCACCAATGTTCAGGGCACGGTCCATGTGCTGGACGCCTGCCGCCGCGCGCCCAATTTGCGTGCCATCGTGGCGATCACATCCGACAAGGCTTATGAGAATCGCGAATGGGTCTGGCCCTATCGCGAGAGCGATCCGATGGGTGGGCATGATCCCTATTCGGCCAGCAAGGGCGCGGCCGAACTGGTGATTGCGGCCTATCGGCGCAGCTTCTTTTCCGAGGTGGATGCGCCGCTGGTGGCTTCGGTGCGGGCGGGCAATGTGATCGGCGGGGGCGACTGGGCGCTCGACCGGCTGGTGCCCGACATTATCCGTGCGCTGATCGCGGGAGAGCGCCCGATGATCCGTTCGCCCCATTCGATCCGCCCGTGGCAGCATGTGCTGGAGGCGCTGGGCGGCTATCTGCTGATTGCCGAGACGTTGGCGCAGGGGCAGGCATGGGCGGCCGAGGGCTGGAATTTCGGCCCCGCCGATGATGATACGCAGCCGGTAAGCTGGATTGCCGACCGGATCACGCAAAGCTGGGGCAACACCGGCTGGGATCAGCCCGAGCAGGTGTCCGGCCCGCATGAGGCCAAGATTCTCAAGCTGGACTGCGCCAAGGCGCGCAATTATCTGGGCTGGCGTCCGGCATGGGGTCTGGGCGAGGCCTTGGGCCGGATTGTGGAATGGCATAAGAGCGTGGCCGAGGGCGGCGATGCGCAGGCTATTTCGCTGGCGCAACTGACCGCCTATCGGGCCCTGTTCCATCAAGACTAAAAATGTTTCAACACGTCTGAAATCTTCAGAAGACAGTTTACAGGCAGACAGTTTCTATGGCCACGATCGATAATCCGATGCTCGACCTTTCCTCCGCCGTGGCGGGCATGGTGAAGGACAGCGACGAAGGGCAATTGCGCGAACTGATCCTTGGCCTGTCCGAGGAATATGCGCGCCGCTATCACGCCCCCCGCGCGTTTCTGCCCGGTGAGAGCGTGGTGCCGGTTTCCGGCAAGGTCGTGGGCGAGGGCGAGCTGCGCAATCTGGTCGATGCCAGCCTCGACATGTGGCTGACCACGGGCCGCTATAACACGCAATTCGAGGAAAAGCTGGCTGCGCGACTGGGCGTGGCCCATGCGCTGACCACCAATTCGGGTTCCTCGGCCAATCTGCTGGCGCTGGCGGCGCTGACCTCGCATTACCATCGCAGCGATGCGTTGAAGCCGGGCGATGAAGTCATCACCGTGGCCACGGGTTTCCCCACCACGGTCAATCCGTCGCTGCAATATGGGCTGGTGCCGGTTTTCGTCGACTGCGACATTCCGACCTACAACATCAAGCCCGAGATGATCGAGGCGGCGGTGTCGGACAAGACCCGCGCGATCATGATCGCCCACACGCTGGGCAATCCCTTTGACATTGCCGAAGTGATGCGCGTTGCCGAAAAGTACAACCTCTGGGTGGTCGAGGATACGTGCGATGCGCTGGGCGCGACGTTCGATGGCAAGCCGGTCGGCACGTTCGGCCATTTGGGCACGCTGTCTTTCTATCCGGCGCATCACATCACCATGGGCGAGGGCGGGGCGGTGTTCACCGACAAGCCTCGGCTGAAGCGGGTGGTCGAATCGTTCCGCGACTGGGGGCGCGACTGCTGGTGCGCGCCGGGTCAGGACAACACCTGCGGCAAGCGCTTCAACCGCAAGCTGGGCACGCTGCCCCATGGCTACGACCACAAGTATACCTATGGCCACGTTGGCTATAATCTGAAGATCACCGATATGCAGGCGGCCGTGGGCCTTGCCCAGCTTGACCGGCTCGACGGCTTTATCGCCGCGCGCCAGCGCAATTTCGACAAGCTGACGCAGTTGCTGAAGCCTCTGGAAGATATCTTCATTCTGCCCCGAGCCACAGAGCGTTCGCAGCCTTCGTGGTTCGGCTATCCCATCACCATCCGCCCCGAAACCGGCATCAACCGCGAGGCTCTGGTCGAGTTCCTGACCGAGCAGAAAATCGGCACGCGCCTGCTGTTTGGCGGCAACCTTTTGCACCAGCCCTATATGAAGGGCCGCAACGTGCGCGTGGTGGGCGATCTGGCCAATGCCGATCTGGTGACGACCAATACTTTCTGGTTGGGCATCTATCCGGGTTTGACGGATGATCACCTTAGTTATACCGCCGAGCAGATTGGTGTCTTCCTTGCGGATCATTACGGATCGGCTAAGGGCTAAGCCACCAAGGTTTGTTACGGGCAGGGTCGGAAAGCCAGCCGAAGAGGTTTAGACGTGAACGCATACGAAAAACGCATGTTGGCGATTCTGGCCGAAGGCGCGGCCAAATACGGTTTTGTCTCGGTCAAGGCCGAGTTCGAGGCCGAAGGCACGCGCAGCGACGAATTTCTGCGCCTGCTCGAACTGGCCCGCCGCGCCGGTCTAAAGGTCGCGCTCAAGATCGGTGGTTGCGAGGCGATCCGCGATCTGATCGAGGCGCGCCAGTATGGTGTCGATTACATCATCGCGCCCATGGTCGAGACGCCCTATGCGCTCTCGAAATTCATTGCCGCCAAGGACAAGGTGTTTCCTAAGGACGAGCAGGCGGACATGTCCTTCCTGTTCAACGTCGAAACGGCCACCACCTTTGACAGCCTGGAAAAGCTGGGCGAAGTGGCGCAGGGCGGCAATGTCGGCTTTGTGTTCGGCCGCGTCGATTTTGCAGGGTCCCTGGGCCATGACCGTTCGTTTGTGAACAGCGATGCGATGGCAGGCTATGTCAATTCCGTGGCCAAGGTGGCGCAGCAGCGCGGCCTCGAACTGGTCGTGGGCGGCGGGGTCAGCCCGGATTCGGTACCTTTGCTGGCAGGCGCCCGCGCGCATCGTCTGGACCGCTTTGAAACGCGCAAGGTCGTGTTCGACGCCGCAGTGGTCGAGGATGGCCGTGCCGCTGCGGGCATGGAACTGGCGATCGAGTTCGAGCTGCTTTGGCTCAAAAACAAGCGCGACTTCTATCGCGGCATCGCCGAGGAAGATGCTACCCGCATCGCCATGATGGAGGCGCGTCAAGCCACCGCCAAGACCGCCGAGCCTGCGTAAATCATCATGGCTGATACTATCCGGGTCGCGGACCTGATCGCCCGCCTGTTGGTGCAAAGCGGTGTTTCGGACTGCTTCATGCTGACGGGCGGCGGGGCCATGCACCTCAACGACGCCTTTGGGCGCGAAGAGGGGCTGCGCAAGATCTTCAACCACCACGAGCAGGCCAGCGCCATCGCGGCGGAAAGCTATGCGCGTCTGTGCGGCAAGCCTGCGCTGGTCAATGTCACCACGGGGCCGGGAGGCGTGAACACGCTCAACGGCGTCTATGGCGCCTATGTCGATTCGATCCCGATGATCGTGGTGTCAGGGCAGGTGAAGCGTGAGACGATCGCGGGCAATTTCCCGCATATCCCGCTGCGCCAACTGGGCGATCAGGAAGTCGATATTGTCGCCATGGTGCGGCCCGTCACCAAATATGCGGTCGTGCTGCAAGACCCGGCGCAGGCGCGCAAGGTGGTGGAAAAGGCGATCTACCTTGCCACGCGCGGGCGGCCCGGCCCGGTGTGGATCGACGTTCCCATCGACGTTCAGGCCGCCCCGGTGGACCCGGACGCGCTGGAGGCTTTCGATCCGGCGAATGATGTGGACACGGCACAGGAGTGGAACGCGCCCAACAATGCGGCTGAAACCGGCGCGTTGACCGGCGCCGATTTGCAGGCCGAGGTTGGCGCAATGCTGGCCGAATTCTGCGCGGCGGAGCGGCCCGTGGTGTTTGTGGGCGCGGGCGTGCGCCTGTCGAACACGCATGAACGGTTTCTGGCCCTGATAGAAAAGCTGGGCGCGCCGGTCGTGACGGGCTGGAACGCGCATGACGCGCTGCCCAATGCCCATCCGCTCTATGTCGGCCGTCCGGGCAGCGTGGGCGACCGTGGCGGCAATTTTGCCGTACAGGGCGCCGACTATGTGCTGGTTTTGGGCAGTCGCCTCAACATCCGCCAGATCAGCTATAACTGGCAGAGCTTTGCCCGCAATGCGCGCGTGGCGATGGTGGATATTGACCGGGCCGAATTGGGCAAGCCCACGCTCAGCCTGCACCGCCCGATCCATGCCGACCTGCGCGATTTCTTCGATGCGGTTGATGCTCTGGGCGTGCCGGGCGAAGGCGTGGACAACCGCGCCGCCTATCTGGCACGCAGCCGCGAACGAGCCGCCCAATACCCGACCGTGCGCGACGAATTTCGCAGCGAGACCGGTCCGATCAACCCCTATGTCTTTGGCGAGGCGCTGTTTAACGAGCTGGAAGAGGGCGACATCATCGTCTCGGGCGACGGCACGGCCTGCGTCACGATCTTCCAATGCGCCGACCTGAAGGCGGGTCAGCGGCTTTACACCAATTCCGGCTGCGCCAGCATGGGCTATGACCTGCCCGGCGCCATCGGCGCCTATTATGCGGGCGGCGGGCGGCGGATCATCTGCCTTGCTGGCGATGGCTCGATCATGATGAATTTGCAGGAACTGCAGACCATCGTGGGCGCGCGCCTGCCGATCAAGATCTTTGTCCTCAACAATGACGGCTATCACTCGATCCGTCAGTCGCAGGTCGCCCATTTCAAGGGCTTCTCGGTCGGCTGCGGGCCGGACAGCGGCCTGACCTTCCCCGACTTCGCGCGTCTGGCCGCCGGTTTCGGCTTCCCGGCGCGCAAGGCGGAAAAGGATGGCGATCTGCCTTGCGCGATCCGCGCCACGCTGGATGGCGAGGGCGCGCAATTGTGCGAGGTGATGGTCGACAAGGCGCAGCAGTTCGAGCCCAAGCTGTCGAGCCGCCGCCTGCCCGATGGCACGATGGTCTCGCCCCCGTTGGAGGATCTCTCGCCCTTCCTGTCGGACGAGGAACTGGCCGCAGCCATGGCGCCCTGCGCCACCTTGCGTTAAACGGCCATGCTTCGCCATCTGATCTTCGATCTCGACGGCACGCTGGTCGACAGCTGTGCGATTTGTGTTGAGATCCTTGAAGGGATGCTGGCGGAACGTGGCAATGCCCGCAAGATTGACCCCGAATTTGCCCGCCCATGGATGAGCCATGGGGGGCAAAAGATGGTCATGGCGCTGCTGGGCGATGATTGTGGCGATCCGGCGCAGGAACTGGCCGAATTCCGCCGCCGCTATGCCGTGACGCAGACGCGGGTGGAGACGCTCTTCAACCATGTAGCCACCAGCCTGCGCACCCTGCATGGGCGTGGTTTTGTGCTGTCTATCTGTTCGAACAAGCCGCAAAATCTGGTCGACAAAGTGCTGGAGGATACCGGCCTTGCGCCGCTTTTCAAAAGCGTGGTGGGATCGCGCGCGGGGGTTGCGCCCAAGCCTGCGCCCGATCTGCTCGATCTGGTGCTAGCCGATCTGGGCGCTTCGCCCGACCATTGCCTGTTCGTGGGCGACAGTGAACTGGACCATGCCGTGGCCGATGCGCGCGGTATGCCGTTTCTGTTCCTGACCCATGGCTATGCCGATCCCGAATACCGGCCTGATCCGGCCAAGAGCTATGATTGCTTTGGCGAGCTGGCCCGCGCGGTAATGGAGCGGGCGCATGGCTGAAGGTTTGGCCCCCGAAGTGGCGCGCGCACTGGTCGAGGACGGGCGGCGCATCGTCATCACCGGGGCAGGGGGCTGGATCGGCCTGGCCACGCTGGATCTGCTGGCCAATGCGCTCGGCGACAAGTTTGAAAAGCGCGTGCGACCCTTTGGTTCGAACACGCGCGCGCTGCGGCTTGCCGATGGGGCGCAGGTGTTGCAGCGTCCGCTGGCCGATATGGCGTGGTTGCCCAAAGAGCCGACCATTGTTCTCCACACCGCCTTCCTGACCAAGGATCGCGCCGAGGCGATGGAGGAGGATGCCTATATCGCCGCCAATCGCGCGATCAGCGAGGCGGTGCTCAAGGCCCTGAACCCCATCGGCGCCGAGGCGATTTTCGTGGCCAGCAGCGGGGCGGCGGCCAAGGCCGACGATCCCAGTGCCAGTGCGGGGATGCGGCTCTATGGCGCCTTGAAGCGCGAGGATGAGGAACGCTTTGCCGCTTGGGCCGATGAAACCGGCAAGCGCGGCGTCATCGCCCGCATTCATGCGCTGACCGGGCCTTATATCAACAAGCCGGGCGCCTATGCCATCGCCAGTTTCATCGAGGACGCCATGGCGGGCCGCCCGGTCGAAGTCCGCGCGCCAAAGCGGGTCGTGCGCGCTTATGTCGCCATCCGCGAATTGATGAGCCTTGTCTTCGCAGCGCTGGCGCCCGCGACGGGCACGCTGCGTTTCGACAGTGGGGGCGAGGCGATGGAACTGGGCGAAATCGCAGGCGTGGTTGCGGCGCAAACCGGCACCAGCGTGAAGCGTGCCGAGATCACCACCGGCCCCTCCGATATTTATCACGGCGATGATACCGCCTATCGCGCCCTGCTGGCCGATTATGGCATCGCGCCTGTCCCTCTGGCCGCGCAGGTGGCCGAGATGATCGCGTGGGCACAACAATCCTCGCACGCCGCCTGAGCGGGAAGGTAATCCATGACAAAGAGTGCCGACATTGACGTTTCGGTGGTCATCCCCTGTTACAATGAGGAGATGAACGCCGGGCCGATTGCCGAGGCGGTGATCGCGCAACTGGAGCCGTTGGGCGTCAGCTTTGACATCATCTTTATCGACAACCATTCGACCGACAACACTGTGGCGATCATCAAGGCGATGTGCCTGCGCGACCCGCGCATCCGCCTGATCGCCAATACGCGCAATTTCGGGCAAATGCGCTCGCCCACCCATGGCATTTATGCCGCGCGGGGGCGGGCGGTGATCGGCATGTGCGCCGATTTTCAGGACAGCCCCGAGCTTTTGCCCCATTTCGTGCGTCGTTGGCAGGAGGGCGTTGATATCGTGCTGGGCGTGCGCGAGCGGGAAAAATCGGGCCTCATGCTTTCGGTCATCCGCGCGCTGTCCTATTGGCTGGCCAAGAATTTCGGGGATTTTCAGACCATCCCTAATGCCACCGGCTTTGGCCTTTACAGCCGCCGCGTGGTCGATGCGATTCGCGCGCTGAATGAGCCGGAGCCTTTCTATCGCGGGTTGCTGGTGGAAACGGGCTTTCCGCTGGAGACGATCAATTACGTCCGTCCGCCGCGCGTTCGGGGCAAATCGAAGAACAATTTCTTCACCCTGCTCGACTTTGCCATTGCGGGCCTGACGGGTTCGTCCAAACGCCTGCTGCGTGCGCCGCTTTATCTCAGCGTGCTTGGGGCGGTTGTGTCCCTGCTGATGCTGGTGGGCGCGGGGATCGCCTTTTTCACCGGGCGTCCGATTGCGGGCTGGCTGATCGGCATGGTGCTTCAGGCGCAATTCGCGCTGATCTTCGGCTTTATGGGCCTGATGGGCGACCATATCCGTCAGATCTCGGAGCGCACACGCGGCACGCCGCTGGTGCTGGAGCGTGAGCGGGTGAATTTTCCTGAGGATTACGGATGATCTCGCGGGATCGTGCCGCCGAAATCCTGCGCTTTCTGATCGCGGGTGCAATCAACACGGCCTTCGGCTATGGACTTTATGCGGGGCTTATCTGGCTGGGGTTGGACCGTTATGTGGCGCAGGCCATCGGCTATGTGCTGGGCACGGGGTTTAATTATGTCACCTATTCGCGCGGGGTGTTCACTGGCGCAGGGCCGGCGAAATTGCGTTTCGCGCTCTCCTATGCGGGCAACTATCTCATCAATCTGGCGGGGCTGAAACTGGCCTCGCATTTCATCACCGATCCCTATCTGGCTGGGGCGGTGACGACCTTTGCGGTGGTGGTGCTCAACTATGCGGTGCTGAAACGGCTGGTGTTTCGGGCCTGAAAAATTGTAAGTAATACGTCTCTTTTTCGCTAGGCAAGGTCAGACCTCCCCGTTATCCTCCCCCCATAAATCCCGGACACAGATGGAGCGGACAAACCGCCCAGCCGGGGGAGAGAGGATTGCGATGCATATGCAGACAGGGAGAATTGCGCCCTCAACGACCCGCGTGGCCAAGGGTGGGTGGTATGCCTTGCTGCTGGTCTGCGCGATGCAATTGCTAAGCCTGCTTGATCGCAACATTCTGGCGATCCTTTCCCCGCGCATCAAACATGATCTGGCCATTGGCGATGCGGAGATGGGCCTGCTCTATGGCACGGTCTTTGCGCTGTTTTATGCGGTATTCTCGCTGCCTTTAGGGCGTCTGGCCGATGGCTGGCGGCGGACGTGGCTGCTGGCCATCTGCATTGCCTTCTGGTCGCTGGCCACGGGCCTTGCCGGGATCGCCAGCGGCTTTGCGCTGCTTGCCCTTTCGCGCCTTGGCGTGGGCATTGGCGAGGCGGCCAGCCAGCCTGCAGGCACGAGCCTCATCTATGACTATTTCCCCAAGGCGCGGCGCGGTCTGGCTATGGCGGTGATGGCGGCGGCGATTGCCATTGGCCTTGGCCTGTCCAGCGTGCTGGGCGGGGTGGCGGCCGATTGGTGGGATGGGCGCTTTGCCGGTGTTGGCGCGCCCTTTGGCCTGCGGGGCTGGCAATTTGCTTTCCTGCTGGCGGCGGTGCCGGGCCTGCCCTTGGCGGTTCTGCTCTGGCGCTTGAATGAACCGGTACGCGGGGCGATTGAGGGCATCACCACGCCGCCCGACCCGCGCCCCTTTGCCGCCTCGTTCGATGTGCTGCTGGCGGTCCTGCCGTTTACCAACTGGCTGATGCTGGCGCGGCGAGGGGCTTCGGCGCGGGTCTGGGCGGTCAATCTGGCGGGCACATTTGTGATCGTGGGTGCGATGGTGGCGCTGGCCCGCGCCGGGGCGGCCTTCAGCCCGCGCCCCCTGCTCAACCTTGGCGTGGCCAGCCTCTCGCCCCATACGCTGCAATGGGCGGTGGTGGGCCTGGGCCTGTTCGCCACGCTCAATCTGGTGCAGGCGGTGCGGCTGACTGATGCTCCGGCCCATGCGGTAATGCGCAGCCCTTCGCTGATCCTGTGCATCGCCGCCGGGTCGCTGCAAAGCATGATCAATTACGGCTGCATGGCCTTCACCCCGGCGTTCCTGATGAAAACCTATCACCTGACCCCGGCGCAGACGGGTCTGCAATTCGGCCTGCTTTCGGCCGGATTGGGCGTGGTGGGGCCGATGGTGGCCGGGCCTGTCACGGACTGGGCGGGGCAGCGTTTGCCCGGCGTGGGGCGTGTGCTGCTGGCGCTGTTTGCGATGGGGGTTTCGCCCTGTCTGGCATTCTGGGTCTATCACGCGCCCGATGCGGGGGGCTTTTATGCGCGGTTTGTGCTGTACAGTTTCGTGCTGACCATGTGGATGCCGCCGCTTTATGCGGTGATGTATGATCAGGTCCTGCCCCGGATGCGCGGGCTGACCGCCTCGACCTATATCGTGGTGATGACCATCGCGGGGCTGGGTGTGGGGCCGTATATTGTGGGCATGATTTCGGACGCCACGCACGGCGATCTGGGACGGGCGATCCTGTCGATCAATCTGGTGGCGGTGCCTTTGGTGCTGGTGCTGATCGCGCTGGCCATGCGGGTGCGGGGTGATGAGGGCGCGGTCTTGCTCCGCGCCCGTGCGGCGGGCGAGCCGGTTTAGAGCACTCGCCACACCCAGAGCTTGATGCCCAAGGGATAGCGCGCGCCCGAGCAGATGAAGATCGAACGGTTCATCCATTCATACGGCCCCTTGGGCGCGATAAATTCGGGAACAGTGCGGAAGTAATATTCGGCCGGATCGACGATCTCGCCCGCCGCCAGCCTTTGCATCACCTCAGGCGGGCCGTGGCGCAGGCCCTTGTTGCGAATCTGGATCACCGCGCCATCGTCGGTTTCGATGGCATAGATCGCATCGGCCACGGTCACGCCATCGGGGCGCGTCACCTGCCAGTCGGCGGCATTGCCGATCAGGCGGCCCTTGATCAGCGGCCCTTCGACCCGACCGCCGCCCACGATGGGGATGATCCGCCGCGTGCCATCGTAGGTCTCGCCGATCGGGCGGGGCGGTTCGAGTTCACCGGTGGCTTCATAGACGAATTCCAGTTCGGGCTTGATCATGCAGGCTCTCCCAATTTTGCTATGGAGAATAGCGCTGTGTCCGATGCGCGCAAGCGCGGGGTGGCAAAATGATCGCCTTGGGCTTATGGGGCGGGCATGATCCGCCTTTCCGACCTCACCCTGCCGCTTGATCACACGCCCGAGGCGCTTGACGCCGCCATTGCCGACAGGCTGGGCGTTGCGCCCGAACGTATTTTGCGCAGCCAGATGGTGCGGCGCGGCAATGATGCACGCAAACGCGGCGCGATCAAGCTGGTCTATGTCTTTGACATTGAACTGGATGATGAGGCCGAAGTGCTGGCGCGGCTGGATGGTGACAGCCATGTCCGCCCTGCGCCTGACACCGCCTATCGCCCGCCGGTGATGGCGCCCGAGGGTTGGGCCGGGGACAAGGATGGCACGCGCCCGGTGGTGATCGGGGCGGGGCCTTGCGGCTTGCTGGCGGCGCTGATTCTGGCCGAGATGGGCTTGAAACCCATCATTATCGAGCGCGGGACAGCGGTGCGCGAGCGGACCAAGGACACCTGGGCGCTGTGGCGCAAGCATAAGTTGAGCCCGGAATCGAACGTTCAGTTCGGTGAGGGCGGGGCGGGCACCTTCTCCGATGGCAAGCTCTACAGCCGCATCAAGGACCCGCGCCATCTCTCGCGCAAGGTCTTGACGGAGTTCGTCAAAGCGGGCGCGCCCGACGATATTCTCTATGAGGCGCATCCCCATATCGGCACCTTCCGTCTCGTGACGATGGTGATTTCCATGCGCGAAACCATCGAGGCGCTGAGCGGGGAATATCGGTTCCAGACCCGCGTTTCCGATTTCGACATCAAGGATGGGGCGCTCGTGGGTCTGCATCTGGTCAGCACCAAGGATGGCGCGGAAAGCTATCTGCCCGCGCGCCATTGCGTCCTTGCCCCCGGTCATTCCAGCCGCGACACGTTCGAGGTCCTCCATCAGCGCGGCGTGTTCATGGAGGCCAAGCCCTTTGCCATCGGCGTGCGCATCGAACATCCGCAAAGCTGGGTGGACAAGGCGCGCTATGGCGCCTGCGCGGGCCATCCGGTGCTGGGCGCGGCGGCCTATGCGATCTCGCATCAGGCCTCAAACGGGCGCGCGGTTTACAGCTTCTGCATGTGTCCCGGCGGGCGCGTGGTGGCGGCCACCAGCGAGGAAGGCCGCGTTGTCACCAATGGCATGAGCCAATATTCGCGCGCGGAGTTCAACGCCAATTCCGGCCTCGTGGTCACGGTCGATCCGGGCAAGGATTATCCCGCAGACCCGCTGGCGGGCATTGAATTTCAACGCAAATGGGAAAGTCTGGCCTTTGCCGCAGGCGGCGGCGACTATTGCGCGCCGGGGCAGAAAGTGGGCGATTTTCTGGCCGGGCGGGCCTCTTCGGGCGATTTCGGGGCGGTGAAGCCCTCCTATCAGCCGGGGGTGAAGCTGACTGACCTGTCGGCCTGTCTGCCCGATTATGTGCTGGACGCGATCCGCGAGGCGCTGCCCGTGTTCGGCCGCCAGATCCCGATGTATGATCACCCCGATGTGATTATGACCGGCGTGGAAACGCGCACGTCCAGCCCCTTGCGCATCACGCGGGGCAAGGATTTCCAGTCGCTTAACACGCGCGGGCTGTATCCGGCGGGCGAGGGTGCGGGGTATGCTGGCGGAATTTTGTCTGCGGCGGTGGATGGGATCAAGGTGGCGGAGGCCTTGGCGGTTGAGGTTTTGAAGTAAGGTTTGCCTCCGGCGGGCAAAGGGCGGGGCCCCTTGCAATCCCGGTAATGGGTTTGCAGGGTTTGTTTATAGGTCACGAAATTAGGGTCTGCGGCGCTAGCTGAAGGCACCGCAGACCTTAATCGCCTAACCTTGCGTCCGACACTCAACGCAGAACCCGGTGCGTAAGGGAGCGCGAGGGTCTAGACCCTCGCATTTCCCTCCTTTCTTCTGGAAAACTAGGGGCGCAGCCCTTTGCCCAAAGCCCCCCACGCGCTACTAGGCCAACCGTGACTGCATCCATCATCATAGGCGAGGAATCGAACGGCAAAGCGGTGCCGATCGACATCGAAGAACTGCTGGCCACGCGCCTGTTGGTGCAGGGCAATTCGGGGTCGGGCAAATCGCATCTGCTGCGCCGGTTGCTGGAGGAATCCGCGCCGCTGGTGCAGCAGGTCGTGGTCGATCCCGAGGGCGATTTCGTCACGCTGGCTGAACCGTTTGGCCATATCGTGGTGGATGGCGCGGCCTATAATACCAATGACTTGGTGCGGCTTGCTAATCGAGTTCGTCACCATCGCGCCAGTGTTGTTCTGGCACTCGATGGGCTGGAGATCGAGGCGCAGATGCGCTGCGCCGCCACGTTCCTCAATGCGCTCTTCGATGCTCCGCGCGAAATCTGGTATCCCGCGCTGGTGGTGGTGGACGAGGCGCAGATGTTTGCTCCGGCTGCTGCCGGCGAGGTGACCGATGAGGTACGCCGCCTGTCACTCTCGGCGATGACCAATCTGATGTGCCGCGGGCGTAAGCGCGGTCTTGCGGGCATTATCGCCACCCAGCGTCTGGCCAAGCTGGCCAAGAATGTTGCGGCCGAGGCCTCGAACTTCCTGATGGGCCGCACCTTCCTCGACATTGATATGCAACGCGCCGCTGACCTTCTGGGCATGGAGCGGCGTCAGGCCGAAACCATCCGCGATCTGCAACGCGGACAGTTTCTGGCGCTAGGCCCGGCGATCACGCGGCGGCCTCTGTCGGTCCGCATCGGCGGGGTGCAGACGCGCAGCCGTGCGGTGTCCACCGGCCTGCTGCCCCCGCCCAGCGTGACGGGCGACGATCTCCACGCGCTGCTCCATGCCGCGCCCACGGCTGAGGAACTGGCAGCGGAGGAAACGCCGCTGCTCGCCGGTCTGCCGCGCCCGGATGCCAGCGAGTTGATGGATCAGATCAGCACCTATGTCATGGCCCCCGCGCCCGGCGAGGAACCGCTGGTCGATGACAGCGGACCCAACCTGTTTTCCGCCGCCAGCGTCCCCGCGCCGCCCAGCCTGCCGCCCGAAGAGGTGCAGTCGATCATGGCCGCGATTATGGAAGACATCACCGCTGAGCGCGATTGCACCTATCAGCCGATTTCATCGCTGTTTCAGGATTTTACCACCCGCTGCCGGATGAAAAAGATCGGTCAGCATGTCGGTGATGCCACCCAGTTCCGCCGCCGCTTTGCGCTGGCCGTGGCGGGCATCTACCGCCCGACGGATGAGGAATGGGCGCCGCTGCTGCAATTATCGCGCAGCGTGCCCGATGATCTGCTCACGCCGTTCCTTGTCATCGCCCGCGCCGCGATGGACGAGGCGCCATGCCCCGACGATGAAGCGCTGGCCCGTGCCTATGGCACCAGTTCGCCCGGGCGCATCCGGCGATTGCTGGAGCATCTGGAAAAGTCGAACCTGATTGTGGTCAAGACTGATTACAGCGGGCGGCGGTCTATCGGCATCCCGGATCTGGGCGTTTCGACGGCGGCGGTTTAAAGGGGTAAGCTCTTACCCTGATCGACCATGGTGCCCGACGTGCACCCCTAAAATGAAAAGCCTGCGGTGCCTATTGTTGGCGCCGCAGGCTTTTCATTTTATGATCCGCAAGTAGACCCCGCGAACCCAACCCCATGAACGGGATTGCCAAGGGACCGAGTCCCTTGGCCCGCCGGAGGCATAAAGCCCCCGATCAATCCTCAGCGACGACGCGCCTTGGCATCGACATTTTCCCGCAGCGGATCGAACTGCGAAGCACCCGCCGCAGCGGCAGGACGCGCGCGCCCATGCTGTTCGCGGCGCTCGGCGCGGGCACGATCGCCGTCGCGCTGGGTGCGCGAACGCTGACCGTCGCGAGGCGTGTCACCACGGCCCGCATTGGGGCGACGGTCATTGTTGCGGCGGCCTTCCTCACGGCGCCCGCCTTCGCGGCCACCATCGCGCGCGCCATCACGGCGTCCACCGCCATCGCGGCGGCCTTCACCCTGAGGACGCCCCTTGATCGCGCCATTGTCGCCGGTTCCGCGCTTGGCGGGGGCGGGCAGGCGCGAGGCTTCCTTCTGGAATTCGGGCGGCAGCGGCATCGGGGTCAGCTTTACGCCGGTCAGGCGCTCGATCCCACGGATGTAGGGGCGTTCGTCTTCGGCGATCAGGCTGATGGCGATGCCATCGGCGCCCGCGCGTGCGGTGCGGCCAATGCGGTGAACATATTGTTCGGCCACATTGGGGATTTCAAAGTTGAACACGTGGGAAACGCCCGAAACGTCGATCCCGCGCGCGGCAATGTCGGTGGCAACCAGCACTTTGACCGTACCATCGCGGAAGCCCTTGAGGGCGGCGGTGCGCTGGGCCTGGCTCTTTTCGCCATGGATGGCGGCGGCCGGAATGCCTGCGGGCGTCAGGAAACGCACGACGCGATCCGCGCCATGCTTGGTGCGGGTGAACACGATGGTGCGGTCGATGCGGTCGGCATCGCCTTCTTCCTTGGCCAGACCATCGCGCAGCAGGATCGTCAGCAGCGCCTGCTTTTCGGCCTGATTGATGAAGATCGAGCGCTGCTCGACGCGTTCTGCGGTGGTGGATTGCGGGGCAACCTCAACCTTGACCGGGTTCTGGATGAACTGCTTGCCCAGTTCCTCGATCGCCTGCGGCATGGTGGCGCTGAAGAACAGGCTCTGGCGGTTGGGGGGCAGCAGGCGGGCAACGCGCTTCAGAGGCACGATGAAGCCCAGATCCATCATCTGGTCGGCTTCGTCCAGCACGAAGATTTCGACATCGCGCAGCGTCAGGGCGCGCTGGTCAATGAGGTCGAGCAGGCGGCCCGGCGTTGCCACCAGCACGTCGCAGCCCGGCACCAGAGCGCGGGCCTGCTTGCCGGCGGGGATGCCGCCAAAGATGCACTGGATGTTCAGGCTGACATATTTGGCATAGCCGCGCATGTTGTCGGCGATCTGGGCGGCCAGTTCGCGTGTGGGGCTGAGCACCAGCATACGGCACGAGGCGGCCTTGCGCGGCTTGGGATCGTTGATCAGGCGGTGCAGCGAGGGCAGCGCGAAGGCCGCCGTCTTGCCGGTGCCGGTCTGGGCCAGACCCAGCAGGTCACGCCCTTCGATCAGCGCAGGGATCGACTGACGCTGGATCGGCGTAGGGTCGCTATAGCCCTTGGTCTCCAACGCGCGCAGCAGGGGTTCGGCAAGGCCAAGTTCGGAAAAATAGGACATGGGTAACTTTCAAACAGGCTTCACAGCGCACACCAGCGTAAGCGGCGCGGCAAGCAGGGGGCTCAAAAAGCGCGACCCTGCGTGAGGAGGAAGCGAAAAACGGACTGCAAATCCGTGAGATCCGGGGCGGGTGGCCATAAATGGCTGCCCTCACGCTGCCCGGTCCTGCGCGCTGCCTCATGCCGCGCGCCGACTTGCTTGGAGATGGCCTATACAGCACGATTGCTTCAATGCCAAGTTTTTTGCGCGTTGCAGCAAAAATGAGGCCGATTCACGCAAAAAGGGGCCGGTTTTGCGCCCGGCCCCGTTTGCATCATGGTTGAAATGTTACGCCAGCTTCCACGTCATCGGCACAGTCAGCGTGGTGGGGCCGGCGGGCGGCGCGGGAACCTTGCCCACCTTGGTAGGGACGGACAGCGCTTCCTTGTCGAGGATCGCCGAGCCCGAACCGGACACGATTTCGGCCTTTTGCACCGCACCATCGGCGCCGATATAGACCTTGACCTTGGCGGTCCCTTCCTCGCCGCGCATCTGGGCGGTCGAAGGATAGGTCTGCTTGGATGCGAACATGTTGGTGACCGAACGGGTCCAGTCCGAGGATTGCGCAGAAGCCGACGTGCTGAAAAGAACAGCGCCGGTCATGGCGAGCGAGATCTTGGCAATAGTCTTGATCATGGTCGGCTTTCTCTTTCTAAACTATTCTTTCGATGCGTAACTATTGCCTGCAATTGGATAAGGTCGGGCTGATATTTATGCTTTTTGCTACTCTGCCATGGTCTTAAGTGAATTTACCGGGTCGCTTAAAATTCCGACCAGTCGTCCTCTATTTTCAATGCCGTAGCCCCCACCGATGACGCACGCCGGGCCGAGAAGGAGGGCAGGGCCAGATCGTCCTGATTGACGGGCACCGGCGCGCGCGGTGTGATGGCCTTGCTCTGTGCACGCGCAGGGGCGCCGCCGCCCGTCCGGTTCATTTCAAACCGGCGCAATTGTTCGACCAACCGCTGCGTTTCGCCCGACAGCGTATGCGTGCTGGCGGTGCTTTGTTCGACCATCGAGGCGTTCTGCTGGGTGAACTGATCCATCGAATTCATCATCGCCGAGATTTCCTCGACATTTGACGACTGCTTCTGCGCGGCTTCCGCGATCTGTTCGACCAGCTCGGAAATCTGCGCAACCTCGCCAACGATCTGGCGCAGCGCGTCGCCGCTGGCGCTGGCCAGAGCCACGCCGGTTGAAACCTGATCGTTCGATGTGGTGATCAGCGCACGAATGTCCTTGGCCGCGTCCGCGCTGCGTTGAGCCAGCGCGCGCACCTCGTTGGCGACCACGGCAAAGCCTTTGCCCGCATCCCCCGCGCGTGCCGCCTCGACGCCCGCGTTCAGCGCCAAGAGGTTGGTCTGGAACGCGATGCCGTCGATCACGCTGACAATATCGGCCATTTCGCGGCTCGACGCTTCGATGGCTTGCAGCCCGTGGACTGCCTGCTCGGCCTGCTGGTCGGCGGCTTCGGCGGTGTTGCGCGCCACGGCAAGGCGGCTGCTGGTCTGGCGGGCGTTGTCGGCGGTCACGCGCACGGTGCCGCTGAATTCGTTGAGCGTGCGGCTGGTTTCGGCAATCGAGCTGGCCTGATGCTCGGTGCGGCGGGCAAGGTCGCCGCTGGCGGCTGCGATTTCGTCGGTGCCGCGGCGGATGGCGTCGCAACCGTCAACGATCTCGCGCATCACGCTGGCCAACTGGCTCACCGCCTCGTTGAAATTGACATGGAGCTGGCCCAGGCCGCCTGCGCCATTTTCCGGCACGCGATGCGTCAGATTGCCGCGCGCCAGTTCGGACAGGCCCGAACCGATGGCGTCGATGGTGATCTGGGTCTCGCGGGCGCGCTCCAGTTCGGCCTGCGTGCGCTGCTGGTCGGCGGCGAAGAGAGCCTTGAAACTGTCGAGCGCGCGGGCAAGGCTGCCCACTTCGTCCTGACGGCCCATGGCGGGGATTTCGACATGCATGTCGCCCTGAACCAGCCGGCCAACCGCCTCGCTGATCCGGGCCACGGGCCGCGCAATCGAAACCATCATCAGCCCCATCAGCCCCAGCGCCACAGCAAGCCCGGCCACGACTGCGCCGATGATGACCTTGCGCCCCTGATCGTAGATCGCGGCCGAACGCGCCGAAGCCGCGCTGGCGCCCTTGGTGTTCAGGTCGATCAGGGCAAGCAGGTCATCCTCGACCGTGTAGAAGGCAGTCAGGGAATCGCCGTCGAACATCGCCTTGGCCGCCGCCGCATCGCTGTTCGACAGGTTCAGCAATTGCTCGTTCTGGCCCAGATAGGTCTGCCAATCACCTTTCAGCTTGGCAAAGGCGGATTTTTCCTCCGGGCTCTGGCTCAGCTTGGCGGCATCTTCCATGCGGGTGGCAATGGCGGTCTGGGCCGCACGCATCAGCTTGGCCTGACGGGTCTTCATCCCCTCGGCGCTGGCGCCGACATGGGCGCTCTGTTTGATGCGATATTGCGAGACGAAGGCGTGCACATCGCCCAGCGCCTGCGAGCCGGGCAGCCAGCGCTCACGCAATTCGGTCGAGATCGCGTTGACCTCGCCCAGTTTGACCACTGCAAAGGACCCCATCGCGGCCATGACCGCCAGAAGGATTGCAAAAGCGGCCAGAAACTTGGCCGAAATACCCATACGCAACAAGGCAGATCTCCCCCGCGTCATTTATGAAGATGCGAAGGAATGCTTTTCTCTCTATTTAGTCAGCATTTGGGCTTATGGGTTGATCCGAAATCTTACCTATCGCAGCGGCATAAAGTGTCGATTTCGGTTTACGATGATGGGGTGATTGCCGCGCCCGGCGCGCTGGTATAGGGCCAATGCATGACCGTCAGCATCACCATTCGCCCCGCCCGCGCCGACGATGTTTCCGCGCTGGCCGCGCTCAAACTGCATTGTTTCCGCGATACGTTCGGGCCAACCGGCTTTGCCATTCCCTATCCGCCCGCCGATCTGGCGGTGTTCGAGGAGGACTCCTATGGCGAGGCAACGGTGGCGCGCGAACTGGCCGATCCGGAGCATCGCACATGGGTGGCGCAGGATGCAGATGGCGCGCTGGTCGCCTATGTCCATATTGGGCCCAGCAAATTGCCGCATCCCGAACGCGAGAATGGCGATGGGGAGCTGTATCAGCTCTATCTGCGCCGCGAAGTGCAGGGTGCAGGGCTGGGCAAGCATTTGCTCGATCTGGCGCTGGATGAATTGGCCTCATGGGGCCGCCCGATCTGGATCGGCGTGTGGCAAGGCAATCTGAAGGCCCAGCATGTCTATGCCGGGCGCGGGTTCGAGATCGTGGGCGAGTATAAATTTGCCGTGGGCGACTGGCGCGACGAAGAGTTCATCATGCGCCGGAAATAAAAAGGCGGAGGTTTTTGCCTCCGCCTTTTTCGTATCAGAAACCGCGAGCGACACCTTCGCGACGCGGATCGGCCCCGCCTTCATAGCCCTTGGCGCGGCGCACGATCACATGCAGCCCCGAATTTTCCCCCCGCGCGGTCATCAGCGGCAGGCCCTTGGCCGCCAATGCATCGGCCACCGGGGCGGGGAAGGTGTCGGCGCTGAAAATATCGCCGCGCGCCACCAGATTGGGCAGGCTGATCGCATCCTGCGGCTTCATCCCCCAATCGAGCAGCCCTACCAACGCCTTGATATTATAAGCGATGATCGAGGTGCCGCCCGGCGAACCCACCGCCAGTTCGAAATTGCGCTTTGGCGTCAGCACGATGGCGGGCGCCATGCTGGAACGCGGACGCTTGCCCGGCGCGACGGCATTGGCCGCGGGCGCGCCATCGGGATCGTTGGTGCTGAAGGAAAAGTCGGTCAACTGATTGTTGAGGAAGAACCCATCGACCATCCGGCCCGAACCAAAGATGCTTTCCACCGTGGTGGTCATCGACACGACATTGCCCGCGGTGTCCACGATCACCATATGGGTGGTGCCGCCCGGCTCATGGGTGGCGTCCTTGCCCACCTTGGGCGCGTCCTTGGGGATGCCGAAGGTGACGGGCTGGATCGTCTCGCCGATCAGCTTGGCGCGATCGGCGATATAATCGGGCGCCAGCAGGCCGGTGGGGAAAGGCACAAAGGCCGGATCGCCCTCATAACGGTCGCGGTCGGCATAGGCGAGGCGGCTTGCCTGCGCGATCTGCATCCAGCCCTTGGGGTCCTGCGCGTTGCGCGTGGCAATGTCGGTATGCGCCAGCAGGCCCATCGCCTCCTGCACCGCCACGCCGCCCGAGGGCGCCTGCGGGGTGCAGATGAGATGGGTGCGATAGGGCATGCACAGGCCCTCGGTTTTGCGCGGCCTATACGCGGCCAGATCGGCCAGCGTCATTGTGCTGGGCAGCGTGCCGCTCGTCACCTTGGCGACGATCTTTTCGGCCACTGGGCCGGTCAGCAGCCCCTTGGACCCCTGCGCCGCAATGCGGTCCAGAGTGGCGGCATAGGGCTTGTTCACGATATGCTCGCCTGCCTGATAAGGCGTGCCGTCGGCCTTGTGGAAATAGGCCTGCGCATCGGCTCCCTTGGCCTGCGGAGCCTGACTGACGATGGCGCGGGCCAACTTGCCCGTGACCTCGAAACCATCGCTGGCCAGCTTGTGCGCCTCGCCAAACAACTGGTTCCATTTCAGGCGACCATGCTCTTTCTGCGCCATTTCCAGCATGGCGATAGCCCCCGGAACGCCCGTGGCGATCCCGCCCACCACGGCCACAGGAAAGGGCAGCAGCTTCCCGTCGGGGCCGTAGAACTGGCGCGGGCTGGCCCCCTTGGGTGCCACTTCGCGCCCGTCATAGGCGGTGACCTGTTTGGTCTTGGCGTCATAATAGACCAGGAACGAACCGCCCCCCAGACCCGAACTTTCCGGCTCGACCAGACCCAGCACCGCCTGCACCGCGACCGCCGCGTCCACGGCGCTGCCACCCTTTTGCAGGATGCGCAGGCCGGTCTGAACCGCCAGCGGATTGGCCGCCGAAATCATCGCATGGCTGGCAAAACCGGCTTTGGCATCGCCCTTGGCCGGGGCAACCGTGATCGGGGCGACCGGGGCCGGGCGGGCTTGAACGCTCACCGCGCAAAGGGCGAGCGAGGCGGCGCCGATGCGGAACAGCGCGCGGCAAGAAAGCATTACAGACAAGATGATACTCCGGGATTGTAATCCATGGGCTTGGCCATGACCCCGGTGTTTGCGCTTTGGCGGGCAAAGTCAAAGGGGCTTTTTGCGCATGCTGATGAATTATCTTTCACGATTGCGGCCTTGACGGGCGGCGGTGGAGGAAATTTGCGGCGCCGGGCCAAGTGAAAACGAAGGGTTAACCAGCATTGCGCTATGCTACCTATGCCATGCGATCCCGCCAGACCAACCGACAGGCCATCCGAAGGCCGCTGACCATGTCGGCCCGCTGCCGCCTGATGAGCGGTTTGCAGGATAACGTCACGGTCAGCGACCTTTCCACCCATGGCTGCCGGATCGCCACGCGCACGCTCTCGCTGGCGGTAGGAACGCGGGTGATGCTCAAGCTGGACGGGCTGGAGGCGATCAGTTGCACGGTGCGCTGGGTGGAAAGCGGCCAGTGCGGGCTGCAATTCGAACGGCCCATCTATGAACCCGTGGTCGAGCATCTTTGCCGCCTGCATGTCCAGATGAGCGGCGAGGTGCAGGACTGGCGGGCGCGGACGCGGGGCGTCTGCTCGGGTTGATCGCTATCCGCGCCGCGCCGCGCTGAGGGGCATGGCCGTGATCGGATAGCCCAGACCTTCAGGGATCGTCAGCCATTCCTCGCCGTCGCGCATCATGCGGCGGGCGCTGATGGGGACGATGGGGTGGGCTTTTGCATCGGCCGCCGCCTGATGGAAGTCGACGAATTGCGCAAGCCGTTCCAGATTGAGCAGGGTCGGCAGGATGATCTTGAGCGCGCCTTGCGCCGCGCCGCTCAGGCTATCGCGGGCGCTTTGCCAGAAAAGGCGACTGTTCTCAGTGGTATCCACCGCCAGATCGACCGCGCCCGTGCCGATGTTTGCCAGATAAAAGCGAGTGTCAAATCCTCCGACACTCTCTCGCCGCCAGCGGGCAAAGGGCGTCAGCACCTCCAGATTTAGCGCCAGACCGAGGCGGGAGAGGACATCGCCCATTGCCCCGCCCGATTGCAGGATCGTGCGCGCGGCGACCGCCTCGTCATAATTCAACCCGCGCGTGAAGCCCAAACCAAGCCCGGTTTCTTCCAGCGTCTCGCGGATCGCGGCGATGCGCGCGGCAGTGTCGGTCGGGTCCTCGTTCGTCAGGCTTTGCGCCAGTCCGATGTCCTGCGGGTCGACCTTGCCGCCGGGAAAAACCGTGGCCCCGGCGGCAAAGCGCATCGCCTCCGACCGCTCGACCATCAGCAGTTCGGGCGGCTGTTCCGCGGCGCCCTGGCGAAAGATAACCAAGGTGGCTGCGGGGCGCAGGATGAGGGGCGGGCTGGAATCCATCCTCTTTTGATAGGGCGCGAATGGGGCTTGGCAAGGGGTGTCGGGGAAATTGACAATCTGGGCCGGGAGTGGGTGATGCACTCGATTGAATATGCCCGAAATCCGCCATTTTCAAAAACTGGCACGACCTATGCTTCCAAGGTTGTACTAATGGCAGTCTCAAATAGAGGCGGGCTGCTTCCCGGTCTCTGCAGTCCCGCCTCACTCCCGTCTCGAGTATAAAGGTGGGGTCGGTCTTCCCAGTCTCCCGACCCCACCCTTTCACAAAACGAAAGGGCCGCCTCCCCACGGGGAAGCGGCCCTTTTGTTATCAGAAAAGATGATGCGTTTAGGCGACCAGACCGTTCTGCTTGAGCAGGGCCTGAAGCTCGCCGGCCTCATACATTTCCATCATGATGTCGCTGCCGCCCAGAAACTCGCCCTTCACATAGAGCTGGGGGATCGTGGGCCAATCGGAATAGGCCTTGATGCCCTGACGGATCTCCATATCCTGAAGCACGTCGACCGTGTGATAGGTCGCGCCCAGATGCTCAAGGATCGCAATCGCGCGGCTGGAAAAGCCGCATTGCGGGAAAAGCGCGGTGCCCTTCATGAACAACACAACGTCATTCGTGTTCACAATATCGGCAATGCGGGTCTGGACGTCGGACATGGCTTGAAACTTTCTGCAACCAATCGGGGGAACAGATCCTTTTTGCGAAGGAAATCTGTTTCGTCAATCGCTCAGGTGGGGATGCCGGTGGTCAGTTGCAAGGCGTGCAGTTCGCCTCCCATGCGATCACCCAATGCGGCAAACACGGCCTTGTGCTGGGCAATGCGCGGCTTTCCGGCAAAGCTGGGCGAAGTGACGTGGGCGGCATAATGGTCGCCGTCACCGGCAAGGTCGGTGATCGTCACTTCGGCATCGGGAATTGCGGCGCGAATCAGCGCCTCGATCTGGTCGGCGGGCATGGGCATCGGGGGTGTCCTGTCAAAGGGCGCGCGCCACCATGGCCGCGCCCGAAAAATAGCGTCAGACCTGACCGATCATCGCGCGGCGGGCGTCGGCTTCCTTGGCTTTCATCGCGGTGCGTACTTCGGCCTCGTCGGCATCGACGCCCGCGCTGATCAGATCGCCCAGCAATTTACGCACGACATCTTCATCGCCGGCTTCCTCGAAATCGGCCTGCACCACCGATTTGGCGTAGGCTTCGGTTTCGGCCGGAGAAAGGCCCATCCGTTCGGCCGCCCAGGTGCCCAGCAGGCGGTTGCGGCGGGCGTGGATACGAAACTCCAGCTCTTCGTCTTGAGCAAACTTGGCTTCTTCGGCCCGCTCGCGGTCTTGAAAGCTGGTCATAGGGCGTCTCCCGTATGGTTTTTGAAATCGATGGCGCAATGTGGCGCTTTTTCAGCCTGCCGTCCATATCGCGATGCAAATCGCGCGCCAATGTATATGTGTCGCAGCGGCGGTGGTTCAATCCCCCGATTTGGCGCGACCTCCGCTGCGACAGGGCTTTTTCAGCATATCGGCAGCGGTCGATCTTTGCGCTTGCTCAAAAACGGGGAAGGTTTCCCTAAAAAAGCGAGAAAATCTTTCTCGCCTTAGGCCGCCGATGCTGTGGCCAGAAACGGCAGGTCAGCCGCAATCTTGGCTTCATGCTGTTTGATGGCCGCATCGCGCGACAGCGTCAGGCCCACTTCATCAAGCCCGCCGAGCAGACAATGCTTGCGGAACGGGTCGATTTCGAAGGAGAAGCGATCCTGGAACGGCGTGGTCACGGTCTGGCTTTCCAGATCGACATCGATCGGCTGGTCAACCGCCACGGCCAGCAGGCGATCGACGGCTTCCTGAGGCAGAACTACCGTCAGGATGCCGTTCTTGAACGCGTTGCCCGAGAAAATGTCGGAAAAGCTGGGCGCGATGACGCAAGTGATGCCCATGTCGAGCAGCGCCCATGCGGCATGTTCGCGGCTGGACCCGCAACCGAAATTGTCGCCCGCGATCAGGATTGGCGCGCCCTTGTTGCGTTCGGTGTCGAAAATATTGCCTTCTTCGGCACGGATCGCTTCAAACGCGCCCTTGCCAAGGCCCTCACGGGTGATGGTCTTGAGCCAATGGGCCGGAATGATAACGTCAGTATCGACATTCTTGGCGCCAAAGGGGATCGCCGTGCCGGCCACGTGGTTGATCGGTTTCATCGGAAAATATCTTTCGGATCAGTCAGTTTCAGGCGCATCTTCAGGATGAGCAGGAGCGTCGGTCGGCTTAGGCTTGCGGCGGCTGCCAAAAATCAGCGCCGCCGTCAGCGCGGCCGAGCCAATCGCCGCCGCGCCCGCGATGGTCGCAACACCGGCCCAGCTCGAACGCTCGCCCGAAACCTTCTTTCCGCTCTCTTCGCTCATCCCTTCACCCTCTCTAGTTCAGGCCAAAAATTCACGCGCATCGGTCAGATGCCCCGTCACCGCCGCCGCCGCCGCCATCGCGGGCGACACCAGATGCGTGCGCGCACCCGGACCCTGACGGCCCACGAAATTGCGGTTCGACGTGCTGGCGCAGCGCTCGCCCGAGGGCACCTTGTCCGGGTTCATCGCCAGACAGGCCGAACAGCCCGGCTCGCGCCATTCAAGGCCCGCCTCGATAAAGATCTTGTCCAGGCCCTCGGCCTCGGCCTGTTCCTTGACCAGACCCGAGCCCGGCACGACAATCGCCCAGCGCACATTGTCGGCCTTGCGGCGGCCCTTCACAATGGCGGCGGCGGCGCGCATGTCCTCGATGCGGCTGTTGGTGCACGAACCGATGAACACGTTTTGCACCTCGACTTCGGTCATCTTCTGGCCCGGCGTCAGGCCCATGTAGGCCAGAGACTTGCGTGCGGCTTCCTGCTTGCTGGGATCGGCAAAGCTTTCCGGCGCAGGCACCACGCCGCCAATCGCCACGGTGTCCTCGGGGCTGGTGCCCCAGGTCACGGTGGGGGCAATGTCGGCGGCGTCGATCACCACGACCTTGTCATAGGTTGCGCCCGGATCGGTGGCGAGACTCTTCCACCAAGCCACGGCCTTGTCCCAATCGGCGCCCTTGGGCGCATAGGGGCGGCCCTGCACATAAGCGAAGGTCTTTTCATCGGGCGCGATCAGGCCCGCGCGCGCGCCATGCTCGATCGCCATGTTCGAAACGGTCAAGCGACCCTCGACCGACAGATTGCGGATGGCCGATCCGGTATATTCAATGACATAGCCGGTGCCGCCGCTGGCGCCCAGCGTGCCGCAGATGTGCAGCACCAGATCCTTGGCGGTCACGCCCGCGCCCAGTTCGCCCTCAACGCGCACTTCCATCGTCTTGGAGCGCTTGAGCTGCAAGGTCTGCGTGGCCAGCACATGCTCGACCTCGGAGGTGCCGATGCCAAAGGCCAGCGCGCCCAGACCGCCATGGCAGGCGGTGTGCGAATCGCCGCAGACAATCGTCGCGCCGGGCAGCGAGAAGCCCTGTTCGGGGCCGACCACATGGACAATGCCCTGTTCACGGTCTGCATCGCCGATCAGGCGGATGCCGAATTCGGGCGCATTCACTTCCAACGCGGCCAATTGCTGCGCGCTCTGGGGGTCCTTGATGGCAATACGATGTCCGGCCGCATCGCGGCGCGCGGTGGTGGGCAGATTGTGATCGGGCACCGCCAGCGTAAGATCCGGGCGGCGCACCTTGCGCCCCGCAGCGCGCAACCCCTCAAAAGCCTGCGGACTGGTCACCTCATGCACAAGGTGTCGGTCAATCCAGATCAGGCTGGTGCCATCATCGCGGGATTCCACAGTGTGGGCATCCCAGATCTTTTCGTAGAGCGTCTTGGGTCCGGTCATAATAAACCCGACCTAGGCATGGGGGGCGGCAAAAACAAGAGGCGAATGCCCACTACACGGACATTCACATGGACATTCGGGCCAGTGGCGAAATCGTGCATTGCGCATTATAGGGGGATTATGAGTCTTTTTGCCGCCATCGCCATCGTCATCATCAGCTTTTTCGCCATGGAAGGCATCGCGTGGAGCGCGCATAAATATATCATGCATGGCTGGGGCTGGGGTTGGCACCGCGACCATCACGAGCGCCATGATCGGATGTTCGAAAAGAACGACCTCTATGCGCTGTTCGGCGCGGCCATGAGCATTTCGGCCTTCGCCATCGGCAGCCCGCTGATCATGGGCGCCCATGCGTGGGAGGCCGGAACGTGGATCGGCATCGGCATCCTGTGCTATGGCATCGTCTATTCGCTGATCCATGACGGGCTCGTTCATCAGCGCTATTTCCATTATGTGCCGCGCGGGGGCTATGCCAAGCGGCTGGTTCAGGCGCACCGGCTGCATCACGCTACGGTGGGCAAAGAGGGCGGCGTCTCCTTTGGCTTTGTCATTGCCCGCGATCCTTCAGCTTTGAAAAAAGAGCTGGCCGAGCAGCGCAAGGCCGGAATCGCCGTGCTGCGCGAGGCTGAGGAGGTCTGAAACCGTATTTACGGCTCATGGCATTTGCGCTTTGGGCTCAGCTTTGCAAAAGAGGCCCAGATTTGCAAAGAGGTCGTGAAGGGAGAGGCCATGGTCAAACAGCGCTTTCGCGCCACGTCCTATGATGTGGCAGAAGCAGCAGGCGTCAGCCAGTCCACCGTCTCGCGCGCGCTGAGCGGCGACCCGATCGTCGCGGCGGCCACGCGGGAGAGGATTGTCGAGGCGGCGCGGCGGCTCAATTATCACATCGATTCCTCCGCCTCGCGCATGCGCAGCGGGCGTTTGAACACGATTGCCGTGGTGGTGATCTGTCCTGAAGATGAAGATGTGCGGGCGTTCAACCCGTTCCACTATGCGTTGTTGGGCGGGATTTGCGCGGCGGCCTCGGCGCGGGGCATGGAAACCATCGTCTCGTTTCAGGGCGCGCCCGACCGGCTGGACGATCATTTCGAACGCAGCCGCCGCGCCATCGGCATGATCGTGTTCGGCACCAGCGAGAACCGCGCGGCATGGGATTATTTTCAGGCCTCGGCCGATGATGGATGCCATGTTGTATGCTGGGGCGCGCCCGCGCCCGCGCCCGCGCATGAATTGCCATGGGTCCGCGCCGACAATCACGGCGGGGCCCGCGCGGCGGTCGAACATCTGCTCGACCATGGCTATCGCCGCATCGTCTATGTGGGCGAGGCTGATTGCCCGCAGCGACAGTTTGCCGAACGCTATGACGCCTATGCCGAAACATTGATCGCAGCCGGATTGACCCCGCGCATTATGACGCTGGAGCCGGGGCTTTCGCGCCATGAACAGGGGCGGCGGGCGGCTGCGGCCTTGCTGGAGGCGGGCGAGCCTTTCGACGGGCTGTTCACCGCTTGCGACGATATTGCGTTGGGCGTGATGGCCTTGCTCGAAGAACGCGGGCTCAATGTGCCGGGTGATGTCGGCGTGGTGGGCTTTGACGGGGTGAAGGCGGGTCAGTTCAGCGTGCCGCCGCTCACCACCATCGAGCCGGATTTTGCCGTAGCCGGTAAAGCGCTGGTCGATCGCCTTCAGGCTCTGGTCGATGGCGAGGAGGGGCCTCAAGGCCGCGTGCCGGTCCGCCTTGTCGTGCGCGGCAGCGCTCTGGGCCGGGTCGCCACACCTGTCTGAAACCTGAAACAACAGAAAAGGGGCGGGAAAGCGTAATGCCTTCCCGCCCCTTTTTTGCCTACGGCAGGCCGATCACATATGGATCGGCTTGCCCAGCACAGCCATCGCGGCTTCCTTGATCGCTTCCGAATGGGTCGGGTGAGCGTGGCAAGTGTAGGCGATGTCTTCGCTCTTGGCGCCAAATTCCATGGCCTGCGCGGCCTGCGCAATCATGGTGCCCGCCACCGAGGCAATGCACCACACGCCCAGAACGCGGTCGGTGTTGGCGTCGGCAATGACCTTGACGAAGCCGTCCGGCTCGCGGTTGGTCTTGGCGCGGCTGTTGGCCATCATCGGGAATTTGCCGACCTTGATGGGGCCGCGTTCCTTGGCGGCTTCCTCGGTCAGGCCCACGCCCGCGAATTCCGGCGTTGTGTAGACCACGCCCGGGATCACGTCATGGTTCACAATGCCGGTCAGACCAGCAATGTTTTCCGCCACGGCAATGCCTTCGTCCTCAGCCTTATGCGCCAGCATCGGGCCGGGGATCACGTCGCCAATCGCCCACACGCCGTCAACGGCGGTGCGGAAATCATGGTCGGTCTCGATCTGACCACGCCCATTGAGCGCCAGACCGATGTTTTCCAGACCCAGACCATCGACATTGGGACGACGACCAATGGCCACCAGCACGCAGTCGGCTTCGATCGTGGTGGCTTCGCCGCCGGCGGCCGGTTCGACCGTCAGCTTGGCGGTCTTGCCCTCGACGACAGCGCCCGTGACCTTCGTCGAAAGCTTGAGCTCCATGCCCTGCTTCTTGAAGATCTTGGCCGCTTCCTTGCGCACTTCGCCGTCCATGCCGGGCAGAAGCTGGTCAAGGAATTCGACCACGGTGACCTTGGCGCCCAGACGGCGCCAAACCGAGCCAAGCTCCAGCCCGATCACGCCGCCGCCGATGACGACGAGGTGCTGCGGCACGCGGTCCAGCGCCAGAGCGCCGGTCGAGTCCACGATGATGCCCGCATCATTGTCCACCGCCACGGTGGGCAGCGGCGTCACCGACGAACCGGTGGCGATCACGATATGCTTGGCCGTGACGGTTTCGCCTGCGACTTCCACGGTGTGGGCGTCCTTGAACTTGGCGTAGCCCTTCTTCCAGTCGACCTTGTTCTTCTTGAAGAGGAACTCGATGCCGCCGGTCAATTCCTTGACCGCCGTCGACTTTTCACCCTGAAGCACTGACAGGTCCAGCTCGACCGGACCGGTCTTGACGCCAAACTTGGCCAGCGTGCCATGAGCCGCTTCCTCGAACAGCTCGCTGCCATGCAGCAAAGCCTTCGAGGGAATGCAGCCCACGTTAAGGCAGGTGCCGCCCAGCGTGGCGCGGCCCTCGGCGCAGGCGGTCTTGAGACCGAGCTGCGCCGCGCGGATTGCCGCGACATAACCACCGGGACCAGCGCCGATGACGAGGACGTCGTAATTGTATTCAGCCATGATATTCGTCCCCTTATCCGATCAAAGGTCGATCAGCAGACGGGTGGGATCTTCGATCGCTTCCTTGATGGTCTTCAAGGCTGTCACGGCTTCGCGACCATCGATGATGCGGTGGTCATAGGACAGCGCGATGTACATCATCGGGCGGATCACGATCTGACCATTGCGGACCACCGGGCGGTCCTCGATACGGTGCAGGCCGAGCACGGCCGACTGGGGAGGGTTGATGATCGGGGTCGACATCAGACCGCCGAACACGCCGCCATTCGAGATGGTGAACGTGCCGCCCGTCATGTCCGCCATGGTCAGCGAACCTTCCTTGGCCTTCTTGCCATAGTCGGCAATCGCTTTTTCGATGCCCGCGAAGGACATCTTGTCGACATCGCGCACCACCGGCACCACCAGGCCGTTCGGGGCCGAAACGGCGACCGAAATATCGACATAGTCGTGATAGACGATTTCATCGCCCTGGATCTGGGCGTTGACGGCCGGGATGTCCTTAAGGGCCAGCACCGAAGCCTTGGCGAAGAAGGACATGAAGCCGAGCTTCACGCCATGCTTCTTTTCGAAAGCATCCTTGAAGCGGTTGCGCGCTTCCATCACCGCCGACATATCAACGTCGTTGAAGGTGGTGAGCAGAGCGGCATTTTCCTGCGCGCTCTTCAGACGCTTGGCGATCGTCTGACGCAGGCGGGTCATCTTGACGCGCTCTTCGCGACGCTCGTTGGCAGGTGCTGCAACAGCGGCCGGAACGGTCGGTGCGCCGCTGGCGGCCTTGGTCTGGGCGGCTGCCACCACGTCTTCCTTGGTGATGCGGCCGTCCTTGCCGGTGCCCTTGATGGTGGCCGGGTCGATGCCATATTCCAGCACCGCGCGGCGCACCGCAGGGCTGAGCACGGCAGGATCGTTGCTTTCAGCCGCCGCCGGAGCCGCCGCAACGGGGGCAGGGGCCGCAGCCGCCGCAACCGGAGCCGCCGCCTTGGGAGCAGCAGCGCCAGCAGCGCCCTCTTCGATCACCGCGATGATCGCGCTGACCGTCACCGTGTCGCCAACAGCGGCGAGCTGCTGGCTGAGCACACCGGCGACCGGCGAGTTGACTTCGATCGCGACCTTGTCGGTTTCGAGGCTGGCAATGGGTTCGTCCAGAGCGACCGCTTCGCCCGGCTGCTTGAGCCACTGGCCGATCGTGGCCTCGCTCACCGATTCACCCAGAGTGGGGACTTTGACTTCCGTGGACATGACTTGCTTATCCTAAAGAAATTGGGAGGAGGCTGCGGCTCAGCTCTTCTTCTTACGGCGGATTTCGCTGCGGGCCGAAAGACCCAGCGCGTCGGCCACCAAGGCGTTCTGTTCAAGCGTGTGGCGCTTGGCGCTGCCCGTGGCGGGCGAGGCCGAAGCGTGACGACCCGCATAACGAGCGCGCGAAACCTTCGCCTTGGCGTTGGCCAGCGTTTCCTCGATCAGCGGCTCGACAAAGAACCAGGAACCGTTGTTCTTGGGTTCTTCCTGACACCACACGACCTCTTCCAGATTGGGCATCTTGGCCAGACGCGCCGCAAGCGGTTCGCCGGGGAAGGGGTAGATCTGCTCGATACGGATGATCTGCGTATCGGCCAGTTCGGCAGCGTCGCGTGCTTCGAACAGGTCATAGGCAACCTTGCCCGAGCAAAGGACCACGCGGCGCGTATCCTTGTCGGCGGCGCCGTTGGCGTCCGAGAGAATGCGCATGAAGTGGCCTTCGCCCACGAATTCCTCGGCGCTCGATTTCGCCAGAGGATGACGCAGCAGGCTCTTCGGGCTCATGATGATGAGCGGCTTGCGGAAGCTGCGGTGCATCTGACGACGCAGAACGTGGAAGTAGTTGGCCGGGCTGGTGATGTTGCACACCTGCATGTTATCTTCGGCGCAAAGCTGGAGATAACGTTCCAGACGGGCCGACGAGTGCTCCGGTCCCTGACCTTCATAGCCATGGGGCAGCAGCAGCACGAGGCCGTTGGCGCGCAGCCACTTCGATTCCGAAGAAGCGATGTACTGGTCGATCACGATCTGGGCGCCATTGGCGAAGTCGCCGAACTGGCCTTCCCACAGGACGAGCGTCTTGGGGTCGGCGCTGGCATAGCCATATTCATAGCCCAGCACGCCATATTCCGAGAGCGGGCTGTCATAGACTTCGAAGAAGCCATGCGGCACCGTGGTCAGCGGAACATACTTGCTTTCGTTGGTCTGATCGACCCAGACGGCGTGGCGGTGGCTGAACGTGCCGCGCCCGCAATCCTGACCCGACAGACGGACCGAATAGCCTTCCGAGAGCAGCGAGCCAAAGGCCAGCGCTTCGGCCGTGGCCCAGTCAAAGCCCTCGCCGCTGTTGAACATCTCGCGCTTGGCATCCAGCACGCGCCCCAGCGTCTTGTGGATCGTCAGATCGCTCGGAACCGAGGTCAGCGTGCGGCCAAGGCTGTCGAACAGCTTCTGCTCGATGCCGGTGGGCACGTTGCGGCGGGCGCTTTCGGGGTCCATCGGCTGGTTGAAACCGCTCCAGCGACCGCCGAACCAGTCGGCCTGATTGGCCTTATAGGTTTTGGCGGCGTCGAAGTGCTCTTCCAGATGGGCGTTGAAGGCGGCAACCTGTTCGCCAAGGAAACCGGCGGGCACCACGCCTTCGCGCTGGAGACGCTCGGCATAGAGTTCCGACACGGGCTTATGCGCGCGGATCTTCTGATACATCAGCGGCTGGGTGAAACCGGGCTCGTCGCCTTCGTTATGACCAAAGCGGCGATAGCACCACATGTCGATCACGATGTCGCGGCCAAAGGTCTGGCGATAGTCGATCGCCAGCTTGCACGCGAAGGTTACGGCTTCCGGATCATCGCCATTGACGTGCAGCACCGGGCACTGAATGCCCTTGGCGACGTCGGAAGGATACGGCGAGCCGCGCGAGAACTGCGGGCTGGTGGTGAAGCCGATCTGGTTGTTGATGATGAAGTGGATGCAACCGCCGGTGTTGTAACCCTTCACGCCCGACAGGCCGAAGCATTCCCACACGATACCCTGACCCGCAAAGGCCGCGTCACCGTGGATGAGAACGGGCAGCACCTGCTTGTGCTTGGCGCCCGGCCCGATGTCGGTGCCGATGTCGTCGCGGATCTGCTGATAGGCGCGAACCTTACCCAGAACGATGGGGTCCACCGTTTCAAGGTGCGAAGGGTTCGGCATCAGGCTCATGTGAACCTTGATCCCGTCGAAATCGCGGTCGGTGCTGGTGCCAAGGTGATACTTGACGTCGCCCGAGCCGCCCACGTCTTCGGGATTGGCGGTGCCGCCCGAAAATTCGTGGAAGATCACCTTGTAAGGCTTGGCCATCACATTGGCCAGCACGTTCAGGCGGCCGCGGTGGGCCATGCCGTACACGATTTCCTTAACGCCCAACTGGCCGCCATACTTGATGACGGCTTCGAGGGCAGGGATCATCGACTCGCCGCCATCAAGGCCAAAGCGCTTGGTGCCGACATACTTCTTGCCGCAGAACTTTTCCCACTGCTCGCCGCGAACCACGGCGCCCAGAATGGCCTTCTTGCCCTCGGCGGAAAATTCGATGTGCTTGTCGGCGCCTTCCATGCGGTCTTGCAGGAAGCGGCGTTCTTCCACATCGGTGATGTGCATGTATTCCAGGCCCACCTTGCCGCAATAGTTTGCGCGCAGGATGGCGACGAGTTCGCGGATGGTTGCCCATTGCAGGCCCATCGTGCCGCCCAGATAAATCTTGCGATCAAGCGCCGCACCGCTGAAACCGTAATATTCCGGCGTCATATCGGCGGGCAGATCGGAATGGTGCAGGCCCAGCGGATCGAGGTCCGCCGCCAGATGGCCACGCACGCGATAGGTGCGGATCAGCATGATCGCGCGCAGCGTGTCATTGGCCGCTTCTTCGACCGAAGCGTCGCTGACGGGCGTGCCCGCCTTTTTCGCCGCCGCCTTGATCCCTTCCCTCAGCGTGGTGGGGTCGAGCGCGCGGGTCAGCTCGTCCTCCGCTGCGCCGCCTACCTGCGGCCAGTTGCGTCGCTGCCAGCTCGGTCCGGGCTGCGGCCCGTCCTGTGCTGGGTCGGAAAGAAAATCTTGGCTTTCGCTACCCATGGCTTCACCTATTTTCGCACCGGCGCATTTTGGCGCTGGTGGGGGTTTATTGTGGCGGCTGGTTCCGAAAGAGCCTCTGGCCCCGGGGAGGAATGGCCGGCACATGGCATTCTTCTAACACCGGACGGGGTTAACCACGGATGGCCAATCCCGCCCGGTATTGAACTTAAATTCAGCCCTTAAGCACTTCGGCGAGCGTTTCGCCGAGCAGGCTGGGGCTGGCCGAAACCTTGATCCCGGCAGCTTCCATCGCGGCGATCTTGCTTTCCGCATCGCCCTTGCCGCCCGACACGATCGCGCCGGCGTGGCCCATGCGGCGGCCCGGAGGCGCCGTGCGGCCGGCGATGAAGCCTGCCATCGGCTTTTTACGGCCCTTCTTGGCTTCATCGATCAGGAACTGTGCGGCCTGTTCTTCAGCGTCACCACCGATTTCGCCGATCATGATGATCGACTTGGTGGCTTCGTCGGCCAGGAACAGTTCCAGCACGTCGATGAAATTGGTGCCGTTGACCGGGTCGCCGCCGATGCCGACAGCGGTGGTCTGGCCGAGACCGATGTTGGTGGTCTGGAACACCGCTTCATAGGTCAGCGTGCCCGAGCGCGAGACGACGCCCACGGAGCCTTCCTTGAAGATCGAACCGGGCATGATGCCGATCTTGCACTGGTTCGGGGTCAGCACGCCGGGGCAGTTCGGGCCGATCAGGCGCGACTTCGAACCCGACAGGGCGCGCTTCACGCGAACCATGTCGGCCACGGGAATGCCTTCGGTGATGGCAACGATCAGCTCGATTTCAGCGTCGATGGCTTCGAGGATCGAGTCAGCCGCGAATGGCGGCGGAACATAGATGACCGAAGCGGTCGCGCCCGAAACGGCCTTGGCCTCGGCAACCGTGTCCCAGATCGGCAGGTTGGTGTCGGCATGGATCGTGCCGCCCTTGCCGGGGGTGACGCCGCCAACCATCTGCGTGCCATAGGCCAGAGCCTGCTGGGTGTGGAAAGTGCCGGTCTTGCCGGTCATCCCCTGGGTGATGACCTTGGTATTCTTGTCAATCAGGATCGACATTGGATTCTCCGAGATGGGGAGGAGGTCGTCTTATTTTTTAGGCCCCGGCTTGCAACCGGGGCCGTATTCTTTTGGATCAGGCCAGCGAAGGATCAATGCCCTTGCAGGCCACCAGCAGTTCCTTGACCGCCTCGACCGAGACGTTGAGGTTGCTCTGGGCTTCTGCGTCCAATTCGATCTCGATGACCTTTTCCACGCCGCCGGCGCCGATCATGACCGGAACGCCCACATACAGGTCGTTCACGCCATATTCGCCGTTCACATAGGCGGCCGAAGGCAGGATGCGCTTCTGATCATTGAGATAGGCTTCGGCCATGGCGATCGCCGAGGCGGCGGGCGCATAGAAAGCCGAGCCGGTCTTGAGCAGGCCGACGATTTCGCCGCCGCCCGAACGGGTGCGGGCCACGATGGCGTCGATCTTTTCCTGCGTGGTCAGACCCATCTTGATGAGGTCGGGCACGGGGATGCCGTTGACGGTCGAATACTGAACCACCGGCACCATGGTGTCGCCGTGGCCGCCCAGAACGAAGGTGTTCACGTCGCGGACCGACACGCCGAATTCCCAAGCCAGGAACGTGGTGAAGCGGGCCGAGTCGAGCACGCCGGCCATGCCGACAACCTTGTTCGCAGGCAGGCCCGAGAATTCGCGCAGAGCCCAGACCATCGCGTCGAGCGGGTTGGTGATGCAGATCACGAAAGCGTCGGGGCAGTTGTACTTGATGCCTTCGCCGACAGCCTTCATCACCTTCAGGTTGATGCCGAGCAGGTCGTCGCGGCTCATGCCGGGCTTGCGCGGGACGCCGGCGGTGACGATCACCACATCGGCGCCGGCCAGGTCGGCATAATCATTCGTACCAGTGATCTTGGCGTCAAAGCCTTCGACCGGGCCGCACTGCGACAGGTCAAGAGCCTTGCCCTGAGGCACGCCATCGACAACGTCGAACAGGACGATGTCGCCCAGTTCCTTTTGCGCAGCCAGATGAGCGAGCGTGCCGCCAATGTTGCCGGCGCCGATCAGGGCAATCTTCTTGCGAGCCATGAACCAATCCTTCCCTACTTGCGGGGCTTCCCCTTGGCCGAAAGTGGCCGCAGGATAGCGGGTGTTTCACTGACCATCATACGCAGTCCCGCAAGCGCGCAGGTGGCCCTTAACCGAATTGGGGGTGGCCCTATTCCTGTCTTTGCTGCTTTGCAAGGCGGGAAAAGCATATAAGACGAAAGAGTTTGCGCGACTAATTCGCAATAGCGGAAAGGCTTTGCTTGATAACCTATATGGCTATAAAATTGGCAAGGCTATGCTATATCCGGTTTGGCATACGTAACCATCCGGGATGAACGAAGCGTTCAGGCAAGCTTGCGAAGCAGAGGAGAGTCTTGTTCCGGAGTCGCGGGCGGGGCGTCCGTCCCGATCCGGCGGCGCTCCTGTGCCAACAGCATCGCCGCCAGATAGTCAGGCACGGCGCGGCTGAAATACCAACCCTGACCCAGCGTACAACCGGTGTCGCGCACCGCCTGCACCTGTTCCAGCGTTTCCAGCCCCTCGGCCACGATTTCCATCCCCAACGTCTTGCCCATCGCTGCCACCGCGCAAATGATCGCATGGCTGGTGGTCCCGGCGCTCAGGCCCGAGATGAAGCTGCGGTCGATCTTGATCTTCTTGAATGGGTAGCGGTCAAGATAACCGAGGGACGAATAGCCGGTGCCGAAATCGTCCAGAGCAAAACGCACGCCGGCCCCGGCCAGCTCGTTGATGAAGGCCGAGGTATTGGGGCTGTGGTCAAGCAGCGTGGTTTCGGTGATTTCCAGCTCAAGGCGGCTGGGCGGCAATTTCGCCTCGCGCAGAGCATTGAGGATGCCCAGCGCCGCGCCCGGCGCCCGGATCTGAAGCGGTGAGAGATTGACCGCCAGTGTAACATCATCGGGCCATTCGGCGGCAACGCGGGCCGCCTTGGCCGTGATCCAGTTGCCCAGTGTGATGATCGCTCCGCTTTCCTCGGCCACGGGGATGAATTCGTCGGGGCGCAATTCGCCCTTTTCCGGGTGGAACCAGCGCACCAGCGCCTCGAACGCCCGAATGCGCCCGGTTTCCAGATCGACCAGCGGCTGGAAATGAACCGAAAGCTCGTCGCGTTGCAGGGCAAGGCGCAGCTCGGCCTCAATCTCCTTGCGACGGATCAGGTCGCGCGTCATTGAAGGGTTGAAGCTGACGATCTGCTTGCGGCCATTCAACTTGGCATGGTTGAGCGCCAGATCGGCCCCTTGCAGCACGGCTTCCAGATCAGTGCCATGTTCGGGCAGGATCGCGATGCCGATTGAGCAGCCGATTTCCAGCCGGTCATCATCGATGCGCAGCGGACGCAGGATGTCGGTCAGGATCGCATCGGCAATCGACTGGATATCGGTTTCGGGCCCCGCTTCAAAGGCGATGATGAATTCGTCGCCGCCAAACCGACCGATACCCGCGCCCACCGGCGCGCTGCGGCGCAGCCGCGCGGCCACTTCAACAAGGCAGCGGTCGCCCACCTGATGGCCCAGTGTGTCGTTGATTTCCTTGAACCGGTCGAGGTCGAGCCACAGGATCGCCAGCTTGTTACCTTCCGGGATCGCCACAAGGCGTTCGACCAGATGGTGATTGAGCCCCGCACGGTTGAGCAATCCGGTAACAATATCGGTGCGCGCCAGATGCTGCATCTTTTCGGCAAGGCGCTGGCTGGTTTCCGCGCTGGAAATCGAATCGCGCAAGGTGCGGAACACGTTAAGCGTAATCGACATCATCGCGGGCAGCACAAGGAACAGCGTAAAGGCCAGCAACCGGCTTGCCAGATCCTCCTGCATTCCGGCCGCCACGATCACGGGCAGCAGCGCCAGCGACAATTGCCCGATGGCAATCGCAGGCCGCCCGGCATTGCGCGCGGCAATCCCCACCGAATAAGCAATCGCATTGCCCACCATCAGCGTGCGCACGGGTCCCGGTACGGAATGGAAAAACGTCAGGGCCGCAATCAGCCCGGCCATGATCGAATAGGAAAACGCGCCCAATTCATAAATGATTTCAAGCGCGCGCGGCTTGTTGCCCATCCATCGGGGCAGAATCGTCGCGCTGGCCACGCGCATCAACGCTATGGCCGACATCACCCATGCCGCCACGGTGATTTCGCGATGGCCCGATTCAATCGCGGCGGTTGCGCTGGTCAGTATCCCGCACAGCGCGCCAATCGCCAGAGACGACGGTTGCGTATAAAGCGTGGTGACCAGAATGGCTCTTGCCCGGTCATCAGCAGCATGGGTTTTGAACAAAACCCGCAACATGTCGAATAAAGGACGGATCGGACAACTCCCGTTGGACAAGGTCAGCCTAGGGAGAACTCGTCACAGATTGGTTAACGCCGAGCTACACTCTGCGACCTTTGTCGCATTTGTACAAATTTTAGCATGAGAGCCATCGGGCCTCATTCGGGCAGGACCAACGGTTCGAATTCCTCCACCGCGCGGTGCGCGGTGGCCAGCCGGTTGGCCATTTGCCGGTCCAGCTTGCGGCAGATGCCCAGCCAGTGACGGTATTGTTCGCGGTTGCCTTCGAAAAAGGCGCGCAGGGCGATGTTGCGCGCCCGTTCCGCCGCGCCCAGTCCATGGCGGGCGAAGTGTTGCAGAGCGTCATGGAGCATGGTGTCGCTCTCAGCCTGATTGTCATGGTCGTTGGCCGGAGCGCGCAGTCGGGGGCGGCGCAACACGCGCGCCACCGCGCCGCATTCACCAGCGCCTGCCGCTGCAAATCGGATCGACATGCCTGAAAATTCCTCAATCTTGTCTTGAATCCGGCACGGGTTTAGCACAGCCGGGCTAAGCCTTCGTATGTTGCCTTGGTTATCATATGCTTGCCTTGGGTTAACCGAGTTTACCCCCAACCGGGATACAGGAACGTTAAAACATACCGCCGCGCCGCTATGAAAACGGTGGGCCGGGGCGGGCTTGGCGGGGAAAACAGGGTTTACTGAGGATCGCCGATCCAGCGGCCGCTGTTCTGATATTCGGGGCGCACATTGTCGCTGCCGGGCAAAATGGCCGCGCGATAGGCGCTTTCGCCGCCATGGCGCAGGGCTTCGGCGGTATATTGAGGCGCGGCATTGGCATAGCCGGCCGAGGGAGAGGCAACCGGCGCGCCACCATGGGGCGCAGCGCTGATCGTCTGGCCCATTTTGGCGGCATAAGCGCGCTCGATGGCGATGGGGTCATCCACCAGTTCGCGATTTGCAAAGGCCACACGCTGATGCGGCACGGGCAAGGGCTCGCTCATCGTGTGAACGAAACGGAAAGCGCCGGTGTCGCCCGCCGGACCATGCATACGATAAAAGCGATGCGCGCCGATCTGGCCGATGAAATTCAGACTGTCGGCCCAATAGGGGTGGACGGCAAAGGTATGATAGTGGGTGGCAAGGCCGACCGGCGCATAGACATAACCGGCGAGCGCTGCGCGGGCCACGGTTTCGGCGCGGCTCCAGAAATAGCGGCTGGGCTTGCGCATCAGCGCGCCGTCGCAGGTAAAGGTGAACTGGCACCCGGTGGCGCGTTCGGAACCCTGAAACACAACGCCGCACACGCTTTTGGGATAGGCGGGATGGGCCATGCGGTTCAGCACAACCTGCGCCACGGCGCGCTGGCCATCGTCGGGTTCGCTGGCGGCCTCGTAATAAACCGCCGCCGTCAGGCAGGAGAGCGCACGTTCGCGGTCCACCGCATTGGCCAGACCCGACAGCGCCCGCGCCGCAGGGCCGGAGCCGGGCAGGGGCGTGTCATCATCGGCCTGCGCCGCCGCGCCGCCATCCCAATGCAGCCCCGGCGCAATTGCGGCCAGCGCCCCGCGCCATCCGGTCGCGGGGGCCGGTTGTTCGACTTCGCGGCTGACATAATAATAGGCCGCGCCCGGCCAACTGTCGCCCGGCTGTTCAAAGGGCATCGGGGCCGTGCTGCTCTGGCCATCGACCGGATCGGTCTCGTCATGGGCGGTGGTGGCCGCCAGCGCCAGCGCACCGGTGCCTTGCCCGCGCCAGGCCTGCACCGCCAGCATCGCCAGCAGCGCACAGATCACCGCCAGCAACCGCTGCATTGTGGCGCGGCGCAGATCGGCGTTCAGCAGGCCGTTGATCTTCATGCCATTGCCCCGGCGCAGGCGCGCGTATTGCTGCGGCGTTCCTTGATCGCGCGCGGGCAGGGGGGCAAATTGGGCATCGAACGCAAGAGCGGCACGCGGGTTGTTCATCCTGACTTCTCGGCCTTTGGCAAAGCGGGCGATCATGGCAGAACACACAATCGCCGCGGCTGCACCTGCCGAATTGGGGCCGTCTCATTGCGGCACTGATGGGGCGGATAATCCTTAATGCCTTAATTTGGCCCGCCTGATCATGCTTAAAAAAGCCTTCCGCCTTGCCGCGTGCTTGTCCTGCCCCTTGCACCCCGCGCCATGTGAGGCTAGGGCGCGAGCCACGCCAACGGTGCCTCCTGCAAGGGGGGCTGAAAAGGGAATTTGCCTCTCATTGCCTTGTCAGTGAGAGATGCAAAGCTGCCCCCGCAACTGTTTCCGGGCGAGCGTACTGCCATATGCCACTGGGCCGATCAGGTCTGGGAAGGCGGCGGATACGCGATGACCCCGGATAGCCAGGAGACCTGCCGGTGGTGGTCGTTCAGCGCCGGGCGGGGAAGACCGGATGCAGCGCGATGCCGTCTGTTTCCATGCGCAAGGGGCGCCTGGGGCGGCCTCTCCCGCCACGAACGGCAAGATGCCTTCGTGAGGGAAGCATTATGAAGATTCGTTATTTTGCCGCCGCTTCGTCGCTGGTGGCGCTGGCCCTGTCCGCGCCCGTCTTGGCCGCCGAGGATGATGGTGCGATCACCGTTCTGGCCACCGGCCACAGCCAGCCGGTCGACCAGACCGGGCAGTCGATCAGCGTCGTTGATCTGGCCGAGATCCAGTCGATCCAGGGGCCGGACCTGACCCGCGTGCTGACCCGCCTGCCGGGCGTATCCTTTGCCCGCGCCGGGGGCCTTGGGGCCACCACCAGTTTTTTCGTGCGCGGCGCCAATTCCGAACAGACCCTTGTGATGATCGACGGGGTGAAGGTCGAGGACACGGCGGCCCCTTCGGGCGGCTATGATTTCGCCAATCTCGTCAGCGGGGGCGTCGGCAGCATCGAACTGCTGCGCGGATCGAACAGCGTGGTGTGGGGCAGCAATGCCATCGGCGGCGTGATCGCCATCACCAGCCGGGAGATCAATGGCGCAGAGCTGAATTTCGAAGGCGGCAGCAACAACACCTTTGACGCGGGCGCGACGCTGGGCGTTGCCCGCGATGCCTATGCCATCACGCTCAACGGCGGATATCTCAGCACCGACGGCATCCCCACCCGCATCACCGACACGCGCGCCAATGGCTTCCACCAGACCCGCCTGTCCACCCGCGCCCGCCTGCGTCTGGCGCAGGGGCTGAACCTTGTGGCCGCGGCGCGCTATGCCGAGGGCAAGGTGGGCGTCGATTCCTATGACTGGTCGCTGGGCTATGTGAACCGTGGCGAGCAGCAGTCGAGCGAGCAGGTTTCGGGCCGCGTGGGTCTGGAATATGCGGCTGAGACCTATTCGGCGCGTCTGGGCATCAGCCAGTCCTCGCTGCGCCGGGGCTATATCGATCCCACGGTTCAGGCCACCGAATACAGCTCCTATCTGGGCCGCAGCACGCGTATCGATGGCGCGGCCCATGTTGATCTGCCCTATTTCTTTGCTGCCGATGTGGGCGGCGAGGCGATGTGGAACCATGCGCGCAATTATTATTTCACCCCCGGCCCTGAAAATGATGCCAATATCGCCAGCGGCTATGGCCTGCTGGGCTGGCGGGCGTTTGGGCTGAGCCTGTCGGGCGGCCTTCGCGTGGACAGCCATTCCACCTTTGGCACCCACACCAGCTTCGGCGCGAACGGCTCGTACAATCTGATCGCGGACGTGCGCCTGCGTGCCTCCTATGGCGAAGGCTTCCGCGCCCCCACGCTCTATCAGCTCTTCGACCCCTATTCAGGCAGCAAGACGCTGAAGGCCGAAACCAGCAAGTCCTATGACGTGGGCCTTGAAAAGGGCGACCGCAACGGCAAACTCTATGGCGCCGTCACATGGTTCCACCGCGACACCAACAACCAGATCGACTATGACCTGTCCACCTCGACCTATGCCAATCTGGGCCGCACGCGGGCCGAGGGTCTGGAATTCGAAGCGGGCCTGCGTCCGGTCGAGGCGCTGCAACTGCGTGCGCTCTACACTTTCGTGAAGAGCACCAACCAGACCGCCGGCAGCAGCGCGCTGGGCAAGGATCTGGCCCGCCGTCCGCGCCATATGGTCACCTGGTCGGCCGATTGGAAAACGCCGTTGGCGGGCCTTGCCATCGGCGGCGACATTCGCGTCGTCTCGTCCAGCTTTGACAATGCGGCCAACAGCAACCGTCTGGCGGGCTATGCCTTGTTTGGCCTGCGCGCCAGCATTCCGGTGGGCGATCATGCGGAAATCTTCGGCCGCATCGAAAACCTGACGAATGAGCGCTATGCGGTGGTCAAGGATTACAATTCCTATGGCCGCACCGCAGCGCTGGGCCTGCGGGCAAAGCTGTAACGGATGCGCGGGGGGCTGGTCCTGCTTGGCGCCATGTTGGTGGGAGCTTGTGCTCCCGCTGCGCCCAAGGTTCAGCCCTCCCGCATCATCAGCCTCAACCCTTGCACAGATGCGCTGCTGGTCGAACTGGCCGACCGCGATCAGGTCGGCGCGCTCTCCTCCTATAGCCGCGATCCGGCGCAAAGCTCGATGGATGTGGCGCGGGCGCGGGCCTATCCCTTCACCCGTGGCGCGATGGAGGAGGTGATCGCCTCCCAGCCATCGCTGGTGGTTTCGGGCAGCTTTACCCCGGCTGCCACGCGCGCGGCCTATGCGCGCATGGGTCTGCGGCTGGAGGAGTTTTCCATGGCCTCCACGGTGGAGGAGAGCGAGGCGCAGATCCGCCGCATGGCCGCCCTGCTGGGCCACCCCGAGCGGGGCGAGGCGATGATCGCACGGATCGACCGGGCGATGCGCGAGGCCGCGCCGCCGCCGGGCGCCAAACCCTTGCCTGCGCTGATATGGCATGGCGGCGGGCTGGTCGTGGGGGGAGAGACTTTGGTGTCCGACCTGCTGCGCCGTACCGGTTTCACGCCCTTTGCCGCGATCCGGGGCATGGGGCAGTCGCAATTCATGCCGCTTGAACGCATGGTGGTCGATCCGCCGCGTGTGTTGCTGGTGATCGGCCATGGCGACGCCGATGGCGGGCGCGAAGGGCGGCGGGTGCTGGACCATCCGGTGCTGGCGCATCTGCCCGCGATGCAGCGTTTCGATTTTGACGCCGGGCTTGAATATTGCGGCGGGCCCACCATCATCCGCGCTGCGCAAAGGCTGGCGCACATCCGCCGGGAGGTCCATTGATGACGCGGTTGAACGCCAGTCTTTTCGGCGCGCTGGTGCTGGTTTTTGCGGTATCCTTGCTGGCAGGGCGGGTTTGGATTGATCCGTTCCATCCCGATGTGCCGGGCGCGGGCCTGATTCTGATGCAATTGCGCCTGCCGCGCAGCGTGTTGGCCGTGCTGGCGGGCGGCGGGCTGGGGGCGGCGGGCGCGGCGATGCAGGCTTATTTGCGCAATCCTCTGGCCGATCCGGGCCTGTTCGGCATTGCGCCCAGCGCGGCGCTGGGGGCGGTGCTCAGCATCTGGCTGGGGTCTTATGGCGTTGCGCTGGGGCCTTGGGCGCTGCCGGTCTTTGCGCTGGTGGGCGCTGGCGGGGCCATGGCGCTGCTGGGGCTGATCGCGGGGCGTTCGTCGGGGGGCGTGGCGCTGTTCACGCTGGCGGGTATGATGATCGCCAGCCTGTCGGGCGCCTTGATGAGCCTTGCCATCAGCCTTTCGCCTTCACCCTTTGCCCTCTCGGAAATCGTGACATGGCTGATGGGGGCGCTGGCGGATCGCTCGTGGCATGAGGTGTGGATCGCCGCGCCGCTGATGCTGATCGGGCTGGGGGCGTTCGTGGCGGCGGGCCGCTCGCTCGATGCGCTCACGCTGGGCGAGGCGGCGGCGCGCTCACTGGGCGTTGATCCGCGCCGGTTGCAGGCTTTGCTGATCCTTGGCGTGGGATGCACGGTGGGGGGCAGCGTGGCGGTGGCCGGGATCATCGGCTTTGTCGGCCTTGTGGTGCCGCATCTGCTGCGGCCCTTTACCGACCGGCGACCTTCTTCGCTGATCGTGCCTTCGGCGCTGGGCGGGGCCTTGCTGCTGGTGCTGGGGGACAGTTTATGCCGCATCTTTCCGCTGGTGGGGGGCGAATTGCGGCTGGGGATCGCACTGTCTTTGCTGGGCGCTCCTTTCTTTCTGGCGCTGCTGTGGCGGATGAGAGACGGGGTGTGGCGATGATGCTTTGCGCGCGCAATCTGACGCTGGCCGGGCGGCTGGGCGATGTTTCCCTCGACCTTTCGCCGGGGCAGGTGACGGCTATCTGCGGCCCCAACGGCGCGGGCAAATCCAGCCTTGTTTCGGCCATGGCGGGGGTTTTGCCGGTGTCGGGAGCCTTGTCGCTCGATGGGCAGGATTTGCCCGCTATGCCTCCGCGCGAAAGGGCACGACTGCTCGGCTATCTGCCGCAGGGGGGCGAGGCGGCGTGGGATGTGGGCGTTGGCACGCTGGTCGAATTGGGCCGTTTGCCGTGGCAGGCCGCGCCCCTGCACCGCGCCCATGCCGATGGCGCGCAGGATCGCGAGGCCGTGGCGCAGGCGATTGCGGCGATGGATCTTGACCATCTGATCGATCGCCCGCTTTCGCGCCTGTCGGGCGGCGAGCGGGCGAGGGCCTTGCTGGCCCGGGTGCTGGCCGGGCGTCCGCGCTGGGTGCTGGCCGATGAACCCCTGGCCAGCCTCGATCTGGGCCATGGGCTGCGCCTGTTGACGGCTCTGCGGCAGCAGGCCGCGCAGGGCGTTGGTGTGTGCCTTGTGCTGCATGATCTGGCCATGGCGATGAACCATGCCGACCGCGTGGTGGTGATGGAGAGGGGCCGGGTGGTGGCGGAAGGTGCGCCGGGGGAGGCGTTAAGCGAGGAGGTGATCGCGCGCGTCTGGGGCGTAACGGGGCGCTGGCTGGGGCCGGAGGGCGCGCGGGCGCTCAGCCTGTAATGTGCCAAATGGGAACGGCCGGGCAAATTGCGGGTTAACCGAATGGACATGGCGCGCGGTTTGCGGTTGTCTTGGCGCCATGAACAAGGGTTTGCCTTTCCTCGCCTTGATGGCTCTGCTGGCCGGGCCGCTGCGCGCCGATGAATTGCCGCGCGCCGATGTCGCGCCTGTGTGGGTCGTCCCGGTCGCCATGCCCGCCATGGTGCAACCGGCCGGAGCGGCCCCGCTGCATATGGTGATGCAGGATCAGCAGGTGTGGTTTCACGGGGGTACGACAAGTTTCTATCAGCGCCGCATCCTGCGCATTGACCAGCCGGAGGGGATTCAGGGCATGACCCGCCTGTCGGTGCAATGGCGGCCCGAGACCGACCGGCTGACCATCCACGCCTTTCGCCTGACGCGGGGCAATCGCAGTAATGATCTGTTGCCCTCGGTGCAGGAGGTGCTGGCGCATAAGGGCAGCAACCTTGGTGGTTTGCGTGTGGACGGACAGCGTTCGCTGGGCCTGCCGATTGCAGGCATGGCGGTGGGCGATGTGATTGAGATCGCATGGACTATCGACCGCACCGAGCCATTGCTGGGCGGGCATCACGAGGTGTCGCTTGATGCGGGCAGCCATGGGGTGATCGACCGGCTTGCGCTGGCGGCGCGATGGGATGGGGCCCGGCCGATGGGGGTGGCAGCCGAAAACCTGCCCGCCGCGCTGGAGCGTGGGCCGGGCCGGGTGGCGATGGTCACCGATGCCCTGGCCGAGAGCAAGGCGGTGCGGGTGCTGGAACTGTCGGATTTTGCGCAATGGGCCGATGTGGCGGGAGTGTTTGCGCCCTTGTTTGATGCGGCGCGGCGGGTGGGGCCTGATTCGCCCCTGCGCGGGCAAATTGCCGATATTCGCGCGGCCAGCAGCGATCCTCTGGCGCAGGCCGGGATGGCGTTGGCCATTGCGCGGCGCGATGTGCGCTATCTTTATGTCGGGCTGGGGCAGGGCAATCTGAAACCTATGCCGGCCGATCAGGTATGGCTGCGAGGCTTTGCCGATTGCAAGGGCAAGACGGCGCTGTTGCTGGGCCTGCTCGACGGATTGGGCATCAAGGCCGAGGCCGCGCTGGTGGCGACGCAGGGGGGCGAGGGGATGGACCGCCGCTTGCCCAGCGTGACCGGGTTTGACCATGTGATCGTACGGGCGCAGATCGCCGGGCGCATCTATTGGCTGGACCCCACCGCCGAGATGGGCGCGAAAGACGGGGCGCTCGATCTGGCCGCGATGCCGGTGCCGCGCTATGGCTGGGCCTTGCCGCTGCGGATGGGCGCGGGGCTGGAGGCGGTGGGCGGCATGCGCAGCGCCAGAGGCAAGGCACGCGCCCCCAGGGGAACTTGATCGGCGGACCGGCTTTGTCTAGCGGGGATTGAGGCTTGCATCCCGCGAACAAATCTGGAACACCGCCACCATGAGTCTGACCCATATCACTGTGCGCGGCGCGCGCGAGCATAATCTCAAAGGCATCGACATCTCTCTGCCGAGGGACAGTCTGATCGTCATCACCGGCCTGTCGGGTTCGGGGAAGTCCTCGCTGGCTTTTGACACGATCTATGCCGAAGGGCAGCGGCGCTATGTCGAGAGCCTGTCGGCCTATGCGCGTCAGTTCCTTGAAATGATGCAAAAGCCCGATGTCGAGCATATTGACGGGTTGTCGCCCGCGATCTCCATTGAGCAGAAAACCACCAGCCGCAATCCGCGTTCGACCGTGGCCACGGTGACCGAGATTTACGACTATATGCGCCTGCTGTGGGCGCGGGTGGGGGTGCCTTATTCGCCTGCCACCGGATTGCCGATTGCGGCGCAGACCGTTTCGCAGATGGTGGACCGTGTGATGGCTCTGCCCGAGGGGACACGGGCCTATTTGCTGGCGCCGGCGGTGCGCGGGCGAAAGGGAGAATATCGCAAGGAAATCGCCGAGTGGCAGAAGGCGGGCTATACGCGCCTGCGCGTCGATGGCGAGTTGATGGCGATCGAGGATGTGCCTGCGCTCGACAAGAAGCTTAAGCATGACATCGAGGTGGTGGTTGACCGTATCGCGGTGAAACCCGGCATCGAATCGCGTCTGGCGGATTCGTTTGAACAGGCGTTGAAGCTGGCCGAGGGGCTGGCTTTTGTCGATCTGGCCGATGGCGTGGTGCCGGGGCGCGAGGGCGAGGTTGCGGCGGGTTCGAAGAAAAAGGGCGCGCAGCTGAAGGGGACCGGAGTTCCTGCCAACCGCATTGTGTTCTCTGAAAAATTCGCCTGTCCGGTGTCGGGTTTCACGCTGGAGGCGGTCGAGCCGCGCCTGTTTTCGTTCAACGCGCCGCAGGGGGCGTGTCCGGCCTGCGATGGTCTGGGCGAAAAATTACTGTTTGATCCCCAGCTTGTCGTGCCGAACGAGGCGTTGAGCATCAAGGAAGGGGCGGTGGTGCCATGGGCCAAATCGAACCCGCCTTCGCCCTATTATATGCAGGTGCTGGCCTCGCTGGGTGGGCATTACGGGTTCAGTCTGGAAACGCCTTGGGCCGATCTGCCGACCGAGGTGAAGATTGTCGTCCTCTATGGCACGGGCAAGGCGCCGGTGCCGCTGACCTTTATCGACGGCAAGAAGGCCTATACGGTCACCAAGCCGTTTGAGGGCGTGATCGGCAATCTCAACCGCCGCATGTTGCAGACCGAAAGCGCGTGGATGAAGGAGGAACTGGGCAAGTTCCAGACCTCGCAGCCTTGCGAAGTGTGTGAGGGCAAGCGTTTGAAGCCCGAGGCGCTGTGTGTGAAAGTGGCCGACAGCGATATTTCCAGCCGCACGCGGCTGAGTGTTTCGGATGCGCTGGAGTGGTTTTCGACGCTGAATGAGCATTTGACCGATCAGCAGCGCCAGATTGCCAAGGCGATCCTGAAAGAAATCAACGAAAGGCTTGGTTTCCTTAACAATGTCGGCCTGGATTATTTGAACCTCGACCGCACCAGCGGGACTTTGTCGGGCGGGGAAAGCCAGCGCATCAGGCTGGCCTCGCAGATCGGGAGCGGTCTGTCGGGCGTGCTTTACGTGCTCGACGAACCCTCTATTGGTCTGCATCAGCGCGACAATGACCGTTTGCTGGAGACGCTCAAGCGGCTGCGCGATCTGGGCAATACGGTGATCGTGGTCGAGCATGACGAGGATGCGATCCGCACCGCCGATTATATCGTCGATTTGGGGCCGGGCGCGGGCGTGCATGGCGGCAGCATCGTGGCCGAAGGGACGCTGGAGGATATTCTGGCCAATCCCGACAGCATCACCGGGCAATATCTGACCGGCGAGCGCCGGATCGAGGTGCCCAGCGAGCGCAGGCCGGGCAATGGCAAGGCAATTGTCGTTGAAAATGCGCGGGCGAATAACCTGAAAGGTGTGACGGCGCGGTTCCCGTTGGGGACGTTCTGTTGCGTCACCGGTGTGTCGGGGTCGGGCAAATCGACGTTGACGCTTGATACTTTGCAGGCGGGCGCCAGCCGCGTGTTGAATGGGGCGCGGGTGATTGCCGGGGCGCATGACAAGATCGTTGGTCTTGAGCATTGCGACAAGGTGATCGAGATCGACCAGAGCCCGATCGGCCGCACGCCGCGCTCCAATCCGGCGACCTATACCGGTGCCTTCGGGCAAATCCGCGACTGGTTTGCAGGCCTGCCCGAGGCGCAGGCGCGGGGTTACAAGGCCGGGCGGTTCAGCTTCAACGTCAAGGGCGGGCGGTGTGAGGCCTGTCAGGGCGATGGCCTTATCAAGATCGAGATGCACTTTCTGCCCGACGTTTATGTGACCTGCGAGGAATGCGGTGGAAAGCGTTATAATCGCGAGACTTTGGAGGTAAAATTCAAGGGCCATTCCATTGCCGACGTGCTGGATATGACCATTGAGGATGCCGAGAGTTTCTTTGCCAATGTGCCGCCGATCCGCGACCGAATGCATATGCTCAACGAGGTTGGGCTGGGCTATGTCAAGGTGGGGCAACAGGCTACGACCCTGTCGGGCGGCGAAGCGCAGCGGGTGAAACTGGCCAAAGAACTGGCGCGGCGCTCGACCGGCAAGACGCTCTATGTGCTGGATGAACCGACCACGGGCCTGCATTTCGAGGACGTGCGCAAATTGCTCGAAGTGCTGCATCGCCTGGTCGATCAGGGCAATTCGGTGGTGGTAATTGAGCATAATCTCGACGTCATCAAGACTGCCGACTGGATTATCGACATGGGGCCCGAGGGCGGCGTGCGCGGTGGGATGGTCGTGGCCGAGGGGACACCAGAACAGGTGGCCGCCAATAAGGCGAGCTTTACCGGGGGGTATCTTAAGCCGTTGCTTAAGCGGTGATCTGGGCTGTTGCCCTCCTGCCGCTGCTGGTGTTGATGGATTGGGCGTTGTGGGCGAAGATTGATGGCATGCTCTCCTTTCCTTCGGCCCGATGGCGCTGGCGACGGCGGCGGCGGTTGCCTTGGGTGGCGATGTGGGCGTGGTGCGTGGCGACGATACGATTTGTCGCACCATCAACGCAGCCGGAATGGCAATCCGGGGTGATCGTGGGTTTGGGTGTGGCCATTTGGGTCTGGTGGGGTGTGGCGATCTATCGCGATTTGCAGGAATGAGGTCGGGCGGCGCGTTTTTGCTCCGCTGCTTTGGCTCTGACCCTATTTTGTCATCGCCGGGCGATAGCAGGGCTGCTTTCCTTGGGAGGCGGTATGCGGCGTTTGAGGCTGGCGTTTTTGGGCTTGTTGGCGATGGGCGGAGCGGCTTATGCCGGGACGCCTTTGCGCGAAATGGCCGATCCGCCGCAGATCCATTACCTTAATCCAGCCGATGTCGCGCCGCGCCTGATCTTTGCGCCGCCGCCGGGCGAAGCTATGACACGGCAGGAACTGGATTTCCTTCACCGCCTGATCGCGGCGACGCCCGCCGACCGGATCGCCCGTGCCCGCGCCGATGGCGAGGATGAGACGCCTGCGATCTACAGCGCTGCGCTGGGCCGCGATCTGCGCCAATTGCCCGCAACATGGAACCTGCTGGTGACCATCGAGGAAGAGGCCAATGCGGTGATCGGTCCGGGCAAGGATGAATTTGCCCGGCCCCGGCCCTATCAGACCGACCCCACTATGCAGACCTGCAACGCTGTGAAGCCGGGTAAGAGCAAGCGTTCTTATCCCAGCGGCCATGCCAGCGTGGGTTATTCGATGGGCTGGGCGCTGGCGCGTCTGGCGCCGCAGCGGGCCGAGGCGGTGCTCGCGCGGGCCGATGATTATGCGATGGGGCGGTGGTTTTGCGGGGTGCATTATCCCAGCGATACCTCGGCCAGCCGGGGCGTGGCGATGGTGGTGGTCGAGCGTTTGCTGAATGATCCGCGTCTTGCCGAACAGGTTGCGGCGGCGCGGGGGGAGTTGGCGGGGGTACGTTAAAGGGGTTTGCCCGCCGGAGGCCTTTTATAACAAAAATGCCGGAGACCTCGCGGCCCCCGGCATTCTCATTTCGGTTGTCCCAGCAAACCTTACTTCTGGTTCGCCAGCAGCTTCAGACGCAGCGCGTTCAGCTTGATGAAGCCGGCGGCGTCCTTCTGGTCATAGGCGCCCGCGTCATCTTCGAACGTCACGTGGCGCTCGCTGTATAGCGAATGGGGCGACTTGCGACCCACGACATAGGCGCCGCCCTTATAGAGCTTCAACCGCACCGTGCCCGAGACCTTGGCCTGCGAATGGTCGATGGCGGCCTGCAGCATTTCGCGCTCGGGGCTGAACCAGAAGCCGTTGTAGATCAGCTCGGCATACTTGGGCATGATCTCATCCTTGAGATGAGCCGCGCCGCGATCCAGCGTGATCGATTCGATGCCGCGATGCGCGCGGGCATAGATTTCGCCGCCCGGCGTTTCATACATGCCGCGCGACTTCATGCCCACGAAACGGTTTTCAACGAGGTCGAGGCGGCCGATGCCATGCTTGCGGCCCAGTTCGTTCAAAGCGGCCAGCAGCGTGGCAGGCGACATCGCTTCGCCGTTCAGCGCCACACCATCGCCCTTTTCGAATTCGATCTCGATATATTCGGGGGCGTCGGGCGCGTCCTCGGGGTTAACCGTGCGCGAGTAGACGTAATCCGGGGTTTCCTGCCAAGGATCTTCCAGAACCTTGCCTTCCGACGACGTGTGCAGCAAGTTGGCGTCCGTCGAGAACGGGCTTTCGCCGCGCTTGTCCTTGGGCACGGGGATCTGGTGCTCTTCGGCCCACTTGATGAGAGCTGTGCGGCTGGTCAGGTCCCATTCGCGCCAGGGGGCGATGACCTTGATGCCCGGTTCCAGCGCATAGGCCGACAGTTCAAAGCGAACCTGATCGTTGCCCTTGCCGGTGGCGCCATGCGAGACGGCATCGGCGCCGGTTTCGCGGGCGATTTCAATCAGACGCTTGGAAATCAGCGGGCGCGCAATCGAGGTGCCCAGCAAATAGTCGCCTTCATAGCGGGCATTGGCGCGCATCATCGGGAAGACGAAATCGCGCACGAATTCCTCGCGCAGGTCGTCGATATAGATGTGCTCGGGCTTCACGCCCATCAGCTCGGCCTTGGCGCGGGCGGGGGCCAATTCCTCGCCCTGACCCAGATCGGCGGTGAAGGTCACCACTTCGCAATTATAGGTGACTTGCAGCCACTTGAGGATGACCGAGGTGTCAAGCCCGCCCGAATAGGCGAGAACGACGCGCTTGATGTCTGACATGGGGCGCTCCGCATAGGAAGAAAGAGATTGGCGCCGCGCCTAGCAGGGCCTTGGCCGGGGGGCAAGGGTTTGGGGTCTATCCGCCCCGCGCCAGATAGAGAACATCGCGCGGCTGGGCGAGCAGATGCTGACCGGAATCGACAAACAGCGTTTCCCCGCTGGCCAGCCAGCCATCGGCAAGAAAAAGCGCGGCATCGGCAATCTCGGCCGGATCTGTCAACCGGCCCAGCAGGTTCATCCGGCCCGATGTCTCGTGCTCCTGCGGCTTCTGGTCGAAACTGGGCAGCATGGCGCCCGGCGCGATGGCGTAGATGCGATCATCCGCCTTTGCCGCGCCCATCGCCAGCATCCGCACCGTGGCGGACAAGGCATGTTTGGCCATCGTGTAACTGAAAAAATCGGGGTTAGGATTGGCCAGTTTCATGTCGGTAATGGCGATCACCCGGCGACCGGCGCGCGCGCGGGCATGGCGCAAAAAGGCCTGTGCCATGCGGGTGGGGGTTTGCGCATTGACGGTCATGGCCTCGGCAAACACGTCCGGGTCCATCGCGCGTGCGTCGTCATAGCGGAACACCGCGGCCGAATTGACCAATATGCGCCAGTCGCCCAACCGCTGCGCCAAAGCCTCCACCATAGCCACGCCCGCATCCGGATCGGCCAGGTCGCATCCCACACATTCCGCGCTGGGCAATTGCGCTGCCAATGCCTCGGCATCGGCTCGGCTTTGGCCATAGTGGATCACGACATGCCATCCCGCCGCGCCAAAACGATGAGCAATGCGCGCGCCAATACGCTTGGCGCCGCCGGTGATAAGCAGGGTAGGCCGGGTCATGCCCCCATCAAGCACAAAGCGCGCGATGTGGGAACCCGGCTTGAGGGGAACGCAAGAACCGCTATGCTATGCCTCTGAAAGGAAATGGCGATGCGGTTGGATCTGGTCGATGTCTTTGTGAATGGTGCGCTTTCGGGCAATCCTCTGGCGGTGGTGCATGGGGCCGATGGGATGTCGGATACGGCGATGCAGTCGCTGGCCCGCTGGATCGGCTTTTCCGAGACCACCTTCCTGCTGATCCCCACGAATCCCGAGGCCGATTATCGGGTGCGGATATTTACCCCCACGCTCGAACTGCCCTTTGCCGGCCACCCTACGCTGGGCAGCGCCTATGCCTGGCGCGCGGCGGGCGGTGTGGCCAAGGGCGCGCGGATCATGCAGGAATGCGGGGTCGGGCTGGTGCCGGTGCGTTTGACGGACGACGGGCTGGCCTTTCGCGCCCCACCGCTGCGGCATAGCGGACCTTTGTCCGAGGCTGAACGCACCGCCGCTCTGGCGCAATTGCGCCTCGCGCCTGAGGATGTGATCGAGGCCGTGCATGTCGAAAACGGCCCTCCATGGCAATTGATCCGCCTGCGCAGCGCGCAGGCCGTTCTGGCGGTTTCGCCGGTGATCGCGGCGGAAGGGGTGGTCGATCTGGGCCTGATCGGGCCTTCTGACGAGCCGGGCGTTGATTGGGAAGTCCGCGCCTTTTTCACCGCACCCGGCGGCATTCTGGCCGAAGACCCCGTGACCGGCAGCTTTAACGCCGGGGCCGCGCTTCATCTGTATGAAAGCGGTCTGGCCACGGGCGATTATGTCGCGTCGCAGGGGCGCATGACCGGGGCGGATGGCCGGGTTTATGTTTCACGCGATGCCGATGGTGTGTGGATTGGCGGACAGGTGCGCGCGGTGGGCGCGGGGGCAGATCTGACGATTTAGGCTTTCTGGAGGTAAGTCTTTCCTACAATAACCTATATGGATAAATCTCCATCATCCTCACCCGGAATGATGGAGTTTCCCGTGGCCAATCCCAAGATCAGCTATCCCGCTACCTTCACTCCCGCCCATGCCATGGCCTTTGCCAGCGCCGACAACACCGCCGCCACCGTTTCCGCCGGCAATCCGCTGCCGGTGGCGCTGGGCGACGGGGCGCTGGCTGGGCTGGGGGCGCTGGGCGATGCGGCGGCTTCTTCCGATACGGCCAGCGTCGGGCTGATCGCGCTGTTTAAGCGCCTGCTGGGGAAACTGCCCGCCAGCATCGGCCAGAAACCCGCCGCCGCCAGCCTGCCCGTTGTGCTGGCCAGCGATCAGGGTGCGATCCCCGCGCTGGTCGATGCGGTCAGTGATGGCGCGACCACCAACGGCAGCGCCACCAGCGCGGCCACCGTCGTCACGCTGAATACCGCCGGTTTTGGCGGAGGCAGTTTCCAGATCACCGGCATCGGTACGAGCAATACCGTTTCTTTTGAACAATCGAACGACAATGCCACATGGATCGTCCTGCCGGTCAATCCGGCCAGCGCCACCACGGCGGCCCCCGTCACCACCGCCACGGCCACCGGTCTTTTCAATTTCATCGCCACCGCTGCGTATGTCCGCGCGCGCGTATCGACCTATGGCAGCGGCACGGTTGCCATCGCCGCGACCCAAAAGCGCAGCCGCGCCGCCGCTGACCAGATTGCCGCTGCCGTCCTGACGACCTCGAGCGCACAGGTCGGCTATACGCTCAACAACACCGGCTACACCGACAGCACCACCGCTCTTGCCGCCAGCGCCACCTATACCGGCACGGGCCGGGCCACCACCGGGCTTGTCTATGCCACGCGGTTCAAGGCGCGCGCCTACGCGGATGCGGCGGGCACGCTTTACATCGATCAGTCGCTTGACAGCGGTTCGACATGGCAGGTGGTGGCCAGCGGGGCGATGACGGCCGGGGCGGCGCTTGACCTGAACGTTGCGATCACCGGCGCGTTTGGCAGCGCGAACCAGTTTCGCGTGCGATGCGTCAATGGCGCGGCGGCGCAGACGCTGTTGCGCCTTTCCTCGGTCTATACCACGGTGTAATGACCATCGGTCCGCTCCGGCCTGCCCGCTCTGGCATCGCGCCGGGGCGGGCCTTATCCGCCAAATACCGCGAAAAAGCGGCGATGGTGGAACACCCAGACCTCGTTGAAATGATTGCTCGCTTGCGCGCAGGCATCCTGCCACCAGGCCAGCGAAGGATCGGCCAGCCCCTCGATCCATGTCGTGTTCGACCGGATCAGCAGGCCATCGCAGCGCTCATAGCGTTTCGCGCATTTCTTGGCGATCAGCCGCGCGATTTCGGCGGCATAGGCATCGGGCGCGATCATTACTGGTGTGGGCGAGACATAGGGCGCGCCCAGTTCGAACTGGCGGCAGGTCGTCTCATAGGCCGTGTTGCGATGAACCAGCGGATTGTCCGCCTCGGTATTTTCAAAGACCAGTTCACGCTCATGCAGCCGGATCTCGAAATCGGGCGTGGGCTTGCCGGTTTCGGGCAGCAGCCGCACCGCCTCGGCATGGCGATGCTGGGCGAAACTGGCGGCCATGAAGGCCTCGCGGAAAGTCTTGCCGCGCTGGCTGCGGATCTCGCATTCGCTGGCCAGTTGATGCCCCACCCTGCTGGCCAGAGCCAGCATATCGGGCGGGGTCATCCATCCGCCAACCGGGATCACGCCCACGGTTTTATCCCAGAGCAGCCTGCTTTTCCTCAGCCAGACGGTCGAGTTCGGCGCGCGACATTTTCTGCGCCGAGGTCTTCAATTGCCCGCAGGCCGCATCGATATCGCGCCCGCGCGGAGTGCGAACCGGGGCCGAAATGCCCGCCTCGAAAATGATGTTCGAAAACTGGCGGATGCGCTCAGGCGTGCTGCATTCGTAAATCGCGCCGGGCCATGGGTTGAACGGGATCAGGTTCACCTTGGCGGGCAAATTATACTGGCGCAGCAGGCGCACCAACTCGCGGGCGTGCTCGTCGGTGTCGTTCTTGTCTTTCAGCATCACATATTCAAACGTGATGCGCCGTGAATTGGACGCGCCGGGATAATCCGCACAGGCCTGAAGCAGCTCTTCAATGCCATATTTGCGGTTGATCGGCACGATCTCGTCGCGCACTTCCTTGGTCACGGCATGGAGCGAAACGGCCAGATTGACGCCGATTTCCTCGCCGCACTGGGCCATCATCGGCACCACGCCGCTGGTGGAAAGCGTGATGCGGCGCTTGGACAGGGCCAGCCCGTCGCCATCCATCACCAGCTTGAGCGCGCCCTTCACATTGTCGAAATTATACAGCGGCTCGCCCATGCCCATCATCACGATGTTGGTGAGCAAACGGCCATCGGGCGAATAGCCGCCCTCATCATCGACCAGATCATCGGTCAGCGCGGCCAGATCGGCCTGACCCGCCTTGGGCCACTCGCCCAGCGCATCGCGCGCCAGCATGACCTGCCCCACAATCTCGCCCGGCGTCAGATTGCGCACCAGACGCATCGTGCCGGTGTGGCAGAAGCGGCAATTGAGCGTGCAGCCCACCTGCGAGGAGACGCACAAAGTTCCGCGATCTGCATCGGGGATGAACACCATTTCGAACTCATGCCCGTCATCGGTGCGTAGCAGCCATTTGCGCGTGCCATCCTCGCTATGCTGCGAGACGACGATTTCCGGGCGGCCAATGACGAAGCGCTCGGTCATCCACGGGCGCATGGTCTTGGCAATATCGGTCATCGCGTCAAAATCGGTGACGCCGCGATGATAGATCCAGTGATAGACCTGCTTGGCGCGCAGCTTGGCCTGCTTGGGCTCAAGCCCCGCTTCGGCAAAGATTTCGACGATGCGCGGGCGGGGCAGGCCCAGCAGATCGACGCGGCCATCGGCGCGCGCGGTGATGTCGCGCGCGGTCACAACAGGGTCGATATGGCCCGCAATCGGCATCGACGTGGGCAGGGGAGAATTGGGAAGGGGGGTGCTCATAGCCGCGCCCATAGCCGCGAATCGGTCAAAATGCTACCCTGACGCCTTATCGCCCCGCACAGGCCAGCGCAGCCGCATCCATTGCCGTTGCCGCTCCGGGCAACGTGTATTGGTCGGCAAACATGCGCCCTGCGCCATCGCGCGATGAAACGGTCATGATCTCGCCCGAGCGCATCGCGGCCACGATGGCCGCCTCCATCCGCGCATCGGCCGCCCATGCATCGATCCCGCCGCCCATCAGCCGGTAATGTTGCCCCCCCAGCGACAATTGCACCCCCGCGCCCGGCTGCATCCGGCGCGAGAGGCGGAAATGGACCTGTCCGCGCACGCCCTTTTTCGGCCACAGGCCAACATCGGCATAGGCGTCGACGTCTGCTTTTGCGGTCTTTTCCGGCATGGCGATGGCATAGCAGCGCGGGATGCCTGCATCACGAAAGGCGCCCCATGAGCCAAACATGCCCAGCGCATCGCGGGCCTGCGCAGGCGCGGCGGTCAGGGCAAACAGGCAAAGAAAAAAGGCCGGGCGTTTCATCACCCGGCCTCCTTTATCACACGGCAAAACCGGATCAATCCAGTTCCCACGCCCTTTCGCCATGCGAGGTGATGTCGAGGCCTTCGCGCTCGTCATCCTCGCTGGCGCGCATCGGCATAACCTTGCCCAGACCCACGGCCAGAACATAGGAAATCACCGCCGACCATGTCGCCGTCACGCCCACGCCCACGGCCTGCGCCACGACCTGATGGCCCATGCTGCCGCCCGCTGCATAGCCCGTGCCGCCCAGCGCCAGGCTCATTGCCACAGCAAGGCCGAGCGAACCGATCATCCCGCCCACGCCATGCACGGCGAACACGTCGAGCGAATCGTCGATCTTCCAGCGCTGCTTGACCAACTGGATCATGCCATAGCACACGCAGGCGCCCGCCAGACCGAAGGCCGCCGCGCTGCCTGTGGCGATCATGCCCGCCGCCGGGGTAACGGTGGCAAGGCCCGCTACCGCGCCGGTGGCAAAGCCAACGCTGGTCGGTTTGCCCACATGTGCCGCTTCGATGCCGATCCATACCAGCGCCGCCGCACAGGCCGCCGTATGAGTGTTGAGAATGGCCGAGGCCGCCGCCGCGCTGCCCGTCAGCGCGCTGCCACCGTTAAAGCCGAACCAGCCGACCCAGAGCAAACCCGCGCCCAGCATGGTCAAGGCAGGCGAATGAGGCAGCATCAGCGTCTTTGGGAAACCAGTCCGTGCGCCCAGCACCCATGCGGCCACCAGCGCCGAAACGCCCGCCGTGGTATGCACCACAATGCCGCCTGCAAAATCGAGCGTGCCATAGTGCGAGGCCATCCAGCCGCCGCCCCAGATCCAATGCGCGACCGGCGCATAGACCAGCAGGCCCCACAGCCCGCAAAAGGCCACGACCCAGCCGAAACGCGCCCGGTCCACCCATGCCCCCGCCATCAGCGCAGGCGTGATCGCGGCAAAGCAGAGCTGGAACAGCGCAAACGTGTTTTCGGGCAGCGTGGTGCCGGCGCGCACCGGGGCCAGATGGGCCAGACCCAGACCCGACAGGCCCCCGATCCAGCCATTCGTCACCGGCCCAAACGCCAGCGCATAGCCCACCAGCACCCAGACCAGCGAGGCCACTGCCGTGATGACGCCCACCTGCACCATTACCGACAGGAAATTCTTGGCCCGTACCAGACCGCCGTAAAACAGCGAAAGCCCTGGCAGACACATCAACAGCACCAGCGCGCTGGAGATCAGGATCCATACTGTATCGGCGGGACTGGCGCTGGTTGTCGATTGAGCCAGAACAGGGGTGGGGCAAAGCAGCGCGGCAGCCATAAGGCTGCGACGATGCGCTGCCCAAAGGCCGGTTGGCCGATGGCGCATGGTGTGTCTCCTCGAACAGCGCCATCCGATCCCGGCGCTTTCCTCCGCGAAGCGCCTTAGATGCGAAGCTTTCCTGCACGCAAGAGCGAAAATTGATGCATTTTATTGCTCAGTGGGCGTTTTAGGGGCCTCTTAGGGGTGCGCGGGATAGGTTATCGCCATCACTTCCCACTCTTTTTCGCCGCCGGGCAATGTCACCCGGCGCAAATCGCCCAATCCCGCCCCGCGCAGCGCCCGCGAAATCGGCGCCGACCATCCGATCAATCCCTTGGTGGCATCCTGCTCATCATCGCCCACAAAGGTCAGATGCTTGCGACGGTCATCCTCATCGGCAATCTCGACGGTGGCGCCGAACCAGACGCGGCCCCGATCCTCCTGCCGTGCAGGGTCCACCACGCGGCACGCCTTCATCCGCCGCGCCAGATGGGCCAGTTCGCGGTCGATCTCGCGCATCCGTTTACGGCCATAGAGATAGTCGCCATTTTCCGAGCGGTCGCCATTGCCCGCCGCCCAACTGACGATCTCGACAATCGCGGGGCGTTCGGTGCCCAGCAGATGATCGTAACGCGCGCGCAGCGCCGCCATGCCCGCAGGCGTGATCGGCGGGCCTTCGCCGGGGGCTTTCGGGGCGGCAGGCTTGGGGGCGGGGCGCATGTTTCTCATGGGCGGGGCATAGGGTCAGGCCTGCGCCCAAGGCAAGGGTTCAGAACGGCAATTCTCCCAGATCGGGCGCCACCCATTCGCGCCGCGCGGCCACGCTGAACAGCGTCTCGCGCCGCCAATAGGCCATCGGCCAGTCGCTCTTGCCCAGATCGCCCGCCAGCAGGGCGGTGAGGATTTGTGACAAAGGCGTGTCACTTTCATAACGCGCGATCTCGGCCCGCGCGGCGCGCAGCGAGGCGATGGTGATCGTTTCGTGATAGCCCGAGGTGTCATCATTCACGCCGCCCACCGATTCATTATAGGCGCGGATCGCCGCCCCCATCGCCTGAGGTTCCGCAATTTCAGGATGATAGCGTAAAAGCCAAAGCGCGGCGGCCCAATGCGCGTCATGAGTCCATTGCTCCTTGGGCAGGCGACGTTCGACCATGCCGCGTGCGATGGCCTCGATGTTTTCGTCGGTAAGGGCGTTCGATTCGTTCATGGCAAAGGCATGGCATTCCGGCTTGCCTGCGTCAAAAAAATGGGATTGTGACAGCTATTTTGTCATAATCCTTCCGATACTTGGCCGTCAATCAGTCCTGCGCCGCCCATTTGTGACAGCCGTTTGACATAAAAGTGTCATCATAGCGTCATAGTTGACGCCGAATTGTCACATACGGGAATCGCAAAAAGTGAAGCGCAACACATTTTATGCCAAGGCCGTGGGGGCGGCCAAGGCGCTTCTGGCTCTGGCCGCCATCACGCCCGCCGCCGCTATGGCCAGCGATGCCCAGCATTGGGAAATCGTCACGGCCACCGCCAATCTGGGCGACGGCTGGCGGGCCTCGGCGGAGAATATCACCCGCTTCAGCCAGTCGCGCGGCTTTTACGAACTGGAACAGAACGTGATGCTGGGCCATGAGATCGGCGACAAGGGCGGGCCACTGGGCATGGTGTTCTACGTTGGCTATACCCATGACCCGCAATATGCCCATGGCAATTTCGCCATCATGGAGCATCGCTTTCGCCAGCAATTGAGCTTCGACCGCCTGCTGACGCTGGGCCCGGTGCGGATTTCGGGCCGGATGCGGGTCGAGCAGCGCTGGCGCGAGGGCGTGAACGGCACGGCATGGCGGCTGCGTCCCTATATCAAGGCCGCGATGCCGGTGGTGGGCAAGGTCATGCTGGTGGCCGCGCATGAGAGCTTCATCGACGCCAACCGCAACGGATTTCAGCGCTTGGGCGGAGAGGAGCGGATGCGCAATTCGCTGGGGTTCAACATGCCTCTCAACCGCCGGGTCAATCTCGAACTGGGTTATCTGAACCAGCACGGCTTTGTGCCGGGCGGCAAGGATACCAATGACAATGTCGCCACGTTGGAAATCAAGGCGAATTTCTGACGACTTGCCCAAGGCGTCCGGGGCGGGCAAACCGGACGCCATGCTGCAAACCTATCTTGCCTATGGCCAATGGGCCAACCGGATACTTATTGATCGCCTGACCGACCTGCCGGACGCGGTGCTGGATGCGCCGCAGCCGGTGGTGTTCGGTTCGATCCGGCGGACGTATCACCATCTGCTGGTGATCGCGCAGGTCTGGCAGGGGCATCTGCTGGGCCGCGCGCATGGCTACACCAGCCGCGACCCCGGCCATCCGCCCCGCATGGCGCAGATCGGCGCGGCGCTGGCGGAACTGGATGCATGGTTCCTCGATTACGGCGCAGGGCTGAATGCCGATGCGCGCGCGCAGGAGGTCCGCTTCACTTTCATCGGCGGCGGGGATGGTGCGATGACGCGTGAGGCCATCCTGACCCATATCGTCAACCACGCCACCTATCACCGGGGTCATATCGTCGCCATGCTGAACGGGGCGGGAATCAGCATGGCGAACAGTGATATGCCGGTTTTCCTTACTGCCCCGGCCTGACCGGCTGGACCACCGGCGATGAGGTGAAGCTCGGCTGCGGCCCATAGCTGGGCGCGGGCGTCCCCACCGGCGTCCCTGACGGAGCAGGCACCCCCATCGGCGCAGGCATGACCGCAGGCGGCGGAGGCGGGGCAGGGCGCGGGTCCTTCAGATAATGGCTGAGCGGATTGGCGCCCTTATAGGCCGCATGGTCGGGATACATTGCCTCGTAAGTGACAGCGTTTTCCAGCACATGGGCAACATAGGAGCGGGTTTCGCTGAAGGGGATCTTCTCGATCCATTCGACCCATTCCGGCCCGCCCGGCATGCGCGGATCCCCGCGCGAGGCGATCCATTTGTTCACATTGCCCGGCCCCGCATTATAGGCCGCCACGGCCAGCGGATAGGACCCGCGATAGGAGGACACCAGCCGCTGGAAATAGGCATTGCCCAGTGTGGTGTTATAAAGCGGATCGTCGATCAGCGCCTGTGTCGAGGAAGGCAGGCCGAGGCGGCGTGCCTGCTCCGCCGCCGTTCCCGGCATCAACTGCATCAGCCCCCGCGCGCCGGTGCGCGACATGGCGTTCTGGCTGAACTGGCTTTCCTGGCGCGAAATGGCGTGGATCCATGTCCAGTCGCTGCCCGGAGGCGTTGGCGTGATGGGGAAGGCGGAATCGCGGAAGTTGTTGAAGCCTGCGTTCTCCGCCGCCTGGCCCACGATCACGGCCAGATCGCGCCGCCCCAGCGCGCGCGCAAGATCGGCCACCAGCGTGAAATCGGCCTCGACCTTGGCCTGATTGGCGATTTCGCGGAAGAAACGAATCGTGGTCTGCCATTCGGCATCGCGGGCCACTTCGCGCACGGCCTGGGTGATCGGGCGGGCGGCAAAGTCGCGGGCCTGCGCATGGGTGGGCGTGGCGCGGCGTCCATCATGCAGCGGCGGAATCGGCAGGCCCAGACGTTCCAGCGCCAGCAATCCGTGGAACTGATCGGGGAATTGCGCGGCCCAGCGGTAATATTCAAACGCGCCATTGGTCTGCCCAACGCTGTCCAGCGCGCGGCCTGCCCAGTAATAGCCCTTGGCCCGCGTCATCGGGGTGCGCGCGGCATGGGCGTAATTATAGAACAATTGCGCCGCGCCTTCCGGGTTGCGCAATTGCCAGAGCGCGGTGGTCCCGCCCAGCCACATCAGCGAGGTGTAATCGTCGCGCACGCCAAAGGCCATTTGCGCAATCTCGCTGCCCTCGGGGAAGCCTTCGGTGGCGCCTTGCGCGATGCGCAGCGAATCGGAAGGTCCGCCCGCGCGCGCGGCGGCCAGCAACACCCCCGTCCAGCGGCGCGGATCCAGCGCCGGGCGGGCCAGCGGCGGACGGGTGGCCAGCAGGCTGGCCGCCTCGGCCCCGCGCCCGCGCCGGATCAGATAGCGCGCCCGGTCCACCAGATAGCCCGGATCGGAGAGCATTTCAGGCGTGGCGGCCATCAGCGCCGGAGTAGGCGCGGCAGGAGCGGCCGGGGCAACGAGGCCGGGATTGGCCTCGGCGGTGATGCGGGCCATTTCGGCCTGTTCATCGGCGGTGCGCGCGGTGGCGGCGACCTGTTCTATCGCATCGGGCCCGACCATCGGCGTTTCCACGCCCGCGCCCTGCTGAATGGCCAGACGCGCCTGAGCCACGGCCCAGCGGGTCTGCGAGGCGCGGGTGAGGGCGCGCGCGGCCTGCGCGGTCGATCCGTCCCAGAGCAGCGCCTCCAGCCGCGAATCATGATCGGTCTGGGCGAATCTGTCGCCCCAGCGCGAGAGAATCGCCGCCTCCGCCGCATCGCTCATCGCGCCGCCGCGCCATGCTGCGCGGGCCACATCGGCCGCATCACGCGCCCGGCCCTCTGCCGCCAGCGCCAGCGCATATTGCGCGCGCGCCGGATTGGTCAGCGGGGGAAAACGATCAAACAGCGCCACGATCCGGGCTGAGGACACGTTCTGGATCGCCAGCGATTTTTCCGCCGCGCGGCGCAGGCTCTCCTCCAGAGGAAAGCCCGGCCATGCCAGCACAAAGCCCGCATAGGCATCAAAGCCCTGATTTTCCGTGCCGACCAGTGATTTCCACCGGGCAATGGCCGGGGCCACGGCGCCGGGTGCGCCGGCCTTTAGCTCGGCGCGGGCGCGGTCCCATTCGGCGCCCTCCTGACATTGCGCAGGCACGGACAGAACCGCCATCGCCAGTAGGGCCAGCGAGGCTATTCGGCGCCGACGGCGCGCAGAGGTGGATTTCGAACGGGGCATCATGGTGCTGGACACGATGGCCTATGGCTCCTTATCAGGCGTTGCGATAGTAGGCGCCGGCCCATGGCGCGGCAGGCGTAATGCCATGCCGCCTATAGGTGGGCGATGAAAGAGGATAAAGTCGATGTTTTCCGGTTCCATACCCGCTCTGGTGACACCTTTTCGCGATGGAGCGTTTGACGAGCCGACTTTCCGCCGTTTGGTGGACTGGCAGATCGAGAACGGTTCGAGCGCTTTGGTGCCTTGCGGGACGACGGGGGAAAATTCCACCCTGTCGAATGCCGAACACCACCGTGTGATCGAGGTCTGCATCGAGCAGGCTGCAGGGCGCGTGCCGGTGATCGCCGGTTGCGGCAGCAATGATACGCAAAACGCCTTGTTGCACATGACTTTTTCCAAGAAATGCGGGGCCGCCGCCGCGCTGCTCGTCGCGCCCTATTATAATCGTCCTTCGCAGGAAGGGTTGCTTGCCCATTTCTCCTATCTGGCCGAACATATCGACCTGCCGATCGTGCTGTACAATGTGCCGGCGCGCACCGTCACCGATATCAAGCCGGAAACAGTGATCGAACTGGCGCGCCGATTCCCGCAGCGGATTGTCGGCATCAAGGACGCCAGCGGCGACCTCTCGCGCGTGACCGATCACCGCATGGGCATCAGCAAGGACTTCTGCCAGCTTTCGGGCGACGATGAACTGGCGCTGCCTTTCAGCGCGGCGGGCGGGGTCGGGTGCATCTCGGTGACGGCCAATGTCGCGCCGCGTTTGTGCGCCGATTTTCAGGCAGCCTGCGCGGCGGGCAATCTGGCCGAGGCGCGCCGGTTGAACGATCTGCTCTATCCGTTGCACTATGCCATGTTCGAGGATGCCTCGCCGGGGCCGGTGAAGTATGCCTTGTCCAAGGTGTTCGAAGGCTTTGGCGCGGAGCTGCGCCTGCCGCTGGTGCCTTGCAATGAGGGCGCGCGCAAGGCGGTGGATGCGGCTTTGGTGCATGCCGGGTTGGTGAAGTGATGTAAGGAGGTTTTGCCTCCGGCGGGCAAAGGGTCTCGACCCTTTGCAATCCCGTTAATGGGTTTGGACGGCTTCGTTGCGTGTGCGGCGGGGCCGTCTTTTTTATGGGCTGCGGCGCAGCGAAGTTGGGTTTGTTGGCGTCGAAGGCTTTATTGTTCCATCGTCGCGTCCGACTCCTTTGGACGAGCCCTGGGCGTAACAAAGACAGTAACGGGAGTGCGAGAGTCTGGGCCCTCGCATTTAGATTTTCTTACACACTTGTGTAATTTGCTAACATCCGTTACCTTCCTCCTCGCGCCGCCCAAGAGCGCGAATCCGAGAGAGGAGCAGTTGATGGCCACCACCTTTGACCCCACCCATGACGCCGTGGAGGATCAGCAGCGGCAGGCGCCCGCCCTGATCCGCTATCTGGCGCCGGGAGATTTCGTCACCCGGCGCTATGTTCGTGCGGGGGCTGAGATCAACACTGGCGAATATCGCGATTACGAGGCGGTGGTGCGCGACGGCATGCCGATCCGCGATCACTTCGCCTTTGACACGCATGGCTTCATGATCGGTAAGGGGCCCAGCACGGTCGAGGATTTCTGGAACCGCGACGAGGTGAACGAAAAATATCACGCCGAGGCTGCGCAGATTATTCGCGACCTGACCGGCGCCGACCGGGTGGCCACGCAGGGTTGGATGATCCGCACCAGCGCTGATCTTTCGACTCGTGCTCAGGAAAAGACCGAAAATTATCAACATGCCGGTGGCATTCAGCCGCCCGCAGGCGAAGCCCATGTCGATTACAATACGCTGACCGGCCAAAAGGCGGCGGCCCGGATGCATGAACAGCATTTTGGATCGCGCGATGGCTATCGCCGCTTCTGCTGTGTCTCGCTGTGGCGTACCTTTTCGCCTGGGCCGCAGGATTGGCCGCTGGCGGTGTGCGATGGGCGTTCGGTTGCTGATTCCGAGGGCGTCTCAAATACGCTGTTTGTGGTCGATGAATTTCCGGTGGGCGATGCTCTCACTGCGCCTGTAGAAGGCGAGGACCAGATGATCGCTGCCTATATTTTCCGCCAAAATCAGGCGCATCGCTGGTGGTATTTTTCGAACATGAGCCGCGATGATGTGCTCTTGTTCAAGTTTCACGACAGCGATCACACCCGCACCTGGCGCTGTCCGCACACGGCCTTTCACGACACCAGTCTGCCCGGTGTCCAAATTCGCGCCAGCATCGAATTGCGGGCGGTTGCCTATTGGGATTGATGGTCGATCTTGCTCTTCGCGATACCCAAAGGGGCAACTAACCCATCGCTAACCATTAGCGAATCTGGGCTTTTGATCGAGCCGTAGAGGATCACATGGTAGCGGTGGGGTGAATTTGATTTTACGACGAATTTCTGACTATTGTGCGAAAAATCCGAACGGTTCCTGAATAAATCACCCCTTATAGAGGGAAAACAGATTAAACAGCTTGATTTTCCAACGAATGTGGAATTGCCAAGGGGGATGTCGGAAACGCGCCAGACTTTAGAACAGCGTCGCAATCGCAATTATGAGGAGACACACCGCCAGCTAGTGGAACGGGCGGTGGGACTGATAGGGCGCGATGGTGTCGAATCTTTAACCGTGGCAACGCTTGCGCGTGATGCCCGGATGAACCGTTCGACTGTATACTACCATTTTGACAGTCGCGAATCATTGTTGGCGGCCGCCAAGGGATGGTTTGGGGCAAGATTGAGCGAAATGATGGTCGCGCCCGGCGATTCGCAGGCGTGGCTGGAAAAGGCCGTCCATTTTTCGCTGACCAACCCCGAATTGATGCATGAATGGATTATGGATCTGGTCAAGGACACGCCGATCCATCGCAATTTTCCCCGCTGGGACGATCTGGTCGAACTGGCTTCGCGCTCGCCCCAAGTGGTGCGCCATGAGGATGGCAAGGGCGGGCCTTCCGCCGCTCTGCCTCAGGATGCCGAGATTTGGGCCACGATGTTGCTGGCCAGTGTGGTGATAGCACCGCGTGTATTTCGCATGGCGGTCCGCCCCGATCAGGAAATCGAGCTGGTGTCGCGCCATTATGCGCAATTGCTGCGCAGGATGTTGCAGTCGACCCAGCGTGCTGCAAGATAAGGGATGGGTGCGCCATGAATTGCGACAGACTGCCTTGCGCTTTCACTTGGCGTTCAGCCAGACGCTGGTTATAGGCCAAAGCATGTCTAAGCCCAGCATCAGCCTGTCGCCGCGTGTTCTCCTCCTTGCCTGTGCCGTTGGCGCGATGGCGATCACCGGCGGTTGCGCCGGACGGGGCAAGAAGCCCAAGGATACCGCCTATGTCGCGCGCGACGTCGATTCGCTCTATCTGGAGGCGAAGAAGCGTCTGGATCAGGGTGAGGACAAGACCGCCGCGGCCCTGTTTGACGAGGTGGAGCGTCAGCACCCCTACAGCCCCTGGGCCCGCCGCGCACAGTTGATGAGCGCGTTTTCCTATTATTCGGCGCGCGATTACGCCAAGTCGGTGCAGTCGGCGCAGCGCTTCCTTTCGATCCATCCGGGCAACAAGGATGCGCCTTACGCCTATTACCTCATCGCGATGAGCTATTACGAGCAGATCAGCGATGTCAGCCGCGATCAGAAGATCACGCTTCAGGCGCTCTCGGCGCTCAATGACGTGGTGCGCCGCTATCCCAACACGCGCTATGCCACCGATGCGCGGCTCAAGGTCGATCTGGTGAATGACCATCTGGCCGGCAAGGAAATGGACATTGGCCGCTTTTACGAGCGTTCGGGCCGTTGGCTGGCCGCCGATATCCGTTTCCGCAACGTGATCGACAAGTATCAGACGACCAGCCACACCGCCGAGGCGCTGTTCCGTCTGGTGGAAACCAATCTGGCGCTGGGCATTCCGGCAGAGGCGCAGAAATACGCCGCCGTGCTGGGGGCGAACTATCCGGGCAGCGAGTGGTATGAGAAGGCCTATGCGATGATGGGCAAATATGCCCCCGGCACCAAGGTCAGCTGATCGTTCCAAACGGCGGTTTTACAAAGGCCCGCGCCCGCAACGGCGCGGGCCTTTTGCGTTGAAACGCAGGGGAAGGGCATATCTGTGCACGACACCGTGGAATGTCTAACCCGGTGATTGACATTTTCTTCGGATGAGCGCTGTTATGCCGCCGCCATGCTATCGCAGAAAACCCGCTATACGATCCGCGCGCTTCAGCACCTTGCTGACCTGTGGCAGCAGGGTCCGATTCGGCTCGACGCGATTGCCGAGGCGCAGAATATTCCGCGTAAGTTCCTCACCGTGATCCTGTCGGAAATGGTGCGCGAAGGGCTGGTGATCAGCCATCGCGGCCGCGAGGGCGGCTATGAACTGGCGCTGGCGCCATGCGATATCCGCTATGGTGACATCATCCGTCTGACGCGAGGAAGTCTGGCGCTTGTTCCTTGTGCGAGCCGTTTTGCTCACGAACATTGCGCCAATTGCCTGCCTGAGGTTGATTGCCGGTTGCGTGGGCTGATGCTGGCCGTGCGCGACGAAATGGCCGCGATGCTCGACCGGCTGACTTTGGCCGACCCGATTCTGGTCGAACCGCCCTTTGCCGACCCGCCTGAAGAATCCCCGGCCGAGGCTGCGGAATAGGGACTTACCCTAATTGGACCCCAAGCCGCGATGGTCCATACCGGCGGCGAAGGGCTGGTCCGATATGAGCGAATTGCGCAAGATTACCGCGCAGGATCAAGGTGAGCGGTTTGATGAAGCCGCCGCGGCCCAACTGGCGCGCGATGTGCTGGAGGCGCAGGGCGCGGCGCCCCGAATGGTGCTGCATCCTGATGGGCCCGAATTGCTGGACGTCCATCGGGACGACCGCGCCATCCATATAGAACACTGGCTTATCATGGGCGTCTGGCTGACCACGATTGTGGTCGCGCTCTGGCGGTTCCTGCTTTGAAAGCATAGACGCGCCGCTTCGCTTCGGCTAGAACGCCTAGCGAACATGCTTAGCCATCTTTCCATTCGCAACATCGTGTTGATCGAGGCGCTTGATCTGGCTTTCGCGCCGGGTCTTGGCGTGCTTACGGGCGAGACAGGGGCGGGCAAGTCGATCCTGCTCGATGCTTTGGGCCTGATTCTGGGCATGAGGGCCGATAGCGGACTGGTGCGTGCAGGCGCTGAGCTGGCCAGCGTGACCGCCTCGTTCGAGCCGGGCGCGTTGCATGACGCGGTGGCGCAAACGCTGGCCGATGCGGGCGTGGAGGTGGAGCCGGGCGAACCGATCCTGATCCGGCGTCAGATCAAGGCCGATGGCGGCTCCAAGGCTTTCATCAACGATCAGCCCGCCAGCGTGGCCCTGCTGCGCGAGGTGGCGCCCTATCTGGTTGAAATCCATGGGCAGCATGATGATCGCGGGCTGGTCAATCCGCGCGGGCATCGCGCCTTGCTCGACCGCTATGCGCGGGTGGATACCGCCGCGATGGAGGGGGCGTGGAAGGCTTGGGGGCAGGCCGAGGCCAAGCTGGCCAAGACGCGCGCAGGAATCGCCAAGGCGGCCGAAGATCGCGAGCTTTATCAGGCGCATGTGGCCGAACTCGAAGCTCTCTCTCCTCAGGCGGGGGAGGAAGAGGAGCTGGCCGGCGAGCGCGCAACGATGCAGAAGGGCGAGCGTCTGGCGGGCGATCTGGCTGCGGTGCAGCAGGTGTTTGCCGGATCGCATTCGCCGCTGGCCGAATTGCGCGTGGCGGCGCGGCGGCTAGACCGGATCGCGGGCGAACATGCCTTGCTCGAAGAAGTGCTGGCCGCGCTCGACCGGGCGATGATCGAGGCCGATGATGCCGAGGACAAGCTGAACCGGGCGCTTGATGCGCTGGCGTTTGATCCTTTGGCGCTGGACCGGGTGGAAACGCGGCTGTTCGAGCTGCGCGCGGCGGGGCGCAAGCATAGTTGTGCGGTCGAGGAATTGCCCGCCAAGCTTGAGGAAATGCGCAGCGCTTTGAGCGCCATCGAGGGCGGCGAGGCCGAGGTGGCGGCGCTGGAACAGGCTGCGGCCAAGGCGCGCGCAGCATGGCTCAAACTGGCCGAGGCGGCAAGCAAGGCGCGCAGCGAAGCGGCGCTGAGGCTGGACGCGGCGGTCAAGGCTGAACTCGCACCGTTAAAACTGGACGCGGCGCGGTTTCGCACCGATGTGGCCCGGCTGGACGAGGGACAGTGGGGTGCGTCGGGCATGGATCGCGTTGAATTCATGATCGCCACCAATCCCGGCGCGGATTTCGCGCCGCTGGCCAAGATCGCTTCGGGCGGTGAATTGTCGCGCTTTATCCTCGCCTTAAAGGTCGCTCTTGCCGAAGAGGGTGGGGCGGCCACGATGATCTTCGACGAAATCGACCGGGGCGTGGGTGGCGCGGTGGCGCAGGCCATTGGTGAGCGTCTGGCGCGGCTTGCTTCCACGGGGCAGTTGCTGGCCGTGACGCATAGCCCGCAGGTCGCGGCGCGCGGGGGGCAGCATTATTTCATCGCCAAATCCTCCGACGGACTGGTGACGCGCACCGGGGTTGTCCTGCTCGACGGCGGCGGGCGGCAGGAGGAAATCGCGCGGATGCTTTCTGGTGCGGAGATTACGCCTGAGGCGAGAGCGCAGGCGGACCGGTTGCTGGAGCGGGTTTAGCAGGGGCGCGGGCAAAGGGTCTCGGACCCTTTGCAATCCCGTTTTTGGGGTGGGTTGTTTGCGGTGTGGCGCAACGGGGTTGGAAAGCCTGCGGCGCGGCGAAGGTATGCTAAGCCCTTTGCACAATATAGACATTAATAGGAGCGCGAGGGTCTAGACCCTCGCATTTTCAACACTATCTACCTTTCCATGCATCCTCTCGACCGCCCCTTCTGGACCGCTCTCAACACCCGCCAATCGCATCTCGCTCGCTGGAATGCGGCGCAAACGGCGGTGCGAATCGACCCCGATTACGGTCCCTTCGCCAATGCCGCGGCGGGGCATAATGCTGCGCTGGCCACCCTGCTCATCGGGCCGGAGGATGAAATCTGGCTGGTCGAACCGGAAGAGGTGATCGTTCCCGGCCTGACCGCCAAACTGACCGCGCCTTTGGTGCAGATGGTATCGCAAGGTCCGCCGCCTCTGGCCGACTTTGCCGGGATTGTCCCGCTTGACGAAAGCCATGCTGATCAGATGGCCGCGCTGGCCATCGCCACTAAACCCGGCCCTTGGGGGACGAAAACGCGCCTTTATGGGCAATTTTACGGCATGTTCGATGGCGACAGGCTGATCGCCATGGCGGGCGAACGCGCGCGCCCCGGCGATGGTTGGGCCGAGGTCAGCGGAGTTTGCACCGATCCTGATTATCGCGGGCGAGGGCTGGCGCGGCGCTTGATCCTGCGCGTCATGGCCGATCTGGCGACGCGGGGCGATGGGGCCTATCTGCATTCCTGGGCGGGCAACGCCGGGGCGATCGCACTTTATGAACAACTCGGTTTCGCCATTCGGCGTCCGATGGTGGCGAGCGTGCTGGCGCTGGGCTAAGAGGCGGGCATGACTACGCCCTCATCTTTGCCGAATGAAGCTGAAGCCGCCAACGAACTGATGCGCCTTGCCCGCAAAATCAACCGGGCGAACAAGGCCTATCACCTCAATGACGCGCCCGATATTTCCGACCCGGAATATGACGCGCTGGTGCGCCGCAATGCCGAACTTGAGGCGGCCTTTCCGCATTTGATCCGCCCCGACAGCCCGACCAACAAGGTGGGCCATGAGGTCGCCGCCTCGCCCTTGCGCAAGGTCGCGCATGAGGTGCGGATGATGAGCCTCGACAACGCGTTTTCCGACGAAGAGGTGGGCGAATTTGTCGCGCGCGTGCGGCGGTTTTTGAACCTTGCCGAAGACGCGCCGGTGGCCTTTACGGCCGAGGACAAGATCGATGGCCTTTCGCTCTCGCTGCGCTATGAGCAGGGCAGGCTGGTGCGCGCGGCCACGCGCGGCGATGGGCAGGTGGGCGAGGATGTGACGGCCAATGTCGCACATATCCCCGATATTCCTCAGGAATTGCAGGGCGAGGCGCCCGAGGTTTTCGAGATTCGCGGCGAAGTCTATATGGAGCGCGCCGCCTTTGTCGCTTTGAACGAGCGGCAGGAGCAGGCGGGCGACAAGACTTTTGCCAACCCGCGCAACGCGGCGGCAGGGTCTTTGCGGCAAAAGGATGCGCGGGTCACGGCCTCGCGCCCTCTGCGCTTCCTTGCCCATGGCTGGGGCGCGGCGAGCAGTATTCCGGCGAGCGGCCAATGGGCGATGATGGAGCGGATTGCGGCATGGGGCGTGCCGGTTTCTCCATGGCTGCGGCGCTGCGAGGATCTGGAGAAGATGCTCGAGCATTATCGCAATATTCAGCTACAGCGTCCTGATTTACCTTATGAAATTGACGGTGTGGTTTACAAGGTCGATAACTTCGGCCTTCAGGATCGCCTCGGCTTTGTCGCCAAGGCGCCGCGCTGGGCCATCGCGCGCAAATTCCCGGCCGAGCGTGCCGAGACCACTCTGGAAGCCATCGACATTCAGGTGGGCCGCACGGGCAAGCTGACCCCGGTGGGGCGTCTGGCGCCAGTGCTGGTGGGCGGCGTGACCGTCACCAATGTCACGCTGCATAACCGCGATGAGATCGCGCGGCTTGGCGTGAGGATCGGCGACCGGGTGGTGTTGCAGCGTGCGGGCGATGTGATCCCGCAGGTGGTGGAAAACCTGACTCGTGAGGTTGAACGGCCTGCGTTTGAATTTCCCGACCATTGCCCCGAATGCGGCAGCGAAGCTGTGGCCGAGGAAGGCGAGGTCGATGTGCGTTGCACCGGGGGGCTGATCTGCCCGGCTCAGCGGACCGAACGCCTCAAGCATTTTGTCAGCAGGGGCGCATTAGATATTGAAGGATTGGGTGAAAAGACCATCATTGAGTTCTTCAACCTTGGCTGGCTGGAAAGCCCGGCGGACATTTTCCGCCTCCGTCGCCGCCGCGCCGATATTGTCGGGCGTGAGGGGTGGCAGGATAAGTCTGTGGATAACCTGTTGGCGGCCATTGAGGCCAAGCGGGAACCCGATGCGGCGCGGCTGCTGTTCGGGCTGGGCATTCGCCATGTCGGGGCGGTGACGGCGCGCGATTTGTGCAAGCGTTTCGTGACCTTGCCTGCGCTGCGCGAGGTGGCGCAAAAGGCCAACCAATTGCGCACCGATGAGGAGGCGGACGCAACTGATCTTCCTGAAGTGGCCGATGCACGGGCCGAACTGGTGGGGATCGACGGCATTGGCCCCGCTGTGATCGAGGCGCTGGGTGATTTCTTCCACGAGGCGCATAATGTGGCCGTGTGGGAGGATCTTCTCAGTGAGGTGAGCCCGCCCGATTATGTCGTGGAAACCAAGGCCAGCGAGGTTGGCGGCAAGACGGTGGTGTTCACCGGCAAGCTGGAAACGATGAGCCGGGATGAGGCCAAAGCGCAGGCCGAACGTCTGGGCGCGCGCGCGGCCGGGTCGGTCAGCGCGAAAACCGATTTGGTTGTGGCCGGACCGGGGGCAGGATCCAAACTGGCGCAGGCCGAGAAGCTGGGCATTGCCGTTATCACCGAGGCGGAATGGGCCGAAATTGTCGCACGGGCGGGGTAAAACCACGCTTACAAAATCTTACACACGAAAGCCTTGGCATTCCCCGGCGTTAGGATAGGGTCCCACTCGTCTCATAACAGGTGGGGAGTATCAGATATGTCGAAGGCGTGGATGATCGCGGGCGCTCTGGCGCTGATGGTGCCGGGCGCGGCGCTCGCCAAGGACAGTGGCGCGCAGGGCAACAAGGCGGCCATTGCGGCGGCTCTGGCCGACAAGGATCGCCCCGAGGCCGATGTGTCGCGCGATGCCGGGCGCAAGCCGGGCGAATTGCTGGCCTTTGCCGGGGTGAAGCCGGGGATGAAGGTGGGCGAACTGCTGCCCGGTGGCGGCTATTTCACGCGCCTTCTGTCCAAGGCGGTGGGCCCCAAGGGCGTGGTCTATATCTGGATGCCCGCCGGTACGCCGCCTGATCGTCTGGCACGACTCGATCCGATCCTGAAAAACCCGGCTTTCGCCAATGTGAAGCTGGTGTTGGGCGAGCAGATTGCGCCGCCTGAAAAGGTCGATCTGATCTGGACCACGCAGAACTATCACGATCTGCACCACACCGGCAAAAGCCCCGAGCCGACCAATGCGGCGGCGCTGGCGGCGCTGAAGCCAGGCGGGACCTATCTGGTGAGCGACCATGCGGCGAAATCGGGTTCGGGCACCACGGATACGGACGCGCTGCATCGCATCGACCCCGAGTTGGTCAAGGCCGAGGTGGTCAAGGCCGGCTTTAAATTTGCCGGAGAAAGCAAGGCGCTGGCCAATGCAGAGGACGATCACACCAAGAAGGTGTTCGATCTGCATGACAAGACGGATCAGTTTTTGCTGAAGTTTACGAAGTAGGGAAGGGTTTGCCTCCGGCGGGCCAAGGGACTCGGCCCTTGGCAATCCCGGTAATGGGGGTGATTGCAGGGCAGTTTATTTTATAGAGCCTGCGGCGCTGGGATATAGCGCAGATGAGCGCCGCAGGCTTTAATTTGAGAGGCTGCGTCGTAAACCCGGCTCAGCGCTACAGTCATGGGAGCGCGAGGGATGAGTCCCTCGCATCACCACTTCTTCGACCAATCCGGCAACGCCCCCATCTGCGAGGCATGCACTCGCGCAAAGCTCCGCTTGCGCAGCCACAGGATCGACCAGTCGCCCGAGACCATCCGCGCGGCAAGGCGCATGCCCGCCCGGCGACAGGCCGCGCGCACCTGCGCCTCCTGTGTTTCCAGCAGGCCTGCCAGCAGCAGATGCCCGCCCGGCACCAGCGATTTGGCAAAATCGGGCGCCAGCGAGATCAGCGGCCCGGCAAGGATATTGGCGATCAGCAGGTCATAAGGCCCGCGCGCCTGCAGCACCGGATCGTCCATGCCATCGGCCACGACCATCGTGACCTCGCCCGCGCGGGCGCCCATGGGAAAGCCGTTGACTGCGCAATTATGCTCGACCACGCCGACGCAGGCCGCGTCAATATCGCTGGCCGTGGCATGGGCGCGCGGCCACAATTCCAGCGCGGCAAAGGCCAGCAGGCCTGTGCCGGTGCCAATGTCGGCCACATTGCGCGCGATCACGCCCTGATCCTTCATATGGCCCAGCATGGTCAGGCAACCGGCGGTGGTTTCATGATGGCCGGTGCCAAAGGCGCGACTGGCGGGGATTTCGAACGGGATCAGCCCCGGGACCGGTGCGTGATCGGGCGTGTGGACGCAGAATCGTCCCGCCACGATCGGCTCGAGACCTTCCTGGCTGGCCGTGATCCAGTCGATGTCCGGCAGGCGTTCGAGGATCAGTTCCGGAGTCGTATCGGCAAACAGGGCGACGACGGCATTTTTATCCGCCTCGTCCGGCTCACGGGGCAAGTAGGCCTCCAGCACCCATTCCTCGGGCTTGTCCTTGGCCACTTCGCAGCCCGACAGCACAATCTCAAAATCCCAGTCAAAGGCGTCCTCATGCGCGATCAGCGCCGCCTCGATCTGTTTTCGGGGCCCAAAAACGGTGATTTTCCAGTTTTCGGTGGATTCAGGGCTGTCATTGGCGTCGGTCATGTCCGCGCAGATAGGCGCAAGGTCTGCCAATGCCAAGTGGCCGCGAAAATGACCTCTATGTTACCATTCAATTGCGACTTTAGCGGCAATGCCTCATTGTGAAGCTTGCGCGCGACAAGGATTTGGCTAAGGGGATTTTCGCGCGGGACTGTCCCGCAACGCAACATGAACCAGCCCAAGGGGGATTCGTCGCAATGGCTCAAGCCTCGCAAGCCCGCAAAGCGCGGCCGCTTTCACCGCATTTGCAGATCTGGCGCTGGGGACCAGCTATGGCTGTCTCGATTTTGCACCGTGCCTCGGGCAGCGCCGCGTCGTTTGCCGGGCTTGGCCTGCTGCTTTGCTGGCTGGGCACTCTGGCTGCCGGTCCTGACGCCTATGCGCTCTTTCTGGCGCAGGCTGGTACCTGGTATGGCCGCATCGTGCTGATCGGTATCAGCTGGTCGGTCTTTAATCACGCCGTTTCGGGTGTCCGTCACTTCCTGCTCGACATCGGCGCGGGCTTTGAAGTGAAGAGCAACAATTTCTGGTCGGCGCTTTGCCCGGTCATTGGCATCTTGCTGACGGCGGCCTTCTGGGCCTGCCTGCTGGCCCGTTAAGGGGATTGGAAGATGGGTAACGGAACTTCCGTAGGCCGCGTCCGCGGTCTTGGCTCGGCCCATTCGGGCTCGCATCACTGGCTGCTCCAGCGCTTCACCGCCATCGGCAATCTGGTGCTGACCAGCTGGCTGGCCGTGTCGCTGATGGCGCTGCCGAATTTCTCTTACATCACGCTGCGCGACTGGATCGTCAGCCCCGTGACCTCGACCGGTCTGGCGCTGTTTGTGATCAGCACCTTCTGGCATGCGCGCCTTGGCCTTCAGGTCGTGGTGGAAGACTATGTTCATGAGGCCGGCGCCAAGTTCGCCGCCATGACCGCGTTGAACCTGGCCGCCTTTGGCGGCGCGGCCTATGGCCTGTTCAGCATCCTCCGTCTCGCGCTGGGAGCATAAAGAATGTCCGCGCCTGCTTACAAGATCATCGATCACACCTATGACACCGTGGTTGTCGGCGCCGGTGGCTCCGGCCTGCGCGCCACCATGGGCAGCGCAGAAGCCGGTCTGCGGACCGCCTGCATCACCAAGGTGTTTCCCACCCGTTCGCACACCGTGGCGGCGCAGGGCGGCATCGCGGCTTCGTTGAAGAACAACACGCCCGATCACTGGACCTGGCATATGTACGACACCGTCAAGGGGTCGGACTGGCTGGGCGATCAGGACGCTATCGAATATATGGTACGCGAAGCGCCTGCTGCGGTTTACGAACTGGAGCATGCCGGTGTGCCCTTCAGCCGCAACGCCGATGGCACGATCTATCAGCGCCCGTTCGGCGGCCACATGCAGAACATGGGCGAAGGCCCGCCGGTGCAGCGCACCTGCGCCGCGGCCGACCGCACCGGCCACGCCATGCTCCACGCGCTGTATCAGCAGTCGCTCAAGTATGACGCCGACTTCTTCATCGAATATTTTGCCATCGACCTCATCATGGACAATGGCAAATGCGTTGGCGTTATCGCCATCTGCCTCGATGACGGTACGATCCATCGCTTCCGCTCGCATGCGGTGGTGCTGGCCACGGGCGGCTATGGCCGTTCGTATTTCACCGCCACCTCGGCCCATACCTGTACCGGCGACGGCGGCGGCATGGTGCTGCGCGCGGGCCTGCCCTTGCAGGACATGGAATTCGTGCAGTTCCACCCGACCGGCATTTACGGCGCGGGCGTGCTGATCACCGAAGGCGCGCGCGGCGAGGGCGGTTACCTCACCAACGCGCAGGGCGAGCGTTTCATGGAACGCTATGCTCCTTCGGCCAAGGATCTGGCGTCGCGTGACGTGGTTTCGCGCTCGATGGCGCTGGAAATTCGAGAAGGCCGCGGCGTCGGCCCGCATGGCGATCACATCTATCTGCACCTCGATCACATCGATCCCAAGGTGCTGGGCGAGCGTTTGCCGGGCATCACCGAGAGCGGCAAGATCTTTGCCGGTGTCGACCTGACCCGTCAGCCTCTGCCAGTGGTGCCGACCGTTCACTACAACATGGGCGGCATTCCCTGTAACTATCACGGCGAAGTCGTGACCATCGGGCCGGACGGCAACCCCGATACCGTGGTTCCGGGCCTGTTCGCTGTGGGCGAAGCGGCCTGCGTGTCGGTCCATGGTGCGAACCGCCTTGGCTCGAACTCGCTGATCGACCTTGTGGTGTTCGGCCGCGCAACCGGCCATCGCCTGAAGGAAATCGTGAAGCCCGGTCAGGCGCATGGCGAACTGCCCGCCGACTCGGCCGATCTGGCGCTGACCCGTCTGGATCATTTCCGCCACGCCAAGGGCGGCAGCTCGACCGCGGAGATCCGCACCGAGATGCAGCGTACCATGTCGGGCCACGCCGCCGTGTTCCGCACTGACGAACTGATGGCCGAAGGCAAGACCAAGCTGGCCGCGACCTATGACAAGATGCAGGACATCGCGATCAAGGACCGCTCGCTGATCTGGAACTCGGATCTGATCGAGACGCTCGAACTCGACAACCTGATCTCGCAGGCTTCGGTCACGCTTCATGGCGCCCACGCCCGCAAGGAATCGCGCGGCGCGCACGCTCACGAAGACTTCCCTGATCGCAATGATGGCGAGTGGATGAAGCACACCGTGGGCTGGTTCGACGGCTGGGGCGGCAAGGGCGGCAACGTCAAGCTCGACTATCGTCCGGTCCACGAATACACGCTGACCGACGATGTGGAATATATCAAGCCGAAGAAGCGCGTTTATTAAGACGCCGGTTTCGGATTGAAATGCAAAAGAGCCGAGGGTGAGGAGCCTTCGGCTTTTTTGTTAAGGTTTTAGGAGAATATGCGAGGGACTAGCCCCTCGCGCTCCCATTACTGTTGGCGTTGTGCAACAGGTTCGGCCAATGGGTGTCGGACGTAGCGTTCCAATTTTAAAGCCTGCGGCGCTTTTGGGAGCAAACTCTCCGCGCCGCAGGCTTTCAAAAATCATCGCACAATCTGGCCAACCTCCCACGACCCCCAAAAGGGGATTGCAAAGGGACAAGTCCCTTTGCCCGCCGGAGGCACCTTTCCTGAAAATCACCCCGGCCGCGCCGGATAGCCACACCCCTTTTGCAATCCCACGCCTTTCAAAAAGGCCCGTCGCGCAAACCCGGCATAGATCGCCTGCTGCAGGGCGCGGTTTTCCGCATTGGCGCCGCTGATTTCGCGCACGATGCCGCGAAAGGGCAGGATACCGCCGACCAGATCCTGCGCCACTTTGCCGGGGATGACCTTGCGCCCGCTGCGCTGTGCGGCATCGACATCCTCGCCCAGCACGGCATTGAGTTGACCGACCTCTTTTTGCAGAGCCGCGCAGCGCTTCATGCCTGCCAGACCATAGGGCGCGGCCTGAGCGCGCAGCAGGATGTCGGGCACCGCCTTCTTGCGGATATTGAGATCGCTCAGCGGCGTGGTGGCGACATCCTCGACGCTGGGCGCGGCGCGGGTCACGGGGGGCGGGCTTTTGGGCTGGACGCTCTGGGGCTGAGCGTCTTGAGCGTGCAGCACGCGCGGCGTGGCCATAATGGGGACCAAGGCTATAGCGATCAATCGGCAAAGGGTCATCGGCTTTGTCCCGTTCATCCGTTCCTCTCTTGAGGTAGAATGCGCGAGACGGCAAATGGTGGCGTCAGCCCTTTATCGGCGCGAAAGTATCGCATTTCGCCGGATCGCCGCTTTCCATTCCCCGTCGCAGCCATTCCATCCGCTGGGCTGAAGTGCCATGGGTAAAGGCGGCCTCGACCGGCGCGCGCCCTGCTGATTTCATCAGCGTATCATCACCGATCTGATGCGCTGCATTCAGCCCGCTTTCCATATCGCCCTTTTCCAGCCGGTCACGGTTGCGCGCGGCCCAAACCCCGGCATAACAATCGGCCTGAAGCTCCAGCCGGACCGAAAGCGGGTTGGCGGCATCGGGATTGCGCTCCTGCTGCGCCTGAACCTTGGCCGATGTGCCCAGCAGGCTCTGGATATGATGGCCATATTCATGGGCGATCACGTAATCGCGCGCGAACTGGCCGGTTGCGCCCAGTTCGGTGTCCATTTGGCGATAGAAATCGGTGTCGAGATAAATTCCATGATCGGCAGGGCAATAAAACGGTCCCATCGCGCTTTGCGCCGCGCCGCAGCCTGATGACCCGCGCGAAGAATAGAACACGAGGCGAGGGCGGGCGAAATTGTGCCCGCGCCCTTCGAACAATCCGCGCCATGTCTTGTTGAGCGAGGAGAGTGCGTTGCAGCTCTCCCGGCTTGCCGCATCCACGGTGCAACTGCTGGCCGCATCGCTGCCGCTGGCCACGGGGCGCTGCACAACGGGGGCGCCGATCTGGCCGCCGCCGGCAAGGCCAAGCACGCTGAGCGGGTTGAAGCCGAGCATCCATGCGCCAACCATCAGGACCGCAATCGTGCCGATCCCAAGGCCGCCGCCGCCCAGTTGCAGCCCCTGGCCACCCCCGCCAAAGCCGAAGCCGCCAAAGCCGCCCCCCAGACCACCGCCGCGTCCGCGCTGATCTTCGATGTCCACATCATTGGGGTCGAAATCGTCAAGCCGCATGAAACTGTTCCTGTCCTCGCGCCCCTAGATCGGGATTTTCCCCCAGCCTTGCAAGCGCGCGATGATGCGTGGAGGCAACTTTCGGAATTTTCCCCATTTTGGCGTCATCGCCGGTCTTGCGGGGCAGGACGTTCTGTGTAGGCTGAGCCGCGATGACACGAGGCCGAGTAGCGACAGACAGCAGGAGGCGGCGCAGCATTTTGCCGCCCGCGGTCGCGTTCCTGGCCGCTTTTTGCGCCATGCCCGCCGCCGCCCGCACCGACAGCAAGAGCGAAAAGCAGATCGAGGCGCAATTGCTCGATCATATCCGCGTGCTGGCCAGCGATGATTTCGGCGGGCGCGAACCGGGCACCGATGGCGAGGCCAAGACCTTGCGCTATATCGGTCGGCAATTGTTCGAAATGGGGCTGGTTTCGGGCACGAATCAACCGGCCAACCCTTGGTATTCGCCCGTGAAACTGGTTGCGCGCGAACCGGCGGGCAGCGTGGCGCGTTTTTCGCGGCGGGGGCGCGTGCTGCCCTTTGATCAGGATCAGGCGCTGTTGCTGACCTCGGGGCGGCGTTCGCTGGTGCAGGGGGCGCCGCTCTATTTCGTGGGCCGGGGCAATGTGGTGCCGCCGCGCGCGGAGCTGGCAGGACGGGTGGCGCTGTTGCTCGACGATCAAGGTGGGCTGGGGGCAAGGGAGGCACCCTATGGACCTGATGCTTCGCAGCGCCAGAATGCCTTGCTGGCGGGCGGGGCGGCGGCCGTGGTCACGGTGCTGGATGGTCAGCGCACGCTGAACGGCGTGGCAGAGCGGCGGCGGCGTCAGGGCTATGCGCTGGCCAGCGAGGCGCTGGGCGGCGATATGGAAGGTTTCCTCTCGCCCGAGGGGCTGGAGCAGGCGTTGGCGGGCGTGCCGGACAATCTGGCCAGCCTGAGGCGTGAGGTGGATAAGCCTGACTTTGCGCCCCATCTGCTCGACGTTTCGGCCAGTTTTGAGGCGACCACGCGTGAAACCACCATTCGCACGCACAATCTGATCGGCCGCATTCCGGGGCGTAAACCGGGGGCAGGGGCGGTGCTGCTGCTGGCCCATTGGGACCATTTCGGCCAATGCGCCAGCCCGCCTGCCGAACATCTGATCTGCAACGGCGCGGTGGACAATGCCAGTGGGGTTGCCGCCTTGCTGGAAGTATCACGGCGGTTGGTGAAGGTGCCGGGCGGGATGGAGCGCGATGTCATTGTGCTGTTTACCACCGGCGAGGAAATCGGCCTGCTGGGCGCGGAGGCTTTTGCGGAAAATCCGCCTTTGCCGCTGAAAAATATCGTGGCTGCGTTCAACATCGATTCGGTGGCGATTGCGCCTGCCGGAACGCCGGTGGGAATCGTGGGGCGCGGGATGACCGTGCTGGACACAGGCATCGCGACGGTGGCGCGTGAACAGAAGCGCAAGCTGTCGATGTCGGATGAGCCCAATCGTTATATCCGCCGTCAGGATGGCTGGGCGCTGATGTCGCATGATCTGCCCGCCGTGATGGCGACCAGCGCCTATGGCGATCTGGGGCGGCTCGAAAAATATTTCGACAGCGATTATCACCGTCCCCAAGACGTGGTGAAGCCGGGCCTCGAATTGGGCGGGGCGGCCGAAGATGTGGCTTTCCATGTCGCATTGGTGCAGTATTTTGCCGATACCAAACGCTTTCCGGCTACGGTGGTAACAGGAACTCGCTGAACCTTTCGCAGCCTTGAACGGGTGGTTCATTGACGGCCCATCGGGCCGGGCATATCCATGGCAAGTCGTAACCTGCGACGATGGAGGGATTGTATGAAAAAGCTGCTTTTGCCGATGGCTCTGATGGCTCTGGTTGCGTTGCCCGCCAGCGCACAAGCTGAACAGTGCCGCAACGCCAAGGGTCAGTTCGCCAAGTGCGGTACGCCCGGCGCGATGCCGTCCAAGCCCAAAGCCGGGCCTGCGATGAAGCCCGCCGCGCCCGCCATGAAACCTGCTGCGCCAGCGATGAAGCCCGCCGCCCCTGCCATGAAGCCTGCCGTCCCGGCGATGAAGCCTGCCGCGCCCGCCATGGCCCCGGCCAAGAAGGCGCCGTGCAAGGACGCCAAGGGCAAATTTATCAAATGTGCGGCCTAAACGGTTGACGCATCCGGGACGGGATTGAGGCAGCGCGTCGGGTCATCCGCCCGGCGCGCTGTTTTGCTTTGAAATTGCCGGTTTTTAATGGCTTTGGTCAAAAATATATGGTGAATTGTTAACCAGTGTTGGTCATCCTTTTTAATCAGTAGTTATACGAATCATTGCCCAACGAAACGTGTCGCCGTCGCTCGGGGGAAAAGAGGTTGCCATGAAGTTTTATCTCGCCACCTCATTCATTTTTCCGCGCTCGCTGCGGATGCGGATTTTCTTCCTGTGCTTTGTCGCCACCCATGTGCCGCTGCTGACTTATACGGTCTGGGGGCTGGCCACGGGGCGGATCGCGGCGGCGGCTTTCTGGCTTTTGCTGACGGCAACGGCGGTGGGCACGGTGCTGGCTCTGCTGGGCATCGGGGCCTTGCTGGCGCCGATTGAGAAGCTGGCCGATGCGCTAGACACGCAGGATGAGGAAGAGGGCGGCGAGGGGGCGGTGGATCTGTCCCGCGCGCAGGATCTCATTCAACGGCTCTATAATGGCGTTCACCGCGCGCGTCGTTCGACCGACAAGACGATCCGCGATCTGGATGTGGCGGCGAATGAGGACATGCTGACCGGCATCCTTAATCGGCGCGGTTTCATGAAGAAGGTCAATGCCTTGCCTGCATCGCAGCGCCACGGCTGCTTTGCCATTCTGGATATTGACCACTTCAAGCGGGTCAATGACGAAATGGGCCATGACGAGGGCGACCGGGTGCTGCGCGCGCTGGCCGGGCGTTTGTCGGAACAGACGCGGCGGGCCGATATTGTTGCGCGCTGGGGCGGCGAGGAATTCGTGGTCTTTTTCAACGGCGTGATTGAGACCGAGGCCTGCTGGGCGCTTGAGCGGATCGCATGGCGGATGCAGGGGGATCCGATTGGCCGGATCGATGATCGACCGATTACTTTTTCAGGCGGTGTGTGCCGCTGGGTCGAGGGCGATCTGACCGGTTCACTCACCCATGCCGACGAGGCGCTTTACGAGGCAAAGCGCAATGGGCGCGATCAGGTCTGCACGGCGGTGGCGCTGACGCCCGCACGATAAAATCGCCCCGCGCGGCGCGCGATAAAATCGCCCTGCGCAGCGCGCAATAAAATCGCGATGTCATGAAAAGAGCCTGAACTCCCCTCTAGCCCTTTGCGCCATGCTTGTTTACATGGGCCGCCACGAATCGATGGGCGGATTCATCAAACGCCCTTCAGCATGGGAATTCAGCGTGGCGATCATGGACATCTCTCTCGGCCTCACTTTCGACGACGTGCTGCTGCGTCCTGCCGAAAGCGACATCGTGCCCTCCATGGCCGATACGCGCACTTGGCTGACCAAGGGCATCGCTCTTAACATTCCGGTGATCTCATCCGCGATGGACACAGTGACCGAGGCCGACATGGCCATCGTCATGGCGCAGATGGGCGGCATCGGCGTGCTGCACCGCAATCTGACCATTGAGGAACAGGTTGCCGCCGTGCGCGCGGTCAAGCGTTTTGAAAGCGGCATGGTGGTTAACCCGATCACCGTCGGTCCCGACGCCACGCTGGGCGAAGCGCGCGCGATCATGCAGGCCAACCGCATCAGCGGCATCCCCGTGGTCGAAGTCAGCGGCAAGTTGGTGGGCATCCTGACCAACCGCGACGTGCGCTTTGCCGACAATGCGGCCCAGCCGGTGCGCGAACTGATGACGCATGAAAACCTCGCCACCGTGCGGGCGGGCGTCAATCAGGAAGAAGCACGCAAGCTGCTGCACGCACGCCGCATCGAAAAGCTGCTGGTGGTGGACGATGCCTATAAGTGCGTTGGCCTGATCACTGTCAAGGACATCGAAAAGGCCGTGACCTATCCGGCCGCGACCAAGGATGGTGCGGGCCGTCTGCGCGTGGCGGCTGCTACGACTGTGGGTGAAAAGGGCTTTGAGCGTACCTCTGCGCTGATCGAGGCGGAATGCGATGTGGTGATCATCGACACCGCCCATGGCCATAACCGCGATGTCGCCCGCTCGGTCGAGCGCGTGAAGAAGCTTTATCCCCATGCTCAGGTGGTGGCGGGCAACGTTGCCACCGCCGAGGCGACCAAGGCGCTGATCGACGCAGGCGCGGATGCGGTCAAGGTCGGCATCGGGCCTGGGTCGATCTGCACGACGCGCATCGTGGCGGGCGTGGGCGTGCCCCAGCTCACCGCGATCATGGAAGCGGCCAGCGCCGCGCGTGACGCGGGCGTGCCGGTGATCGGCGATGGCGGTCTGCGCACCTCAGGCGATGCGGCCAAGGCTCTGGCAGCGGGCGCTTCGACGGTGATGGTCGGCTCACTGCTGGCGGGCACCGAGGAAGCACCGGGCGAAACCTTCATCTATCAGGGTCGCGCCTATAAGGCCTATCGCGGCATGGGCAGCGTCGGCGCCATGGCGCGCGGATCGGCTGACCGCTATTTCCAGCAGGATATCAAGGATCAGATGAAGCTGGTGCCCGAAGGCATCGAAGGTCAGGTGCCCTACAAGGGGCCAGCCAAGGATGTCATCCATCAGCTGGTTGGCGGCGTGAAGGCGGCCATGGGCTATACCGGCTGCGCCACGATCGAGGAACTGCGCACCAAGGCTCGTTTTGTCCAGATCACCAACGCTGGTCTGAAGGAAAGCCATGTTCATGACGTGACCATCACGCGTGAGGCGCCGAATTATCCGACGCGTTGATAAGGTTTGCCTCCGGCGGGTAAAGGGCCTTGACCCTTTGCAATCCCATTATGGGGTGTTTCGCTGGTGAAGTTGGGCAATGTGTTAAAGCCTGCGGCGCGGAGAGCTTATGCTTGTGGCGCCGCAGGCTTTAAAATTTGAACGGAGCGTCCGACACCCAACGGCGAACCCGTGGCGCAACAAAGACAGTAATGGGAGCGCGAGGGTCTAGACCCTCGCATTCAAACTTTCTTCAAAACCCCAAAAGGCGAAGCCCACCCGACATGACCCCCCAAGCCCGTGTTCAGGCCGCGATTGAGATCCTTGACGAGGTGATTGCGGCGGCGCGCAGGCAAGGCGCTCCGGCGGATCGAATCATCACCGAATGGTTCCGCACGCGCCGCTTTGCCGGCAGCAAGGATCGGCGGGCGGTGCGCGAACTGGTCTATGGGGCGATCCGCGCCTGCGGTCCGGTTCCGGCCGGCGGTCGTGCGGCCATGCTGCGTTTGGCGCAGGGGGACGCGGCGCTGAGCGCGCTGTTCGATGGCGGGCGTCATGCGCCTGCGCCGATTGATCCGCTGGAGGAGGTGGCGCTGGGCGGGGTAGCCCCGGACTGGCTGGCGCAGCGTCTGGCGGCCGGCGGTGTTGCGGGGGCGGATGCTCTGGCCTTGCTTGACCGCGCGCCTTTGGATGTGCGCGTCAATGCGCTCAAGGCGGATCGCGCCTCGCTGGCCTTGCCGGAAAGTGGTGAGGCTTTGCTGGCCGCGCAAGGCTTGCGTTTTCCCGCCAATACCCCGGTTGAGGGCTGGGACGCCTATACGCAAGGGCTGATCGAGGTGCAGGACGGCGGCTCGCAACTGGTGTGCGGCGCGGTCGAGGCGCAGCCGGGCGAGACGGTGATCGACCTTTGCGCCGGTGCGGGGGGCAAGACTTTGGCTCTGGCCGCAGTGATGGGCAATCGCGGGCGGCTGATCGCGTGTGATGTGGACCGGGCGCGGCTTTCGCGTTTGGCCCCGCGTGCCGAACGGGCTGGCGCGCTGATTGCCGAAACGATCCTGATGAACCCCAACCGTGAGGTGGAGGCTCTGGCCCCGCTGATGGGGCAGGCCGACGCGGTGCTGATCGACGCACCTTGCAGCGGGACCGGCACATGGCGACGCAATCCCGAGGCGCGCTGGCGGCTGACCGAGGTTGAACTGGGGCGGATCGCGGGCATTCAGTCGCGGTTGCTCGATCTGGCGGTGGGGCTGATCAAGCCGGGCGGGCGGATCATTTTCGTCACCTGTTCGCTGTTGGACGAGGAGGGCGCGGATCAGTTCGCCGCTTTCCTCGCCCGCTATCGCGCGATGTGCCCGGAGCCTATCGACATCGCGGCCGGTGAGAAACGCGGGCAAGGTATTCGCCTTACCCCGGCGCGAGACGCCACCGATGGCTTCTTTGTTGCGCGCGCCCGCTTGTTGTAAGCGCAAGCCTTTGGTAGCAAGATTGTCATGTTCGAAGCCTCCCCTGATATTCGGCGGTTTCGCCCCGTTTCGGCCAAGGAAATAGTCATGCGTTTTGCCCCCGTCTCGGCTGCCCTCTCTCTGGCTCTGGCGGTGGCGGCAAGCAGCAGTCATTCGGCCCCGGTCGAGGTGCTGGACCCGCGCGCGGCGGTGCTGGAGGAAGCGGGGCGCGTGGCCCTGAACGCGGGCGAGGTGGACAAGGCCACCGATGCCTATGAGGCTGCGCTGGCGATCCAGCCGGGATCAAGCCGGATCACAATCTCTTTGGCACAGGCCGCCCGGATGCAGGGGATGCAGGGCAAGGCGCTGCATTATTACCGTACCGTGCTGAGCCGCGACCCGCAGAATATCGACGCCATGGGCGGCGAGGGCGAGACGCTGGCCGAAAAGGGCGCGGTGGAAAAGGCGCGCGAAAATCTGGCCAAGATCGAAAGCATGGGCGGCAAGGGCAGCGAGGCGGCGAACCGTCTGGCCGCCGCAATCGCCAAGGGCGCGCTGCCCGGCGCCAAAGTGGCCAGCACGGCCGATGTTGCCGCCAAGCCGACCCTTCAGGCCAATTAAATAAGCGCGCGGAATTCTTCCAGCACGGCGCGATAGACGCGCTTTTTGAACGGTACGATCAATTCGGGCAGGTGATCGGCCTCGGCCCATTTCCATGCGTTGAATTCGGCCGGATTATGCGCGTTCAGGTCGATGTCATCGTCATGGCCGTTAAAGCGCATCAGGAACCAGTGCTGACGCTGGCCGCGATATTTGCCCTTCCACAGCTTGCCGATCAGGTGATCGGGCAGATCGTAGAGCAATTCCTCGCGCGTTTGGGCCAGAATTGTCGCATGAGCCTCGCCCACGCCGGTTTCTTCGGCCAATTCGCGAAAGGCGGCGGCGCGCAATTCCTCGCCGGGGTCGATTCCGCCCTGAGGCATCTGCCAGAAATCGCCTTCGCCATCGACTGTGCTCTCGCGCTGATCGATTCGGCGACCGACGAAAACCCGGCCATGGGCATTCACCAGCATCACGCCAACGCAGGGACGATAGGGCAGGGAAGCAAGATCGGTCATGGGTTTAGGCAGGCTTTCATTGTTGCAGGGCGGCAGGATAGTCGTCTTGGCCGCGCCTTCAAAGGGGAAAAGGTAGGGGCGCGGGGCAATAGAATCGCGATTGCCGCTTGACTAGAGCCCGCAACAGGTTTTGGGCAATTGGGACAGGTCCGTGCGCATGGCGGCGTTAAGGGTTGTCGGCTGGAACGATGCGTTTTTGTGCTGACAGTTTTTCTCGATTGCACATGCGACGCCGCCGCGCCAAGGGCGATTACCTTCGGCGCGAAAGCAGCAGCGGTTCGGGCCGGGTATGGAAGGACGATGATGGCTACTGTTCTGGAAGCGGGCGCGAACGAAGGGCGTTCGACTGACAACACACCCGAAGCGGTGGTGGTGCGTTTTGCGGGCGATTCGGGCGACGGCATGCAGTTGACGGGCGGGCAGTTCACGCTCTCGACCGCGCTGGCGGGCAATGATCTTGCCACGTTCCCCGACTTTCCGGCGGAAATTCGCGCGCCTCAGGGCACGCTGTTCGGCGTTTCGGCCTTCCAGATCAATTTCGGCAGCACCGAGATTTCGACCGCAGGCGATCAGCCCGACGTGCTGGTGGCGATGAACCCGGCGGCGCTGAAGACCAACGTGGGCCAGTTGAAGGCCGGCGGCCTGATCATCGCCGACTCGGGCGAGTTCAACAAGCGCAACCTGGAAAAGGCCAAGTATGAGAGCAACCCGCTCGAAGACGGCAGCCTGGCCAAGTGGAACCTGCTGGCTTTCGACATTTCCAAGCTGACCATGGAATCGGTGAAGCCCTTCGGCCTTGGCAACAAGGAAGCGCTGCGCTGCAAGAACATGTGGACGCTGGGTCTGGCGCTGTGGATGTTCGACCGTCCGCGCCAGCCTCTGATCGACTGGCTCAACACCAAGTTTGCCAAGAACAAGGTGCTGGCCGACGCCAATATCGCCGCGCTGAACGCTGGCCATGCCTATGGCGAGACGGCCGAAATCGGCGGTCAGGTCAAGAAGCTGCATATCGAGGCGGCGCCCCAGACGCCGGGCCTCTATCGCACGATCACGGGCGCGGATGCCATCAGCCTTGGTCTGATCGCGGGCGCGCAATTGGCGGAACTGCCGCTGTTCTTTGGCGGCTATCCGATCACGCCCGCTTCGGCGATCCTGCATAATCTGGCCAAGCTGAAAGAGTTTGGCGTCACCACCTTCCAGGCCGAAGATGAAATCGCCGCTGTCGCCAGCGCGATTGGCGCTTCCTATGCCGGTTCGCTGGGCGTTACGTCTTCGTCGGGTCCGGGCATCGCGCTCAAGACCGAGGCCATCGGCCTTGCGGTGATGACCGAACTGCCGCTGGTGATCGTGAACTCGCAGCGTGGCGGCCCCTCGACCGGCCTGCCCACCAAGACCGAGCAGTCGGACCTGTATCAGGCGGTTTATGGCCGCAATGGCGATACGCCGCTGCCCGTAATTGCCGCGCGTTCGCCTGCCGATGCGTTTGACTGCGCGATTGAGGCCTGCCGTCTGGCGGTGCAGTTCATGACGCCGGTGATGCTGCTGACCGATGGCTATATCGGCAATGCGGCCGAACCGTGGAAGGTGCCTGACCCTGAGAGCTTCACGCCGTTCCCGGCCAAGTTCCTCGAGGAAAACAACAATCCCGATGGCAAGGTTCTGCCCTATAAGCGCGACGAAAACGGCGTGCGTCCGTGGATCAAGCCGGGCACGCCCGACCTGATGCATCGTATCGGCGGCATCGAGAAGGCGCCCGACACCGGCGACCTCGATTACTCGCCCGCCACGCACCAGTTGCAGACCGACGCCCGCAAGGCCAAGGTCGATGGCATCGCCAACCACATCCCCGCGCAGGAAGTGTCGCAGGGTACGCAGAGCGGCAAGCTGGCGCTGGTCGGCTGGGGCAGCACTTATGGCGCGATCCATCAGGCCGTGCGCCGCGCCCGCGCCAAGGGGTTGGACGTTTCGCACATCCATATCCGCCATATCTGGCCGATGCCTGCCAATCTGGGCGATTTGCTGCGCGGCTATGACAAGATCATCGTGCCCGAAATGAACACGGGCCAGCTCAAGACCGTGCTGCGCGATCAGTATCTGGTCGATGCGCGTCCGCTGAACAAGGTTTCCGGCCAGCCCTTCACCATCGCGGAAATCGAAGCCGCGATTGAAGCTGCTCTGGCGTAAGGGGTAAGAACGATGAACGAAATGACCGCCATCAAGACGACCCTCAAGGATTGGGAATCGGATCAGGAAGTGCGCTGGTGCCCGGGCTGCGGCGACTATGCGATCCTGAAAGCTGTGCAGCGCACGTTGCCCGAACTGGGCGCGGATCCGGCAAAGACCGTGTTCGTGTCGGGCATCGGCTGCTCCAGCCGCTTCCCCTATTATGTGTCGAGCTATGGTTTCCATACGATCCATGGCCGCGCGCCCGCTTTTGCCACTGGCTTGAAGCTGGCCAATCCTGAACTCGACGTCTGGCTGGTGACGGGCGACGGCGATGGCATGTCCATCGGCGGCAACCACACGATGCATTTCCTGCGCCGCAACATCAATTCGCAGATCCTGTTGTTCAACAACGAGATCTACGGCCTGACCAAGGGCCAGTATTCCCCCACCAGCCGCGAAGGCACCAGCAGCCCGACCACTCCGCTGGGCAGCGTCGACCGTCCGATGCAGCCTTGCGCTTTTGCGCTGGGCGCGGGCGCGCGTTTCATCGCGCGCGGCTTCGATACGTCGAAGAATCTGGGCGAAGTGCTGAAGGCTGCTCATGCGCATCAGGGCGCGGCTTTCGTGGAAATCTTCCAGAACTGCATCGTCTATAACAAGGACCGCTTTGCCGACTTCACCGAGAAAGCGGTGGCCGACACCCGCCAGCTCTGGCTGAAGGATGGCGAGCCGATGCTGTTCAACAAGGGCACGCAGGGCCTGCGCCTGAACACCGATCATCTGCATCTGGAAATCGTCGATGTCGTCGATGGCGACTGGCAGGCGGTGGGCGTGCTGGTGCATGACGTCAAGAACCGTTCGATCGCGCATATGCTGGTCGAACTGCCGATGGCGCTGTTCCCGGTCGCTCTGGGCGTGATCTATGACGATCCGCGCCCGACCTATGAATCGGCCCTGCTCGGTCAGGATGCCGTGGCGCGCGAAGGCAAGGTGGCCAATCTCGCCAAGCTGCTCGCCAAGGGCCAGACTTGGACGGTGCAGCCGGAAGATCAGGGGCCTTTGTCAGGCGTTTAAGGCAGTTTGCCTCCGGCGGGCAAAGGGCCAAGACCCTTTGCAATCCCGTTCTGGTTGCGCCAAGGGTTTGACCGAGGCTGACCTTTGCAGCGTTTGAAATTGAAAGCCTGCGGCGCCTTACGGTAGCGCCGCAGGCTTTTATCATTCTATTGCCCTGTCGCGCCTACCACCCCAAATTGGGATTGCAGAGGCCCCCCGCCCTTTGCCCGCCGAGGCCATCTCTCTAAAATTTCCCCTTCTACCATCTTCCCACCTTATAGTTCCGCGCTACCCCCCGAAGGATGACTCAACCCATCCTCCTCTGGTTTCGTCGTGATCTTCGCCTTGCCGATCAGGCGGCGGTGAGAGCGGCGGCGCATTCCGGCTTGCCGGTGATCCCGGTCTATGTTCTGGATGATGAGACACCCAAACATCGCAAATTGGGCGAGGCATCGCGCTGGTGGCTGCATGGCTCGCTGGAAAGCCTTGCGCGCGATCTAGAGGCCATGGGCAGCCGGTTGATCCTGCGGCGCGGCGCGGCGGCGGAGGTCTTGGCGCAACTGGCGGCGGAGACGGGCGCGCGGGAAATCCACGGGTTGCATCATTACGAGCCTTGGTGGCGCAACGCCGAAAAAGCCATCAGACGCAAGGGTTTGAACCTGCACCTGCATGACGGCAATTTTCTGATCCCTCCCGGCAGTGTCACGACCGGGGCGGGGACGCCCTATAGGATATACACGCCGTTCTGGCGTCAGGTGCAATTGCGGATGCCACCCGCAGAGCCGGCACCCGCGCCCGCTAAAATCCCCGCACCCGAAACATGGCCAGCCGGCGATGATCTCAGCGACTGGTCCTTGCTGCCCACCCGCCCCGACTGGGCAGTGGGTTTCCGCGCTGAATGGACGCCCGGCGAGGGCGGCGCGGAGGATCGCCTTGAAGCGTTTCTTCCCCGCTCGAACCTCTATGAGGAGCGCCGCAACCTCCCTTCGCGCCCCGGCACCAGCCGCCTCTCGCCCCATCTGGCCTTTGGCGAGATCAGCCCGGCAACCTTGTGGCACGCGGCGATGGATCAGGGCGGATCGGTGGACGTGTTCCTCTCCGAATTGGGCTGGCGCGATTATGCGCAGAATATTATTGCCGAATTTCCCGATTACGGTGCCCATTCGGCCAAGCCCGATTTCGACGTCATGCCATGGCGCGATGCCCCCGATGAGTTGAAGGCATGGCAGACGGGCATGACCGGCTACCCCATCGTGGACGCGGGGATGCGCGAATTGTGGGTGTCAGGCTGGATGCACAATCGCGTGCGGATGATCGTCGCCAGCTTTCTCATCAAACATCTGCTGATCGACTGGCGCCATGGCGAGCAATGGTTCTGGGATACGCTGGTCGATGCCGATTATGGACAGAATGCGGTGAATTGGCAGTGGTCCGCCGGATCGGGCGTGGACGCAAACCAGTTCACCCGCATCATGGCCCCTTTGACCCAAAGCCCAAAGTTTGAGGCGGGCGATTATATCCGCCACTGGGTGCCCGAACTGGCCGATCTGGACGAGGGCGAGATCCACGATCCCACGCCGATCACGCGCCGCCGCCGCGCTTATCCGATGCCGATTGTCGGCCATGTAGAGGGGCGCGAAAGGGCGCTGGCAGCCTATAGGATGATGAAGGGATAGGGAAAAAGCAGGCGCAACCGGCGGGGGTTCGTGGCGAGGGGCATGTCCACGAACGGCCGCCAGTCGCGCCTGCTATAGGGCTCGGGCAGCAGCGCTTCGCACTAAATACGCTATGCCCGGTCGCCGATAGTAATCTGCGACATAGGCATATTCGCAAAATGCAATGAACTATACGTTGCTGATCTTAGTTAATGGTGATCCGGTGCGGGCTGGCGAAATCCTGTCCGACCAGCTCGACCACCGCGTCGGCCACGACCGAGGGGTCTTTGACACTCTTGGGATCTTCGCCCGGATAGGCCTTGGCGCGCATCGCGGTGCGGGTCGCGCGGGGATTAACAATCGCCACGCGCACGGCCGAAATATTCGCCACCTCCTGCGCATAACAGTCGAGCAGGACCTCCTGCGCGGCCTTGGTGGCGGCATAGGCGCCCCAAAAAGCGCGCGGCTGAGTCGCAACCGTGGTGGTGATACCGATCACGCGCCCGGCCTCGCTCTTGCGCAACAGGCGGTCAAACGCGGCCAGCAGCGCCTGCGTGGCCAGCAGGTGAGTTGAAACCGCCTTGCCCAGCGCCTTCTGGTCAATATCGACCACCGGCATCAGTGTAGGCAGGATGCCCGCATTGACCACCATCACGTCCAGCTTGCCCCAGCGCCCCGCCACGGCCTCGGCAAGGCGAGCGATGGCGTCATGTTCGAGCAGGTCCATCGGGGCGATGGTGGCCGTGCCGCCCGCCTCGTGGATCGCCTGCTCGACGCCTTCGAGCGCCTTCGCATCGCGGCCCGTGATGATGACATGCGCGCCCGCCGCAGCCAGAGCCTGCGCCGTGGCCGCGCCGATCCCGCGGCTTGCGCCGGTGACGAGAGCGATCTTGCCGGAAAGGTTCATGGGTTAGGCCTCGGTCTCGCCCGCCACCGCATCGGCGTCATAGTCGGTCAATTGTGTCGGATATTCGCCGGTGAAGCAGGCGTCGCAGAATTGCGGGCATTTCGCATTACGATCCTGCTGGCCCACGGCGCGATACAGGCCGTCGATGGAAACGAAGGCAAGGCTGTCGGCCTGAATGTAATCGGCCATCGCTTCCAGATCCATCCGTGCGGCCAGCAGCTTGCTGCGCTCGGGTGTATCGACGCCATAGAAGCAGGAATGGTCGGTCGGCGGACTGGCGATGCGCATATGCACTTCGGACGCGCCCGCATCGCGCATCATCTGCACGATCTTGAGCGAGGTGGTGCCGCGCACGATCGAATCGTCGATCAGCACGATGCGCTTGCCCGCCACCAGCGCGCGGTTGGCGTTATGCTTGCGCTTCACCTCGGCATGGCGCTTGCTGTCGCCCGGCTGGATGAAGGTGCGGCCCACATAGTGGCTGCGGATGATGCCCAGTTCGAAGGGGATGCCGCTTTCGGCGGCATAACCGATGGCCGCAGGCACGCCCGAGTCGGGCACCGGCACGACCAGATCGGCATCCGCAGGCGCTTCCTTGGCCAGTTCGACACCGATCTGGCGGCGCGACTGATAGACCGATTGCCCACCCAGAATCGAATCAGGACGGCTGAAATAGACCTGCTCAAAGATGCAGGGGCGCGGGGCGCTGTCGCCAAAGGGGCGGTGGCTGGAAATCACGCCATTGTGATCGACCACCAGCAACTCGCCCGGCTCGACCTCGCGTTCGAAATCGGCGCCGACCACGTCAAGAGCTACGGTTTCGGAGGCAAACACCACCGAGCTGCCGATGCGGCCCATCACCAGCGGGCGGATGCCCAGCGGGTCGCGGCAGGCGATCATGCCGGCCGGCGTGGTGCAGATCAGAGCATAGGCGCCCTCGATCAGGCGCAACGCATCGACGAAACGATCAAGCAGCGTGGGGTAGCGGCTGGTGGCCACGAGGTGGATGATGACCTCGGTGTCGGAGGTCGACTGGAAAATCGAACCCTTGTGCACCAGATCACGTTTCAGCGTCATCGCATTGGAAATATTGCCATTATGCGCGATGGAGAAACCACCGTCGGCAAGATCGGCAAACAGCGGCTGGATGTTGCGCAGGCCCGAACCGCCCGTGGTGGAATAGCGCACATGGCCCGAAGCCATCATGCCAGGCAGGTCGGCAAAGATGTCCTGATTCTTGAACACATGGGCGACATGGCCGATCCCGCGATGGGAAAAGAATTCGCCGCCGTCAAAGCTGGTGATGCCGACCGCTTCCTGTCCGCGATGCTGCAGCGCATGCAGGCCGAGCGCCACCACCGAGGAGGCCGAGCGCGCGCCGATGACGCCGAAGATGCCGCATTCTTCATGCAGCGTGTCTCCGTCATCGCCCACATCCCATGGGGTTTCATCGCGGAAAGCGTCGGAAAGGGCGGCGTGTTGGCTGATGCTGGTCATGCGGGTGGATGCGACTCTTCGATGACAATGCGCCGTGGCGGCGCGGGGCGCGCGCATTTGGCGCTTGTTGCCCGACAAAGCAAGGCCCCGGTGCATCACATATGATTCAGGCCGCGATGGAGAGCCGGTCTCGGCCCGCACCCTTGGCCGCATAGAGCGCCTGATCGGCCTCGGCCATGGCGCCATCGGCGCAGGTGCCAAGCCGGGCAAGGCCGATGCTGGTGGTGACAAAGATTTCATGGCCGTCATAGACCGTGGCTGCATGGGCCAGTGTCTTGCCCAGACGCGCACAGATCCGTTCGCCCACCTCGATGCTGGCGCCGGGCAGCAGCAGGGCGAATTCCTCGCCGCCGATGCGCGCCAGCATATCGGTGCCGCGCAAGCCCTGACGAGCCACGGCCGCAAAGGTTCGCAAGACCGCATCGCCTGCTGCATGGCCATAGCTGTCATTGACGTTCTTGAAGAAATCAAGGTCGATCAGTGCCACGCAGCCGGTTTGCCCCCGCGCGATGCAGCCGTTGATCGTGTCGAGGAACAGGCGCCGATTGGGCAGGCCGGTCAACTCGTCGGTCAGCGCCGCGCGCGCCAGAGCGTTTTCATAGGCCTTGCGCTCGGACATGTCGCGCACCACGCTGACCACGCTTTCGACCTGTCCGGCCTCGTCCAGCACGGCGCGCATATGCGCCTCGTACCAGCGGGGCGCGGCATTGCGCGGCAGGCCCAGAAATTCGACCTCAATCGAATTGCCCTTGGCCGAAAGCGCGCGGCGATAGGCGTCCACCACCGCGCGGCGGTGGCGCGGCGCGACAAGGCGTAGCGCGGGATGGCCGATCATGCGCTTGGGGTCGCGCCGGGCCAGATGCTGGATCGAGGTCGAGGCAAAGCGGATCTTGCCTAAAGGATCGGTCGACAAAATGATGTCGGTCGAATTTTCCGCCAGCAGGCGATAGCGCGTCTCGCTCTCGCGCAGGCGGGCCAACAGGTGGCGCATATGCTGGATCGCGCTGGTCACCGGCATGATGGCCAGCGCGGTGGAGGCCAGATAGACCTGAAGGAATTGCAGTTGCCGCCCGATGCTGTGTCCGCTTAACGCCAGCGTGCTGTCGCCCCCGCGCACAAACCACAGGCCGATCACCGCCAGAATGACATACATCAGCGAAAGCGTGGCCAGATCGACAAACACCGTCGATACCACCAGCAGCAGGATGGGCAGGAACAGCACAGGGATCATCGTTTGGGCAAAGCAGAGCGTGGCCACCACCGCCATCGCGATGGGAAAGCCCAGCGCCACCGGCCAGCGCGGACGGTCGAACAGAAACCGCCTGCCGCGCCGCTGCGAATGGGCCAGCACGGTGAAGCAGGGCAGGAAGATCATCAGCCCAAGGCTGTGGCTGTAATACCAGTTGCGGAAATTCTGCAGTGCCTCGCCATGCCCGGCCATCGACAGGGCGACAAGGCTCAGGCTGGCGCCCAGCAGCGGGGTACAGACCGAGACGCCGAAGAGCAGGCCCATCAGCCAATTGAGCGAGCCGACCTGTTCGCTTTTGGGCAACAGGCGGCGCATCAGCAGTGCGGCCAGCACGGCTTCGGACATATGGGCCAGCGCCATGACCGGCACGGCGACCCATCCCGCGCCCCAGATCCCGGTTACCAGTGCCGAGGCCAGCGTACAGGCTGCAATCCGCGGCAGCCATCCCCGCGTTGAAACCGTGGCCAGCGATGCTGTCAGCACCGCCCCTGCGGGCCAGAGGAAGCTGTTTCCATGATCGATCTGGGCAAAGCTGGTGCCCAATTGCGCGCAAAGGAAATAGACCAGCCCCAGAATGGCAAAGCCGGGAGGCGTATGATCCTGGATTGGCGGAATGCGTAATTTCATGGATGGGGAATGTACGGATAAAAGGGTTAATTTCGTCTTTAGGCTGCATACCGAAAGGCGGGAAAACCCTTTCTATTGCGGAGTGTTTTGCCCGGATGTGGGATTGTGCGTTGCGCGCTTGGCGCCGCGCGCCTAAATCCTGCATCGGATGCCCGTTCGGGCCGCAGGAAACAGGCGCAATATTTCCGTGATTCTCAATCGTTTTGAATGGACAGTGGCCAAACGCTATCTGCTTCCGGGGCGCGGCGAGGCCTTTATCGCATTGGTGGCCGGGATCAGCCTTGTGGCGGTTGCGCTGGGGGTGGCCGCGCTGGTCGTGGTGATGAGCGTGATGAACGGATTTCGCGCCGAACTGCTGGATAAGATCGTCGGGCTCAACGGGCATGCGATCATTCAGGCCTATGGCGGGCGACTCGATAATTGGGAACAGGTGCTCAAGGATGTCCGCGCCACGCCCGGCGTGGTCAAGGCCAGCCCGCTGATCGAACAGCCCTTGCTGACCACCTTTAACGGGCGGGTCGAGGCCATTCTGGTGCGCGGACAGACCGCGCCCGATATTGCCGCAATGAAGTCCAAGGTGATTTCCGGATCGATGGACGCCATCACGCCCGACAGCGGCATGGTGGCCATCGGCGCCCGTCTGGCCGAAAGCCTTGGCGCGCGGGTGGGCGATTCCATCACCGTCATCAACCCCACCGGGCGCGACACGCCCTTCGGCACGGTCCCCCGCCAAGTGGCCTATCAGGTGGGCGCGATCTTCGAGGTAGGGATTTATGACTATGACAATGCCTTTGTCATCATGCCGATTGCGGACGCGCAGACGCTGCTGCTGACCGGCGATTCCATCGGCATGATCGAGGTCAAGACCGACAATGCCGACAAGGCCGCCGAAATGCTGGCGCCTTTGGGCAAGAAACTGGCCGGGCAGGCGAAGATCACCGATTGGAAGGAGATCAACGCGCAATTGTTCGATGCGCTGGCGGTGGATCGGGTGGTGACCTTTGTGGTCCTTTCGCTGATCGTGCTGGTGGCCTCGTTCAACATCCTTTCCAGCCTGATCATGCTGGTGCGGGCCAAGACGCGCGACATTGCGATCATGCGCACTATGGGGGCTTCGCGGCGTTCCATCATGAAGATCTTCCTGACCATCGGCGCGGTCATCGGTTCGTTGGGGACCGGTGCAGGGCTGGTGCTGGGCTTTATCTTCCTGTTCTATCGTCAGAATGTGCTGAATTTCGTGCAGATGGTGACGGGCCAGCAATTGTGGGACCCCAAGATCCGCTTTCTGACCGAATTGCCCAGCCGTTCCGATCCGGTCGAGGTGATCGGGATCGTGGCGATGGCTTTGGGCCTGTCTTTTGTGTTCACCTTGTTCCCGGCCTTCAAGGCGGCGAGCACGGACCCGGTGCAGGTGCTGCGTTATGAGTGAGGTTTTAAAGCTGACCGGCCTGACGCGGGCCTTTGAACAGGGCGGGGTGCGGATCGAGGTGCTGAAGGGCATCGATCTGTCCATCATGCCGGGCGAGATCGTCGCGCTGCTTGGCCCTTCGGGCTCGGGCAAATCGACGATGTTGCAGGCGGTCGGCCTGCTCGAGGGCGGCTTTGGCGGGCGGATCGAGGTGGCGGGGCAAGATGCCAGCGCGATGAACGGCGATCAGCGGACCGATCTGCGCCGCTCGTCCATCGGCTTTGTCTATCAGTTCCATCATCTGCTGCCCGATTTCACGGCAATGGAAAATGTCGTGATGCCCCAACTGGTCGCGGGCCATGTGCAGGGTGAGGCCGAAGGAAGGGCGCGCGAATTGCTGGGCGCGCTGGGCCTGTCCTCGCGCGTGACGCATCGTCCTAACCAATTGTCGGGCGGCGAGCAGCAGCGCGTGGCTGTGGCCCGCGCGCTGGCGAATCGCCCGCGTCTGGTGCTGGCCGACGAACCCACGGGCAATCTGGACGAGGCGACCGCCGACCGCGTGTTCGACGAATTCCTGCGCCTTGTGCGCGAGAGCGGCGCGGCAGCGCTGATCGCCACGCATAATGAGCGGTTGGCGCTGCGCATGGACAGGGTCTTGCGATTGCACGAAGGGCGATTGCATTATGAACAGGCGGCCAATTCTGAACAGACCGCTTGAAGGTTAACAGCGTGCCCCCCACATGTGGGTGGAAGGGCGCAAAATAAGGAGAGATCCATGACCAAACTGATCAACTGGCAGGAAACCGTGGCGCTGCATCTGGCCAACGATGGCGGCGGGTTGCTGGACGAGTTGAAGACGGTGCGGCGTGGTACTCTGGCCGATCTGGTGCGCTATATCGCGCTGCTCGAAGCGCCCGAACGCGAACGCTACGAGATCGAGCGCGTGGGCGATCACCGGATGAAGGTGGATGAAGTCATGGAGCTTTATGCTCGCCCCGATTTTCCCCATGCGGAATAAGGCGTGAGCCACTGGCCACAGTTGCCGGTGTTGCGCGGGCGCCATGTCACATTGCGCCCGCTGCAACGCGCGGATCGGGATGATTTGCTGGCGGCGTTAAGCCATGGTTTCGAGCGGACTTTTGCGGGTGGATTGCCCAATGCCGAAACGATCGAAAGCTGGCTTGACCGGGCCGAGGCCGAGACGGCGGCGTGCCGGGCGCAGGTGTTTGCGGTGCTCGACGCCGATGGGGCGATTGCGGGCACCACGCGTTATATGCGGATGAACGCGGCTGCGCGGCGGGTGGAGATCGGCAACACGCTCTATGCCCCCCGCGTGCGTCGCACCGGCTTGAACACCGAGGCCAAGAAACTGCTGCTGGGCCATGCCTTCGAGGTGCTGGGCGTCCATTGCGTGCAGATCCGCACCGATGCGCTGAATCATACCAGTCGCCGCGCGATTGAGCGGATCGGCGCCAAACAGGACGGTATTCTGCGCGGGCATAATGTCATGCATGACCCCGATTATGGCGAGCGGCGGCGCGATACGGTGGTCTATTCGATCCTGGATATTGAATGGCCGGGCATTCGCCGCCATCTTGACGCGCTGCTGGACCGATAGGAACCCCCCGATGCCCCAGACGATTGCCGATTTCACCGCGCATCTCCCCAATGGCGAAACCATCTCGCTGGCCGATCGGCTGGGCAAGGTGCTGCTGGTGGTGAACACGGCGAGTAAATGCGGATTTACCCCGCAATATGATGGCCTTGAAAAGCTGTGGCGCGATTATGGCGCGCGCGGTTTTGAAGTGATCGCCTTTCCCTGCAACCAGTTCGGCGGGCAGGAGCCGGGTAGCGCGGAAGAGATCGGTGAATTCTGCCGCGTCAATTTCGGTCTCTCCTTTCCCCTGATGGGCAAGGTCGAGGTCAACGGCCCGGATGCCGATCCGCTGTGGAACTGGCTGAAAGACAGCGCGCCGGGGATACTCGGCACCAAGAAGATCAAGTGGAATTTCACCAAATTCCTGATCGGGCGCGATGGCCGCGTGGTTCGCCGTTTTGCCCCCAATGTTAAGCCGGAGGCGATTGCCGGGGCCATCGAAAATATCCTCTGAATTTTCCACAGCATTGGCCACAGGTTTACGCACACATCATCCACAGGGCGCCGCGCCCCGCCGATTGATGAAACGGCCCCCCGCGCCCTAGGGTCCCGACCATGGCTCATTCTTCCTACGTCCCGCTGCATGTCTATTCCAGCTTCACCATGCTGGATGGCGCCATTGACCCCAAGGCCATGGCCAAGCTGGCGAAGAAGCACAATTTTCCCGCCATGGCAGTGACGGATCGCAACGGGCTTTACTGCGCGCCCGCCTATGCCGGGGCGTGCAAGGATATGGGCGTGCAGCCGATCATCGGCTCGCTGCTTTCCATCGCGCGGCCCATTGGGGAGGGCGGCGGCGTGCTGCCATCGGCGCCCCAGATCGACGCGGTGGTGCTGCTGGCCCAAAACGAGGCGGGGTGGAACAATCTGTGCCATCTGGTGTCCAAGGCGCATCTTGAACGCCCGCTCGAATTTGACCCCCATGTGCGCCTGTCCGATCTTGACGGCCATACCGATGGGTTGCTGTGCCTGACCGGGGCGGGCGAGGGCGCGCTGGCTCGCATGTTTGCCGAAGGGCAGAACGAGGCGGCGCTGCGCTATGCCGATGCCTTGCAGGCGGCCTTCCCCAACCGGCTCTATATCGAGATCGCCCGCACCGGCGATCCTGCCGAGGACGGCAGCGAAGAGGCGCTGATCGACCTTGCCTATACCCGAGACATTCCGCTGGTGGCGACCAATCCTGCCCACTTTGCCGATGCCAAGGACAGCGCGGCCCATGACGCCATGCTTTGTATCGCAGGCTCGACCCATGTCGATGCGCCCGAGCGCAAACGTTCCAACCCCCAGCAATGGGTGCGCAGCGCCGAGTTGATGGAGCATTTGTTCTCCGACCTGCCCGAAGCGCTGGCCAACACGCTGGTGATCGCCCAGCGCTGCGCCTTCGAGCCGCCCAAGCGCAAGCCGCTGCTGCCCAGCCTTGCGGGCGACAAGGAAGGCGAAGCGCGCATGATGGTCGATCATGCGCGGGCGGGTCTGGCCAAGCGTCTGGCGCCCTATTGGCCGGGCGTGGACGAGGCGACGCTCGACAAGGCTCTGGCCGCGCCCGAGGAAAACTATGAGGCGTTGCGGCCGCTGGGCGTCGACGAGAGTTTCCTCGAGTATGCCAAACGGCTCGATTTCGAGACGGGCATCATCAATCGCATGGGCTTTGCCGGTTACTTCCTGATCGTGGCCGACTTTATCCAATGGGCCAAGCAGAATGACATTCCCGTGGGGCCGGGGCGCGGTTCGGGCGCGGGGTCGCTGGTGGCATGGGCGCTGACGATCACCGACCTCGATCCGTTGCGTCTGGGTCTGCTCTTCGAACGTTTCCTCAACCCCGAACGTGTCTCGATGCCCGACTTCGACATCGACTTTTGCGAAACGCGGCGCGGCGAGGTGATCCGCTATGTCCAGCGCAAATATGGCGCGGATCATGTGGCGCAGATCATCACTTTCGGTAAGCTGAAGGCGCGCGCCGTGCTGCGCGATACGGGGCGCATCCTGCAAATGTCCTATGGTCAGGTTGACCGCCTGACCAAGATGGTGCCCAATCATCCGACCGATCCATGGTCGCTCGAACGCGCGTTGAACGGCGTGCAGGAATTGCACCGCGAATATACCAATGATCCTGAGGTCAAGCGCCTGATCGATCTGGCGATGCAGTTGGAGGGCATGCCGCGCAACAGTTCGACCCATGCGGCGGGCGTGGTGATCGGCGACAGGCCGCTCGAACAACTGGTGCCGCTCTATCGCGATCCGCGTTCGGACATGCCGGTGACGCAGTTCGACATGAAATATGTCGAAAACACGGGCCTCATTAAATTCGACTTTCTGGGCCTCAAAACGCTTTCGATCCTGCGCAAGGCGGTAGATTTGTTGGGGCGGCGGGGGATCAATATCGATCTTTCCACCCTGCCTTGGGACGATTCCGATGTGTATGACCTGCTGAAACGCGGCGATACGGTCGGCGTGTTCCAGTTGGAATCCGAAGGCATGCGGCGCACGCTGGCGGCGGTCAAGCCGACCAATTTTGGCGACATTATCGCGCTCGTTTCGCTCTATCGCCCGGGGCCGATGGACAACATCCCCCTGTTTGGCCAGCGCAAGAACGGCATGGCGCCTATCGAATATCCGCATGAGAAACTCTCGGGCATTCTGGCCGAAACCTACGGGATTTTCGTCTATCAGGAACAGGTGATGCAGGCCGCGCAGATCCTTGCGGGCTACTCGCTGGGCGACGCGGACCTTCTGCGCCGCGCGATGGGCAAGAAGGTGCAGGCCGAAATGGACGCCCAGCGCCTGCGCTTTGTGATCGGTTGCCGCGAGGTGTCGGACATCGACAAGGACAAGGCCAACGAACTGTTCGATATTATCGATAAGTTCGCAGGCTACGGCTTCAACAAATCGCACGCCGCCGCCTATGCCTTGCTCGCCTATCAGACGGCGTGGTTCAAGGCGCATTATCCGCATGAATTCTATGCCGCCGCCATGTGCTTCGATATGCATCAATCGGAAAAACTGGCCATTTTTGTCGACGACATGCGCCGCAACGGGATTGCGGTAGCTGGGCCCTGCCTCAACCATTCCGAAGCCGAATTCATGGTCGAACAGACCGCCGATGGCCATCAGGTGCGCTATGCCTTGGCCGGCATCCGCAATGTCGGCGAAAAGGCCATGGAAGTCGTCGTGGCCGAGCGGCAGGCCAATGGCGCGTTCAAAGATCTGGCCGATCTGTTCACCCGCGTGCCCTATGGCTCGCTCAACCGGCGCATGCTCGAAGGTCTGGCGGCCAGCGGGGCGTTTGACGCGCTCGAGCCTAACCGCGCCAAGGTGATGGCCAATGCCGACATGCTGCTGGCCGTGGCCGAAGAGGCCGAGCGCACCCGCACCAGCGGCCAACACGGGTTGTTCGGCGGCGATGATGCGGGCGCGGGCGCGATCCGCCTGAACGAGGCAGCGCCATGGAGCCGCAGCGACCAAATGGCCAAAGAGCGCGAGAATTTCGGCTTCTATTTCGCCGCCCACCCGGTCGAACAATGGCGCGCCGTGGCCAGCGCCAATGGCGCGCGCAGCCATTCCAGCCTGTTGGCCAGCGGCGTTGCGGGCCGCACCAGCGCGGTAATGGCCGCCATGGTTGAAAACGTCCAGAAGCGCAAAACCAAGCGCGGCAAGGATTTCATCATGGCCGATTTCTCGGACCAGTCGGGCAATTTCTCGGCCTCGTGCTTTGAAGAAACGCTGGTGGACAGCTTTGTGAACTGGGCCAAGGATGGTGCCTGCATCCTGCTGACCGTCGAACTCGACAGCCCCAGTCCGGAGGAGCCGCCACGCGTGACGGTGCGCGGGGCGCAGGCCCTGTCGGAAATCAAAGCGGCGGCAAAGATGACGCTGAGCCTTGAAGTGGCGCGGCCCGATGTGTTTGCCGAACTGGCCTCGATCCTGCCGCGCGGTGGGCTGGGTACGGTCGAGGTCTTGCTGAAAACGGGTGGGGCGCAGGAGCCTCGCCTGCGTCTGGGGCGCGATTTCCTGCTGGATGGCGAATTGACCGATCTGATCGCGGGGCTGGACGGGGTGGCCAATGTCTCGCTCAAACCGACGCGGGCGGGCGGGCATCTGCGGCTGGTGGCCTGATCAAAACAGCGCCATCTGGCCATCGCGGCGCGGCGGGCGGAACTGCGAGATGTCCAGATCGGCGCGGCGGTCGCCAAGGCCCAACCGCGCCTTGGCAATACGAAAGCGTGCGCGGATCAGGTCTGCCCACACGCCTTGCGGCTTCATCCGGGTGAAGAAATCGCTCTGATAATCGGCCCCGCCGCGCAGGGATTGCACGATATGCATGACCTTTTCCGCGCGGTCGGGGAAATGCGCCTCCAGCCATTCGCGAAACAGCGGTGCGACTTCATGGGGCAGGCGCAGCATGATCCAGCTTGCCCCGCGCACCCCGCGCGCGGCGGCTTCTTCCAGAATGCGCTCGATCCATTCCTCGGTGATCGCGGGCACGATGGGCGAGACATTGACCCAGACAGGCACGCCCGCCGCGCTCAATTTCCCTATTGCGTCCAAACGCTTGAGGGGACTTGCCGCGCGTGGTTCGAGCAGGCGGGACAGCCGCGCATCCAGCGACGTCACCGAAATCGCCACGGCCGTCAGCCGATGCTGAGCAAGTTCGGCCAACAGGTCGAGATCATGCAGCACCCGGTCGGATTTGGTGGTGATCGTGACGGGATGGCGCGTTTCAAGGCATACTTCCAATATCTGTCGCGTCAGGCGATAGCGCGCCTCGATAGGTTGATAGGGATCGGTGTTCGTTCCCATCGCAATCGGCGCGGGGGAATAGCCGCGCGCGCCCAATTCTCGCCTCAGCAACTTCGCCGCCTCGGGCTTGGCAAACAGGCGGCTTTCAAAATCCAGCCCCGGCGAGAGGTCGAGATAGGCATGGGTGGGTCGGGCATAGCAATAGATGCAGCCATGTTCACACCCACGATAGGCATTGATCGAGCGGTCGAAGGGCACATCGGGCGATTTGTTGCGCGAGATGATCTTGCGCGCCGCCTCCTCGGTGACGGTGGTGCGCAGCGGCGGCGGGCCGCCATCGACATCCCCCAGCGCATCCAGCCAGTCGCCATCCGCCTCGCGCCCGGGCAGGGCAAAGCGGGTGGAGAGCGCGCCGCTTTGCGCGCCACGACCGCGGGGAGGGGGAGACGAAATCATGGAGCATAAAGAACATAAAAAGAACAAATGCGCAAGCGCTGGCTATTGCGCCCCGCGCCGACTAAACGGATTTCCGTTGCTCTCTAATCTGGAATCCCTTCCATGTCCGCGCCTTACGCCAGCCTGATTCCCGCCGATGCCGACCGCCTTGGGCTCTATCTGGCGCGAATCGGCCTTGCCGCCCCGGTCGAACCCACCGCCCAGGGGCTGGCGATTCTCCAGCGCGCGCATCGCATGAACATCGGCTTTGAAAACATGGACGTCATGCTGGGGCGCGGGATCAGCCTCGATCCCGATGCGATCTTTGGCAAGTTGGTGATGGGCGCGCGCGGCGGCTATTGCTTTGAACAGAACTGGCTGTTCGGCACGATGCTGGCGCAGATGGGCTTTGCCAACCGGCCTTTGCTGGCGCGGGTCTGGCTGGGCCTGCCCGAGGATGCTCCTGCCTCGCCGTTGACGCATACGTTCCGGTTGGTCGATCTGGATGGGCAGGCGTGGATTGCCGACGCTGGCTTCGGTGGCTCCTACGTGCCCCCCATGCCGCTGACCGATGGCGCAACCGCCCAGACTGCTGACGGTGCGCAGCATCGTATCATCCGCCATAGCGCTCCCGGTTCGCTGGCTGGCGAATGGCTGGTCGAACGTCTTGGCCCCGCCGCCGCCACGGATGGCCGCGCCACCGCGCCGGGATGGCAGAAACAGTATAGTTTCAACCTCAACGAAGTCGCGCCCATCGACCTTGAACTGTCAAACCACTGGACCTTTACCAAGCCCGAGACGCGCTTCACCACTGCATGGATCGCTTCGATCGTGCTGGAGGACGGCTTTGCCGCGCTCAATGGGCGGCGGTTGACCATGTATGCGGGCGGGCGCGGCGATGTCATGGACATCGCCCATGCGCAGGACTGGCGGGCGATGCTGGCCGATCTGTTCCGGGTGGAGTTGAGCGAGGATGAGGCGGCGGGGTTGAAGGTGTTTTAGAGGATAAATGCGAGGGTCTAGACCCTCGCGCTCCCGTTACTGTCTGCGTTGCGTAAAGGGTTCGACGAAAGGGTGTCGGACGCTGCGTTGGAGTTTTAAAAGCGTGCGGCGCCAATCAACACAAGGCCTACGCGCCGCAGGCTATAAAGCCACTAGCCTAATGCCGCCAACTAAGCGCCACCCATTAACGGGATTGCAAAGGGACGAATCCCTTTGCCCGTCGGAGGCGCCCTCTCAAACCTCCCGCAACCTCGGCATCAACTCAACAAAGTTGCAAGGCCGGTTCCGGCTGTCCAATTGCTCAAACAGGATCCCGTCCCAGCCGTCCTTTACCGCACCATTCGAACCGGGCAGGGCAAAGATATAGGTCGCGCCGGCCATGATCGCCATGGCGCGCGACTGCACGGTGCTGGTGCCGATGGATTTGTACGAGAGCCAGCGGAAGAGCTCGCCAAAGCCGGGGATCAGCTTGCCGCTGTGGGCGATGATGATCTGGTCCAGCGCCTCAGGCGTTACGTCACGCCCGGTCAGGCCCGTGCCACCGGTCGAGATCACGCAGTCGATCTGCGGATCGTCGATCCATGCGTCCAATTGCGCCACCAGCGTGGGCACATCTTCGCGCAGAATTTTGCGCGTGGCCAGAACATGTCCTTTATCCGCAATGCGCTGGGCCAGAATGTCGCCGCTGGTGTCATTGTCCAGTGTGCGCGTGTCCGACAGCGTCAAGAGCGCGATGCGGATCGGTTTGAACTCGCGGGTTTCGTCAATGGCCATCGGCGCCGTCCTTATTATGGAGTGGCTTGGTAGCCGTTCATGCCGGGGCCTGCAATCACGCCATTAGCGGCCATTTTTACCCCGCGCGCGCCATCGAGGCCGGGGAAGGTCGGCCACAGGCCCTGCGCCAGCGCGGTGCGGCTTTCCGAAGTGCCGCCTGCCTGCCGCTCATACATCCAGTAATTGCGCAGCACCGTGGCGACATAGCCGCGCGTCTCCCAATAGGGCACCGACTCCATCCAGAGCATCGGATCGCCGCCGTCATGGATCTGCGTGTTCCAGCGCGCGACAGGCAGCGGCCCGGCGTTATAGGCCGCCATCACCTTGGGCAGCAGACCTTGCGTGGCGGCGCTGTTTTTCAACGCCTGCAAATGCTGTTGGCCAAAAGCCAAATTCACATCGGGCCGCGTCAGATCGCCCACCGATCCTGAAACGCCCAGCGCTCCGGCATGATCGCGCGCGGCGGCGGGCATGATCTGCATCAGCCCGCGCGCGCCTGCGCTGGACAGGGCCGTGGCCCGAAAGGCCGATTCCTGAAGTGTATGGGCCAAAACCAGCGCCGGATCGACCTGCCAGCCGGTGGCCGGGGTCCATTTGGGCGTGGGGAAGCGGCTTGCCGGGGCCGGGGCCGCGCCGCCGGGCGCATTATAGGCCATCCACAATTGCGTGGCGGGCAAGCCCAGATCGCGCGCCAGACGTGACAGGGGCTGATACTGATCCGCGCTGCCGATACGGGCCTGATGGCGCAGCACATCGTCGGCCAGTCCATCTTCGCCAATTTCGGCCAGAGCCACGGCGGCGCGAATATTGGGATTTTCGCGCAGGGATTGCCAGTCGGCGGCGGTGAAATCGGGCGTGGAATGGCCGGTGGGCAGGCGCAGGCCGAGTTGCTCGGCCGCGATCATGCCATAAAGCGTTTCATCGAGACGCGCCGCCGCGCGCAAAGGCGTCGAGGCCATTTCGGGCTGGCGGCAACGCACTTGCGCGCGCGCCTGCCAATAATAGGCGGCAGCGGTCAGTTCACTGTTGGTCGAACCCTTGGCCGTGCGGGCAAAAGCCTCGCCCGCATTCAGGCAATCGCCCAGCCGCCACGCGGCAAGGCCCGCCACCCACGATCCTTCGGCCACCCATGCGCCGGACATGGGCGCGCTATTGTCGCCGATCGAGGAGGCCAGAGCAAAGGCGTCGGCATCCTGATTGTTGATGTAATAGGCCCATGCGACCTTCTGCCGCCATTCGGCGCGCGCCTCGGCCGAGAGCGTGGCATCCACGCCGTCGAGCAGCAGTCGTGCGCCCAGCGGATCGTCCAGCTTGATCTTGTCATTGATGCCCTGCGCGATGGTGGCGGGCATGGTGCCGTCGGCAATGCTGCGCGGACGGGCGCGGCGCGGGGCGTTGGGCTGGGTATAGAGCGCCTGCGGCAAGGGCAGGGTGGGCAGCGCGGTGCCGCCGCGCTTGATCGCCAGTGCGGCGATCTGCTCGGCTTCGGGCAGCGTGGGATTGGCGTTAAGCCAGTCGGTCAGCGTGGCTAGATCAATGCGCGGCGAGCCCTGCGCCAGATAATATTCCGCCCGCGCCGAGCCATGCAGCGGGCCGTCGGGACGTTCGGCAAACATGGATTGGACCCGCGCCCAATCCTGCCGCTTGATCGCGCCGAATATGTCCTTGTACCAGGTGCGCTCATCTTCGGTCAGCAGTTTGGGCACGGCGGAGCGCGAAACGCGGCTCATGAAATAATCGGCGGCGGCGGAATTGGCGGCGGCCGGCTGCGCTCCGGCGACGGACGCCAATCCGGCAAGGACGCAAAGCAGCGCGCGCGCAGACCCAGCCTTTTGTCGATCCCGTAACCGCAAAATCAATCCCTTATTCCGTCTCGTTATTCGGCCCAATGCAGCCAGCTGCGCCAGAAACCGGCCTTACGCCGGGGGTTTTCCAGCAGCATGCCCAGATCCTGAGCCGCCAGAACGGGTGTGCCGTTGGCCTCCGGGCTGCCATTCCCTGCCTCACTTTGGTTAATCGGTGATAAAAGGGCAGGCTTTTGCGATGGGTCGTGGCCGAGCAGCGGCAGGATGCGATCCCCCAGCAGGAGCAGGCGGCGCGGCCCGGCCAGCGCGATGTGATGGGCCAGAACCGCGCCCATCCCTTCATGGCGCAGCAGATCCCAATCCGGCGCGGGCATCGCGCGGGGCAGCGCGGCGGCGATATAGCAATCGGACGCGCTCAAACCCATCACGCGCAGCATAGCCTCCAGCAGCTTGCCCTGCGGCCCTGACAACAGCTCGCCCGTTTCTGCATCCATGCTCTCAGGCATGGGCACCACCACCATCAGCGCCGCCCCGACACCCCCACGCGGGGTCACCCGTCCCGAGGTGCCGGTGGGGTCCAAGGTCGGCTCACCCAACCACCATGGCGCGAATTCGGCCAGTGTTTTGGGCCATTGCCCAACCTCTCCGCCAAGGCGCGGGCGGGGTGGGGGAGGCGGTGGTTTGGGCTTGGCCCGGATCATCATCGGCGGCGGAGCGCCTTCCTGTGCGATTTCCTCCAGCCATTCCTGCGGCTCGTCGCTATAGGCATAGCTGACCCCGGCCTCGCGCCACCAGTCGAGCGCGGCGGCGATCTGGGCCGAGAGGGGAGCTTGCGCGGTCATTGCGCGCCTGATTGGCGGCATTGGGGGTGGATGGCAAGATGCTGTACGGGATTTTCGTACAAAGCGCCTTGCCTGCGCGGGGCGCCCGCGCCATGGGAGGCGCCATGGAACCTTGCGATTTCCCCCTCTCCGAAACGGCTTATGCCAAGATCAACCTTGCGCTCCATGTGCGCCGCCGCCGCGAGGATGGCTATCACGAGCTGGAAACGCTCTTCGCCTTTGTCGATGCGGGCGATGCTTTGACCGCGACGCAGGCCGGCGGGGATTCGCTGACCATCACCGGGGAATTCTCGCCCTTACTGGCGGGCGAGGAGAGCAATCTGGTGCTGGACGCGCTGGCGCTGATCCCGCGTGATGGCGGCTGGGCGGTGGCGTTGGACAAGGCGCTGCCGGTGGCGGCGGGGCTGGGCGGGGGATCGGCCGATGTCGGCGCGATTTTCCGTATGGCGCGGCGGGCCGGGGTTTTGCCCGATGACTGGCATGGGCTGGCTGCGGGGCTGGGGGCAGATGTGCCCGCCTGTGTCGAGAGCGTGGCCATGGTCGGGCGCGGTACGGGGACGGAATTGGAGGCGGCGCCTGAGGATCTGAAGGGCTGCCCTGTGCTGCTGGTCAATCCGCGCGTGCCTTTGCCCACCGGTCCGGTGTTCAAGGCGTGGGATCGGGTAGATCGCGGCGCCATGCCGCGGGGCAGCGCGCGAGAGATCTCCATGCATGGCCGTAACGATTTGGAAGGGCCTGCGATTTCGATTTGTCCGCCGGTGGCCGATGTGTTGGCGGCTTTGGGTGAAACGGGGGCCTGGCTTGCGCGAATGTCGGGTTCGGGGGCGACATGTTTTGCCCTGTTCGATGATGTGGCCGCGCGCGATGAGGCTGCCGCCTGGATCGCGGCCAGCCATCCGCAATGGTGGCAAATGGCGGGGCTGTTGCGATGATCGCGCGCGAAACCGACGCCTATCGCCTGTTTGGCGAACCCAAATTCGGCGGCATTCTGATCGTGTCGGACCATGCTAGCAACCGGGTTCCTGAAGGCGTGGATCTTGGCATCGCGCCCGAATTGATGGACCAGCATATTGCCGTGGACATTGGCGTGGGCGCGATTGCGCAGATCATGGCGCAGCGCCCCGGCATTGCCGCCTATTGCGCGCATGTCAGCCGCCTCGTCTGCGATCTCAACCGCGGCGACCATCAGGCCGCCACTATCCCCCATGTCAGCGATGGCCATGCGATCCCCGGCAACGACCTTTCGCCCGAAGCGCGCGAGGCTCGTTTGGCCCGGTTTCATCACCCTTATCACGCTGCGCTTTCGCAATTGCTGGATGATGCGCCGCCTGCGCTGCTCCTCTCGCTTCACAGTTTCACGCCGCGCCTTGCCACCAGCGATGAGCCGCGCCCATGGCAGATTGGCGTCCTGTATAATGAGGACGACCGCGCCGCGCGCATCGCTACTCCCCTGCTGGAGGCTGAGGGGCTGATTGTGGGGGATCAATTGCCCTATTCAGGCCGCGTGCTGAATTACACGATGAATCGCCACGCTGAGGCCGAGGGGCGCCCCTATCTGGGCGTCGAGATCCGGCAGGACTTGATCGGCGACCCGAAAGGGCAGGCCGAATGGGCCGAGAGAATGGTGATGATTTGTAATAAAGTTGCGCTAAATCTTCCTTGATTGCAATTTTCTATTTGCCACTTGCCCCCGCCTTTAGTAGGGGCGCAAACGTCATTTCGAGTCTGCCGGAGTAGTCCCATGCCTGCCTATCGTTCACGCACCTCCACCCACGGCCGCAACATGGCGGGCGCACGCGGGCTGTGGCGCGCCACAGGCATGAAGGACAGCGATTTCGGCAAGCCGATCATTGCGGTGGTCAACAGCTTTACCCAGTTCGTGCCGGGCCACGTCCACCTCAAGGATCTGGGCCAGATGGTTGCGCGCGAGATCGAGGCGGCGGGCGGCGTTGCCAAGGAATTCAACACGATCGCCATCGATGACGGCATCGCGATGGGTCATGACGGCATGCTCTATTCGCTGCCCAGCCGCGATCTGATTGCCGACAGCGTCGAATATATGGTCAATGGCCATTGCGCCGACGCGATGGTCTGCATCTCGAACTGCGACAAGATCACGCCCGGCATGCTGATGGCCGCGATGCGTTTGAACATCCCGGTCGTCTTCGTTTCGGGCGGGCCGATGGAGGCGGGCAAGGTCGTGCTGCGCGGCAAGGAAGTGGCGCTCGATCTGGTCGACGCCATGGTCGCGGCGGCCGACGAGGCCTATACCGACGAGGAAGTGAAGACCATCGAACGCTCGGCCTGCCCCACCTGCGGCAGCTGCTCGGGCATGTTCACCGCCAATTCGATGAACTGCCTGACCGAGGCTCTTGGCCTCTCGCTGCCGGGCAATGGTTCGACGCTGGCCACGCATAGTGACCGCAAGGAACTGTTCCTGCGCGCCGGGCGTCTGGTGGTGGAACTGTGCAAGCGTTATTATGAGCAGGACGATGAAAGCGTGCTGCCGCGCAACATCGCCAGCTTCGAAGCGTTTGAAAACGCGATGAGCCTCGATATCGCCATGGGCGGGTCCACCAACACCGTGCTGCACCTGCTGGCCGCTGCGCAGGAAGCGGGCGTCAATTTCACCATGAACGACATTGACCGTCTCTCGCGCCGGGTGCCCTGCCTGTCCAAGGTGGCTCCGGCGAAGAATGACGTTCACATGGAGGATGTTCACCGCGCGGGCGGGATCTATTCGATCCTTGGCGAACTGGAACGCGGCGGGCTGCTCCATGCCGATCTGCCCACCGTTCATTCGCCCACTTTGCGCGATGCGCTGGCCAAGTGGGACATTGGCCGCAGCAACGATCCCGAAGTGCAGGAATTCTTCCTTGCCGCCCCCGGCGGCGTGCCCACGCAGGTGGCCTTCAGCCAAAGCCGCCGTTGGGAAAGCCTCGATACCGACCGCGAAAAGGGCGTGATCCGCAGCTGCGAACATGCGTTCAGCAAGGATGGCGGTCTGGCGGTCCTGTTCGGCAATATCGCGCTCGAAGGCTGCATCGTCAAAACGGCGGGTGTGGATGAAAGCATCCTGAAATTCACCGGCCCGGCCAAGGTTTACGAAAGCCAGGATGCGGCGGTGACGGCGATCCTGACCGGACAGGTCGTGGCGGGCGATGTGGTCGTCATCCGCTATGAAGGCCCCAAGGGCGGTCCGGGCATGCAGGAAATGCTCTATCCCACCAGCTATTTGAAGTCGAAGGGGCTGGGCAAGGCCTGCGCGCTCATCACCGACGGGCGCTTTTCGGGCGGCACCTCGGGGCTTTCCATCGGCCACGCCTCGCCTGAGGCGGCCGAGGGCGGCGCGATCGGTCTGGTGGAAACCGGCGATGTGATCGAGATCGACATCCCCGGCCGCACGATCAACCTTGCCGTCTCGGACGAGGTTCTGGCCACCCGCCGCATCGCGCAGGAAGCCAAGGGCTGGCACCCCGCCAAGGAGCGCCCGCGCAAGGTTTCGACCGCATTGAAAGCCTATGCCGCGATGACCACCAGCGCGGCGCGCGGCGCGGTGCGGGATCTCTCGCAACTGAAATGATGGCGCCCACCCAGATCCTGTCCGCCGAGCAAATGCGCGCCGCTGAAGGCACGCTGATCGCGGGCGGGATCAGCGTGGATGAACTGATGCAGCGCGCCGGGCGCGGGGCGGCGGATTATGTCTGGCGCATCGCTGGTCCCTCGCGCCGCGTCACGGTGCTGACCGGGCCGGGCAACAATGGCGGCGATGGCTGGGTGATTGCCGAGGCGATCCGGCAGATGGGCGGCCATGTGGTCGTTGTCCCTGCTGCTCCGCCTCGCACCGATGCGGCGCGGATGGCGCAGTCGCTTTATTCTGGCGCGGTGGCCGATGGTGTGATCGATGGCGATGTGCTGGTCGATTGCCTGTTCGGCACCGGGCTGACGCGCGGGCTGGGGGATGCCGATCTGGCGCTGCTGAATGGTCTGGCGGCGCGGCATGGCAAACGGATTGCGGTCGATCTGCCCAGCGGGATCGCCACCGATACGGGGGCGGCGTTGAATGATGGCCTGCCCGATTATCACCTGACGATAGCGCTGGGCGCGTGGAAGCCTGCGCATGTGCTGATGCCCGCCGTGGCGCGGATGGGGGCGCTGCGGCTGGTGGATATTGGCTGTGCGGCTTTGGCCGATGCGGGGCAGGTGATCGGGCGGCCTCGATTTTATGCTCCTGCGGTCGACGCGCATAAATACCGGCGCGGGCTGCTGGGCGTGGTGGCGGGCGCGATGCCGGGTGCGGCGGTGCTGGCGGCCACGGCGGCGCAGGGCGCGGGCGCGGGTTATGTCAAAGTGCTTTGCGATGCGCCGCTGGCGGTGCCGGTCGATCTGGTTTGCGCGCGGGCGGATTTTGGCGATGACCGGCTGAATGCGCTGTTGGTCGGGCCGGGGCTGGGGCGCGATGCCGGCGGGCATTTCCTGCTGGCCGAAGCTTTGGCGGCGGGGCGGCCCACTGTGCTGGATGCGGATGGATGTTATCTTCTTTCCAAAGGGATGTCGGCCACTATTGTCACGCCGCATGAAGGTGAACTCGCCGCACTGGAGCGTCATTTTGACAGCCGGGGCGAGGACAAGGTCTCGCGCGCGCGCAATCTGGCGCAGGCCAGCGGGATGGTGATCGTGGCCAAGGGGCCGGACACGATTGTGGCCGCGCCCGATGGGCGCTGGGCGGCAGCTGCGCGCGCTTCAAGCTGGCTTTCCACGGCGGGGACGGGCGATGTGTTGGCGGGCGCGATTGCCAGCAGGCTGGCCACGGGGGCCGAACCTTTCGCGGCGGCCTGCGAAGGCGTCTGGCTGCATGGGCAAGCGGCGCGGATTACGCCGCCGCCTTTTTCTGCCGGAGAACTGGCCAAATCCATCGCAAAGGCCTATCGGGCCAGCCTCTAGAGTTAAGGGGCCAGCATGAGTGACGATCCGATCCTGCGCATTGCCGCCAAAGGCGATGGCATAACCGCCAGCGGGGCCTATGTGGCCGGCGCGGCGCCGGGGGATGTCGTGCGCTCGGACGGCTCGATTGCGCGCGGGACCAATTATGCCGCACCCGCCTGCCGCCATTACGGCACCTGCGGGGGCTGCACCTTGCAGCATGTGGGCGATGAGGCTTTGTCCGAATTCGTGCGCGACCGGGTGGTCCATGCCGCGCGCGGGCAGGGGATGGAGCCGGAGATTCTGGCACCCACGCATCTTTCGCCTGCCGGATCGCGGCGGCGTGCTGCGCTGCGCGCGGCGCGGGTGGGCGGCGCCATCGCCTTGGGCTATTCCGAGGGCGGGTCGCACAAGCTGGTCGATCTGAAAGAGTGCCCGGTGCTGGCGCCCGAACTGGTCGCCGTTCTGGGGCCTTTGCGCAAATTGCTGTCGCGGCGCGATGGGCGCTTTGCGGTGGAAGTGGACCTGACGCTGGCCACTCAGGGCGTGGACGTTTCGCTTAAAGGCCTGACGGTCGAAGGTTTGCAGCAGACCGAGGCGATGCTCGATTTCGCCCGCGACATTGGGCTGGCGCGCCTTTCGCTGGATCAGGGCTATGGGCCGGAGAGCTTGTGGGAGCCGGACGGGATTACGGTCAACCTGTCGGGGGTGGAAGTGCCTCTGCCGCCCGGCGCCTTCCTTCAGGCCACTCTGGATGGCGAGCAAGCGCTGGTGGGCGCGGCGGTGGAATGGCTTAAGGGCGTCTCGCCTGTGGCCGATTTGTTTGCCGGGCTGGGGACTTTTGCCTTTGCCCTGGCCAAGGCGGGGGCCAAGGTGCTGGCGGCCGAGGCTGATCGCGCGGCGTTTCTGGCGTGCAAATCGGCGGCGGGGCGGTCTGGGCTGATCGTTCATCCGTTGCACCGCGATCTGTTCCGCAATCCGTTGATGCCTGATGAGCTGAACCGGTTTGGCGCGGTGGTGCTGGACCCGCCGCGGGCGGGCGCGCGCGAACAGGTGGGGCGCATCGCCGCCAGCACGGTCAAGCGCGTGGTCTATATCAGTTGCAACCCGTCAAGCTGGGCCCGTGATGCGGCGCAATTGATCGAGGGCGGCTATCGTCTGGCCGAATTGCGCCCGGTGGGACAATTCCGCTGGACCACGCATGTCGAACTGGCCAGTCTGTTTGTACGGGACTAAATCACGCTGAGGTAAAAGGCCCGGACCGCGAGCGCCAGCAAGGTGAGGGTGGAAAGGGCGAACAGCCGGATGCGGGTGGGGATGGTGTTGACCGTGCATTGCCAGAGCGAATGCACAACCCGCAGCACCACATAGGCCCAGCCCAGCGCGACATCGATCAGGCCGCTGTTGGGCAGCGCCAGCATCAGGCAGACTGCATAAAACAATGTAGGTTGTTCGAGCAGGTGGCTGTAATTATGCGATTTCCACATGACATCGGGCGGCACGCGGCCTTCCAGATCGCATCCGCGCATGCCGGGGGTGGCATCCTTTGCCCCCAGCCCGGCCCGCGCCAGATGGGCAAAGCGGGTGCGCGCCATCCAGATCAGCACGATCAGCGTCCAGATGGCCAGCACCGCCGCCGGCGTCGGCATTGCCTTGTTCATCGCCGATATCCCCCCGGTTGCTCCGGGGGCGGGGGATTATAAGCCCCGATACCGCCGGATGACGATCAGGCGATAGTAACCCAGCGGGCCGTCCTGTGTCTCCACCGTTGCGATGCTGCCTGCCAGATGATGGGCGACCTCGGCCAGATCCGGGCGAGGGGTGACGTGGAAATGCGCCAGCCAGCGCATCAGCACCCAGCGCAAGGGCGTGGGCAGCCCTTCGCCCATGCCGAAATCGACGATGTGCAATTCGCCCCCCGGCGCCAGTACGGCGATGCCCTGGGCGATGGCTTCCTCCCATGCAGGGATCATCGAGAGGGCGAAAGAGATCATCACCCGTTCGAAATGCGGCCGGCCAAACAGATCCTGCGCATCAAAATCGCAGGCATCGCCTACCGCCAGGCGCGCGCGGGCGCCCAGTCGATCCTGCGCGGTTTCCAGCATCAGCGGTGAAATATCGAGCCCGTGGATCTGGGTCTTGGGCCAAAGTTCGCGCACCAGCGAAAGGTTGCGCCCCGTGCCGCAGCCCACCTCCAGCACTGCGCTGCCATAGGGCATGCGCAGGCCGCGGATCAGCCGGTCGCGTCCGAACAGGAAATATTTGCGCGTGACATCATAGATATGGCGCTGCCAGCGATAGACGCTGTCCATCAGATCGCCATGGGTGTCGATAACAGGAGCAGTAGCCATGGGGATCATCCCTTGAAGCGATAGAGGTGGAGGCCGCCATAGATCGAGGAGCGGTCGGCGCGGATCAGGTCGCGCGCTTCGGCCTCGCTGTAATCCCAGCGTGAGAGGGTTTCATCCGGCACGCGGCCGGGCAGGAGCGTTTCCTCGGCCGCCGTGCGGAACAGGACGCGCGCGCCGGGGCGGGCGGTGCGGGTGATCTGTTGCCACAGGTCGGTCAATTGCGCGTCGCTCATCCAGTCCTGCGCGTCGAGCAGGATGTAGCGGTCGAGGCTGGCATCGCTCTGTTCGCGCAGATGGTCGGTGAAATTGACGTGGCGCCAGTCGATGCGGTCGATGCGGTCGCGCACCGCGTCATAATTGCCGGGCTGGAGATAGGGCGGCAGCGGGGCGTCCGGCCCCTTGCCATAGCCGCGGTTGAAGGCCTGCCATGCGAAGTAATTCTCGCCCACGGCAAAGTCGCAGGCCAGCTTTTCCAGCCTTGCGCGCAGCACGTTGGCCATGCGCTGATCGCCCGCCAGCGCGTCGAACTGCGCGGGGGGGATGCCGAGGCCATAAAGGCTGGCGGGCTGGTTGGTCAGCCAGCGGATGAAGCGTTTGTCGAAGACAGGCGCGATCTTTTCGTCAAAGATGCGGCGCTGGTCCTCAATGCTCTGCGCATCCAGAATGGCGCGCAGATCGACCCGGTACAGCCGCGCGACCAGATGGGCCATGCCGATGAAATTGCCCAGCAGCCCGCGCTTGTAGATACCGCTGGCAAAGCCGCCGATTCGCTTGCGCCCGGCCAGATCACGCCCTTCCCAATAGCGGCGCGTGGGCTCATCCAGATGCGGGGCCAGATATTGGCGATAGGCGGCCAGATTGGCCTTGTTGTCGGCCTCGACAAAGAAGCGGCGCAGCGATTCGTAATCGGGCAAATGGCGGAAGGCGGCATATTTCAGCCGCCCCAGCGCGATATGCGCGGTGTTGAGGTCCACCGCCGTGATCTGGGCCGGATCGGCGACCAGATAGGACAGCGCATTGCACGAGCCCGAGGCAATGGTGACGATCCGGCTGTCGGGCGCGATTTCAAGCGCGGCCATGTCCACCACCGGATCTTCCCAGATCTGGGCATAAACGAGGCCGCGAAAAGCCAACGCGAAGGCCCGATCGGCAAGGCGTTCGCTTGGCTTGGCGTGGCTGCGCACCACGGCCCTGTCAATAATATGAGGGGCGATGACAGGGGCGGCGCGCAAAGGGGCGGACATGGGCGACTGATCTCCGGCTGAACTATTTTCAGCGCTCATATGACCGGTGCGTTGCGCCGCCATGACGGGGCCGTGACGATTTGACGACAATTGGGCGCATCAAGGCATGTTGTGCTGTCACAATCCGGCCCTATATGGCGGCATTCGGATTTTTCAGGGTCGGGCATCAGCGCCGGCCCGTTTTTATGGAGTTTCGCCCATGGGCAAGGTTCTGGTGATTGGCGCCGGCGGCGTCGGCTCGGTGGCGGTGCACAAGATGGCGATGAATGCGGATATTTTTTCCGACATCCATCTGGCCAGCCGCACCAAGAGCAAGTGCGATGCGATTGCCGTGTCGGTCAAGGAGCGCACGGGCGTCGATATCACCACCTATGCGATCGATGCCGAGGATGTGCCCGCGCTCGCCGCTCTCATCAAGCAGATCGGGCCCAAGCTTGTGGTCAATCTGGCGCTGCCTTATCAGGATCTGACAATCATGGACGCGTGCCTGATCGCGGGCGCACACTATATGGACACGGCGAACTATGAGCCCAAGGACGTGGCCAAGTTCGAATATCACTGGCAATGGGCCTATCAGGATCGCTTCAAGGAAGCGGGCCTGACTGCGCTGCTGGGCAGCGGCTTCGATCCGGGCGTGACCAGCGTGTTCGCCATGTGGCTCAAGAAGCATAAGCTCAAGACCATCCGCCAGCTCGACATTTTGGATTGCAACGGCGGCGATCATGGCCAGGCTTTCGCCACCAACTTCAACCCGGAAATCAACATCCGCGAAGTGACCGCGCCTGCGCGCCACTGGGAAGGCGGGGAATTTGTTGAAACCCCGGCGATGGCCAACAAGGTTCAGTTCGACTTTGCCGAAGTCGGCCCCAAGAACATGTATATGATGTATCACGAGGAACTGGAAAGCCTTGCCAAGTTCCTGCCGGAGCTCGAGCGTGCGCGTTTCTGGATGACCTTTGGCGATGAATACATCAAGCATCTGACCGTGCTGCAGAATGTGGGCATGACCCGCATCGATCCGGTCATCTACAATGGCGTGGAAATCATTCCGCTCCAGTTCCTCAAGGCCGTTCTGCCCGAACCCAGCACGCTGGGCGCGACCACCAAGGGCAAGACCAACATCGGCGACATCGCCACCGGCGAAGCGCTGGACGGCAGCGGTGAGAAGACGTTCTACATCAAGAACATCTGTGACCACGAGGAATGCTATGCCGAAACAGGCAATCAGGCGGTGAGCTACACCACCGGCGTTCCGGCCATGATCGGCGCAGCCATGATCATGCAGGACGTGTGGACCGGTGCGGGCGTGTTTAATATCGAACAGTTCGATCCCGATCCCTTCATGGACATGCTTAACAAGCACGGCCTGCCGTGGAGCGTGGAAGAGCTGGAAGGCCCGGTGGCTTTCTAAATGAAGGTTTTTTGCTGATGAATTGGGGCTTGATCCTGCCCCCGCTGATGCTGGCGGGGTCGAACCTGTTCATGAATGTGGCGTGGTATGGTCACCTCAAGGCGCCCCACAAGGCGATTTGGGTGGCTGTGCTGGCGTCATGGGGGCTGGCCTTTTTCGAATATTGGCTGGCCGTTCCCGCCAATCGCCTTGGGGCAAAGGCCTATTCGCTGGCCCAGCTCAAGACGATGCAGGAAGTTTTTTCGCTGGCGGGTTTCGTGCTGGTGGCATGGGCGCTGTTCGGGCAAAAGCCGGGGCTGGCGCAACTGGCGGGCTTTGCGCTGATTATCGCGGGCGCAGCGCTGATTTTCAAAGGAAACTGAAGCATGGAAACTCGTGCAGGCGATCCGGGCGCGTTTGCGCATTTTGACCTGAACCGTGTCAATTCGCCCGCCTTTGTGGTGGACGAGGCGCGGCTGCGGGCCAATCTGTCCGTGCTGGCCGATATTCGCGACCGGGCGGGGATCAAGGTGCTGGCCGCGATGAAGGCGTTCAGCATGTGGCGCGTCGCCTCGATCGTGGGCGAATATCTCGATGGCGTCTGCACCAGCGGCCTGTGGGAAGCGCGTCTGGCGCAGCAGTCCTATAAGGGCGAGATTGCGACTTATTGCGCTGGTTACAAGGCCGAGGATCTGCCCGAAATCTGCGCGATTTCCGACCATGTGATCTTCAATTCGCCGAGCCAGTTTGCCCGCTTCCGCCCGATTCTCGCCGAACAGGGCGGCGATTTCGACATCGGCTTGCGTATCAATCCGCTGCATCGCGAGGGCGAGGTCGAGAAATACGATCCCTGCGCGCTGGGTTCGCGGTTGGGCTTTCCGGTCGATCAGGTGACGGCCGAGCATCTCGAAGGCGTCACCGGCCTGCATTTCCATACTCTGTGCGAGCAGGATTTTGAGCCGCTCCAGCGCACATGGAACGCGCTCTATCCCACGATTGCTCCCTGGCTGGCGGTGAATGGCGGACCGATCCGCTGGCTGAACTTTGGCGGCGGGCATCACATCACCCGCGCCGATTATCAACGCGACGATCTGGTTGCTTTCCTCAAGGCTGTGAAGGCGCAGACCGGCTGCGAGCTTTATCTCGAGCCGGGCGAGGCGGTGGCGCTTGATGCCGGCATCCTGATCGGCACGGTGCTGGATACGCATACCAACGGCATCCCGGTGGCCATCGTCGATATTTCGGCCACCTGCCATATGCCCGATGTGATCGAGGCGCCCTATCGTCCCGCCATGTTGGGCGAGCGCGAGGAGGGCGAGGTGGTGCGTCTGGGCGGGCCGTCCTGTCTGGCGGGCGATGTGATTGGCGATTATCGGCTGTCGGTGCCTTGCGAGCCGGGGCAGCGTTTCGCCTTCCTCGATCAGGCCCATTACTCGATGGTCAAGACCACGACCTTCAACGGCGTGCCGCTGCCTTCGATCTGGCTCTGGAACAGCGCGGATGATTCGCTGGAATGTGTGAAACATTTCAGTTGGGAGACATTTCGCGACCGTTTGAGTTGATCGCGTGATTCGTTGATTAAGCAAAGAAATATCAATAGGATAAATTGGCGGCGCGTCATCCGTTTCGGGTGGCGCGTCGCTTTGCTTTTGTCATGAAACTGTCATGTGATTCTGGGATGATATTGGGATAGTCCAGTTTTCCGCCATTCGTGGCCAAAGCTGCGATCAGGCGTGATTTTTCCGCTTGCACCCCCCGACAAACGGCCTATATGCACCCCCCTCGCTGCCCCATGGGGACTTCCAAACCGCAAGGCAGCTTTTCACCATTGTGTTTATCTTGGCCGAATGGCCTATTGGGGGTCCCTTGCGTTGTCCATTCATCTTGATGCATCGGCTGTAGTTCGCGCCCTCGCGCCCAACGAACCCGTTATCCTCAATCGCCCGCAAGCTGCTGCGCGCGCTGCCCGCTTCTTTGTTGAGAAGTTTCCGGGCAAGTCGCTCTATGCCGTGAAGGCCAATCCCTCGCCCGACCTGCTGGCCGTGCTGTGGGAAAATGGCGTTACGCATTACGACACCGCCAGCATCGTCGAGATTCGCCTTGTGCGCGAAACGCTGGGCGCCGAGCCGACCCTTTGCTTCATGCACCCGGTCAAGCCGGTGGCCGCGATCCACGAGGCCTATCACATCCACGGCGTTCGCACCTTCAGCCTGGACAGCCAGGAAGAGCTGGAAAAGATCGTCGAGGCTACCCGCGACCGTGATGGCAATGCGGCCACCGACCTTTCGCTCTGCGTGCGCCTGCGCGTGTCGAGCGAATATTCTGAGCTGAGCCTCGCGTCGAAGTTCGGGATCGATCTGGCCGATGCCGCCCCGCTGCTCCAGGCTACCCGTCAGGTTGCCGATTGCCTAGGCATCTGCTTCCACGTCGGTTCGCAGGCCATGACGCCCTTTGCCTATGTGCAGGCGCTGGAACGCGTGCGCGCCGCGATCGTCGATGCGTCGATCACGGTGGACATCATCGACGTTGGCGGCGGCTTCCCCTCGATCTATCCGGGGATGGAGCCTGCGCCGATGGAGGACTATTTCGCCTCGATCCACCGCGCGGCCGAATCGCTGCCGGTGTCCTACTCTTCCGAGCTGTGGTGCGAACCGGGCCGGGCGCTGTCGGCGGAATATAATTCGATGATCGTGCAGGTGGAAAAGCGGCGCGGCAACGAGCTGTTCATCAACGAAGGCGCCTATGGCGCGCTCTATGATGCGGCCCATGTCGAATGGCGTTTCCCGGTCAAATGTCTCAACCCCGAGCGTGATAGCGCCGAGGAAGACTTCGCTTTCTATGGCCCGACCTGCGACGATGCCGACTATATGGAAGGCCCGTTTCGTCTGCCCGCCAATATCCAGCCCGGCGATTACATCGAAATCGGCATGCTGGGCGCCTATGGCGCGGCAATGCGTACGCGCTTCAACGGCTTTGGCACCGGCATGGTGGCCGAGGTTGGCGACGAGCCGATGGCGACGCAATATTGCGGCACCCGCCGCGACCCGCGCCATTCGGACAATGTGGTGCGCCTGCGTTAAGGCCCTCGCAGAAGAGATAAAAGGGGGCGGCTCGGCAACGGGTCGCCCTCTTTTTTGTTCATTGCCTCGAAAACGGCACGGCAAGGGCTTTCGCTCGGGGCGCACGCATCCTACATGCTGGATATGGCCCGCCCGACTCCGACACAGTTCGACAAGAAAAAGACCGTTGCCGAAAACCGGCGCGCGCGTTTCGACTATTTTATCGAGGATAAGCTGGAGGCGGGCATCGCTCTCACCGGCACCGAGGTGAAGTCCTTGCGCTTTGGCGAAGGCTCGATTGCCGAAGCCTATGCCGAGGTGCGCGATGGTCAGGTCTGGCTGGTTAACGCCAATGTGCCCGAATTCAGCCATGGCAACCGCTTTAACCATGAACCCAAGCGCCCGCGCAAATTGCTGCTGCATGAGCGTGAGATCGCCAAGCTGACCGGCGCGGTGGAACGCAAGGGCATGACGCTGGTGCCGCTTTCGGTCTATTTCAACGGACGGGGTCGGGCCAAGGTCGAACTGGCGCTGGCCAAGGGCAAGAATGACGCGGACAAGCGCAACACGATCAAGGACCGCGAATGGAAGCGTGATCAGGCCCGGATCATGAGGGAATACAAGTGAGCGGGCGGCGGCTCGTTTCTCTGTCCAATTGGGCGCGAAACCTGCTGCCCACCCGATCGGCTTTGGAAAAAAGCCGTATTATCGCCCCCTTCGCCCATCTGGTGCTGCGCGCCGATCTGTGGCGGTTCAACCGGCGCAGCGTGCCGCGCGGGGTGGCGGTGGGCCTGCTGGTCGGCATTTTCGCGTTGATTCCCGGTGTGCAACTGGTGGGTGCCGCACTGATGTGTGTGCCGTGGCGCGGCAATATCCCGCTGGCGGGCGCGATGACCTTCCTTTCCAATCCGGCCACAACGCCTTTCATCATGGTGGGCGCGATTTCGGTAGGTAACAATTTTGGTTTCCACGCGGATCTGAACACGCTCGATCACCTGTATCGCAGCGGGGCAGGGTTAACCGAATGGAGCCGCTGGCTGTTTTCCGACGGCGCGCCCGCGCTGCTGCTGGGCCTTGGCGTGATTTCTCTGGCCAGTGCGGCGGTGGGCTATGTGGTGGCTGCGCTGGTATGGCGGCGGGTGGTGCTGGTGCGTCATGCGCGGCGGCGGCAACGCGCTGGCGCGCAAGGCTGAACGAGATGATGACGGGGGAGCAGGAGCGCGGCGTCAGGCTGGCGCCGGGGATCGGGCTGTTGGTGGTGGCGGTTGCCCTGCTGATCAGCGCGGGTCTGGTGTGGCTGGCAACACGGCAGATGGGCGCGGTGGCCGGCTTTGTGGGCGGGGCGCTGGTGCTGGGGGCTTCGGCCTTGATGCTGGGGCGCGGCGCGGGCGCGGCGCCCGATGCCGAACCGGGAGAGCCTGACTGGGCAGTGACGGTGGCCGCGATCGAGGGCGATGCGGCGGTGGCGATTGTCGATCGCGCGGGGCGGCTGGTTTGCGCCAATGGCGCGTTTGAGGCCGGTTTTGGCGCATGGGCGCCCCCGGCTTTGCCTTTTGGCGATAGGGCGGGCGCTTTGGAGGATCTGGCGCGGGCGGCATGGCGCGATGGCGCGGCCTCGGATCGCGTAGCCGGGCCTGATGGCACGCGCTGGCGGATCGAGGTGGTGCGTGCGGGGCGGGCCGAAGCCTATCTGATCTGGCGATTGCATGCGCTGGCGGCGAGCGATCCGGTGGCCGAATTGTGCGGTCATCTTGCGGGCAAGTTGGGCCTTGTGCTTGGTCATGCAGGATTTTGCGCAGCTCTCGTCGAAACCGATGGCACTATTCGTGCGGCCAACAAGGTATTTGCCCAAAGGTCGGGCGCGGAAGGCATGTTGGCGGGCCGCCCCTTCATCGGCCTGTTGACTCAGGATGAGCAGGATCGGATTTTTTGGGCGCATGATGTCAAGCATTCGGTGCCTTTGACATTGTTTTACCTGCCCTTGGTCGATCCCGACGGGCCGGATCTGGCCGACCCTCAGCAAAGCCCCTCGCTGATGCTGTTGGTCGATCAGGGTGTTGGCCTTGGTGGCAGCGGCGAGGTGAGCGCGGCGGTGCCGCATCTGCAGGCCTTGCTGGGCGGATTGCCGCTGGGGCTGGCGATGGCGGATCGTGATGGGCGGCTGCTGTTTGCCAATGCCGCCTTTATGCGCGCAGCGGGGCGCGAGGGAGGCGATATGCCGACCTATCCCACCGATCTGGTGGTGCGCGAGGATAAGGCGGCGCTGTCGGATGCGGTGCGCCGCTTTGGCTATGGCGCGGCGACCAGCGGCGACGTTGCGGTGCGTCTGGCTGCGCAGCCCGAGGACCCGGTGTCGCTCAGCCTTGCGGGCGTGCGCGGGCTGGGCGAGGCGGCGGTGCTGCTGGGCCTGACCGATACGACCGAGGAAACGCGGCTCAAGCGGCAGGTGGCGCAGGCGACCAAGATGCAGGCGGTGGGCCAGTTGGCGGGCGGGGTTGCGCATGATTTCAACAATGTGCTGACCGCGATCATCGGCACATGCGACCTGATGCTGCTGCGCCACACGCCGGGGGACAGCGACTATGACGATATTCAGCAGATCCGCGCCAATTCGAACCGTGCGGCCAGTCTGACGCGCCAGTTGCTGGCCTTCAGCCGCCAGCAGACTTTGCGGCCGCAGGTCTTGCAACTGCCGGATATTGTTTCGGATATTACCCAGATGCTGCGTCGCCTGATTGGCGAGAAGATCCGCCTGGAGGTCAGCCATGACCGCGATCTGGGCGCGGTGCGGGCCGATCCGACGCAGGTGGAGCAGGTGATCGTCAACCTTGTGGTTAACGCGCGCGATGCGATGCAAGAGGCCTCGCGCAAGGCGGGCGGCGACGGCAGCGGGGCGCTGATTCTAGCCACGCGGCGGGTGCCGGCGGCCGATGTGCGCGCGATGGGCAGCGATATTCTGCCGATTGCCGATTACACGGCGCTGGTGGTGCGCGATACGGGCGGGGGCATTCCAGCCGATATTCTGGGCAAGATCTGGGAGCCGTTTTTCACCACCAAGGAGCAGGGGCGCGGCACCGGGCTGGGCCTTTCAACGGTCTATGGCATTGTAAAACAATCGGGCGGCTTCATCTTTGCCGATAATGTCGCGGCGCAGGACGGGGTTGCGGCGGGCGCGCGCTTCACGGTCTATCTGCCGGTGCATCACGGCGCGGTCGAGGTGGCGGCGCGTCCGTTGGAAGAGGTGAGCGCCTGGGCGGGCGGCGGCGATATCCTGTTGGTTGAGGATGAGGATGCAGTGCGCGTGGTGGCCGAGCGGGCGCTGAGCCGGGCAGGCTATCAGGTGACCACGGCCAGCGATGGCGAGGAGGGCGTCGAGGCGGTGATGGCGCGGCGCGATTCGGGGGCTGCGATGTTCGATCTGGTGGTTTCCGATGTGGTGATGCCCGCGATGGATGGTCCGGCGATGGCGCGTGCCATTCGTGCCGTGGAGCCCGATTTGCCGGTATTGTTTATGTCAGGTTATGCCGAAGAGCAGTTGCGGCGTGAGATTGATATAGTAAATATGTACTTCATACCTAAGCCTTTTTCCGTAAATCAGATAGCGGGAAAAGTGGCTGGCGTGCTGGCCAAAAAGGCGGGGAAAAAGGGTTGAGCTGAGCGGTTGGAATAATTTTGTTCCGGCCTTGTTCTTGTGGAACAAATCCGATACACAATGCCGTGTTGACCTTTGGCAACAGCGCCTTAGCAAGGAGACGGCACGTGGCAGCTCAACTCAAGCTGATTCAAGAAGGCAAGGACAAGGACAGCATGGACCGTCAAAAGGCGCTGGAAGCCGCACTGGCACAAATTGATCGGGCGTTTGGCAAGGGTTCTGCCATGCGTCTGGGGGCCAAGGAGACGATGCAGGTGGAATCCATTTCCACCGGATCGCTGGGTCTTGATATTGCTCTGGGGATTGGCGGCTTGCCGCGTGGGCGTATCGTGGAAATCTATGGTCCGGAAAGCTCGGGCAAGACCACGCTGGCGCTGCACGCGATTGCCGAGGCGCAGAAGGGCGGCGGCACGGCGGCCTTTGTGGACGCTGAACATGCGCTCGATCCGGTCTATGCCAAGAAGCTGGGCGTCGATATCGACAATCTGATCGTCTCGCAGCCCGATACGGGCGAACAGGCGCTGGAAATCGTCGATACGCTGGTGCGTTCGAACGCGATTGACGTGCTGGTGGTCGACTCGGTGGCCGCGCTGGTGCCGCGGGCCGAAATCGAAGGTGAAATGGGCGACAGCCATGTCGGCCTTCAGGCCCGTTTGATGAGTCAGGCGCTGCGCAAGCTGACCGGTTCGATCAGCCGTTCGCGTTGTATGGTGATCTTCATCAACCAGGTGCGCATGAAAATCGGCGTGATGTACGGCAATCCGGAAACTACGACAGGCGGTAACGCGCTCAAATTCTATGCTTCGGTGCGTCTGGACATTCGCCGCACCGGCCAGATCAAGGATCGCGACGATATCGTCGGCAATGCGACCCGCGTGAAGGTGGTGAAGAATAAAGTGGCGCCGCCTTTCAAACAGGTCGAATTCGACATCATGTATGGCGAAGGCATTTCGAAGATCGGTGAAATCCTCGATCTTGGCGTAAAGGCCGGGATTGTGGAGAAATCGGGCGCGTGGTTCAGCTATGATTCGATCCGGATCGGGCAGGGACGCGAAAATTCGAAGAATTATCTGCGTGAGCATCCCGAGATTCGTGACCGCATCGAAAATGCGATCCGTGCTCAGACTGAAGGGCTTGCGGGCGAGATGATGGTTGGGCCCGATGCCGAAGACGATGCGTGATTCCTTCGGTTGAAGGTTGAAAAGGCAAGGGGCGCGGGCGAAATTCACACTCGCGCCCCCAATTTTTTTGATGCCGGCGGGAACAATCAGCAGAAACTGGGCAAAACCTTGCACTGTTCGGCAAAAACGATGGCTCTGATTGCGCCTTCCTGCTTGTCCGCCGCCCTTTGGTAGCTTATCGGCAAGCCCCATGATCTCGACGAACGACATCCGCCGCTCCTTTCTCGAATACTTTGGCTCGAATGGCCATGACGTGGTGCCGTCTGCGCCGCTCGTGCCCTATAACGATCCGACGTTGATGTTCACGAATGCGGGCATGGTCCCGTTCAAGAATGTCTTTACGGGATTGGAGACGCGAGCGATCCCGCGCGCCACGAGCAGCCAAAAGTGCGTGCGCGCCGGCGGCAAGCATAACGATCTCGACAATGTCGGTTATACGGCCCGCCACCACACTTTCTTTGAAATGCTGGGGAATTTCTCTTTCGGCGATTATTTCAAGGAACAGGCGATTACCCATGCGTGGACGCTGCTGACCAAGGAATGGGGGCTGGCTAAGGACAAGTTGCTGGTCACGGTCTATCACACCGATGATGAGGCATTCGGCCTGTGGCAGAAGATCGCCGGCCTGTCGGAGGATCGCATCATCCGCATTCCGACCAGCGATAATTTCTGGTCGATGGGCGATACTGGCCCTTGCGGGCCTTGCAGCGAAATCTTCTTCGATCATGGCGATCATATCTGGGGCGGCCCTCCGGGTTCGCCTGAGGAAGATGGTGACCGCTTCATCGAAATCTGGAACCTCGTGTTCATGCAATTTGAGCAGCAGGCAGATGGCGCGCGTCTGAGCCTGCCCAAGCCGAGCATAGACACCGGCATGGGGCTGGAGCGCATTGCCGCCGTGATGCAGGGCGAGCATGACAATTACGACATCGACACATTCAAGGCGCTGATCGCGGCTAGCGAATCGCTGACAGGCGTGAAGGCAGAGGGCGACACCCGCGCCAGCCATCGCGTGATCGCAGACCATCTTCGTTCGACCAGCTTCCTGTTGGCCGATGGCGTGCTGCCCAGCAATGAAGGACGCGGCTATGTGTTGCGCCGCATCATGCGCCGCGCGATGCGTCATGCCCATCTGTTGGGCGCGAAGGATCCGTTGATGCATCGTCTGGTGCCTTCCCTGGTGACGGAAATGGGCGCGGCCTATCCCGAACTGGGCCGGGCGCAGGCGCTGATTCAGGAAGTGCTGGAGCGCGAAGAAACCAAGTTCCGTCAGACGCTTGATAAGGGGTTGAAACTGCTTGACGAGGCCACCGATGGTCTTGGCGGGGGCGGCACGCTGGCGGGTGAAACCGCCTTCAAGCTCTATGACACCTATGGTTTCCCTTATGACTTGACCGAGGATGCGTTGCGTTCGCGCGGGATCAGCGTCGACAAGGACGGATTTGACGCGGCGATGGCGCAGCAGAAGGCCGCCGCGCGCGCAGCATGGAAGGGCAGCGGCGAGGCCGCCGCCGGCGAAGTGTGGTTTGACATTGCCGAGCGCGTTGGGGCGACCGAATTCACCGGTTATACGAGCACGACCGGTGAGGCGCAGATTGTCGCCATCGTCAAGGATGGCAAGGAAGTCGAAAGCGCTGGTGCAGGCGATGCGGTGACGATCATTACCAACCAGACGCCTTTTTATGGCGAATCGGGCGGTCAGATGGGCGATGCGGGCACGATCACCGGCGCTGACGGTTTGACCATTTCGATTGCCGACACAGCTAAGCCGCTGGGCCGCCTGCACGCCCATGGCGGAAAAGTTGAGAGCGGCAGTGTCAAGGTGGGCGATGCGGTCGTGCTGGCGATTGATGTGGCGCGGCGTGATGCGATCCGGGCGAACCATTCGGCCACGCACTTGTTGCATGCCGCGCTGCGCAATCGTCTGGGCGCGCATGTGACGCAGAAGGGGTCGATGGTTGCGCCCGAACGTCTGCGTTTCGACTTTTCCCAGCCTGTCGCGCTGACGGCGGAAGATATTGCGGCGATCGAGGCCGAGGTGAATGCGGAAATTCGCGGAAATGAGGCGGTCAACACCCGCCTGATGAGCCCGGAAGATGCGATTTCGGCGGGCGCGATGGCGCTGTTTGGCGAAAAGTATGGCGAGGAAGTTCGCGTGCTTTCGATGGGCAGCAAGGCTGATGGCAAGAATTTCTCGGTTGAGCTTTGCGGCGGCACCCATGTGCGGGCGTTGGGCGATATTGGCGTTCTGCGCATAGTGAGCGAAAGCGCGGTATCGAGCGGCGTGCGCCGGATCGAGGCGCTGACGGGCGAGGGCGCGCGTCAGTGGTTTGTGAACCGCGAGGAGCAGTTGAAGGCTGCCGCGTCGGCTTTGCGCACCACGCCTGATGAGGTTGAGGCGCGCGTGGTGGCGCTGCTGGACGAGCGCAAGAAGCTGGAACGCGAATTGGCCGAGGCCAAGAAGGCGCTGGCTTTGGGCGGCGGCGGGGCGGCGGCGCAGGCGGCGGATGAAACGATCAATGGTGTGACCTTCAGCGGTCAGGTTATTGACGGGTTGGACGCCAAGGAATTGCGCGGACTTCTCGATACCGCCAAGCAGCGGATGGGCAGCGGCGTTGCTGTGATCGTTGCTGTCAATGAAGGCAAGGGCGCGATTGCGGCGGCTGTGACTGAAGATCTGACGGGTAAGGTCAGCGCGGTCGATCTGGTGCGCGCGGGCGTTGCGGCGTTGGGCGGCAAGGGCGGCGGCGGGCGTCCGGATATGGCGCAGGGCGGCGGGCCCGACGGCGCCAAGGCCGCCGACGCGATTGCGGCGGTCAAGGGTGTGATTGCAGGGTAAAGTTACTGATCTTATTAGTTTCTAAAAAGGGCTATCGCGGGGAAGCTGCGGTGGCCCTTTTGCTTTTGGCGGACCGCCGTGGCGATCGGACCGGCACGTATGAAAGCATGCAGCACGGCATTGAGAACCTGACTGCTATGCGCCGCGCTTTTTCTGCAGAAGTATGATGCTGGGGTCGAATTCACGTAGTGGAGGCCGATGCGGTGATCGGCAGGCCGCGCAGACGGTAAAGCCAAACGGGGATCGGCACTCTGGGTATTTATAATTTTTTACGGGACAGCGGACGTCCGATACGGATTGAGCCCAAGGGTAACCCCGACCGGAATGACTAGACTGTGGCGCATGACATGATGCGCGAATGCCGCCGGGCGCATCGCTCTGCGCCCGGCGATCCTGTCTAACCTACGCGTTCGCGCAGGCTGCTGCTTTTCAGTTTGGGTTTTTCGCTCAAGCCGCCATCATGCATGATGATCTCGCGGTATTCGTCGCGTTTTTCGTGAATCGAGGCGATGACGAAGCCCATCGGCACGCCCAGTTCGACCAGCACAGCCTCGGACAATTGCAGTGTCGCCTCCAGCGTTTCGGGGATCGCATGGGTGGCCCCGGCGCGATACATGGCGGCGGCGTGGACCGTGTCGCGGGCGCGGGCGAGAATCGGCAGGTCCGGATATTGCGCGCGCAATTTCTTGACCAGACGCTGGGCCGTGCGCGGTTCATCCATGGTCAGGATGACGCAATTGGCGCGATCTAGGCCAAGTCTTTCAAGCATATGGCTCGATGATGCCTCACCGAACGTCGCACGATAGCCCTGACGCACGGCGCCGGCGATCAGGTCGGGGTCGGAATCTACACCCACATAGGGCTTGTCATGAGCCTTGAGCATATCCGCGACCAGCCGCCCGACACGACCAAAACCAATGATCACGGCGTGGGAGGCGGTTTCCTCATCAAGATTTTGCGCATGATGAGAGGCGGCATCGACCCGGCGCGCAAGTCGTCGTCCCCCCCAAGCCAAGAGCGGGGTCACGGTCAGGCCCAGGGCCGTTACCGTTTGCCAGAATTGGGCGGTCGGAGGCGCGATCAGTGACGCGCCGCTGGCGGTGGCCAGCACGATCAGCGTGGTTTCCGAAGGGCTGGACATCAGGATGCCCGCCTCGGTAGCAACGCCGCGCCGCGCGCCGGTCAGACGCAGGATGCCCGCCGTCACCGCTGCCTTGACCACGACCACCCCCGCCGTGGCAGCGATGATCGCCACCCAGTTTTGCGCGACTGCGGCAAGGTCGATGCTCATCCCGACGGTGATCAGAAAAACGCCTAGTGCCAGACCCTTGAACGGGGCGATGATGCCTTCGACTTCGGTGTGATATTCGGTTTCGGCGATCAGCAGGCCCGCGATCAGCGCACCCACGATGGGCGACAGGCCAACGCCCGCCGTGGCCAGCGCGGCTACGATCACCACCAGCAGGCTGGCCGAGAGGAAGAGTTCGGGGCTTTTGGTGCGCGCGGCCTGAGCGAACAGATGGGGCAGCATATAGCGGCCAAAGACCATCAGCACCGCCACCACCAGCGCGCCGTAACCCAGCGTTTGCGCCAGTTCCATCCAGCCCGCACCTCCGGCGCGCGGGGCCATTGCGCCCAGCAGGAAGATGATCGGCACCAGCGCCAGATCCTCGAACAGCAGCATGGCGAGTGCGGCGCGGCCCACCGGCGTCGTGGATCCGGCGATGGGCAGCACCAGCGCGGTGGAGGACATGGACAAGGCAAAACCCAGCCCGATCGCGCCCGCCGCGCTTTGCCCCATCAGCTTCAGCCCGACCCCTAGCGCCAGTGCCGCCAGCAGCAATTCCGCCGCACCCAGCCCAAGCACCTGTTTGCGCATGGCCCAGAGGCGATCAAAGGACAGTTCGAGCCCGACCGAGAACAGCAGAAGGATGATGCCGAATTCGGCAAAGGGCGCCAGCGCCTGCGCATCCGTGATCGTGATATAGGCCAGCCACGGCGCGTCGGCCACATGGCGGCCAAGACCATAGGGGCCGACCAGCAGGCCGACCAGAATGAAACCGATCACCGGCGTAATACGAAAACGGGCGAAAACCGGGATAACGATGCCCGCTGCGCCCAGAATGACCAGCGCATCGCCCAGAGGCGTGGAGGGAGAGAAAGAAACATGAGCCATGGAGGCAGGCTAGGGCATGGGGGCGTGCATGTCACGGCTGGATCGGGGGCAGACATGGAATGTGGCGGTTTTGTCATGACTTAGTCATAAAAACACTATCTGTTGCAAATCTTGCAACATCCATTGCATTTTTCGCTTTTCCAGTCGGGGCGAATCGGTTAGCCTCTCTTCAACGAAAAGAAGTTTGGGGATTTGTTGGATGCGTAAGACCGGTAAGCGGATTTGGTTGCTGTTAGCAGGATATGCGGTTTCGGCCGCTGGCGTGCTCGCCATCCCTGCGCAGGCCGCCGATCTTGCTACGCCGGTGACCATGGCCGCTGCGGTTCAGGTGGAATCGCCCTCGACCTCGATGGCGCTTTCGCCTGTCGCGGCGGCCATGGATCTGATGCGTTCGGGGCGCTCGGCCGATGCGCTGGCGTTGCTGGAACCGGCGATGGGCAAGCTGCAGGGGATGAGCAAGGGTTCTGCCCGGCCTTATTGCCAGCATGATGGCTCGATCGCGCGCGGGGTTCGGGTTCTGGACGCGGATTTGTGCGATGCGCTCTATCTGCGCGCCTTTGCGCTGACCGAGCTGGGGCGCCGCACCGATGCGGTTGAGGCTCTTGAGCAGCTGACCCAACTTTCGCCCGATTATCCGCGCTACTTCGTCGAACTGGCCTATGCCTATCGGGCCAGCGGCGACAAGGCGGGTGCGATGGAAACCTATCGCCATGCCGCTGAACTGGCCTCGGCGCCGGGGCAGCAGAAGTATCGCGCGGCGGCACTGCGCGGCATCGGCAATCTGCTGGTGGATAAAGGGGATCTCGAAGGTGGGGAGAAAGCCTATCGGGACAGTCTGAGCGACGATCCGCAAAACAAGGTCGCGCTTGGCGAACTGCAATATATCGCCCGTAAGCGGGCGGCCATGGAACAGAAGGGCGGCTAAGACCCTAATGACCCTCTTTCAGGGGGGAAGCTGAAGGGCGCCTGTTCACGCAGGCGCCCTTTTTATTTGGCCTCGGCCCTTCTATTCATGCCCCCGCGCAAAACGCGCAAACAAGAAGAGGCCCGGTTTCCCGAGCCTCTCTTTTCGTCATCGAAAGACCGAAGGGCGATTACGCCTTGGCCATTTCGGCTTCGAGGTTCTGCACGATGGCTTCGAAGAACGCTTCGGTCGTCAGCCAGCCCTGTTCGGGGCCGATGAGCAGCGCGAGGTCCTTGGTCATCTTGCCGCTCTCGACGGTTTCGATGCAGACGCGTTCCAGCGTCTGAGCGAACTTCACCACTTCGGGGGTGTTGTCGAAACGGCCGCGATAGATCAGGCCACGCGTCCATGCGAAGATCGAAGCGATCGGGTTGGTCGAGGTCGCCTTGCCCTGCTGGTGCTGGCGATAGTGACGGGTCACGGTGCCGTGGGCCGCTTCGGCTTCGACGGTCTTGCCATCGGGCGACATCAGAACCGAGGTCATCAGGCCCAGCGAGCCAAAGCCCTGTGCAACGGTGTCCGACTGGACGTCGCCGTCGTAGTTCTTGCAGGCCCAGACGAACTTGCCCGACCACTTGAGTGCCGAGGCCACCATGTCGTCGATCAGGCGGTGTTCGTAGTGGATGCCGGCATCCTTGAACTTTTCAGCGAAACCTTCGGTGGCGAAGACTTCGGCGAACAGGTCCTTGAAGCGGCCATCATACTTCTTGATGATGGTGTTCTTGGTGGACAGATACACCGGCCAACCCAGCGCGAGGCCATAGTTGAACGAGGCGCGGGCGAAATCGCGGATCGAATCGTCAAGGTTGTACATCGCCATGGCGACGCCCGACGAGGGGAAGTTGAACACTTCGCGGTCGATCACTTCGCCGTTTTCGCCTTCCCAGACGAGGCGCAGCTTGCCCTTGCCGGGAACGAGGAAGTCGGTGGCCTTGTACTGGTCACCAAAGGCGTGACGGCCAACCACGATGGGGTCGGTCCAGCCCGGCACCAGACGGGGCACGTTCGAGATCACGATGGGCTCGCGGAACACAACGCCGCCAAGGATGTTGCGGATCGTGCCGTTGGGGCTCTTCCACATTTCCTTGAGGTTGAATTCTTCAACGCGGGCTTCGTCGGGGGTGATGGTGGCGCACTTCACGCCAACGCCATATTCGCGGATCGCGTTGGCCGAATCGACCGTCACCTGATCGTTGGTCGCGTCACGGTTTTCCACCGACAGGTCGTAATACTTCAGGTCGATGTCGAGATAGGGCAGGATCAGTCGTTCACGGATCCACTGCCAAATGATCTTGGTCATTTCATCGCCGTCGATCTCGACAACGGGGTTGGCTACCTTGATTTTTGCCATGTGCTTTTGTTCCCTGGGGTGGAGTGGCTTGCATTCCCCCTAGCATAGGATTTCCGCCGCGCAAGGGCGGGTTTTCGCATTGGGCGGCGTGGGGTGAGATAGTTTTTGATATTGCGAAGTCATAGCAAATAAACGCCTCTCCACCGCTCTCGCACCCATGGGCAAGGCTATTTTAACGCGGCCGCTCTAGGTTAATCTGGCCGGAGTGCTTGTCTGCCTCCGATGAGGAGCTTTGCATGTCTGCCCTTGATGTCGATGTTATTTTGCGCACCCATAATCGCGCCGACATGCTGCCCGAGGCGGTGGCCTCCTTCTTTGCCGCGGATACGCGTGGGATCAATGCGCGCCTGCTGGTGGTGGACAATGCGTCGAGCGACAATACACAGGCTGTGCTGACGGATCTGCGTGCGCGCTATGGCGATGCTCTGGTGCCGCTCTATGAGGTGCGCCCCGGCCCGCAGCATGCCCTGAATGCGGCGCTTGGGGTGGTGTGCGGCCAGATCGTCGCCTGTTTTGACGATGACGAACGCATCGTACCGGGCTGGCTTCAGGCCATCGCGCGCGAATTTGCCGATCCGGCCACTGATTATATCGCCGGACCCGTGCTGTTTCCTCAGGGCAGTTCCTTGCCGGAATGGCTGCCCGACGGTTTCAACGGCGCGCTGGGCTTCATCGATCATGGGACCCAGCGTCGCCAGTTTGCGCCGGGCTTTCACGGGATGCTGACACAGGGAAATTGCGCGCTGCGGGCAAAAATCTTCGAAGAATTCGGCCCTTATCCCGATTGCTTTAACACGGCCGAGGACCGCTGGCTTAACCAATGGCTGACCGATCAGGGCAAGCGGGGCTTTTATTGCCCTGATTTCGGCGTGACTCATCTGTTGCAGCCGGCGCGCGTGAACCGCGATTATTTCCGCCAATGGGCGCGGCGCGAAGGGCGCGATCTGGCCACTTGCGACACGCTGCTCTCGCGGCCCAACATGCTGGCCCAGCGCTGGTATTGGCGTAAGATTGCGGGCTGCGCGGCGCGACGACTGATGGGTGCGGGGACTTCGGCTGAGCGGTTCCGTGATGAATTGGAACTGCGCGTGGCGGCCAGCTATGCCGCCACCTGTTTAGGCCGCCGAGCGGCGGCCTAAACGCACCATCGCCACTGCGTAAACCCGCGTCGCGACGGCGCTGATCTCGATGGTGGCGGGATGGCGCACCAGAAACAGGCAGGCCAGCCAGCAGGGAATTCCGGTCGCCGACAGTGCAATCAACAGACCCCAGCCAATATCGCTCGCACCCATGCCCAGCCAGTCCTGCGCCACAATCAACGGGATGCCCGCGCCATAGGCTGCCACCGCGCTGCGCCAATAGATATTGAGCAGATCGGCAAAGCGAAAATGCATAAGCCGCGCCAGAAACACCCCATAGATTGCCACCCAAAACAGCCCATAGACGATGCGACTGGCCGCCGCAGCCTCCACCCCGATAAAGCAAGCTACGGTCAGGCAGCCGATGATGATCGCCGTGTCGATCCAGTTCACCCAGATCAGTGTGCGAATACGGCCCAGCAGGATCGGCACATCCATCTGCAACGGCACCGCCACAAACAGCGTTTCAGACAGCGCCGTCCATTTGAGCAAAACCGCCACGCCCGCCCATTTCGGCCCATAAAGCAAATGCACCAGCGGCCCTGCGGCCAGCCCCAGCCCGACCATCGCGGCCCAGTTCACCGCCGTATTGCAGGCGGTCAGGTGCAGATAGGAGGGCGCCAGCGGATCGCCCGCATCACGCTTGCGCGCAAAGGCGGGATAGAACACCGAAGTCAGCCCGCTGGTCACCAGCGTAGATAGCTGGGCCGACAGCGCGGTGGCGCGGCTGAACAGGCCGGTGGCCAGCACGCCCAGCAGACGGGCGACGATCAGGTCCTGGGTGCGCATACCGATGGCGCCGCTGGCGCTGATGAAGAACGAATTGGCGCTGAAGGAAAGCAGGGGGCGCGTCGTGGCCCAATCGCGCGGAAAGCGCGGCACAACCGTGCGAAACCGCATGACGATGCCGGTGCGCAAAAACGCCGCCAGCAGCAGACCCCACGCCATAGAGGCCGGACCAAACCCATGCGCGGCCAGATAGATGCTGAGCAAGCCGCCCGACAAAGAGCTGAGAATATTGGCGAAAAAAAGCGCGCGGAAATTCATCTCACGTGTCAGCAGGCCCACCGGGATCAGCGCAAAGGGATTAACAAAGCTGGCCGCCGCAATAATAAGCGTCAGCTGGATCAGCGTGGGGTCGTGATAGACATGGCTGATAACCGGCGCCAGCGCGCCCAGCACAACCGCCACGGTGCATGCGATGGAAACCGCCACCCCGGCGTATTCGCGCACATGGGCCGGGTCCATCGCCCTTTGCCCTGAGACAAACCGGGTGATCCCGGCATCTTGAAACATCGACACCAGCATCGAGGCGGCCAGCGCCACCGAATAGACGCCAAACTCCGACGGGCTGAGGTAGAGCCGCGAGATGACGACGCTGACGCCAAACTGGATGATAAAGGCCAGATATTGCGAGGCCATGGACCATGCGATGGAAGCACGAATCGACATGGGGCTTAGCTACCGACCGGAATGCAGGATAGGGGAGAGATCATAGTCCCCATGCTCTAGCCATCAGAGGTAAAGATTTACTCCGAAGGCACCGGCGCTTCACGCAAAAGGCGCACACAACAAAAAACCCGCTGGCCTTGCGGCAGCGGGTTTTTGAATGGTGGGCGTAGGAAGGATTGAACTTCCGACCCCTGCGATGTCAACACAGTGCTCTACCACTGAGCTATACGCCCACACTTTCAAGTTCATCCCGGTTGGCGTTGTTGGCGTCCGCCGGGTGTGACGCGGCCTCTAACGGGGGTCTGCGATTAGCGCAAGAGGCTTATGCGAAATATTGCAATTTTTTTGCGTAAGGGCCTGTTTAGACGCTGATTTGGCTGGGCTGGCCAAACACGCGCTGCACTTCGGCCACCAGATCGCGCAGGTGGAAGGGCTTGGAAAGCACCTTGGCCTGGGGCGCTTCGCGGCTTGCCTTAAGGGTTACGGCGGCAAAGCCGGTGATGAAGATCACCTTGGTGTCGGGGCTGACCTCGGCGCAGCGCTGGGCCAGTTCGATGCCGTCCATTTCGGGCATCACGATGTCGGAGAGCAAAAGGTCGAAATGCTCTCGCTCCAGATAGGGCAGCGCCGCCGTGCCGCGATCCACTGCCACCACGTCATAACCAGCGTTTTCCAGCGCGCGGGCCAGATAGGTGCGCATGGCGGCTTCGTCTTCGGCAAGCAGGATTCGGATCATGGCGTTAACTCTCTTTATCGTTGTCTCTTTATATAGCGCAGCCCGGAGCAGAGTTCTTCTGCCATTTCTGCCATGCCCTGTTTTGAAACACTCCTCGGTCGATGTGCTACTTTTGACAGCGGGCCGGGAAAGCCGCACTGTGGGGGATGGACGAAATTCGGGCTGATATGGGCGATTCGGAGGGTGTGATCCGCTGCGATGGTGGCGCGATCCCGGGGCATGACAGCCCTGCGTTTACCATTTCTGCACCGGCAGTGTCCCGTCTGCCGGTGGTGATTGCCGCGCCCCATGGCGGGCGGTGCTATCCGTCTGATCTGCTGGCCCGGATGCGGCATCCCAATATCTCGGCCCTGCGGCTTGAAGATCGCCTTGTTGACCGTCTGGCCGAGGCAGTGGCGCGCGAAACCGGCGCGGCGCTGATGCTGGCCCATGCGCCGCGCGCGATGCTCGATCTGAACCGGGCGGATGATGATGTCGATTGGGATATGCTTGGCCTTGTCGCGCCGGGGCCTGCGCCCGCCAATGGCCGCGCGCGCAGCGGACTGGGGCTGGTGCCGCGGCGCCTGCCGGGTATGGGCGAGATCTGGCGCGGGCGTCTGTCATGGGCCGAGGTTGAGGCGCGAATCGAAGGGATTCACAGGCCCTACCATACCGCTTTGGCCGATCTGGTAGCGCAGGAGCGTGAGCGCTGGGGCGCGGCGCTGTTGATCGACCTGCATTCGATGCCGCCCCTGCCGCGAATCATTGGGCAGGAATCGGCGACCATTGTTGTGGGTGACCGTTTCGGGGCCAGTTGTCATGGCGCGCTGGTAGCGCGGGCTTTTTCGCATTTTGCGGGTGCCGGTGTGCTGGCGGCGCATAATCGGCCCTATGCGGGGGGATTCGCGCTCGATCACCACGCCGCGCCGCGTCGGGGTGTCCATGCCATGCAGTTAGAGGTGGACCGCGCAGCCTACCTCGATTCGCAAATGATCGAAACCGGCGAGGGCTTCGATGCCATGGCGCGGCTCTTGTCCTCGCTGGTCCTTGCTTTGGGCGCCCAGGTAGCGGCCATGGGTGGCCAGCATTCCGCCGAGGCCTGGCCCGAAGCGGCGGAATAAAGGCGCGCGCATCATCGGGGTGGTGCACGATCCATGCTGCACATAAAAAACCACCTCGCGCGATGCGCGAGGTGGCCAAGGTTCAGGGAGGAAGTGCAACCGAAGTTGCACCAATCCAGTCGGGCCATGAGGGAAGCGCCAACCGGATGACTGTGTATTACCCTGACATTTTCGCCGCCGCAAGCATTTAGTGATAAAATGCATCACTCAAAAAAGAAAATGCGACGAATTGAAATTTATCCTTTTTGGTTCATTCAAAACAAAACCCCGCCGGGCGCATAGCCGGGCGGGGTCTGTTTTCATCATGGCCCGCGATGGGCCATGGCGTCACGCGTTCAGGCGACCGGGGCCACCTGCGGCACGACAACCGGGCCGAGGCCCAGCTGAACCTGACGGGCGAAGATTTCGCGCAGCAGGTCGAGGCTGAACAGGTGGGCAAACAGCAGCGGCAGCAGGCCCGACTGGTTCCAGCCGCGCAGCACGTCGCCGCGTACTTCGCGCAGCTTGGCCTGATCAACCATCTGGAAGCCGCGATACACGAAGGGCTGCTCATTGCCTTCCTGCTGGATGGCGACTTCGCCTTCCATCAGCAGGTTGTGCTTCTTCAGCTCTTCAACGAAAGCGGCGGTGCGCATACCGGCTTCTTCGAAGTTTTCGCAGAATTGCAGCATATTCTTGGTGGCTTCGCTGGCGGTTTCGCCATCGAACAGCGGCGCGCCGTCCACTTCTTCGCCCAGCAGATTGGTGGTGGGGTCAAAGCAGAGCGAGAGCTCCTGCGCGTCGGGCGTCAGGCGGGCCAGCATGAAGGGATAGCGACGGACATAGGCCGGCACATAGACTTCCGAGGTCAGCTTGCCTTCGGCATCGACGAAAACGTTCACGCCTTCGTTCAGGCCCATCAGCGCCAGCGGAACCGGCTGATCGCCGCTGGAAAACACGATGGGGAAATGGCGCGCGGCCTGCGGGAATTCCTCAACCGTCAGCGGCACGGCATGCTGGCCAATCAACCAGGTCGCCTTGTCGGTGCTCTGGCTCTTGAAATTGGCATGGTCCCGGCTGTTGAGCGGAACGAGGTCGTTGTAGAACAGCGGCAGGTTGGCGTTCTGCGGCGCGCTGGCCATGAGGTCTCTCCGAAAACTGGGGCGATAATGGCCCCACAAGGTCAATATTCAGATTGCAGGCCATAGGGCGCGGTTTTGCCCAAGGCAAGGCCACCCTGCACGGTTTCAGACCAAGGGCAACAGCTTTCCGGGGTTGAGCAATCCTTTGGGGTCCAGCGCGGATTTGATCGCGCGCATCAGGCCCAGCGAGGCAGGATCGCCAAGACGTTGTAATTCGGCCACTTTCATCTGACCGATGCCATGTTCGGCGCTGAGCGAACCGCCCCATTGGGTGACCAGATCATGAACAAAACGGCTGATCGCCTTGCCATCGGATGCCTCCCATGCGGCGCGTTCGCTGCCCGGCGGAGAGATTACGTGGAAATGCACATTGCCATCGCCCAAGTGCCCAAAAGCCACCGCGTGGACGCCCGGATAGGCTGCTTCGACGCGAGCAATCGCATCGGTGATGAAGTCGGGCATCTTTTCCACCGGCACGGAAATGTCGTGCTGCATCGCGGGGCCCTTGCTGCGCTCTGCCATGGGCACAGTTTCGCGCAGGCCCCAGAAAGCCTCGGCCTGCGATTCGCTGTTGGCTATGGCTGCGTCCTGCAACAGCCCGGCCTCAAACGCCTCGGCCAGCATCGTCTCAACCCGCTCGCCCAGCGTCGGCGCGTCCGCGGCGTTGGCCACCACCTCGATCAGGGCATACCATTCATGCGCGCCCTCCAGCGGGGAGCGCATGTCGGGCGCGTACTCGAACACGGCCTCAAGGCTGGGGTGGGGGATCACCTCGAACCCTTCCAGCGCCTCGCCCACCGCCTTTTCGGCATGGAGCAGCAGCGTGCGTGCGGCTTGAATACTTTCCACCCCGGCCCAGATCACGCGCCGGTCGGCCAGCGCCGGTTCCAGCTTCAGCGTGGCCGCCGTAACGATGCCCAGCGTGCCTTCTGACCCGATGAAAAGCTGTTTCAGGTCGAAGCCGCGATTGTCTTTCTTCAGCGGCGTCAGCGCGGAATAGACCGAGCCATCGGCCAGCACGGCCTCCAGCCCGAGCACCTGTGAACGCATATTGCCGTGGCGCAGCACCTGCGTGCCGCCCGCATTGGTCGAGATCAACCCACCCACTGTGGCCGAACCCTTGCCCCCCAGCGTGAGGGGAAAGCGCAGGCCCACGGCCTCGGCCGCTTCATGCAGATTTTGCAGCACCACACCCGCTCCGCAGGTCACGCGGCGATTTTCCAGATCGATGGGCCCGATGGCATTCATCCGCCGCAGCGAGACCAGCAGCGAGGCTCCGCTGGCGTCCGGCGTTGCCCCGCCGCTCATCCCCGAATTGCCGCCTTGCGGAACCAGCGTCACATTATGTTCGCCGGCCAGCGCCAGCAATTGCGCCAGTTCTCCGCTGTCGGCGGGCGAGGCCAGCCCCATCGCCGCACCGGTGTATCGCCCGCGCCAGTCCGTCAGCCAGGGCGCCAGAAGGTCAGGATCACAAGTCAATCCGCGCGGGCCAAGAAGGGCGGCGGCGGCGGCGAGAAAGGTGTCATTCTGCGTCATGGCCCGCCCTATGCCACAGACCCCGCGTCGCGGCCAGAAGGACGAGGTTAAGCGGCTGTTCAAACAAATGTGATTATGTCACAAGACCGACAAACAGACATGAGGGTTACACGTTTGGCCTGCCCTATGGGCGGGTTGAACCATGCAAATATATGGTCAGGCTTCCCTTTCCGATCCTTTGGCGGCGCATGACTGGCGTCAGCTCCGGCTTGCGCCGGGGGCGTTGGGTGTTTGGGGGAGCTGTGGCCGCGCTGGGTCTTGTCGCTTTACTTCATGGTGAGTCTCCCGCCGGGGCCGCGCCTCTGGTCGATACGGGCGAGAAAGTATGGCATGCCATGCAAGGGCACGGGCTTGATCTGGATGATGATTACAAGCAGGTGCGCATTCAGCAGCAGTTTTCGATCCGCATTTCGCCGGGCCCCCCGGTGCCCCCGCCGGTCTTTGTGATCGAAAACGATCAGGAAGACCGGTCGACCCGGCTGGAAGAGCGCAACATGGGCAAATGCCTGCCTGCCTCCTCCATCGTCAGTGTGCAGAGCGCACCGCGCAACCGTCTGCTGTTCTTTCTGCGCGATTCGCGCGTGGTCACGGCGGGGCTGGATAAATCATGCCATGCCCATGATTTTTATTCCGGTTTCTATGTTGAGCGCAACGCCGATGGCCAGATCTGCATTGAGCGTGACAAGATCCACGCGCGCTCTGGCGCCAATTGCCTGATTCACGATTTACACGCTCTGGTCGAAGTTCCGGCGCGCCGTTAAGGCTGTTTCGGGCGATTTTCTTGACTTTCTCTATGATTTGGCGCTAATGCCCCGACACCCGCGCCGCCTTGCCCGCCAAGGCGGCGGTTTTGCGCATCCGGCCACGGGTAGGACGGATGCCCCCACTTGCGGAAACACCCCAAACCCATGAGTTTCGCCGATCTCGGCCTTTCCGACGAATTGCTGCAAAGCGTTACCGCTGCTGGCTATGACACGCCCACGCCGATTCAGGCGCAGGCGATCCCTTCCGTGCTGATGATGCGCGATCTTATCGGTATTGCGCAAACAGGCACGGGTAAAACCGCCAGTTTCGTGCTGCCGATGATCGACATTCTGGCCCATGGCCGCCGTCGTGCGCTGATGCCGCGCTCGCTCATTCTTGAGCCGACGCGCGAGTTGGCAGCGCAGGTGGCCGAGAATTTCGAGAAATATGGCAAAAACCATGATCTCAAGATGGCGCTGCTGATCGGCGGCGTACAGATGGGCGATCAGGTCAAGGCCCTGTCCGAGGGCGTCGATGTGCTGATCGCCACGCCGGGCCGGTTGATGGACCTGTTCGAGCGGGGCAAGATCCTGCTTACGGGCTGCAACCTGCTGGTGATCGACGAAGCGGACCGTATGCTCGACATGGGGTTCATCCCCGATATCGAGACGATCTGCTCCAAGCTGCCGGCCCAGCGCCAGACTTTGCTGTTTTCCGCGACGATGCCGCCGCCGATCAAGAAACTGGCCGACAGGTTTCTGAGCAACCCGAAATATATCGAGGTTGCCCGTCCGGCCAGCAACAACACCAGCATTGCCCAGCACAAGGTGAAATGCGGCCCGAAGCAGAAGCGTGAAGTGTTGCGCCACCTGCTGCGTCACGACAACGTGACCACGGCCATCATCTTTGCCAACAAGAAGACGACTGTGCGCGAATTGGCCAAGAGCCTGAAGCGCCACGGTTTTGCCGCAGGCGAAATCCATGGAGACATGGACCAGTCGAGCCGTATTGCCGAACTGGACCGGTTCAAGGACGGATCGATCAACATCCTTTGCGCTTCGGACGTGGCCGCGCGCGGGCTGGATGTGAAGGGCGTTTCGCATGTCTTCAACTTTGACACGCCGTGGCATCCCGATGATTATGTCCACCGCATCGGCCGTACCGGTCGCGGCGGGGCCACGGGCCGCGCCTTCACGATCTATTGCGACGCTGATCTGGAAGCGATCCAGAATGTCGAGAAGCTGACCGGGGGGGCGATCCCGGAAATCAAGCTGGAGATCGATCCGAAGGTTGAGAAGGCCGAGGATAAGGCCGAGAAAGCCGCGCATAAGCCCCGCGATCGCAAGGCGCCGGAACGCGCGGCGCGCGAAGAGCGGGCCGCTCGCGAAGAACGTCCGCGCCGTGAGGAACGTCCCCAGCGTGAAGAACGAGCTCCTCGCGAGGAACGCGCCGTTCGCGAGGAACGCGCCCCTCGCCGGGAGCATCGTCAGGAAGAGCGCAGCCGTGGCCGCTGGCGCGACAATGATCCGCCGTCAAAGCCGGGCGAATGGAATGGGCCGATTCCCGAATTCCTGGGTGTTTCCGCTCTTTAAGGGTTGATCAAAGGGCTGCGTGCTTCGGCGCGGGGCCCTTTGCCTTTACCGCTTTTGCGGAACGGACCAAACGAACCTGCCATTATAGGCTCCTTGGACCGGGAGGCCTTGAGCATTTCGTGCCGGATCAAAGATCATGAACTCGCGGGCGTAGGTGCATGTCGCCTTGTCCAGTTCATCTGATCCGCTGGACTTGGTGACGGTGCAGTTGGCAGGCTTGCCATCTACGCGAATTGCCATCTGATAATAGACGGCGCCTTCCACGCCTTTGACAAGCGCGGCTCTTGGGTAATCGAAGGCGCCGTTGATTGCTTTCAGCTTGGGGGCTTGCCCGGTTTGCGGTGCAGCAGCGGCGGATGAGTCTTGCGTTGCTGTTTCAACCGGGGGTGCAGCCTGAACGGCCAGCAAAAGCGCAAACAGCATATGCTCCCTTATCTCCGACTGCTGCCCCTCGGCAGCAAGCGCACCGGCACGCGCTTCTTTTCGCCTGGCGTTCCGGCGATGACCGACAGTAACCGGTCCACCAGAACTTCGCCCGCCGTCTGGAAATCCGGCTCGACCGAGGAGAGGGGCGGGGCGGAATGCGCGCCCGCGCGGATGCCGTCAAAACCGATCAGGCCGACTTGTTCTGGCACCGAAATCCCCTGTTCGCGCAGCACCCGCAGCGCGCCCAGCGCCATTTCATCGCAGCAGGCAAAGATCGCATCGAAGGGCACGCCCGAACGGATCAGTTCGACCGCCGCGCGGCGCCCCTGTTCATCGCGGCTCATGCCTTCCTCAAAGGTGATCAGGTGCGGCTCCATACCCTGTTCACGCAGCAATTCGGCATAGCCCTCATAGCGCTCCTTGAACTGGCGCTGAGCCGAGGTTTTTGAGGCGATGCAAACGATGTTGCGATAGCCCGAATCGATCAGATGCTGGGTTGCCATCCGCGCGCCGCCGATATTGTCCGACCGCACCCAGTCGAGGTCCTCATGCGGGCTGCCCCAGCAGACCAGATGCGCGCCCTCGGCGGCGATGGAGTGGAAGTAATCCCACGCATCCCAGTTCTCGCTGGTGCCGATGACGATCAGCCCGTCGGCCTTGCGCTGTTCCTGATACAGGCCCCACAGGTGGTCCGACGCGCCCTGAAACGAGACGATCGTTTCATGTCGCCGCCGCGAGGCTGCCGCACAAACGCTGCCCAAAAGCGCAAAGTGGAAGGGATTGAAGTTCTTGATATCTTCATCCGGGCGGCAGATCACCACCACAGCCAGAGTGCCCGTCCGGCCCGTGCGCAGGCGGGCGGCATTCTCGTCCACATGATAGTTCAGCTTGGCGGCGGCGGCGGCCACGCGCGCGCGGGTCGCCTCGCTGACTACCGGGTCTCCGGCCAGCGCGCGGCTGACCGTGGACTGGCTGACGCCTGCCTCGGCAGCCACATCGAAAGACGTGACGCGGTAGCGCTTCTTGGCCTTGGAGGCGTCGATCAGCGCTTCGGCCTCGTCGGTCGAATGAAGCTTAGCGGTTTTGTGGCGATCATCTTCCCCCATGGCGGCGGTCTTGGCCCTCTTTGCTATCACTTGTCCAGAGGCCATTGGGCCACACGGTCGATTTCACCCCCGCGCAATAATCTGAGGCGCGAGCAGCATCAACAGTTTCACGTCAATCGCCATGCCTTCGGCGCGGCGGGCGGCGACAAAAGCGCCAATATCGGAAAGGGGCACGCGGTGTGTAATGATCTCTTCGTCATCCACCCCGCCGCCGGGGCCGACCTTGGTCAATCCATGGGCGCGCAGCAGGGTAAAGCTCTCGGTGACCATGCCGGGCGAGGAGTAGAATTCGCCCACCACCTCCATGCGCGCGGCATCATAGCCGGTTTCCTCGATCAGCTCGCGCCGGGCGGCATCGGTGGCCACTTCATCGGCGTTGTCGTCAGAATCGCCAACCAAACCGGCGGGCAATTCGAGGCAGGTCCGCTTCAACGGCACGCGAAATTGTTCGACCAGCAGGACATGATCCTCTTCGTCGATGGCCAGAATGACGGCGGCGCGGATGTTGCGGGCGCGGCTGACATATTCCCAGTTGCCGCGCTGCTTGGTTGCGATGAACCGCCCCTGCCAGACCACCTGCTCCTCGCTCTCGCGCCAGGTCTGGACAATCTTTTCCTTGGTCATCAAAGGCTCCGTTGCAACGTCTTGTCGGCTAACCACCGCTTGGGGCAAAGTGCAAGGCATCAGGTTGAACGCGCAAGCATAAGGGCCTGATAGGCGGTTGTGGTTAACATCGCCCTGTGGCAATTCTGGGTCAGGCAAAAGAGGGAAGGGGCATCATGCTTCAGGAATTCAAGACCTTTATCGCGCGCGGCAATGTGCTGGATCTGGCGGTCGGTGTGATCATCGGCGGCGCTTTCGGCAAGATCGTTTCTTCCTTGACCGATGATGTGTTGATGCCGGTGATCGGCAAGGTCACGGGCGGCATCGATTTTTCGTCCAAATTCGTCCTGCTGGGCGATATTCCGGCCAGCTATACCGGATCGCCCACCGACTATGCCGCGCTGAAGAAGGCGGGCGTGGCGATGCTGGGCTATGGCAGCTTTGTCACCGCGATCATCAATTTCCTTATCATGGCCTTCGTGATCTTCCTGATCGTCAAAGGCGCGAACAAGGCCACCGCCAAGCCCGCCGCCCCCGAGGCCCCGGCCGCGCCCGCAGGCCCTACCGAGGTCGAACTGCTGGCCGAAATCCGCGATGCCCTGAAGGCTCGTTGAAACAGGCTCGTTGAAACAGGCGCGCTAAGGTCCGCGATCATGAACAAGGGGGCTGCCGGGGAAATCCGGGCGGCCCCCTTTTCTTTTGCAAAATTGCGCCTATATCACCCCTCGTCGGTTTCGACCGGCTATGGTGATAAATTGCGGCGTGCAATAGATGCAGCGGACCCGGGGGCGGTACCCGGCGGCTCCACCATCACTACCCGAATTTGTTTCGGGGCCTCGTTGTCGCGAGGGTGTTGATGGGGCCGAACTAGGATCGACGTGTGTTGAAAAGCGCTGTTTTTGCCCGGGCTGAGTAACCTGTAAAAGGCTCAAAACTCATAAGTGCCAACGACAACGAAGCACTTGCTCTGGCTGCGTAATTCTAGGCCTTAACGGGCTGAAGTTACAAACCTAGAACACGGTTGAACCCACCGGGTAACAGAAGGGAATTCGGGGGCCCGGGGCGGGCCTAGCAACAGAACCGCCCCACCGATTACAGGCCGCCCTCTCGCTGGGCCCGCCCGCAGCAAGGGCGCGGAGCCTAGCAACAGAATTTCCTCACCTTATCCTCGACATTTTGACAGAATGCGCCGGAAAGCGCATGAGCGCGCGATGCAATTCGCCCAATTCGATGTCGCCGCCTTTCTCAACGCCAATTGGCAAAAGCGCCCGCTGCTGATCCGCAATCCGTGGAAGGAGTGGGCCAATCCGCTTGAGCCCGACGAACTGGCGGGCCTGGCCTGCGAGGAGGGCGTCGAATCGCGGCTGATCACGCATAATGGCGGCACACTGGCGCTGGAACGCGGCCCCTTTGCCGAGGAACGCTTTGACACGCTGAGCAAGGAGCCCTGGACGCTGCTGGTGCAGGCGGTCGATCATTATGTGCCCGATGTGGCCGCGCTGATCGAGCCGTTTCGTTTTGTGCCCGATTGGCGGATCGACGATGTGATGGTGTCCTATGCCAATGATGGCGGGGGCGTGGGGCCACATTTCGATCAATATGATGTGTTTTTGATTCAGGGCCTTGGCTGCCGCCGCTGGCGCGTTGGCCCGGTGTGCGATGCGCAGACGCCGCTGGTCCCGCATGATGATCTGCGCCTGATCGAAGATTTCGAGGCGACCGACGATTTTGTGCTGGAGCCGGGCGACATTCTCTATGTCCCACCTGGTTTCGCCCATGATGGCGTGGCGCTGGGCGATGACTGCATGACCTATTCGGTAGGCTTTCGCGCGCCCTCGCGGGCCGAGTTGGCCGAGGCATGGACTGCGCATCAGGTCGATGCCATGGCCGAGGATGACCGCTATGCTGACCCGGACCTGAGCCGCCAGCCCCATCCGGGCGAGATTACCGCCGAAGCGTTGGACCGACTCCATGGCATGGTGCTGGCCTCGCTCGCGGACCGCGATGCCTTTGCCCGCTGGTTCGGCCATTATAACAGTCTGTCCAAATATTCCGAAACCGATTGGCGCCCGGAAGAGCAGATGGAGACCGAAGAGGTCTCCGTGATGCTGGCCGAGGGCCATGCGCTACATCGCAATCCGGCGCATCGCTTTGCCTTTATCGCGGCGGGGGAGGGCGTGCTGCTCTTCGTCGATGGCGTCTGTCGCGAATGCCGGGGCGAGACCGCCGAACTGGCGCGCGACCTGTGTGCGGGCGGCGAATGGAGCGGGGCGACGCCCGGCGAAGATGCCTTGGTCCTGCTCACGGCTCTCATCAATCAAGGTAGTCTTGGTTTTGAGGAAGAGGATTTATGACCCTGATTCTCTTCAACAAACCCTATGGTGTATTGTGCCAGTTCACCCCCGAACCCAATGGCCCGCCGCGCTCGACCTTGGCTGATTTCATCAAGCGCCCCGGCGTATATCCTGCGGGCAGGCTGGACCATGACAGCGAGGGCCTGCTGCTGTTGACCGATGATGGGCGGCTTCAGGCGCGCATCACAGATCCGCGCTATAAGGCGCCCAAGACCTATCTGGTTCAGGTGGAAGGCGAGCCGGACGAGGCGGCGCTGGAGGCTTTGCGGCGGGGTGTGCGGCTGAAAGACGGCATGACCTTGCCCGCCAAGGCCGAGCGGATCGATCCGCCCGATCTGTGGCCGCGCGATCCGCCGGTGCGTTTTCGCAAAACGGTGCCTGATTGCTGGATCGCGCTGACCATTCACGAAGGGCGCAACCGTCAGGTTCGCCGCATGACCGCCGCTGTGGGGTACCCAACCTTGCGGCTGGTGCGCTGGCGCGTGGGGGAATGGTCGCTGGATGGATTAGGGCAGGGAGAGTTCAGAGAGGTTTAGGCTTTTGCGGTTTCCGGCTCAGCCTTGACGGCCTCATGCTTGATGCAGTCTAGGATCTTGGCGCCCGCCATGAAAACTGATCCGGTGCAGGCCAGAAACAGCAGCTTGCCGCCAAAGCCGGGATATTGGCCCAGATAGACCTGTCCGCGCTGAACCGCGCCATTGGCCAGCGCGAAAATCACGAGAAACGCCTCGGGGCGGGTTTTGATGACGAAAAGACGGGCGATTTTCTGCCACATAAGCCAAACCTCTGCTGTGCCGTTCACGATCCTGCTAAATGTCCGTGTCGGCCTGTGGCTTCACTCTGGCATAACCCCTATTCGGCGCAATAGAGGTAAATATGGCATTAACCATGAAATGTCCGCCTTTGGGACATTTGGGGCTCAGCCTTAGGATAAAACTCGCCTGACGTCCGAAATAAGGGCCGCGCATGACAAGCCGGTTGCCAAAAGAGCTGGCATCAGTCATAAGTCCATCTGTCTCTCCTCCCCGGAGTCCATGTATGCCATGCGTTTAACGCGCATGCCTTTAAGTCGCACAGGGACCACCCTGCGCGGCGCCTTGGATGAGGGTGAGTGATGATGAGCAAGTATCAGGACCGGGCTGGCCTTCAGGTTGATGGCGAACTGGCCCTTTTCGTCGAAAATCGGGTTTTGCCGCCGCTGGGGCTGGATGCATCGCGCTTCTGGTCGGGATTTGCCGCGCTGCTGGGGCAATTCGCGCCGCGCAATCGCGCGCTGCTGGCCCGCCGCGATGAGTTGCAGGCTGCCATTGATGGCTGGCACCGCGCGCGCGGCAAGGTCGCGGTGGATGTTCCCGAATATGAGGGCTTCCTGCGCGCCATCGGCTATATCGTGCCCGAACCGGCGGCCTTTGCCATCGCTACGCGCCATGTGGACGCCGAAATCGCCACGATGGCCGGGCCGCAACTGGTCGTGCCGGTCCTCAATGCGCGCTTCCTGCTCAACGCCGCCAATGCGCGCTGGGGCAGCCTGTATGATGCCTATTACGGCACCGATGCTTTGGATGCGCCGCCTGCGAAAAAAGGCGGCTATGATGTCGAACGCGGCGCGGCGGTGATCGCGGCGGGGCGGGCTTTTCTCGATTCGGCGGTTCCGCTTGCCGAAGGGGCATGGGCCGATTGGGATGGCATCAGCCCCGAGCGCCCGCTGCCCGCTCTGGCTCGCCCTGAGCAATTGGTTGCCCGGCGCGGCGATGGCCACAAGGGCGCGCTGCTGCTGGTCAACAATGGCCTGCATATCGAGATCGTGATCGACCACACCCATGTCATCGGCGCGACCGACAAGGCGGGGATCAGCGACATCATTCTCGAATCGGCGCTGACCACGATCTGCGACCTTGAGGACTCCATCGCTGCCGTCGATGCCGAGGACAAGATCGCCGCCTATACCAACTGGCTGGGCCTGATGCGCGGCGATCTGACCGAGAGCTTTGAAAAGGGCGGCAAGATCCTGCACCGCGAACTCGCGGCGGATCGCGAATGGACGGCGCTGGACGGGGGCGCGTTGACCCTGCCGGGGCGCAGCCTGCTGTTCATCCGCAATGTCGGCCATTTGATGACCAACCCGGCGATCCTGCTGGCCGATGGGCGCGAGATCCCCGAAGGCGTGATGGATGCCGTCATCACCAGCGCGATTGCGATGCAGGACCTGAACGGCCTTGGCCGCCATCGCAACAGCCGGACCGGCAGCATCTATATCGTCAAGCCCAAGATGCACGGGCCTGAGGAAGTCGCCTTCACCAACGACCTGTTCAACGCGGTTGAGGATCTGCTGGGCCTGACGCGCCACACGATCAAGGTGGGCGTGATGGACGAGGAGCGCCGGACGAGCGCGAACCTTGCCGCCTGTATCGAGGCGGTGAAGGAGCGGATCGTTTTCATCAACACCGGCTTCCTCGATCGCACCGGCGATGAAATCCACACCTCGATGCAGGCCGGGCCGGTCATTCGCAAGAATGCCATCAAGGCGTCAGCGTGGATCTCGGCCTATGAGGCGCGCAATGTCGGCATCGGCCTTGCCAGCGGCCTGTCGGGCAAGGCGCAGATCGGCAAGGGCATGTGGGCCGCGCCCGACCGGATGCGCGACATGCTGGAACAGAAGATCGGCCATCCGCGCGCCGGGGCCAACACCGCATGGGTGCCTTCGCCCACGGCGGCCACGCTGCATGCCACGCATTATCACGGGCTGGACGTGTTCGCCCGCCAGCGCGAGATTGCCGAGCAACCGGTGCCGGGGCTGGAGCCTTTGCTGACCATTCCTCTGGCGCTGGGCGTCAATTTCTCGGCCGAGGATGTGGCCGAGGAACTGGACAACAATGCGCAAGGTTTGCTCGGCTATGTCGTGCGCTGGATCGATCAGGGGGTCGGCTGCTCCAAGGTTCCCGATATCAATGATGTCGGCCTGATGGAGGACCGCGCCACGCTGCGTATTTCCAGCCAGCATATGGCCAACTGGCTGCTGCATGGCGTGGCCACGGGCGAGCAGGTCATGGATTCGTTGAAGCGCATGGCCGCCAAGGTCGATGCCCAGAACGCGGGCGATCCCCTTTATGAGCCTATGGCCGGGCGATGGGAGGAAAGCTATGCCTTCCGCGCGGCCTGCGATCTGGTGTTCAACGGGGTGGAGCAGCCCAGCGGCTATACCGAACCTTTGCTGCACGCATGGCGCCTGAAGAAGAAGCAGGCGGCGCGGCAACTCGAAACGGCCTGATGCAAGAAACCCCCGGAGCCTATGCTCCGGGGGTTTTCTTATACGCTCAGAATTTTGGCGATGCTGACGAATTCGGCCACGGACAGCGTTTCGGCGCGGCGGGACGGGTCGATGCCTAATGTTTCCAATGCCTCCAGCGCGCCGGGCAGACCTTTCAGGCTTTGTCGCAGCATCTTGCGCCGCTGGCCAAAGGCGGCCTCGGTCACTCGCTCCAGCATCCGGGCCGAGACGCCTTCGGGCATGTCGCCGGGTTTGACATGGATGATCGCGCTCATCACCTTAGGCGGCGGGGTAAAGGCGCTGCGATGCACTTTCATTGCGATCTTGGGAGCGGCGCGCCATTGGCTCAGAATCGCCAGACGTCCGAAAGCATCGCTGCCCGATTGCGCCACGATCCGCTCGGCCACTTCCTGCTGAAACATCAGCGTCAGCGAAGCCCAGCGCGGCGGCCAAGCTTCACCCGACAGCCAGCCCGTGAACAGCGCCGTGCCGACATTATAGGGCAGATTGGCAAGGATCGCGTAAGGCTCACCATCAAACAGGGTGGCATGGTCGATCTTGAGCGCATCGCCCTCGATCACCGTCAATTGCCCCGGAAACGCCTCGGCCAGCTCGCCCAACGGCGCCATGCACCGCTTGTCCATCTCGATGGCCGTGACCTTGGCCCCCGCGCGCAGCAGGGCGCGCGTCAGGCCGCCGGGGCCGGGGCCGACCTCCAGCACATTCTGGTCCTTCAGCCGTCCGGGGATGGCCGCGATGCGCGAGAGCAATTGCTCGTCGAACAGGAAGTTCTGACCCAGGGCCTTGCTGGCAAACAGGCCATGCGCGTTGATGACCTCGCGCAGGGGGGGCAAATCTTGATTACTCATCAGGCGGCCAATGGGGCGGCGCGGCTGCGCGCGCAATCGGCGGCGAGGCGCAGCGCCGAAACCGTGGCGCCGACATTGGCCTGCCCCTTGCCCGCAATGGGAAAGGCCGTGCCATGATCGGGCGAGGAACGGATGATCGGCAGGCCCAGCGTGATGTTGACGCCATGGTCAAAATCCAGCGCTTTCAACGGGATCAAGGCCTGATCGTGATACATGCAGATGGCCACGTCAAAACCCGCCCGCCCGCGCGCGGCAAACAGGCCATCGGCGGCATGGGGGCCGCTGGCGCTGATGCCCTCGGCGCGCAACTGTTCGATGGCGGGGGCGACAATGCGCTGGTCCTCGTCGCCAAAGCGGCCGTCCTCGCCCGCATGGGGGTTGAGCGCGGCAATCGCGATGCGCGGTTTGGCCAGCCCGAAATCAAGCTCCAGCGCGCGCGCCACCACCCGTGCCCTGCGCAGAATCAGATCCTGCGTAATCAGCCCCGGCACCGCCGAGAGCGCGACATGGACCGTCAGCGGCACTGTGCGCAAATTGGGCCCGGCCAGCATCATCACCGCGTCCTCGGCCTCAACGCCTGCGGCGGCGGCCACGAATTCGGTCTGTCCAGGATAATCAAAACCCACTTCGGCGAGCCGCGACTTGGCAATCGGCCCGGTCATCAGCGCGCCTGCCTGACCAGACACGGCAAGAGCGGTGGCCTGCGTCAGGCTTTCCAGCGCCAGCACCGCGCCCTCGCGATCCGGCGCGCCGGGGCGATATTCGCCATCGAAATCGCCGATGACGGGCAGCGCGCGATCATAGACCAGCGCCGCTTCCTCCATCGAACCGACACGTTCGACCGGAATATCCAGCCCCCGCGCCCGCGCCGCCGATGCCAGCAAACCCGCGCCCCCCACCGCGCAAAAGGCGGGCAGGGCATGAACGCGGCGGGCAAACCATGCCGCCGCGATCAGTTCGGGCCCCACACCGGCCGGATCGCCCAGCGAAACGGCCAATGGAAGGATTGCTTGGGCCACGGTTCTTGTCCTCAGTTATACTCGATGATCGCATCGCGGCGAAGGTCGCGCATATACATCTGCGCACGCTTGTTGACGCGGTCTTCTTCCATCTGCGACATCAGTTCCTCGAACGAGGGACCGCTGGCCGCCTTGGGATCGTCGCGGCCGCACAGCATCAGCATGCGGATGCCTTCCTGCACCGAGCCGAAGGGCGGCGTGGTTTCGCCCAGCGAGAGCGCCAGCAGCGATTGCTGAAGCGGGGCGGGCAGATCGCGCGCGCGGATCTGGTCATTGGCCACCACCTGCGCGCCCAGTTTGCCCGCAACCGCATCAACGCCGCCGCAGCCCTTGGCCGATTTGATCGCGTTGGAAAATTCGTCGATCTTCTTGTTGGCCTCGGCCTCGGCAATATTGGCGGGCAGGGCCAGAGTGATCTGTTTAAGCGCCAAAACCGCATCGCGCGGATCGGCAGTCAGCACCTGACGTTTGTCGATCAGATAGAGGATCGAGAAGCCGCCGCGCATTTCGATCGGGCCGACCAGCTGACCGGTCTGCATCTCACGCGCGGAGGCGGCCAGTTCGGTGGGCAATTGCGCCAGACGGATCCAGCCCAGATCGCCGCCCACCGCCTTGGTAGAGGCTTCGGAATATTGGCGGGCATAGGCAGCAAAGCTGCCGCCTTCCTTCAACTGGCTCATGATGCGCTGGGCGTTTTCGGCCACAATGCTTCGGCTGTCGGGCGTTGCCGAGAGGTAGATTTCACCCAGGCGATATTCCTCGGTGCCTTTCGAAGCCTTCATCCGCTCCAGCAGTTCTTTGACTTCCTGCTGGCTGACATTGACGAAAGGCTGAACATTACGGCGCAGAACGCGGTTCCAGGCCATTTCGCCCCGGATCTGGCGCTTCAACGAATTGGGCGAGGAGCCGATGCGCGCCAGATAGGCGTCGAGCGCGGCCGGTTCTTGTTTGAAGTTTTCCTGCGCGACGCGGGCATAAGTGCCCTCAACCTCGCCCTCGTCGATCTTGATGTCGGCGTTCTTCGATTCCTGAATCTGCAGCGTTTCGTCGATCAGGTTGCGCAAAACCTGCGCGCGCAGACGTTCGACTTCCTCAGGCGCAACCTTGCCGCCATTGGCGGCCAGAATGAGCGCCAGACGCTGGTTCACATCGGTGCCGGTGATGATATCGCCATTCACGATGGCGGTGGCGCGGCGCAGATTGGGATTATCCTTGCCCAGCATGGTCACATTCTGGCCGATGCCGAAAGGATCGGTGGCTGTGGGCGCTGCCGCTTCTGCGGGCTTTGCCGCAGGCGCTTTGGCGGCGGGCGTCTTGGTGGCTGCCGCAGGGGCCTTGGTGCGCACAGGCGCTTGTGCAAAACCCTGCGCGGCCAGCGCCAGAGACAGGCCGACGAGCGCACCCATCCGGGCCGCCGTCCTTGCGCGTGCCACAGCCGACCCAGATCCTGCCTTTTTCGTCACCACCATAATCTTGCGCTCGATCCTGTTCTTGTCGCCGTGCACCTGAACCATCCGGGCTTAACCCCGGCTGAGCCGGCAGCGAATTGGGAGCATATCGGAATATGCTGCCCCGCCATGGCCGCAGGCGATAGCGCCTTTGTCTGGCCCTGCCAACAGATGCTTGAAGTCGTTTACCGGAAACCCAGATTGCGCAGCGAAAAGCGCAATTCAAAGCTGCTGCCGCGCACGGCGTCGCCAATCGTCACATAGTCGCGCCGCCAGTTCAGGTCGAACTGAAAGCAGTCGGTCTGAAACGAAACGCCCAGCCTTGTGCGCAAGGGCTGGAACGAGGCGGTGCTGGTGTTGGCCAGCAGGCTCTTGTCCGAAAGGTCGAACACGCCCGACCCGAACACCGACCAGAATTTGGCAAAGGCGATTCGTCCCGCCGTGCGCAATTCGTTGCTGTCGACCAGATCTTCCTGACTGGTGGTGATATTGCGGTTCAGGCGCGCATAGCCGACCTCCAGATAGGTCGTGTCGCTGCCCAGAGCCGCGTCCACTTCGTTGCGGCGAAACACGAAACTGTCGTGATCCAGCCGATAGCGGTGGGTGATTTTGAAGAAATCGCGATAGCGGATTTCGGTGCGCCCGACGATGTCGGACATGCGATCCGAAAGGCCTGTGCCCTGCGGCAACAGCGTCGGCTCGCTGCTTAGGCGATAGGATTGCCCGACATTGGCGTTGATGCGCCAGCTTGGCCGCTCCAGCCGCCATTCCATGCCATAGGTGACCCGGTTGCCGTCCTCGATCCGGTCATAGCCGGGAAAGCGATTGAGCGCGAAGAGGTTGACGTCTTCGAGTTCGATGGCGCGCGCATCCTCGTTGGGGATGGCCATGTTGCGCGTGGGCGGGGCGGCCACCACCTGCACATGGGGGGTCAGCACCTGCGTCCCGCCAAACAGCGGGCCGACCAGCGGCCATGTGATGTCCACGGCGGCCGTTGCGGTGGCGCGGCCCTGCCATCCGGCGGTGCCGCGATAGATCGCGGTGCTGGTCAGCAGATTGTCGCTCGAATGATAGACATCGCCCCGGCCCAGTGCAGTCAGCGTGATGATCTGGCCCATGGGCGTCATCTTGCGCAGATTCCATTCCGCGCTGGCAAAGGCGCGCTGCATGTCTTGTCCCGCGCTGCGGGTGATGGCCAGCGTGTTGACGCGCAATTCGATCTTGCCGCCCAGCAGATCCTCATTCAGCCGCCGTCGATAGTCGATCATCGGCACCGCAAGGGGCACCTGTCCCTGCGTGCCGGTGGCGCGCAGGGTTTGGAACGCCCAGCCCGAGATGGAGAAATAGGAGGACTGGCCGATCCTTTCGAGATTGATGTTCGAACGCAGCGTATCGTCCGACGAGATGTAATAGCGGCGCAGGAACGTGCGGTCCGAAGCAAACCGGCCCGAGAAATCGAGGCTCCAGTTTTCCGAAAGCTGATATTTGCCGTTGGCGTCGAAATAGCCGCGCCATTTCTGCTGGGTGGTCAGGCCCGAAACGTCGGTGGCCGCCGAACGGGTGACATAGCCGGTGATCTGAAACGCGCCGGTATCGCCCAACTGGCGGTAATGCACCTTGGCCATCGGATTGGCCTTGGTAAAGGCATAGCCGGTGATGGCCAGATCCTTGTTATTGGCAAGGCGGGCGTAATAGGTGCTGGAAAATTCAAACCCGTTCGCCGCCGATGTGCGGAAATCGGGCACCAGAAAACCGGGCAGGGGCCGCCCGTCGGTGGCCACCTGCAAACTGGGCAGCGGCACGATCGAGGCCCCGAACAGCGACAGCCGCGCGCCTTTGAAGCGCACGATTTTCTTGTCGGGATCATATTCGACGTGGCGCGCCGTCACCTTCCAGATCGGCTTTTTTTCGCACCCCTTGCTGTCCACCACATCGCAGGCCGTATACGCGGCCTGAGTAAGCACGAAATGGCCGTTGGAATCGCGCCGCCCTTCATTGGCCGCCAGACGTCCGCCCTCGCGCATCAGCATCAGCATGTTATGCGTCAGCCCAACGCTCAGGTCCTCGCTCAACTCCATCTGGTCGGTGAGCAATTCGTTGCCATTGGCATCGACCACGCGAAGCTGGCCCTGCGCCATGATCTGACCGGTCTTGCGATTCCATCGCACCGTGTTGGCGCGCACGGTCTGTTCGCCGCGCCGCAGGAATACATTGCCCGTGGCAACCACGACATCATTGGTGTCGTCATAATCGACCTGATCGGCGGCAAAGTCGATCTTGTCCTCGTCGTAACGGGTGCGCTGGGGCAGATCGGACGCAGGGCCCGCCGCCTCGGCAGAGGCGCCGCCCGCGCCATCGCGCATGGCCGCCGCCCATGCCGGATCGGCGGCCAGCGCAACGCAGAGCGCGGCCCATGGCGCCATCTGGCGCAGGACAATGGAAAGGTTCGGTTTGGTAAGGGGCGCAAGAGGCCCAATCAACGCAGGCATGGCTTGCCTATCGCAGAGGGGATGCCTAACTGCAATCCATGAAGGCGATGAGATTGGCATCGGTCCACCGCATCGCGATTTTTGCCCAATGCTTTTGAACGGGCCGCTCGTCCGGCCTGCAAGGAGTTACCATGATCGTCACATTCCTCGCCAACCCGCCCGCTTCTGTCCTTGCGCCGGTCGCCCGTTTCGTGGGCGGCGAGGGATGGGAAGAAGGTTTGCCCGCCGTGATCGCGGCGGGCGCGCGGGCGGCGCGCTTTGCGGGGCGCACGGGGCAATTGTTCGAAGGCTTTGCCGATGTCGATGGCGTGGTCAGCCGTCTGGCGCTGGTCGGCCTTGGCGAAAGCGATGGCGATGCCAGTGCCGATGATCGCCGCGCCGCGCTGGAAAAGGCGGGCGGGGCGCTGGCGGCCAAGTATCGCACCTCGGGCGCGGCGCAGCTGTTGCTGGATGGCGCGGGGCTGGGGTCGGATGAACTGGCCTCGGTCTTGCTGGCGCTCCGCTTGCGCCTGTGGAAACAGGATTCGTACCGCACCACGCTCAAGGATGATGAAAAGGCCAGCCTTGAGGAAATCGTGGTGATGAACGCCGCCGATGGCGCGCAGTCCGCATGGGACGCCGCCACCGCCATTGCCGAGGGCGTCGAATTCACTCGCGAACTGGTGACCGAACCGGCCAATGTGCTTTATCCCGAAAGCTTCGTCGAACGCATCCGTCAGCGTTTCGCCGGGACGGGCGTGGACATCCGCGTGCTGGACGAAAAGGAAATGCGCGCGCTGGGCATGGGCTCGCTGCTGGGCGTGGCGCAGGGTTCGGCCCGGCCGCCGCGTCTGGTCGTGCTGGACTGGCGCGGGGGCGAGGCGGGCGCGGCCCCGCTGGCCTTCGTGGGCAAGGGCGTGACCTTTGACACCGGCGGCATCAGCCTCAAGCCCGGCGCGGGCATGGAGGACATGAAGTGGGACATGGGCGGCGCGGGCGCGGTGTCGGGCGCGATGCTGACCATCGCCCGGCGCAAGGCGAAGCTGAATGTCGTCGGCATCCTTGGGTTGGTTGAAAACATGCCCGACGGCAATGCCCAGCGCCCCGGTGATGTGGTCACGTCCATGTCGGGCCAGACCATCGAGGTCATCAACACCGACGCCGAAGGCCGCCTCGTGCTGTGCGATGCGCTCACCTTTGTTCAGCGCGAGTATAAGCCTGCGCGCATTGTCGATCTGGCCACGCTGACCGGCGCAATCATTATGAGCCTGGCGCATGAATATGCCGGGCTGTTCTCGAATGACGACACGCTTTCGGCCGAACTGACCAAGGCGGGCGAGGCCACCGGCGACAAGCTGTGGCGGATGCCGATGGGCGCGGTCTATGACAAGATGATCGACAGCCCGATTGCCGATATGAAGAATGTCGGCGGGCGCTTCGGCGGCTCGATCACGGCGGCGCAATTCCTCGCCCGCTATATCGACAAGGGTACCCCCTGGGCGCATCTCGACATTGCCGGTACGGTGTGGACCGACAAGCCGGGGGCGACATGGGACAAGGGCGCGACCGGCTTTGGCGTGCGTCTGCTCGACGCTCTGGTGCGCGGCGCCGAGTAAATGCAGGCCGATTTCTACCTGCTGGAATCCGGCGGCCCGGAACTGGCCCTTGCCCCGCTTGCGGGCAAGGTGCTGGAGACGGGCGGCCGCCTGCTGGTGGTGGCGGGCGAGGGCGCGGCGCGGGAGCGGATTTCGCAGGCTCTGTGGAGTGCGGGGGCGGAAAGCTTTCTGGCCAATGGGATTGCCGGGGGCGAACATGACGCGCGCCAGCCTATCCTGATCGCCGATGATGTGGCCCCGTCCAATGGCGCGCGTTTCCTCGCTCTGGCCGATGGCGTCTGGCGCGAGCCGGGCGAGGGAGATTTCGACCGCGTCCTGCTGGTCTTTGGCGAGGCCGAGCGCGTGGCCGCGCGCGAAACATGGCGCCTGCTCAAAGGGCGCGAAGGGTGGCAATGCCGCTTCTTTCGCCGGGAAGGCCGGAAATGGACGCAAGCGGGATAATGGTCACCCTTGCAGGAGGCGGCGCGAAAGGCTAGGGGGCCGCGCAACAGGGCCTTTAAGGCCCATCCAACGCAAGGAACAGCATCATGGCGCTTACCCGCACCTTCTCGATCATCAAGCCCGACGCCACCCGCCGCAACCTGACCGGCGCCGTCACCAAGATGCTGGAAGAAGCCGGCCTGCGCGTCGTCGCCAGCAAGCGCATCCAGATGAGCAAGGAACAGGCCGAAGGCTTCTATGCCGTTCACGCCGAACGCCCCTTCTTCAACGATCTGGTTTCGTTCATGATCTCGGGCCCGGTCGTGGTGCAGGTTCTGGAAGGCGAAGACGCCGTGAAGCGTAACCGCGACATCATGGGCGCCACCAACCCCGCCAACGCCGACGCCGGCACCATCCGCAAGGAACTGGCCGAATCGATCGAAGCCAACTCGGTCCACGGTTCGGACAGCGAAGAAAACGCCGCGATCGAAATCGCCTACTTCTTCAAGCCGGAAGAAATCGTCGGCTAATCGTTGACGTTTTGATGGTTTAAAAAAGCCGCCGGGAGGGGATGACCTTTCCGGCGGCTTTTTGTTTCCGGTTTTATGCCTCCGGCGGGCAAAGGGCGGGGGCCCTTTGCAATCCCGATACTGTCATGGTTACGCTATAGGTTCGATCTAGCGTAACGCTGCAGCGCCGCAGGCTTTATAAACCGCTTCGCGGAACAGCGCTCTCTGGCCAATGATGCGCCACCCATTAACGGGATTGCAAAGGGCGCCCGCCCTTTGCCCGCCGGAGGCAAGCCTTTTTAAAACTGATCCGCCACATCCATCAACCGGGTCAACCGCTTGGGCGCCACACTGCGCCAGCTACGCGCCAGCCAATCGGACACCTGATCCCAATCGACATCGGCGCGGTTGAGGATGAGGCCCGCCCAGCCGCTGGCCCCATAATAGGCAGGCCGGAACCACGCTTCGGGATCGGCGTCGATCAGGGCGTTCATTTCGTCCTGCCCGCTGGTTTTTACAAGCAGCGCGATATGCGGTTCGCCGTGATGCTGGTCGTTGAAATAGGCGAAGAATTTTCCGCCCTGAATGGCCCAGCCCGGCGAGCCGTGGCTCTCACGAGCCTCTACCTCTGGCAATGCGGCGGCCAGTTCCGACACCCGCGCCAACAGCCAGTCCGCACGATAGGGCCGCGTCACCAGTTCGGTCAGGCAGCGCGCATAAAGCTGATGCTCGGCAAACAGCACGCGTCCGGCAAGGCTCTCGGCCGTATCGCCGGGGATGATTGCCACCGGGGTCTGGCCCAGAATCGGCCCATCGTCCAACTCGGGCGTCACCAGATGGACGGTCACGCCGCCATGGCTGTCGCCCGCCTCAATGGCGCGCTCGTGGGTGTGCAGCCCCTTGTATTTGGGCAGCAGCGAGGGGTGGATATTGAGCATCCGTCCCGTCCAGCCGGAAACGAACTGCGCCGTCAGAATGCGCATATAGCCCGCCAGCGCGACATATTCCGCGCCGGAGGCTCGAATGGCAGCATCCATCGCCATGTCATGATCGGCCCGCGCCATACCCTTATGGGGCAGGGCATAGGTGGCCACGCCCTCGGCGGCGGCCAGTTTCAGGCCGCCGGCTTGCGGGTTATTGCTGGCCACCAGCACGATTTCGAAGGGGCACTCAGGCGCACGGCTCGCATAGAGCAGCGCGGCCATATTCGTGCCACCACCCGAAATCAGGACAGCGACCTTCGCGCGTTCACGCATTATGGGTGGCTTCCCATGCCTCGCGGGCGCTCCACGCCTCGGCGCTGCCGATCACGGTGCAGCCGCGCGCGCCTTCGCGGATTTCGCCGATGCGGAACACCGTCTCGCCCGCAGCCGCCAGATCGGCGGCCAGCGCCTCGGCCTCATCAGCCTTGACCGCCAGCACCATGCCGATGCCGCAGTTGAAAGTGCGCGCCATTTCGCCCGGCTCGATATTGCCCTGCGCCTGAAGGAAGGCCATCAGACGGCTCTGTTCCCAAGCATCGGCGCTGATATAGGCATGCAGCCCCTCGGGCAACACGCGGGGGACGTTTTCGAGCAGGCCGCCGCCGGTGATATGGGCCAGCGCGTTGATGCGGCCGGAACGGATGAAGGGCAGCAGCGTCTTCACATAGATGCGAGTCGGCTCGATCAGATAGTCGATCAGCAGGCGGTCGGCATCGAACAGCGCGGGGCGGTCCAGCTTCCACCCCTTGTCGGCGGCCAGACGGCGCACCAGCGAATAGCCGTTGGAATGTACCCCCGACGAGGCCAGACCCAACAGCACATCGCCCGCCGCAACCCGGTCGCCGGTCAGTTGCTCGCCGCGCTCCACCGCGCCGACACAGAAACCGGCAAGGTCATAGTCACCGGCGGCATACATGCCCGGCATTTCGGCCGTCTCGCCCCCGATCAGCGCACAGCCTGCGATCCGGCAACCCTCGGCAATACCGGCGATCACACGCTCGGCCACGCCGTTTTCCAGCTTGCCCGTGGCGAAATAGTCGAGGAAGAACAGCGGTTCGGCGCCCTGCACGATCAGATCGTTGACGCACATGGCGACAAGGTCAATGCCGATCTTGTCATGGCGGTCATGGTCGATGGCCAGCTTGACCTTGGTGCCCACGCCATCATTGCCCGCCACCAGCAGCGGGTCTTTGTAGCCCGCTGCCCGAGGATCGAAAAAGCCGCCGAAACCGCCAAGATCCGCGTCCGCGCCGGGGCGGCGGGTCGATTTGGCCAGCGGGCCGATGGCCTTCACCAACGCATTGCCGGCGGCAATCGAAACGCCGGCGTCCTCATACGTGTAATTGGTGGGGCCAGAGGCTGTGGTGTCGGTCATGGGGTCTTGCTCGCTTACGAAGAAATCATGTTTGCGGGCCGCCTAGCGCTTTCCTGCTTGGATTTCCATGCCCGATTGGGCAATAGCGACCCTTGAACATGACAAATCCGGCAAATCTTCTCGCACGGCGTGGCCTGATCGCGCTTCTTCCCCGTGGTTTTGTCGCGCGCGGCGCGCTGGCGGCGGGTCTGCTGGCGGCGGGCGTCGTGGCTTTTGTCGGCCCTGATCGCCTGTTGGCACAAATCGAGGGCGAGCGAGGCATCGCCCCGGTGGTGGCCAGCAATGACATCGAAATCGGCAATATCGAGGTCGATGCCACCGGCAGGAATGCGCAGGAGGCCAAGCTCAATGGCTGGCGCGAGGCCTATAAAAAGGCTTGGGAAGCCGCCCATGGCCCCGCGCTGGACGTGGGCACGATTGAGAGCATTGTGGCGGGTGTGGTGGTGGATCGCGAGGAAATCGGGCCGCATCGCTATCGTGCAAAGCTGGTGATCGCCTTCGACCGGAGCCGGGCCGGGCAATATGGCGCGGGCAATGGCGGCGTCGCGGTGCGTTCCGCGCCGATGCTGGTGATTCCCATGTTGACCTCGGGCGGGGTGGGGCAGGTATTTGAAGTACGCAGCCCATGGCAAAAGGTCTGGGCCGAATATCGCACCGGGGCCAGCGCGATTGATTATGTGCGCGCCAATGGCGGCGGCGCCGATTCGCTGCTGATCAACGCGGGCCAGCCCGGACGGCGCAGCCGCGTCTGGTGGCGCGGTCTGCTGGACCAGTTTGGTGCCTCTGATGTGCTGATCCCCGCCGCGCGGCTGGAACGGCAATGGCCCGGCGGGCCGGTGAAGGGCTTTTTTACCGCGCGCTATGGCCCGGATAATGTCGCTTTGGGTTCTTTTGAGCTGAGCGCTTCGGATGATAGCGCCGTGCCCGCGATGCTGGCACAGGCGCTGGCGCGGATGGACCAGATTTATACCGATGCGCTGACGCGCGGGCTGTTGCGGCCCGATCCCACGCTCTCGGTTGATCATCCCACGATGGAGCCGGGGCTGGCCTCGCTGATCGCCGCAGGCCGCGCCGCCGAGGCCGCCGCCGCAGCCCAGGCCGCCGCCGAACATGCCGCCGATGAGGCCGCCGCCGCCGAGGCTGTTACCGCACAGCCGGTTGCGCCCCAGCCCAAGCCGGGCGGCGCGGCGCTGACCATTCAATTCGCCTCGCCCGATGCGCGCGCGGTGGATCAGGCGCTGGCCGCTGTGCGCGGCGTGGCGGGGGTGGACAATGCGGCCACCACTTCGATCGCGATTGGCGGAACTTCGGTGATGCGCGCGCAGTTCAACGGCAATGCCGACGCTTTGGCGGCGGCTTTGCGCAAGGCCGGGTGGCAGGTCAGCGTGGCAGGGGCCGCGCTGCGCATCCGCCGATAGAGATTTATGAGCAAAATTATGAAAAAACCCGCATCCAGTCAGTTCGCGCTGCCGCTGGCCCCCGATCAGTCGCCCAGCGCCGCGCGCATTGTCGTGGGCGAGGGCAATGCTTCGGCGATTGCCGCGCTGTCCGCGCCGGAAAGCTGGCCGTTTCGCACCGCGATCCTTTCCGGCCCGCCGCGTTCGGGCAAGAGCCTGCTGGCCGCATGGTTTGCCGAGAGCGGCGGCGTGGCGCTCGACGATGCCGACACTATGGACGAAACCGCTGTGTTTCACCGATGGAATCGCGCGCAGGAGGAAAAGACGCCTCTGCTGCTGACCACCACCGCGCGCGAGGGCGGGTGGAAGATCACGCTGCCCGACCTTGGCTCGCGCATGGGGGCCGCGCTCTGGCTGGATATTGAGGCGCCCGACGACGAGATGATGGCCGACCTGATCGCGGCCCATGCCGAAACGCGCCTGCTGCCTTTGACCGACGATCATGCGCGCTATCTTGCAAGCCGGTGCGAGCGTACCCATATCGTCGCCGAACGTCTGGTGGCGACAATTGACCGGCTGTCTCTGGAGCGCAAGGCGCCGCCCGGACAGGCGATTTTGCGTGACGCGCTGGAGGAGTTGAATGGATCTGCCGAACCGCGTATGTTGTAAAGCATAGCGATAAAGGCGGACGCGGGATTGCCTGCGGCGCGCAGAGGGATTTTGAGGGATGGTTTCAGGTCTGATCGCCTATCTGGACTCGATTGTCGCGCGCGATCCGGCGCCGCGTTCGCGTTGGGAAGTGCTGCTCTATCCGGGCCTGTGGGCGGTGGGCTTTCACCGCGTGGCCCATGCGTTTTTCCGGGCGCGGCTGTTCTTTCTGGCCCGCATGGTCAACCATCTGGCGCGTTTTTTCACCGCCATCGACATCCATCCCGGCGCGACCATCGGCAAGCATCTGTTTATCGACCATGGCTTTACCGTGATCGGCGAAACGGCCGAGATCGGCAATAATGTCACCATCTATCAATGCGTGACGCTGGGCGGGACCAATCCGGCCAATGGCATTGGCGGCAAACGCCATCCCACGTTGAGCGATGACAGCATTATCGGTTCGGGCGCCCAGATTCTGGGCCCGATCACGATTGGCCGCCGCGCGCGCGTGGGCGCCAATGCGGTGGTGACCGAGGATGTGCCCGAGGGCGCGACCATGGTGGGCGTCAAGGCGCGCAGCACGCTGGTGGCGGCCGAGACATGGGCCAAAGACTTCATCCCCTATGGCACGCCCTGCAAGGAGCCTTGCGCGGATGCCGAACCGGCGGTGGGGCGGATCTGCAAGCTGGAGGCCGAAATCGCCGATCTGCGCGCGCAGGTGGCCGATCTGCTGGCCGCCGATCAGCGTCACGATGGGACGAAAGGCTGATCTGGCGGGATGGAGCCGGAGAAGCCGCCCACAGTCGTTGCCTTTCCCCGCCCTGTTTTGCAGGTGGCCTTTGACCGGGCAGAATTGATGCGCATCCTCGACCTTTATGGCCGGATGGTCGCGGCGGGCCAATGGCGCGATTATGCGATGGATTTCGGCAAGGAAGCCGCCAGTTTCTCCGCCTTCAAACGCAGCGCCGAAAGGCCGCAGGCGCGGATCGAAAAGCGGCCCTCTTTGCGCGGAAAACAGGGCATGTGGGCGCTTTATGGCGAGGCTGGGCAGGTTCTGAAGCGCGGCCATGAACTGGCCGGCGTGCTCAGCATCATCGAGCGGCGACTGGTCAAGATCGTCGAGGGTTAATCGCCCAGCGCGAGTTCCACGGCGGCCGCAGCATGCAGCGCGGTGGTGTCGAGCAGCGGCACCGGACTGTCGCTCTCATCGACCAGCAGCATGATTTCGGTGCAGCCAAGGATGATCGCCTCGGCCCCCTGTTCGGCCAGACGATGCAGGATCGCGCGATAGATCGCGCGCGAGGCCGGCAAGACGATACCTGCGATCAGTTCGTCATAGATGATGCGATGGATTTCGGCGCGATCCTGCGTTTCCGGCGTGATGACCTCCAACCCATGATTGGCCAGACGATCGCGCAGAAAGGGCTGCTCCATGGTAAAGCCCGTCCCGATCAAGCCGATCCGGCGCGCACCCAGCGACAGCGCAGCCCGCGCCGCGGGATCGGCAATATGCAGCAGGGGCAGGGGCGTTGCCGCTTCGATATCCGGGGCGAGGCGATGCATTGTGTTGGTGCAGAGCACGAGAGCCTGCGCACCGGCGCGTTCCAAGGCGGTCGCGGCCTCCACCATCCGGGCCGAGAGCGCGCCCCAGTCTCCGGCATGTTGCAGGGCGGCGATTTCGGAAAAATCGAAAGACCACAGGATACAGTGCGCCGAAGCAGTGGCCCCGCGCGCGGCGCGCACGCCTTCATTGATCAGCCGGTAATAATGGGCCGAACTTTCCCAGCTCATTCCGCCGATCAGGCCCAGTTGCTTCATTTTCCGCCCAATTGTTCCAGCGCAGGCACCAGCGCGTCGAAATGGTCGATCACCGCGTCGGCCTGCAATTGCTCGGTCCGGCCCTGATTAAAGCCAAAGCTGCATACCACGCAGGGGATATTGGCCGCGCGCGCCGCGCCCGTGTCGAAATGGGTGTCGCCGATATAGGCGGTGCGCGGCGCGGCCATGCCCGAGCGCTCGACCATCAGATGCAGCAGATCGGGCAAAGGCTTTTGCCGCCCCGGCCCCAGCGTGTCGCCGCCGATGATCGTGTAGAACCGGTCCGTCAGCCCCAGTTCGCCAAACAGCTTGCGCGCCAGATGCTCCATCTTGTTTGTCACCACCGCCAGCCTGACCCCGCGCCCGGCCAGATCGTCGAGCATTTCGGCCCCGCCCGGAAACAGGCGCGAATGGACCGCGATATTGGCCTCGTAATAGCGCACCAGTTCGGCCGCCATCGCGGTCAGTCCGTCATCGTCGAGCGTCGCCCCCTGAACCGCCAGCGCGCGCTCCATCAACACCCGCGTGCCCCCGCCCACAAGGCGCGGGATCATGTCGAGCGGAACCGCCGCAAAGCCGCCTTGCTCCAGCGCATGATTGAGCGCCACGCCAAGGTCGAGTTTGGTGTCGAGCAGCGTGCCGTCGAGGTCGAATCCGACGATATCGAAAGGAAAATTGTGCATGACTGACGCCGATGCCGCGTCCGTATGGAATCTGCAAGGATTTGCTGGCATGGGGGCGATATGACAAATATTCCGACACCGCTCGCCGTCGTTGTCCTTGCCGCGGGCAAGGGAACCCGCATGAAAAGCGACACCCACAAGGTGTTGCACCCCATCGCCGGGAGGCCGATGCTGGAGCATCTGCTCTCCAGCGCGGCGGAATTGACGCCGGCGCGGCAAGTGGTGGTGGCGGGCCATGGCCGCGATCAATTGGAAAAGGCGCTGGGCGTGCGCGCGACCATCGCGGTGCAGGACCCGCAGCACGGCACGGCCCATGCGGTGCAGATGGCGCAGGATGCGCTGACCGATTTTGATGGCGATGTGCTGGTGCTGTATGGCGATGTGCCGTTTGTGACCGCCGAAACGATGCGCTCGATGATCGAGCGGCTTCATGCTGATGACGCGCCCAAGGTGGTCGTGCTGGGCTTTGCGCCTGATGATGCGCTGGCCTATGGGCGGGTGATTGCCGATGGCGATGCCATTGCGAAGATGGTGGAATTCAAGGACGCCACCGAGGCCGAGCGCGCGACGAAACTGTGCAATTCGGGCTTGCTGGCGGCGCGTTCGGGTGATCTCTTCGCGCTGCTGGCGCGGGTGGGCAATGATAATGCACAGGGCGAATATTACCTGCCCGACATTGTAAACATCGCGCTGGCCGATGGGGATCGTGCCGCTGTGGTGGTGACCGCCGACCCCGATGAAGTGGCCGGGATCAACAGCCGCGCCGAACTGGCCGATGCCGAACGCCGGTGGCAGGATCGCCGCCGTGCGCAGGCGATGGCCGATGGCGCCACGCTGATCGCGCCCGAAACCGTGTGGTTCAGTTGGGACACTAAGATCGGCCGCGACGTGCTGATCGAGCCCAATGTCGTGTTTGGGCCGGGCGTTACCGTGGCCGATCATGTCACGATCCATGCTTTCAGCCATTTGGAAGGCGCAACCGTGGGCAGCAAGGCGCAGCTTGGCCCCTATGCCCGCCTGCGCCCCGGCGCGGATGTGCGCGCCAAGGCCAAGATCGGCAATTTCGTCGAGATCAAGAAGGCCGTTGTGGGCGAGGGCGCCAAGGTCAACCACCTCTCCTATGTCGGCGATGCCGAAGTGGGCGCGGGCGCCAATCTGGGCGCGGGCACGATCACCTGCAATTATGACGGTTATTTCAAATACAAGACCGTGATCGGCGAGCGCGCCTTCATCGGTTCGAACAGCTCGCTTATCGCCCCGGTACGCATCGGCAAGGACGCCATCGTGGCGGCCGGCAGCGCGGTTTCGCGCGATGTGGCCGACGGTGAATTGCGGCTGGTGCGCGCCGAACAAATGGTCAAGCCCGGCTGGGCCGACCGTTTCCACGACGCGATGAAGAAGAAAAAGGCCGAAAAGCAGGGTTAAACCGGCTTAATCGGACAGAAAGCGTTTGGCCCTTAATAGGGGCCGCAAGGAATGGCCGGGCATGGTCCGGCCACGGATGGATAAAGGGGCGGCTGAACATATGTGCGGGATTATCGGCATTGTCGGCAAGGAAGAGGTGGCGGATCGTCTGGTCGATGGTCTGCGCCGGATGGAATATCGCGGCTATGACTCGGCGGGCGTTTGTACGGTGCATGACGGCGAGTTGATCCGCCGCCGCGCACCGGGCAAATTGCTCAATCTGGTCAAAGAACTGGCGGTCAATCCTGCGCCGGGCCTGGTGGGCATCGCCCATACGCGCTGGGCCACGCATGGCGCGCCCACGGCCGCCAACGCCCACCCCCACGCCACGGAAAAGCTGGCGCTGGTCCATAATGGCATCATCGAGAATTTCCGCCCCCTGCGGGAGGCTCTGCAGGCCAAAGGCCGCGTGTTTGAATCGGAAACCGATACCGAGGTGGTGGCCCATCTGGTGTCGGATCTGGTCGAGGGCGGGTTGTCTCCGGTTGATGCGGTCAAGGCCGCTCTGCCGCAATTGCGCGGGGCTTTTGCGCTGGCGATTGCATTTCGCGAATATCCCGACATGCTGATCGGCGCGCGCCTCGGCTCGCCTTTGGTGCTGGGCTATGGCGAGGGTGAGACGTTCCTTGGCTCGGACGCGCTGGCTCTGGCGCCTTTGACCCAGCGCATCACCTATCTGGAGGAGGGCGACTGGGTCGTCATCCGCCGTGAGGGCGTGGAGATTTACGACAAGGACAACAATCCGGTCACGCGCGCGATTGTGGCCTCGGGCGCTTCGGCCGCGGCGGTGGAAAAGGGCAATTTCCGCCACTTCATGCAGAAGGAAATCTACGACCAGCCGACCGTCGTGGCCCAGACGCTGCAAAGCTATGTGCGCCGCGATGATGAGAGCGTGGCGCTGCCCCAGATCGACTTTGACCTGTCGGCGATCAAGCGCGTGACTATCGTGGCCTGCGGCACGTCCTTCTATGCGGGCCTCGTGGCCAAATATTGGTTCGAGCATTTCGCGCGCCTGCCGGTGGACATCGATGTGGCGTCGGAATTCCGCTACCGCGATCCGGTGCTGGAGCCGGGCGGCCTTGCCATCTTCATCAGCCAGTCGGGCGAGACGGCCGATACGCTGGCCGCGCTGCGCCATTGCAAGGCCAATGGACAGACCATCGCGGTGGTGGTGAATGTGCCTACCTCGTCGATGGCGCGCGAAGCGGATCTCTTGCTGCCCACCCATGCCGGGCCGGAAATCGGCGTGGCCTCGACCAAGGCATTTACCTGTCAACTCGCCGTGCTGGCCGCTTTGGCGGCCCATCTGGCGGTGAAGCGCGGGCGCATGACGCGTGAGGACGAGCGCGAGGTTGTGCGCAATCTGATCGAGACGCCTTCGGCCCTGAATGCGGCGCTGGCCTATGATGATGCGATTGCGGCCATGGCGCATCTGATCGCCCCGGCGCGCGATGTGCTTTATCTGGGGCGTGGACAGGATTATCCGCTGGCGCTGGAAGGTGCGCTCAAGCTCAAGGAAATCAGCTATATCCACGCCGAAGGTTATGCTGCGGGCGAGATGAAGCATGGCCCCATTGCGCTGATCGACGAGAATGTGCCGGTGATCGTGATCGCGCCCTCGGGCCCGCTGTTTGAAAAGACCGTTTCGAACATGCAGGAAGTGCGCGCACGCGGCGGCAAGATCGTGCTGATCTCTGATGCCGAAGGGCTGGCCGAGGCGGGCGAGGGCTGTATGGCCACCATCGAGATGCCGCAGGTTCACCCGTTGATCGCGCCGCTGGTCTATGCGGTCCCCGTGCAACTGTTGGCCTATCATGTGGCCTGCGTTAAGGGTACGGACGTTGATCAACCGCGCAATCTGGCAAAGTCGGTAACGGTGGAATAATTGACGCAATTACGGGGGCGGAGGCGACAGAATATCTGTCTGTTTCCGCTCCGTTTTTATTAAAAAAACGGTAAAGTATTGATGCGCCGTTTACCACATCCATTACACATGGCGATAGGCATTGCAGCGTAGGTTTCACTGCAATGACTCACGCGATTTCCTCCCCCGCAATTGGCGAACTGAGCATCTGGTCGGTGCTGGGCCTGTCCGGCCAAGGCTCGGAGGAATGGGCGCGCCTGCGCGGGCTGCAATATTCTCAGCTTGCGCTGGTGGCGCGCGCGCGCATCTGGGCGCAGGCGCTGGCCGCGATTGTCTCGGTCCTGCTGTTTGCGCCCTATGTCAGCCATCCGATGATCGGTGGCTGGTTGGGGGCTTTGTGCGCTTCGTTAACCTATAGCGTACGCAACGAAGGGCAATTGAGCGACGCCGACCGGCGCGGCATGTCCAGCAATGAATTCCGCCGCCAGGCGATGGGCACGATTATCAATGCGATGGTCTGGGCCTCACCGCTGCTGTTTTTCCTGCCGCAGGCGCCGGTCCATCTGCGCTATGAATTCTGGACCGTGCTGGCGATGCTGATGACCGTCTCGGCGGTGATCGTGCCGACGGTGCCTTTGTCCACCCTGCTGTTTTCCACGATTGTCGGCTGCGGTTCGGTGGTGGGCTTTTTCACGCTGCTTCAGCCCGGCATGGCGGGCGTCGCCGCGCTGTTTGTGGCCAGCATTGCGCTGGGCACGATCGAGGCGTCGCGTCATTTTCTGGCTTCGCGCCTTGCGGTGGCGGGCATGGCCGAACGCAATGAGGTGGTCAGCCTGCTGCTGCGCGAATTTGACGAGGATGAGGCCGACTGGCTGTGGCAGACCGACGCCCAGCGCCGGGTGCGTGCGGTGTCGACCCGTTTTGCCGAAGCGATGGGCATGGCGCCCAGCGAGATCGAGGGATCGGGCTTTCTCTCGCTGCTGCTGGGGCCGGGCGGTGATCCGCGCTCGGGCGAGGGGCGCGGGATCGAGCGCGGCACGATCCCCGGCCTGATGGAACTGGAAGAAAAATTCAAGGCGCGCGAAAGTTTCTCGAACCTGCTGGTGCGGGTGATGGTGCAAGGGACGCGGCGCTACTGGTCGCTGTCGGGCGCGCCGCGCTTTGACGATGTGGGGGCCTTTATGGGCTTTCGTGGCGTCGCCTCGGATGTGACCGAACAGCAGGAAACCAGCGAAAAGATCGCCTATTTGGCGCGTTATGATACGCTGACCGGCCTGCCCAATCGCATGATGGTGATCGATGCACTGGAAAATGCGCTGGTGGCCGCGCGTGAAGGCGATGGGCAATGCGCGTTCCTGATGATCGACCTCGACCGGTTCAAGGCGGTCAATGACACGCTGGGCCATCCGGTAGGCGATCAACTGCTCAGCCAGGTGGCCGAACGGCTCAAAGTGTTGATGACGCACAATTCGCTCTGTGGGCGGCTTGGCGGCGATGAATTTTGCGTGGTGCTGCGTCAGGCCAATGAGCGCACACTGGTGGCCCGTCTGGCGCAGGCGATCATTGCCGATCTTTCCCAGCCCTATTTCGTGGATGGTCATGAACTGACGATTGGCGCCTCGGTGGGCTCGGCGTTCGGCCCGGTCGATGGAGGCAGCGTGCCTGCGCTGATGCGCAATGCCGATTTTGCGCTTTATCGCGCCAAGCGCAACGGGCGCGGCATGCATTCGGCCTTTGACGAAGCGCTGCGCGCCGAAGCCGAGGCCCGCGCATGGCTGGAAGAGGCCCTGCGCGCGGCGGTTGAGCGGCAGGAATTCGAGATGTTCTATCAGCCCGTGGTTGATGCGCGCAGCGAGCGCCTGGTGGGTTTTGAATCCCTTCTGCGCTGGAACAGCCCGGAGCTGGGCCGGGTTTCGCCCGACCGTTTCCTCTCGCTGGCCGAGGACACACGTCTGAGCCTGCCGATTGGCGCATGGGTGTTGAAAGAAGCCTGCCATCAGGTCGCGCAATGGCCCGGAAACCTGCGCGTTTCGGTCAATGTTTCGGATAAGCAGGCGCTGGACCCGGCCTTTATCGATCACGTCGTCACCGCGCTGGCGGTCAGCAATCTGGCGCCGCAAAGGCTGGAGATCGAGGTGACCGAGAGCCTGTTTCAGCGCGATCCCGCACTGGCGCGCGCCACGATTGAACGGCTGACGGCGTTGGGTTGTTCGGTAATTCTGGACGATTTCGGCGCGGGTCAGGCTTCGGTCGCGATCCTGTGTGAAATGCGTTTCGATGCGATCAAGCTGGACCGGGCGTTGATGAAGGGCGCGGCTTCGGGCAATGCGGAAAGCATGGCGATGATCCGTGCGGCCGTAGCGATTGCCGACAGTCTGGAAATGATCACTATCGCCAAGGGTGTGGAAACCCCGCAAGAGCTGGAAATCGCCTGTAAATTAGGTTGTCGCCGCCTTCAGGGGCTGGCCTATGGCGATGCGCGCGGGGTGGAAGAAGTGCAGGATCTGTTCGGCACCCGCCCGGTGCCTGTTGCCCAAGAAGAAAGGGCGGGCTGACCGCCTGGCCAACCCGCCCTTCTAAAGGTTTAGGCCCGATCGATCAGGCGCTCAGCAGCGCCTTGGTCACGCCTTCAAACAGCGCGCGGCCGTCGATGCCGCCCTGCGCCGCCTCGATGAAGCGTTCCGGGTGGGGCATCATGCCCAGCACATTGCCGCCTTCGTTTAGCACGCCCGCGATGTTGCGGGCCGAGCCGTTGACTTCCTCGGCATAGCGGAAGGCCACGCGGCCTTCGCCTTCGAGGCGGTCAAGCGTCGCATCATCGGCAAAGAAATTGCCGTCGTGATGCGCCACAGGGATCGTGATCGTCTGACCCTTGAGGTAACGATGCGTGAAGGCGCTGGTGTTGTTTTCCACCGTCAGCTTCACTTCGCGGCAGACAAAGCGGATGCCCGCATTGCGCATCAGCGCGCCGGGCAGCAGGCCTGCCTCGGTCAGCACCTGAAAGCCGTTGCACACGCCCAACACCTTGACGCCGCGCCCGGCCGCCTCGATCACGGCACGCATGATCGGGCTGCGGGCTGCCATTGCGCCGCTGCGCAGATAGTCGCCATAGGAGAAACCGCCGGGCAGGGCGATGAAGTCCAGACCCTCGGGCAGGGCGGCGTCGCCATGCCAGACGCGGTGAACCTCGCCGCCGCAGACCTGCTCGACGGCCACGGCCATGTCACGGTCGCAATTCGATCCGGGGAACGTGATGACTGCCGAACGCATGGCTTACACCCTCTCGATGCGGTAGTTCTCGATCACCAGATTGGCGAGCAGCTTTTGCGCCATTTCTTCAAGCGCTGCATCGCTGACCGTCTCGTCCACTTCCAGCTCGATCAAACGGCCGGCGCGGACGTCGGAAACGCCCGAAAAGCCAAGGCCTTCGATGGCATGGTGGATCGCGCGGCCCTGCGGATCGAGCACCCCGTTCTTGAGGCTGACGTAAACGCGCACTTTCATCGCTGGGCGGCCTTTCTGTTATGGCACCCGATTGGGTGCGATGCACCGATGATGCATCATGGTAGAATCGGCCCCGCCTATGGCGCGCAATGGCGTAAAAGCCAAGGGGTAGGGGGCATTTTTGGCCTCAAAAAGCCCCTGATCCGCTTAACGCCGTGCAATTGCGGCGCTATCCCCGCCAATCGCGCGATAGAGGCCGACCAGATTGCTGGCCCGCGTATATTGCGCCGAGACCAGCGTCTTTTCCGCCGAATAGAGCGATTGCTGCGCGGTCAACGCATCGAGCCACGTGCCGATCCCGCCCTCATAGCGGCGGTTGACCAGACGGTAATTGTCGGACGCCGCATCGCGCCCGGCGCGCACCGCCTCGACCTGCGCCTCAATCGTGCCGCGTCGCGCCAGCACATTGGCCACGTCGGCAAAAGCGTTCTGCACAGTCTTGCGATAGGTGGCGAGCGCGGCGTCGCGCTGGGCCTGGCTGACGCGATAGGATGCCTTGGCCGCCCCACCCTTAAAGATCGGCCACGAGGCCGCAGAGGTCAGGCCCCATGCGAAATTCGTGGGCGAAAACAGGCTGGAGAGCGCGGTGGTGGCCACGCCCGCCACGCCCGTCAGCGTGATCTTGGGATAGAGCGCCGCGCGGGCGGCATCGACATTGGCATAGGCCGAACGCAGCGAGAATTCCGCCTGCGCCACATCAGGGCGGCGCAGCAGGATCGACGAATCGAGCCCTGCCGCGACCGGCGCCAGATGCCCCGCCGCATCGTCAATCGAGGCGGGCAGCAGATCGCCCGGTACATCATCGCCCACCAGCAGGCGCAGCGCGTTGATATCCTGCGCCACGGCATTGGTCTGGGCCGCCACATCGGCCTGCGCCGTGCGCAACGTCAATTCCGCCTTGCGCTGATCGGCCAACAGGCCAATCCCGCCATCCACCCGCCGTTTGGTCAGCGCCACGCTCTTTTCTGCGCTGGCCGCCGTATCCTGCGCCAGTTTCAGCAGGCTCCTGTCCGCCGCATAGGTCAGCCAGCCATTGGCGACATTGGCGATCAGCGTCAGGCGCGTCGCGCGCGATCCGGCTTCGCTGGCAAGATAGGTCGCCTTGGCCGCCGCCGTAAGCCCGCGCACGCGCCCGAACAGATCGACCTCATAGCTGGCCAAAGTGCCGGTGGCGCTGGCCGAATCGCCCTTGGTGGTGGCCCCGGCCACGCGGGTGCCATCGCCGCCCGCATGGGTGAAGCCGCCATTGGCGTCGATTTCCGGGAACAGCGCGCCGCGCTGCACCAGATACTGGTTGCGCGCTGTTTCGATATTGGCAATCGCCACGGCAAGGTCCTGATTTTTTGCCAAAGCAAGGTTAATCACCTTGACCAGACGCGCATCTGCCAGAACCTGCGCATAGGAATAAGACGGCAGCGCCGCATCGCCGGGCAGGACGTAGGCTTCACCCTCGGGCCATGCGGCGGGGATCGGCAGAGGAGCCGGATCAGCGGGCTGATCGGCGCGCGGGCGAGCTTCGAGTCCTGCCGGGACCACCACAAGAGCGAGAGCCGCAATCAGGGAAAGGTTCTTCATGCCACCACTCCCTGATCGTCGGCTTTCTTGCGACGGAACTGACGGAAACCGCCCCGCACCAGCACGAAGAACAGCGGGATGAAGAAGATCGCCAGACCCGTTGCCGTCAACATGCCGCCGATCACCGAAGTGCCGATGGCGATGCGCGCATTGGCGCCAGCGCCCGTGGCAATGGCCAGAGGCAGCACGCCGAAGATGAACGCGCAGGACGTCATCAGAATCGGGCGCAACCGCATCCGCGCCGCGTCCAGCACCGCGGTGATCGGGTCCTTGCCCGCCTTTTCACCCTGTTCGGCAAATTCGATCATCAGGATCGCGTTCTTGGCCGCAAGACCCATCGTCGTCGTCAGGCCGATCTGCAGATAGACGTCATTCTGAAGCCCCCGCAGTGTGACCAGCGCCACCGCCCCGACCAGACCCACCGGAATGACCAGCAGCACGGCAAAGGGAATGCTCCAGCTTTCATACAGCGCGGCAAGGCAGAGGAACACCACGATCAGCGACACCGAATAGAGCAGCGGCGCCTGACCCGAGGACAGGCGTTCCTGATAGGAGGCGCCCGACCATGCGATCGACACATCGGGATATTGCGCGACCAGAGCCTCGAACGCATTCATCGCATCGCCCGAGGAATAGCCCTGCGAGGATTGGCCCGAGACTTCGAAATTGGGCGTGCCGGAGAAGCGATAGGTCGCGTTGGGCGCCTTGCTCCAGCTGAAGCTGGCAAAGGCCGAGAAAGGCACCATCTTGCCGCTGCTGTTGCGGACCTGCCATTGCGACAGATCCTCAGGGCGCGAGCGGAATTCAGCATCGCCCATCACATAGACGCGCTTCACACGCCCGCGATCCACGAAGTCATTGACATAGCGTCCGCCCCATGCAGCAGCCAGCGTGGTGTTCACATCCGAAGGCGCAACCCCCAGCGCGGCCAGCTTGGCCGTGTCGGTGGTGATTTTCAGCGTCGGCTGATCGGGCAGGCCGGTCAGACGGACGTTCGAGAGCTGAGGCAGGGTCCGCGCTTCGGCCAGAATTTCATCGCGCAGCTTGCCAAAGGCCTCGGCATCCATGCCGCCGCTGTTGAGCACTTCGGCGGTAAAGCCGGTTGCCTGACCCAGACCGCGCACGATGGGCGGTTGCAACGCATAGAATTCCAGATCGCGATAGCCGCCGCTGATCGCCTGCGTGGCGCGGCGGGTGATCGCTTCGGCCGAATTTTCCGTGCCCTTGCGCTGGTCCCAATCGGTCAGCGAGACGAAACCGCGACCCGCGTTCTGGCCGCTGCCGCCGCCCTGCGCACCGCCCGCCACGACCAGCACGGCGTCGATGTTCTTCTTGTCATGCTGGAGGAAATATTTCTCGATGGCCAACTGCGCTTCCTGCGTGCGCTCCAGCGTGGCGCCGGCGGGCAACTGGAAGCTGATCTGGGCCATGCCCTGATCTTCCGAGGGCAGAAAGCCCGTGGGCATCCGCACAAACAGCACGACCAGCGCCACCAGCACTACGCCATAGGCCAGAATGGGGATGCGCTTATGCGTCGCGGCCCAACTCGCCTTGGGGTGATACCATTCGAGCAGGCGCCCGAAATAGCGCTCGAATTTGACCCGCATCCAATGGCTGGCCCGCCCGATCAGCGAGGTTTCATCCTCATCCTCGGGTCTTTGCAGGATCGTCGTGGTCAGCGCGGGCGAAAGCACCAGCGCCACCACCACTGAGAGCGCCATGGCCGAAACGATGGTCAGCGAGAACTGGCGATAGATCACGCCGGTCGAGCCGCCAAAGAAAGCCATCGGCATGAACACCGCCGAGAGCACCAGCGCGATGGCGATCAGCGCGATGGAGATTTCCTTCATCGATTCGATGGTCGCCTCACGCGGGGTCATGCCCGGATTTTCGGCCATCAACCGCTCGACATTTTCTACCACCACGATGGCGTCATCGACCAGCAGGCCGATGGCTAGCACAAGGCCGAACAGCGTCAACGTGTTGATCGAATAGCCCGCTACCGCAAAGATCGCGAAAGTGCCCAGCATCACCACCGGCACCGCAATCGCCGGGATCAGCGTGGCGCGCCAGCTTTGCAGGAACACGAACATGACGATCACGACCAGAATGATCGCCTCGAACAGCGTTTCCACAACGTCGGCAACCGACTTGGAAATGAAGCGCGTCGAGTCATTGGCAAAGCCGTAGGTGTAGCCCTGCGGGAAGCTCTTGGAGAGTTCGGCAAACTTGGCCTTGACCAGCTTGGCCGTGGCCAGAGCGTCCGCGCCCGGCGCCAGCGAGATGGCCAGCGCCGCACCCGGATGGCCGTTGACGCGGCTGACCACGCCATAGGATTCCGAACCCAGTTCAATGCGCGCCACGTCCGACAGGCGCACCGTCGCGCCGCTGCTGGCGCTCTTCACGACGATTTGGGCAAATTCGGCCGGGCTGGTCAGGCGCGACTGGGCCGTCACGGTGGCGTCCAGCATCTGACCGGCAGGCGAGGGGACCGCGCCGATTTCGCCCGCCGCCACTTCGGCGTTCTGGGCGGTGATTGCGGTGATGATGTCGGAAGGCATCAACTGATTGGCGGCCAGCTTGTTCGGGTCCATCCAGACGCGCATCGCATATTGTGCGCCAAAGCCGTTGGTTTGCCCCACGCCTTCGATACGCCCGATCGGCTCCTGCAACCGGCTTGCCAGAAAGTCGGAAACGTCGATGTTTGTCGTGCGGTCATAGGTGTCGGCCACATAGGCCACGAGCAGGAAGTCGGGGTTCGACTTTGTCACGCGCACGCCCTGCTGCTGCACCACCGTGGGCAAGCGCGAGAGGGCCTGCTGCACCTTGTTCTGCACCTGCACCTGGGCGATGTCGGGGTTGGTGCCTTTTTCGAACGTTGCCGAAATCGACACCTGCCCCGATGAACTCGATGTCGAGGAGAAATAGAGCAGCCCGTCAAGGCCGGTCAATTGCTGCTCGATCACCTGCGTGACGCTGGTTTCCAGAATGGCCGCCGACGCCCCCGGATAGGTGGTGTTGATGTTCACCTGAGGCGGGGCAATGTCCGGAAACTGCTGCACCGGCAGGGTCGAAACCCCGGCGATACCGGCCAGCATGATGATGATCGCAATCACCCATGCAAAGATCGGACGGTCAATAAAGATGCGCGACATGACGCTTTTTCCCGTCTCTTACTTTGCGGAGGGCTTTTGGGCTGAGGACTTGTCGTGGGCCTTGATCCCCTGCGGCGTGCTGTCCGGCACGGCGACCACGACCTGACCCGGCCGGATCTTACCAAGGCCCTGTGTGATCAGCTTGTCGCCCTGTTTCAGGCCATCGGTCACCACCCATTGATCGCCGATCGTGCGGTCTGCGGTCACCTTGCGGATTTCCGCCTTGTTGCCCGCGCCCAGCACCATCACCGTGGCGCCCCCGCGCGGATCGCGGCTCAGCGCGCCCTGCGGCACCAGCACGACCTTGCTCTGCTTGCCCTGCGACACGCGGGTACGCACAAACAGGCCGGGCAGCAGCGTGCCGTCGGGGTTGGCGAATTTGGCGCGCAACGCGACTGTGCCGGTGGCGGTGTCGACCGTGACTTCGGAAAATTCCAGCGTGCCCGGAATCGGATATTCGCTGCCGTCCTCAAGGATCAGCTTGACCTTGCCGACTTCCTTGATGCCGCCATCGGCAAATTCCTTGCGCAGCTTCATCAGGCTGGCGCTGCTCTGCTGAATATCGACATAGATCGGGTCCAGCGTCGAGATCACTGAAAGCGGATCGGTCTGGTTCGCCGTCACCAGCGCACCCTCGGTATAGAGCGAGCGGCCAATGCGGCCCGTAATCGGCGCGGGAACGGTGGTAAAGCGCAGGTTGACCTTGGCCGCATTAAGCGCGGCGCGATATTGTGCTACCGAGGCGGCGCTGGTGCGCGCGGCGGCGGCGGCGTCGGTGTAGTCCTGCTGGGCCACGGCCTGATCCTGCGCCAACGGCTTGTAGCGGTCGGCCTTGACCTTGGCGGCCTCTGCGCTGGCCTGCGCGCTGACCAGATTGGCGGCGGCCTGATCGGCGGCGGCGCGATAGACGCTGGGGTCGATCTGATACAGGGGCTGGCCCTGATGCACCAGTTGCCCTTCGGTAAACAGGCGGCGCATCAGCACGCCCGACACCTGCGGGCGGACCTGACCCTGACGGAAGGGCGCGGTGCGGCCCGGCAGCTCGATTTCGAGCGGAACCTCGGTCAGCGTGACCTGCGAAAAGCCGACCTGCGGGGTCTTTTTGTCGCGTTGCGGGGCCCCCGAACACGCGGACAACGCCAGCGCAAGGCTGACAGCCAGCATGGCAGGCCCACCCGCAAGGGAGGCAAGGCGACGGCTATGAAACATGAAAGGCCCCCGGTACTGATACAATCGTTCTATAGCTTGCGGCTTTCCGGTCACACGCCGCAAACGTCAAGGGTGCCAAAGGAGCAGAATGTCGGAAAAAGGGTAATTATTTGTCGCAAGGCATACGCTTTTTGGCTCAGTTTGCCACCGATCATGAAAATTATAACCCGGCTGCTTCAGTGCGGGAAACAAAAGCGCCCTCATGCGTTGTGCCCAGCTTTGCTGTTTGGGGCGGCCCTTGCGGAATGTCCGAAGCGGTGGCGGGAAGGACCGTGATCCGCACCGCATCGTACGCGTTCAGATAGCGCCGGGCAAGAGTCTGTACGGCTTCGGGCGTTACGGCGCGCAGCCTTTCGGCAGCGTGGACCTGCCGCTCGATCTGATCGGGCTCGCTCTGCGCCAGCGCGACGATGCCCAGCCAGCCGCCATTGGTATGGAGCGTGTTGTCTATGGTTTCCAGCAAGGGCTGGCGTGCGCGTAACATCAGATCGTCCGAAGGCGGCGTTTTGGCCAGCGCCGCCACCGCCTCGTCAATCGCCTGCTTGGCCATATCCACGCTGCCCACATCGACCGAGGCGGACACCGCGAAAGTGCCGTAATCGCGCCACACCCGACTCAGATCGCTGCTGGCGCTGGGCGAATAGGAACGGCCCAGTTTCTGGCGCAGCGTCTCGGTCAACTGGATGCGCAGCACGCGTTGCAGCATGTTGAACACCTGCTTTTCCGCCGGGTCGCGATCATCGCGCGTGGGCCAAACGTCATAGATCAGCGCCTGATCCGCCGGCCCGGTATGGGTGAGTGCGCGATCCCCCCGCTGCGTGGTGAAGGGCCGCTTGCGCTGGTCGTCATATTTGCGAAACTCGGCCTCGCGCGTGGGCAGCGCGCCAAAGGTGCGTGCCACATCGGCAATCGCGGCCTCCTCGTCCAGATCGCCCACCAGGCCGATCTCGATGGCGCCATGCTGCAAACGCTCGGTAATATCGCGCTTCAGCTTGGCAAAGGTCAGGCCGCGATAGGCACTGACGGGTTGCAGCGTAAAGCGCGGATCATTGTCCGACAGAATGCCCCCGATCGAGCTTTGCAGCGCGCTGCCCGGCGTGGCGCGCAGACGCAGGAACATCGTGTTGGCATTCTGGTGAAAGATGTTCTCACCCTCCTGCCGATAGCCCGGATCGGTGATCAGCGCGGCCATCATCTGAAGCTGGAGCAGCAGATCCTTGGGCCGCGTCCCCGCCGATGCGTTGAAACTGTCGCCCGTCGCCGTCAGGCCAAGGCTGACGATATGGCCCGCAGTCAGCGACTGCATCTCGTCCAGCGTATGTTTGCCAAGCCCGCCTGTGCCCATCATCGCGGTCATCTCCACCGCCAGCGGATTGTCGCTGGTGGCCAGCATCTGCCCCCCGTCAATCGCCATATGCACCAGCACCGATTGCCGCGAAAGCGTGGTGCGTTTAAGGTTCAGCCGCACGCCATTGGCAAAGCGGATCTGGCGGATGCCGAAATTGGGCTCGCGCTTGTCCTCGACCACGCGGCCCGGCGCGCCGAAATCGGTATAGGCAAAGGGTGCAGGCGGAGGCTCCATGATCGTGGGCAGGGGGGTGGTCGAAGCCTCGTTCCAAGCGGTGCGGATGGCCTCGGCCCCGCCTTCGGGTGCGCGCCGCCCGGTAAAGCGGATCAGCGGATTGTCGAGCGTGGCCATATCGGCCTTGACTGCGGCCAGCACGAGTTGGGGCGTCAGTCCCGCCGTTTGCGCCTTGAGGAAAGCCATGTTGGTCGCCGGATCGGAGGGGATCGTGCCCCCGCGCAACATGCCCAGCGCCGCATTGGCCAGCGCCACGCTGCCCTGCGTTTCGGCACGGGCCGCTGCCGTTTCGGCAAGGCTGTTGAGGTTTGCCACCTGTTCGTCGATCTCGCGCTGGGTAAAGCCCTGCTCCATCGCGCGGCGCACCTCGGTTGTCGCAGCGGTCAGGGCGCGGCGCCAGCGCCCGTCGATGGAATCGACGTTGATCGCGGTATCGCGTCCGGCGTGGAAAATATCATTCGTGCCGAATTGCGCTGCCCGGAAAGGCGGATCGAGCCGCCGCGCAAGCCGCTGGAGCCGCCGGTTGATGATCGCATAGCCCACCGTGGTGGCCAGACTTTTGCGGCGGTTGGCCCATGTGTCAGGCTCGTCGCGCCATGCGCTGCGCCGGGTGATGGTGATATGTTCGGACAGCGAAGGGTCGAGATAGACCGAATTGCGCCCCGTATCGGCCCCGTCAATCGGCCCTGCCGAAGGTTGAGGCGCGGCGGGCGCGGGCGCCCAGTCGCCAAAGCGGGCGCGGATTTCGGCCTCGACGGTGGCCACATCGAAATCGCCCACCATCACCAGAACCGCCTTTTCCGGCACATAATTGCGCCGCCAGAATGCACGCAGCGCCTCGGCCGTGGCCCCGCCCAGCGTCTCCTCGGTGCCGATGGGGCTGCGTTGCAGATAGCGCGATTTGGGGTCGACAAAGGCGTAGCGGTCCTGCGCCTCGCGATATTGCCAGCTGTTGCGGTCGCGCTTTTCCGACAGGATCACGCCGCGCTCATTGCTGACACTCTCGGGCGAGATGGTCAGTTCGCCCGCTGTTTCGCGCATCAGCATCAGCGCCGTGTCGATCAGATCAGGCGTGTTGCGCGGCAGGTCGAGGTGATAGGTCGTCGTCTCATAGGTGGTGAAGGCGTTGGTATGCGCGCCAAAGGCCAGCCCCTTGCGCTCGAGCAGGCGCACCATCTCGCCCTGCGCGACATGGGTGCTGCCCTGAAACGCCATATGCTCGACGAAATGGGCAAAGCCGCGCTCGTTCTCGCCTTCGTCCAGCGAGCCGACATCAAAGCGCATCCGCACCGCGATTTCGTTCTTGGGCGTTTCATTGTGGCGCAGGATATAGCGCATCCCATTGGCCAGCCGCCCGAAGCGATAGGCCGGATCGGGCGTGATGTCGCTCTTTTGAAATGTCCAGACGGCCGGGATGGCCTGATGCGCCGCGTGCCCCGCCGTCGGTCCTGTCCTTGCCTCGATATGTGAGGCGAGCGGCAGGAGCGCGACTCCCAAAAGGGCGGTCAGAACAAGGCGATGACGAAGCTGCTTCATGGCGCCATGCTAAAAGGGATTGGCGTGCAGGGAAAGCGGACATTTGTCGCGGATCGCGCCTTGCCGAGGGGGCGCGCAAGGCGTGTTTTTACCAGTGTCGTTGTTATCCGGAGATGGTCATGCGCGATGCCGATAAGGCATATTGGTTTCCGGCCAAGCGCTATGGCTGGGGTGTTCTACTCTGCTGGCCGCCAGAGGACATGTCGGCACCTTTGACGCAGTCATCGTGACCGCCCCGGCGGCGCTGGGGAGCCGATCAACAAAAAAGGCGCCTCCATCGCTGGAGACGCCTTTTTTGTTTGGCTTGACCGCCCGGCTTACTTGCCGCGCAGCTTGCGATGGTGGTTCAGGTCAAGAACTTCGCTCGGCCCTTCATTGTCGAGCAGACCCAGACGGCGCGCGACTTCCTGATAGGCTTCTTCTTCCCCGCCCAGATCCTGACGGAAGCGGTCCTTATCCAGCTTCTCGCCCGAGGTCATGTCCCACAGACGGCAGCCGTCGGGGCTGATTTCGTCGGCCAGGATCACGCGGCTGTAATCGCCATCCCAGATACGGCCGAATTCGAGCTTGAAGTCGATCAGACGGATGTTGATCGCCGCAAACATGCCGCACATGAAATCGTTGATGCGGATGGCCATGCTGGAAATGTCCTGCATTTCCTCGTTGCTGGCCCAGCCGAAGCAAGCAATGTGCTCTTCAGCGATCATCGGATCGCCCAGCGCATCGTCCTTGTAATAATATTCGATCAGCGTGTGGGGCAGCGGCTCACCCTCGGGGATGCCAAGGCGCTTGGAGATCGAACCGGCCGCCACATTGCGCACCACCACCTCGATCGGCACGATCTCGCACTGGCGCACCAGTTGTTCGCGCATGTTCAGGCGGCGGATGAAATGGGTCGGGATGCCGATATGGTTCAGGCGGGTGAACACATATTCGCTGATGCGATTGTTGATCACGCCCTTGCCGTTGATCGTGCCCTTTTTGAGCGCGTTGAAAGCGGTGGCGTCATCCTTGAAATATTGGATGATCGTGCCCGGCTCGGGACCTTCGTAAAGGATCTTGGCCTTGCCTTCATAGATCTGACGGCGACGCGACATGGGCTTTCCCCTAATTCCTGACTGGATCGGCGATACATGCCTTTGGCGCCCAGCGCCGCCAAAAGGCAAGCCCCGGAATGCAGAACATACGGCAAAACTACCGCCAGACTCCGGGAAAGGGCGGGCCTTTAGCCGAAGCGGGCCCCGGCATCAACCTTTGTCCGACATGCTTTGTCGAGATTGAAGGATATCACTGGCGCATTTAGGTAAAAAATCGGATTGGAAACCGATGCAATCCGCGTTGCGCGGGGGGCGGCCCGTTTTTAGCCTCATGGGCATGAAACAGGATCTGCTCCCTTATTATCGCCGGATGGTCGGGCTTTTGATGACGCTTTGGGCCGTGCCCACTTGGGCTCAGACATTTGGGGCTCAGACATTTGGTTCCGTCGATCCGGCAGGCTCGGGTCCTATCGTCGGCGCGCTGCGCTGGGTACAGGGGACGCTGATGGGATCGGTGGCCACTGTGGCCGCTGTTGTGGCCGTGGCGGTGGTGGGCATGATGATGCTGACCGGGCGGATCAACTGGCGATACGGGGCCAGTGTGATCCTTGGCTGCTTCGTCCTGTTCGGCGCGGCCAGCATCGTGGCGGGCATTCAATCGGCGGCGGGGCAATGAGTGGGCGGGGCGCGGCGGCCGTCTCGGCCCCTCTGGCGCGTGATACGCTGTTTGTGGGCCTCACCCGGCCCCAGATGTTTATGGGCGTCACTTGGTCCTTCTTCGTCCTCAATCTGGTAATTTTTACCGAGGCCTTTCTGCTGCTGCGCTCGGTCTGGGTGGTGGGGCTGGCCTTTGGGGTGCATGGGCTGGGCGCGCTGGCCTGTCTGCATGAACCGCGCAGGTTCGACCTCTGGATGGTCCGCGTGATGCGCTGTCCGCGTGTGCGCCACTATCGGTTCTGGCAATGCAATTCCTATCGGCCGTAAAGGCCCCCGATTATGCCGGAGAGGCGGCGGCGGGCGCGCATCTGCCCTATTCGCATCTGGTCGATGATGCCACGCTGGCGCTGCGCGATGGATCGCTGGCGCAGGTGATCCGCATCGACGGGTTGATGTTCGAAACCGCCGATGGCGACACGCTGAACTATCGCAAGGACATGCGCGAGGCGATGCTGCGCGCGATCGGGTCCTCGCGCTTTGCCCTCTATCACCATATCCTGCGCCGCCGGGTGGAGCCGGAGTTGGAGGGCGCTTTCCCCGATGCTTTCAGCGCGGGGCTGGACGCGGCATGGCGCGAAAGGCTGGCGGCGCGGCGGCTCTATGCCAATGACCTGTTCATCACCGTTATCCGCCGCCCGGCACGTGCCCGGCGCCTGTGGGGCCGCGCGCAAGGGGCGGAACAGGCGGGCGAATTGCGCGCGCTGGAGGCGGCGGTGGAGCAGGTGCTGGCGACGCTGGTCCCCTACGGCGCGCGGCGGCTGGGGGCCTATGACGCGGGCCATGGCGTGTGCAGCGAGTTGCTCGAATTTCTGGGCGCGTTGTTTCATGGCGATATGGCGCCTATGCTGTTGCCCCATGGCGATGTCGGCCATCATCTGCCCCGCGCCCGCGTATCCTTTGGCCAGGATACGCTGCAGATGGGGCATGGTTTCGCCGCGATGGTCTCGATCAAGGACTATCCGGGGCAGACAACGGCGGGGATGCTCGACGATCTGCTGCGCCTGCCCTTTGCGATGAGCATCAGCCAGAGCTTCGCCTTTGTCGACCGGGGGGAAAGTCTTGGCCGGATGAACCGTGCGCTCCGCCGGATGCGGGCTGCCGATGATGAGGCGATCAGCCTGCGCGAAGAACTGACGCAGGCCAAGGATGAGGTGGCCGCGGGCCGCGCCGGTTTTGGCGAACACCATCTGAGCGTGCAGATCATGGGCGAGGATCAGCGCGAAGTGGATGCGGGCGTAGCCGAGGTGCTGGCCGCGCTGAGCGATCTGGGCATCGTGGCGGTGCGCGAGGATGTCGGGATGGAACCGGCCTTCTGGGCACAGTTTCCGGGCAATTTTGCCTATATCACCCGCCGCGCGCTGATCGGATCGGCCAATTTCGCCGCTTTTGCCAGCGGGCATAATTTCCCGCTGGGCCGCGCGCGGGGCAATCCGTGGGGCGATGCGGTGGCTTTGTTCGAAACCACGGCGGCGGGGCCTTATCATTTCAACTTTCACGCCGATGGCGATCTGGGCAATTTCACCGTGATCGGCCCCAGCGGCAGCGGCAAAACCGTCATCACCAATTTCCTGCTGGCGCAGGCCCGCCGCTTTGCCCCGCGCATCGTGCTGTTTGACAAAGATCGCAGCGGGGAAATCTTCATCCGCGCGATGGGCGGCGCCTATGAGGCGATGCGGCCAGATCAACCCTCGGGGCTCAATCCGCTGCGCCTGCCCGATACGGCGGCCAACAGGGCGTTTTTGCTCGATTGGCTGGGCTGCCTTGTGGGTGGTCTGCGCGATGCGGCGGAAATGGAGGTGATGCGGGCGGCGGTTGAGGCCAACTATCTGGCCCCGCCTGAATTGCGGCGGCTCTGCCATTTTGCCGCCCTGCTGCGCGGGGGGGCGCGGCCCATGCCCGATGATCTGGCGGCGCGGCTGCGGGCATGGTGGGGCGCGGGCGAAAACGCATGGCTGTTCGACAATGAGGGGCAGGACAGCCTTGATCTGACGCGCGATGTCATCGGGATCGACATGACGCTGGTGCTGGACCATCCGGTTTTGCGCACGCCTTTGATGATGGCGCTGTTTCATCTGGTGGACGCCAAGCTGGACGGCACGCCCGCGATCATCGTGGTGGATGAAGGGTGGAAGGCGCTGGATGATGAAATCTTTGCCGGGCGGCTGCGCGATTGGCTGAAAACCATCCGCAAGCGGGGCGGCATTCTGGGCTTTGTCACGCAAAATGCCGAGGATGCTCTGGCCAGCCGGATCGCGGGGGCGATTGTTGAGCAGACCGCGACCCAGATCTTCACCGCCAACTCCAAAGCGCGGGCGGACGATTATGTCGATGGCTTTGGCCTGACCCCGCATGAGTTCGAACTGGTGCGCGCGATGCCCGATGCGGCGCGCTGCTTTCTGGTGAAGCAGGGTGGGGAAAGCGTGGTCTTGCGCCTTGCGCTCAATGGCGGGGCGCGCTGGCTGACGGTGCTGTCGGGGCGTGAGGCGCATGTGCGGCGGCTGGATGCCATCCGGGCGCAGGTGGGGGATGATCCTGCCCATTGGCTGCCGCGCCTGCTGGGGGAAGGATGATGGGTGATTGCGGGGCATTCGATCCTTCCGGGCCTTATGTGGGCGGGGTGTTGGCGCTGGCCGATTGCCGGGCGCTGGGGCTGGCGCAGGATGGATGGCGGGCGCTGAGTGGCGGAGCTTGGTTAACAGCAGCTTTGACGATTGCCGTGGCTCTGATCGGCTATCGGCTGATGCTGGGGCAGGCGCGCGGGCGCGATGGACTGATGCTGGCGCTGCGCATCGGGGGGGTGCTGGCGCTGACCACGCAATGGCCCACGTGGGAGGTGGTGGCCTATCGATTGGGGATCGAGGGGCCGGAGAGCCTCGCGCTCTCGGTGATCGAGGCGGATGGATCACGCTATGGCCTTGCGGCGCGTTTTGACCGGATTGCGGGCGATCTGGACGAGGTCCTGCTCGTGGATGGGGTTCAGACCGCCGAGGACAAAGTGCAACCGGGCGGCCATGTCTTGTCGAGCGAGGCGCGCGGGCAGGTGGCATGGGCCAGCGCTTGGCTGACGGGGGCGGCGCTGGCGGGTTTGATGGCCCCGCGTCTGGTGATTGCGCTGCTGCTGGGGCTGGGGCCGCTGTTTACGGGGGCGCTGTTGCTGGCCGGGGCTCAGGGGCTGTTTGTGGGGTGGCTGCGGGCCTGCGCCGGGGCGATGCTGGCGGCGGTCGCGGGGGCGATGGTGCTGGGGCTGGAACTGGCGGTGATCGGGCCGCAGGTGGCGGGGTTGCTCGGTGCCTTGGGCGGCGATGGGGCCAATGCGATGGCGGGAAGGATCGCCGCTGGGGCGGGGCTGTTTGCGGCTTTGCTGGCGGCGGTGGCGCTGGGGGTGATGCGGGCGGCGTGGGCGATCCGTTTGCCCCGAGGCGCGATGGGGGAAACTTTCTTCTCCTCCATCCGCCATGAAAACCGCAAGCATGTGATCCGCCAGCGGCGGGCCGAACAGACCAGCACCACCCGCGCCCAGCAAATCGCTCAGATCACAATGCGCAGCCTGCGCCGCGAGGAAATGTATATCGAACGGACCAGCGAGCGGGCGGGCGCGGCATCGGCGCTCTTGAGCGCTCCTTTGGGGCAAAGCGGCGGCGCGGCGGGGCGGCGGATGCGCCGCATATCGGGCGCGGCGCGAAATAGAGATGGCGCCGGGGCGGCGCAAAACAGAAATGGCGCGGCATGAGCGAGGAAACGAGGATCGCCTATTACCAACAGGCCGACAGTTGGGCACGACAGCGTGACACGACCTATGCCCGATCGGCGCGGCGGGCGTGGATCGTGGCAGGCGTCGCGGTGGGCGTGGCGGGGCTGGAGGCGCTGGCCATCATCGCGCTGGCGCCGATGAAAACCGTGGTGCCCTATACGCTGCTGGTCGACAGCCATACCGGCTTTACCCAGACGCTGGAGGGCACGCACCCCCAGACGATCCGGCCTGATGCGGCGCTGACGCAATCGCTGCTCGCGCAATATGTCGTCGCGCGCGAGGGCTATGATGCCGCCACGATTGAGGAGCAATATCGCAAGGTCGCGCTGTGGTCTGCCGATGCGGCGCGGCGCGATTATCTGGCGCTGATGCAGGCGGACAATCCGCAGGGGCCGATCAGCCTCTATGGCCGCAGCAAGGCTCTGCGCGTGGGGGTGGAGAGCGTGACGGCGATGGGCGCCGGGCAGGCGATGGTGCGCTATTGGGGGGATCGGGCGGAGGGGCGCGACTATTGGGTGGCGCTGGTGCATTACCGCTTTTCCGGCGCGCCTCAGCGGATCGCGGATCGATGGATCAACCCGCTGGGCTTTCAGGTTTTCGCCTATCGCCGGGATCAGGAGGCGCCGCCGGTTGCGCCTGTTGCCACGCCGCCTGTCGCCACGATGGTTGCGCCGCACCCCGTGGCCTTGGCCCCTGCGGAAATGGCGCGGAACGTTACAGCCCCGGCAATGCAGGTGGCGCAGCCACGACCCTATCCTTTCCGTAATCCCCACCGCGCCCTGTCGCCCCAGATCGTTCAGCCCGGCGGGGGTGAGCCATGATGCGGCTGCTGTGCGTCCTGCTGCTCGCCCTTGCCCTGATGGCGCCCGCGCCCGCTATGGCCGAAATCACGCCGCGCGCGGGCGGCGGCGATCCTCATGTGCAGACCGTGGCCTACGACCCGGATGAAGTCGTGGCGCTGCACGTGGCGAACGGCTTTGCTCTGACGGTGCGCTTTGGCGCGGATGAGCGCATCGAAACGGTCACGCTGGGCGACGGCGCAGGATGGGTGGTGCAGACCAACAAGCGCGCCGACAGCCTGATTATCAAGCCGGTGGGCTATGCGCCGACCACCAATCTGACGGTGCTGAGTGATGCGCGGGTCTATAATTTCACCCTTTATGGCGCGGCGCCGGGTGAAGGGGTTCAACCTTATCTTCTGAGCTTTATCTATCCCGCGCCGGTGGCGGCGGGACCGGTGGTGACGGGGCGCTATCGGCTGAGCGGGGATCGGGCGCTCTGGCCGGTGGAAATTGGTGATGATGGCGCGGTGACGCGGATGCGCTGGGCGCAGGGGGCGGCGATGCCCGCCGTCTATGGCGTGGGCGCAGGGGGGCGGGCGCTGGTCAATGGCGCGATGCGCGATGGGTTTTATGTGGTGGAGGGGGTCCATGCGCGGCTGACCTTCATTGCAGGCCATGCGCGGGCCGAGGGGCGGAGGATCGCCCCATGAGGGAGAAGGGGCGCGATATTCGCCCGAAGGTGGCCCCGCCGCGCGACATGCTGCCCTTGCCGGTGATGCTGGGGGTGGCAGGCGTGCTGGGGCTGGGCCTGTTTGTGTGGATGGAGGGGCAGAGGAAGGCGCCGCCCGAGCCGCAGGCGCAGCTTATGCTGAGCGTGCCGCCGCCGCCGCTGGTGCTGCCGGTTGATCGGGCGCAGGTGGCGCCGCCGCACCCGGTGGTGTTGCGACGGCCCGCGCGCTTGCTACCGCTTGCTCCGCCGCCGGTTGCTTATATGCCTCCGGCTGCGGCTTACGTGCCTCCTGTCTATATATCGCCCGCGCCGGTTCGCCCGGTGGCCAATCGGGATTCTGCGCTGGTGGTCGACAATACTGCGGGCGCGGGACCGGCGGTTCAGGGGGCAAAACCTGAAGGTTCCGCGCCGGTCGATGACACCGCCCATGCCACCCTGATCCGCAGCCGCGCCAGCACAATCCCGCAAGGCACGATCATCGCCGCCACGCTGGAGACGCCGCTCAATTCCGACCGGCCCGGTCTGGCCCGCGCGATTATCAGCGGCGATGTGCGCGGGTTTGACGGCACGCGCGTGCTGATCCCGCGCGGCAGCCGGTTGATCGGGGAATTCAAGGCCGACAGCGGCGCAGGCAAGCGGCGGGTGATGGTGGTGTGGAACCGATTGATCCGGCCCGATGGGGTGGCCATCCGCATCGCCTCGCCCGCCACTGATGCGATGGGCGGGGCCGGGATTGCGGGGCGGGTTGATACCCATGCCATCGAAAGGCTGGGCAGTGCGGTGCTGCAATCGGCGCTGACGCTGGGGGTCAATGTGGCCACGGCCGAGGTCAGTCGGGGCGGCACCTCGGTCTATCTGGGCGGGACGGGGCAAAGTCTGGGGCAGCAATTGGTGCCCTCGGTCAATCGGCCCGCCACGGTGAAGGTGGGCGAGGGAGCTGTGATTGCGGTGCTTGTCGCGCATGATCTCGATTTTGCCGGAACGCCGGGGGTGCGATGATGCTGACGGCATGGCTGGCGCCGTTTGCGCCCTTTCTGGCGCAGGGGGATGTGACCGATATTTTCGTCAACCGGCCCGGGGAGGTCTGGGTGGAACGGATGGGCGGGGGAATGGAATGCCATGTTCTGCCCGAGGTGGACGAGGCGCGGCTCTGGCTGATCGCGCGAGGGCTTGCGGGGATCAGCCATCAGGGCATCAGCCGCGAACATCCGCTGATGGCCGCGGCCTTGCCCGATGGCGCACGGGTTCAGGTGGTGGCCCCGCCCGTCGCGCGCGCAGGGATGGCGATGGCGATCCGAAAGCATGTGGTGGCCGATCTGGGGCTGGACGATCTGGGCACGCAGGGGATGTTTGACGGGGCGCAGTTTCGGCAAGGGATGGCCCCTGCTGCACATGTGCCCACGCCGGGGGATGGGCAGGGGATGAGCGATTATCTGGCCGCGATGGTGCGCGAACGGCGCAACATATTGATTTCAGGCGGCACGTCGAGCGGCAAGACAACTTTGTTGAATGCCCTGATCCGCGAGATTCCGCGTGGGGAGCGGTTGGTGACGATTGAGGATACGCCGGAACTGAGCGTGCCCCATACCAATGCGGTGGGCCTGCTGGCGGTGCGCGGCGCGATGGGCGAGGCGCAGGTGGGCGTGGAGGATCTGTTGCAGGCCTCGCTGCGGATGCGGCCTGATCGGATCATGCTGGGCGAATTGCGGGGGCGGGAGGCTTACAGCTTTCTGCGCGCGGTCAACACCGGCCATCCCGGTTCGATGACCACGATCCATGCCGACAGCCCGGAGGGCGCGATTGAGCAATTGGCGCTGATCGTGTTGCAGGCCGGATTGGGGCTGGGGCGGGGGGATATTGTGGATTATGCGCGATCAGTGGTCGATGTGGTCGTGCAGTTGGAGCGGCGCGATGGAGTGCGGCGGGTCAGCAGGATTGTCACCACGCGGGGGCGGGGATGAGCCGCGTCGGCCTGTTCATCGCGGGCGGGCAGAAATGCGGGACGACCAGCCTGCACGCCTATCTGACGGAGCATCCGGGGGTGTGCGGCGGGCCGAAGGAGTTGCATTTCTTCGACGATGAAGGCGTGGATTGGGCGCGGCCCGACTATGCCGCCTATGAGGCCCGGTTTGACGGGCCGGGGATGCGCGTCGATGCCACGCCGATCTATGGCTTCTGGCCAGGCGCGATGGAGCGGATTGCGCGATACAATCCGGCGGCGCAGCTGATCTTTCTACGGCGTGATCCGGTGGAGCGGGCCTGGTCGCAATGGTGCATGGAATATGCGCGGGGGGATGAGGCCATACCCTTTGCCCGTGCGATCCGAGAGGGGCGGGGGCGAACCGCGGCGGGCGAGGCGGGGATGCGCCATCATTCTTATGTCGAGCGGGGCGCCTATGGGATACAGGCGGCGCGGGCCATGGCGCTGTTTCCCCGCCGGCAATTGCTGTTTATCGAAAGCGCGGAATTGGCGTGCGATCACATTGGCGTGTTGGCGCGGGTGGCGGCTTTTGCGGGGGTGGCGCCGTTTGGTGCGGTGAAGCCTTTGCGGCGTAATGCGCGGGCGGATGTGGATTATCCCGCCCCGCCCGATGCGGCCGATCGGGCCTATATCATGGAGAGGCTGACCCATGACCGGGTGTTGTTTGAAAGGTTGACTGGGATTGGCGGCGCGCACGCGGTTTGATAGGGCAGGTCCTGCATGACCGAGGATACGCCAGCCCAAACCCGCGCACGCCTGTTGCTGGCGGCCGAAACGCTTGTTGTGGGCGAGGGCGTTCATGCGCTTTCGGTGCGGCGGATTGCGGCCGCCGCGGGGGCCAATTCGGCGCTGATCCGCTATCATTTCGGGGGAACGGATGGGTTGCTGCGTGAATTGGCGTTGCGCAATGGGGCGATGATTGCCGAGGCGAGGGCCGACTGGCTGGGGCGCGGCGATGGGTTTGAAGCCGGTGTCGATGCGTTGATCCAGCCCTTATGGGCGCAGGCGGCGATGAGCGGTGATTATCGCGCCATCGTGGTGCTGGATGAGATTTTTTCGCGCGCCGCACCTGCGCTGCACGACGAGATATGGGAGATGTTTGCCGATGGCGTGGCGCAGGTGAAGGCGCGGTTGGCCGCCACGCTGCCGGGGGTGGATGAGGCGACGCTGGGCTGGCGCATCCGCTTTGTTACGGCAGCCGCGCTTGATGTGCCGCCGCGCGATGCAAGGCGCGAGGGGCGCGAGAGTCGGGATGAAAGGCTGATGCAGTTCCGCCGTTTTGCGCTGCACGCCTTGGGGGATCTATGAGCCAGACAACGATTTTTGAAGTGATGTCGGGGCTGTGCCGCGATCTGGGCGCGATCAATCTGGGGCAGGGTTTTCCGGATATGGAGGAGCCGCCGGAGGTGATCGGCGCGGCGCGGCAGGCCTTGTCCGAGCACAGCAATCAATATCCGCCGATGCGCGGCCTGCCCGAATTGCGCGGGGCGGTGGCGGGATTGTATGGCGTTTCGGCGGCGGAAGTGATCGTGACCTCGGGCGCGACCGAGGCGCTGGCCAGTGCGATTCTGGCGCTGGTTCGGCCCGGTGATGAGGTGATCTGCGTTCAGCCTTTGTATGACGCCTATCTGCCGCTGGTGGCGCGGGCCGGGGGCGTGGCGCGGCTGGTGAGTTTGCGGCCTCCGGCGTGGGGCCTCGATCTGGAGGAACTGGCGGGCACGATCACGGCGCGGACGCGGCTGATTATTCTCAATACGCCCAACAACCCCACCGGCACCGTGCTGGACCGTGCCACGCTGGAGGGCATTGGTGCGCTGGCGCAGCGGCATGGGATCTATGTATTGTCTGACGAAGTGTGGGAGGCGACGGTGCTGGATGGCAGTAAGCCGCTCTCGGTGCTGGATATTCCGTCCCTGCGCGATCGGTCGGTCAAGGTCGGGTCGGCGGGCAAGATCTTTTCGCTGACCGGGTGGAAGATCGGCTGGGCCGTGGCCGCGCCCGAACTGGCCGAGCGCGTGGCGGCCAGCCATCAGTTCATCACCTTTACAACCCCCACCCCGCTGCAATGGGCCGTGGCCGAGGGGCTGGCGTTGGGGGAGGAATGGTTTGCCGCGCATCGCGCCCGCTATGTCGAGAGCAAGGCGAGGCTGGTAAGCGGGCTGACGCAGGCCGGGTTCCACGTGCTGCCCTGTGCGGGGACGTGGTTCGTGACGGTTGATCTGGCGGCTTCGGGTCTGCCTGCGCAGGATGAGGCTTTGGCTCAGCGGTTGGTTCGAGAGGCGGGTGTAGGGTCGATCCCGGTGTCGGCTTTCTATGCGGATCGGCCTGAGCGGGGCTATCTGCGGCTGTGTCATGCCAAGCGGGGCGAGACACTGGATCAGGCGGTGGAGAGATTGGCGGGGTTTAGGGCGGGGTTTGTTTAGGAAGGCTTGCCTCCGGCGAGCAAAGGGCGGGGCCCCTTTGCAATCCCGTTAATTGGGCGTTTGATTTGCGGGCCGAGGCTGATTTCCGGGAAGCGGTTTGATAGGCTGCGGCGCGGCGATTTAGCGCGAGGCCGAACTTTTGGCGCAACAAGGACAGTAATGGGATTGCAAAGGGTCGAGACCCTTTGCCCGCCGGAGGCATAAAAAAGCCGGCGAGAAGTTCCCTCCCCACCGGCCTTTCTTTCTCGATAACCTAAAGAATATCAGCGATTAGCCAGCCATTCCTCAAGCCATTTGATCGTGTAATTGCCGGTCTTGAAATCATCCACGTCCAGCAGAGCCTGATGGAGCGGGATGTTCGTTTTCGGCCCGGTGATTGCCATTTCCTCAAGCGCGCGCTTGAGACGAAGGATCGCGCCTTCGCGGGTGCGGCCATAAACGATCAGCTTGGCGATCATCGAATCGTAGTAGGGCGGGATGCGATAACCGGCGTAAAGCCCGCTATCGACGCGCACATGCAGGCCGCCCGCCGCGTGGAAATTCTCCACCAGCCCCGGCGAAGGAGCGAAGGTGAAGGGATCTTCGGCGTTGATGCGGCATTCGATGGCATGGCCACGGAATTCCAGCTCGTCCTGACGCACCGAGAGCGGCAGGCCATCGGCGATGCGGATCTGTTCGCGCACGAGGTCGACGCCGGTGATCGCTTCGGTAACGGGATGCTCCACCTGAAGGCGGGTGTTCATCTCGATGAAGTAGAACTCACCGTTTTCCCAGAGGAATTCGATCGTGCCAGCCCCGCGATAACCCATGTCGGCCATGGCCTTGGCCACGATGCCGCCCATGCGTTCGCGTTCTTCCGAACCGATGACCGGCGAGGGGGCTTCTTCCAGCACCTTCTGGTGGCGGCGTTGCAGCGAGCAATCGCGTTCGCCCAGATGGATTGCCTGACCGTTGCCGTCGCCAAACACCTGGAATTCGATGTGGCGCGGGTTGCCAAGGTACTTTTCGATATAGACCGTGGCGTCGCCAAAGGCGGCCTTGGCCTCGCTGCCTGCCTGCTGCATCAACGTTTCGAGTTCGTCCGGCCCGGTGCAGACCTTCATGCCGCGCCCGCCGCCGCCGCTGGCGGCCTTGATGATGACCGGATAGCCAACGTCTTCGGCGATCCGCTTGGCGTCCTCGATTTCCGAGACCGCGCCGTCAGAGCCCGGCACCAGCGGCAGGCCAAGCGCACCTGCGGTCCGCTTGGCCTCGACCTTGTCGCCCATGGTGCGGATATGTTCGGGCTTGGGCCCGATCCAAATCAGGCCATGCGCCTCGACGATTTCGGCAAAGCGGGCGTTTTCCGACAGAAAGCCATAGCCGGGGTGGATCGCATCTGCGCCGGTGATTTCCGCCGCGCTGATGATCGCCGCCACGTTGAGATAGCTGTCCTTGGCCGCGGGCGGGCCGATGCAGACCGCATGGTCGGCCAGCCGCACATGCATCGCATCGGCGTCCGCCGTCGAATGCACAGCCACCGTTTCGATGCCCATTTCCCGCGCCGCGCGATGGATGCGCAGAGCGATTTCGCCGCGATTGGCGATCAGGATGCGTTTGATGGCCATAATTCTATCAGCCGATCACAACCAGCGGCTGGTCAAATTCGACCGGCTGCCCGTTTTCGATGCTGATCGCCTTGATCGTACCGGCCACAGGCGCGGTGATCGGGTTCATCACCTTCATCGCTTCCACGATGAGCAGGGTTTCGCCCGCCTTGACCGTCTTGCCGATGGTGATGAAATCGGGCGCGCCGGGTTCGGGTGCCAGATAGGCGGTGCCGACCATCGGCGATTTGACCTGAGTGCCTTCGACCACGGCAGGAGCGGCCGCAGCCGGGGCCGCCGCAGCTGCTGCCGCAACGGGCGCAGCAGCAGGAGCCAGAGGCAGCGCAGGCGCATAGGCAGGAGCCGCAGGCGCAACAGTGATGTTACGCGCCACGCGGATTTTGCGGCCACCATCGGCCACTTCGATTTCGGTCAGGCCTGTATCGCCCAGCAGAACCGCCAGCTCGCGCACCAGCGCAGCATCGACGTTCATGCCGGATTGGATGTCGCGGCCCGTTTCAGTTTTGTCGCCCATGAAATCCCCTTGGCGATGGTTTATCAGGCTTGGCCCCTATCCCTCTGGCAAAGGACAGGCAAGGGGAAAGCGGTTGTTCACCGCCCCCAAGCCACAGGTAAGCCCGGAATTCCGACGATTTCACCTCTATTTTACCGGATCGCTGCTTACAGGATCAGCGCCGCATCCAGCGCGATCAGATAGGATTTCGCGCCAAAACCGGCGATGGTGCCCTTGGCGGCCATACCGATATAGCTTTTATGGCGAAATTCTTCGCGCGTGTGGGGGTTGGACAGGTGAACTTCGATCACGGGCAGTTGGATCGCCTTGATCGCATCATGCAGCGCAACCGACGTATGTGTATACGCGCCAGCATTGAGCAGCACCGCCTTGGCGCCGGTCGCGCGGGCTTCGTGCAGCCAATCCACCAGATCGCCTTCATGGTTCGACTGGCGGCAGACCACGGCAACGCCCAGTTCTTCGGCCCGCGCGGCAAGGCGGGCGTCAATATCGGCCAGAGTGTCGCGGCCATAGATTTCCGGCTCGCGCGTGCCCAGCAGGTTGAGGTTGGGGCCGTTGAGGACGAAGATGGTCGTTGCCATGGAAAAGTCTGCCTGAAACTGTTTGCGTTGCAGGCGTCATACTATGTCGCGTGGAGCGGGCAAGCTTCAGCGGTCGGTGCCCGCCACTTTGTCGGTTAGCGGTCCGTTCCTGCCACTTTGCCCCATTGGCGCGCGGCGGTATAACCCAAATAACCGGTGCCGAACAAAGCATAGAGCCCATCAGGCAGGCTGTTGAGCCAAAGCTTGACGCCATTGGTGATGGCGGCCGCCACCGGCGCGCTGATCGCCGAGAGCAGACCCATCGGCAGGCTGAGCAGGATCATGCCATACATAAGATAGAGAAAGCTGGGCCGCGCCCGGCTGATATAGCGATCGGGGCAGGCCGCCTCGATCTGGGCGGTAGGCGGATCGGTTGATTCGGGCATGGTTGATCTCCGGTTGGGGAGTATCGAATAGCCAAATCGGTTCAGGTAGGAAAATGAGCAACAAAAAAGGCGACCGCCGCTAGGGCAATCGCCTTTTTGAAACCAATTGGTCGGGACGAGAGGATTCGAACCTCCGACCCCCACACCCCCAGTGTGATGCGCTACCAGGCTGCGCTACGTCCCGACCTTGGTTGTTTCCGGTGGGGCGTTGCCCTGCCGGAGGCGCGCCTATAGGAGGGCTTATTCGGCATGGCAATCATCTTTTTGCATTTTTCTGGCAATTTTTTTGCCTTGCGGATCAGGGCTTGAATCAAAACCCAGGCATTCCGGGCATTATGGCCGCACACGCCCCGTCACATTGATATGATCCGGATAAGCTGCTAGGCGCACGGTCACTTCGGGGGAGGCGCGAGAAGGCGGGATTTGTCCTGCCCGCTCGGCCAGATCCGATTCCTGTTATTCCTGCGCAAGGGTGTTTTCCCGTGTCGATCCAAACGCTTTCGCTTCTTTCCGCCGCCGCCGCCGGTGGCCAGCCCCCCGCTTGGCTGCAATTCCTGCCGCTGGTGCTGATGGGCATTGTCATGTGGTTCCTGTTCCTGCGCCCGCAGATGGCCCAGCAAAAGGCCCAAAAGGCCAAGCTGGAAGGCATCAAGAAGAACGACATGGTGATTACCGCCGGTGGCCTGCTGGCCAAGGTGGTCAAGGCCGATGACGATTACCTCGAACTGGAAATCGCCCCGAACACCCGCGTGCGCGCGGTGCGGGCGACGATTTCGGACGTGGTGGTGCCCGGCACCGGCAAGCCCGCCAACGACTGACATCATAGGCGCCCCGTGCTTGAACGAGCATCGGGGCGTTCTTATGTGCGCTGCTCTGGCCCGCGCCCAATCCATGGGCGGGCCGCTTTTCATTTCTAGAGCCGGATGAACCCATGCTCGATTTTCCCCGCTGGAAACAGCTTTGGTACTGGGCGCTCACGCTGCTTTGCGTGGCCGCCGCCGTGCCTTCGATAGTGTCATGGGCCGGGGGCAACTGGCCCTCCTCGTTGCCCAATCCCAAGATCAACCTTGGCCTCGACCTTGCCGGCGGCAGCCACCTGTTGCTCGAAGCCAATGCCGATCAGGTGGTTTCGCAGCGCCTTGAAGGCAAGGAAGAAGAAGTGCGCGCCGCCCTGAAGAAGGCCGGCAATGTGCATTATGGCGACATTTCCACCAAGGGCGGCGTACTGTCCTTTATGGTGGCCAGCAACGCCGAGGTCGATGCCGCGCGCGAAGTGCTGGTGCCGCTGACCACGGGCGCGGGGCTTTCGGGCAAGCGTGACTGGGACATTCAGGTGGTCGACACCACCCGTTTCGTGCTGACGCCGACCAAGGAAGGCATTGCCGACGCCATCGACAAGGCGATGGAAACCGCCACCGAAGTCGTGCGCAAGCGTATCGACGCCATGGGCACGCGCGAGCCGACCATCATCCGTCAGGGCGCCGACCGCATCGTGGTGCAGGTGCCCGGCCTGTCCGATCCTGCGGCGTTGAAGGCGCTGCTGGGCCAGACCGCCAAGCTGGAATTCAAGCTGGTCGATCAGAACGGCATGGCGGGCGGCGTTGCGGCGCCCGGCGATGAAATCGTGCCTTTTGCCAATGGGCAAGGCGCGATTGCGGTCAAGCGTCTGGGCGGCATCAAGGGCGACCGCCTGACCAATGCCACGCAAAGCTTCAGCCAGCATAACGAAGCGGTCGTCTCGATCACCTTCGACAATCAGGGCGGCGAACAATTCGCCCGCCTGACCAGCCAGAATGTCGGCAAGCCTTTCGCCATCATTCTGGACGGCAAGGTGTTGTCGGCCCCCAACATCAACGAACCGATCATGGGCGGCAGCGCCCAGATTTCGGGCAGCTTTACCGTCGAAAGCGCGAACCAGCTGGCCATTGCGCTGCGTTCGGGCGCGCTGCCGGTGGACCTCAAGGTGGTCGAAGAGCGTACCGTTGGCCCCGACCTTGGCGCCGATTCGATCCACAAGGGCATGATCGCCATGGTGGTCGGCACGGCTCTGGTGGTGATCTTCATGGCCGTCACCTATGGCCGCTTCGGCATTTATGCCAACTCGGCGGTCATCATCAACGTACTGATGATCCTGGGCATCATGGCGGTGTTCAACACCACGCTGACGCTGCCCGGCATCGCCGGTTTCGTACTGACCATCGGCGCGGCGGTCGATGCCAACGTGCTGATCAACGAGCGCATCCGCGAAGAGCGGCGGCGCGGGCGCAAGGTCGTGCAATCGGTCGAACTGGGCTACAAGGAAGCGAGCCGTACGATTTTCGACGCCAACATCACCCATATCATCGCCGCCGTGCTGATGTTCGAATTCGGCTCCGGCCCGATCAAGGGTTTTGCTGTGGTGCTGATGATCGGTATCGCGACCTCGGTGTTCACCGCCGTTTTCCTCACCCGCATGTGGGTGGCGGGCTGGCTGCGCCGCAAGCGCCCGTCTGACCTGCATATCTGATAGGGGTGAATTTCCATGCGTTTGCTTAAACTCGTCCCTGACAACACCAATCTCCACTTTTTGAAGTGGCAGTGGCCAACCACGATCATCTCTGTCCTGCTGATGCTGGGCAGTTGGACGCTGATGTTCACCCATGGGCTGAACATGGGCGTGGACTTTGTGGGCGGCCAGATGATCCGCGTGACATTTACCCAGAGCGCGACCGCTCCCGTGGCGCAATTGCGCGGCGAGGTCGAAACGCTGGGCTATGGCGAACCGATCATCCAGACCTTTGGCAAGCCCAACGAGATCTCGATCCGCCTGCGTCTGCCCGAAGGGTCGGACAAGGATGCGGCTCTGGCCGATGCGATGGCCAAGAAGATCACCGCCAACATCAAGCAGAACTATGCCGATGCGCGCGTCGATGGGGTCGATTCGGTGTCGGGCAAGGTTTCGAAGGAACTGGGCTGGACCGCGTTCAAGGCGCTGGGCTTTGCCAGCCTCGCGATCTCGATCTTCATCTGGTATCGCTTTGAATGGCAATTCGGCGTCGGCGCACTGGTCAGCCTTGTGCATGACGTCTCGCTGGTGCTGGGCCTGTTTGCCGTTACCCAGATGGAGTTCGACCTGACCATCGTGGCGGCGATCCTGACGGTGATCGGTTATTCGCTCAACGATACGATCGTGGTCTATGACCGCATCCGCGAGAACCTGAAGAAGTTCCGCAAGATGCCGCTGGAGGAATTGCTCGACCTGTCGGTGAACGAAACGCTGGCGCGCACGGTGGTGACCTCGGGCACGATGCTGATCACGCTGATCGCGCTGCTGCTGTTGGGGCCCAAGGTCATCTTCGGCTTCTCGGCGGCGCTGATCCTGGGCATCTTCGTCTGCACTTATTCCTCGATCTATGCCGCAGCGCCGATGCTGATCTGGCTCAAGGTCAACCCGACCAGCTTTGTGCCGGGTGAGGGGAGCAAGGATGAGGCGCCTTAATTAGGGCTGCCTTCGGCGGGATTGCCAAGGGACTTGTCCCTTGGCAATCCCGTTAATAGGTTTTGGGCGGCTTCGTTGCTTATGCGGCGAAGCCGCTTTTTTATGGCCTGCGGCGCCGGGTTTTGAGCGAGCCCCATAATGGGATTGCCAAGGATAGAGATCCTTTGCTCGCCGGAGGCTACCTTGTTTCCTGCCAAATTTCTTTCAGTTTCATCGCATTGGCGTCCCAGCTAAACCCCGCCACCTGCGCAGCCACATCTTGCTGGGCAATGGGCGCGTCCAGCAATTCCCGGGCCGCCGTTGCAATGGCGTGAGGCGTGCGCAAGGCAATCCGTCCCGCCGCCGGAGAGGAAATGACCTCGCGCGCGCCACCAATATCGGGGATGATCAGAGGCGCCCCGCAAGCCATCGCCTCGATCCAGACATTGGCCAATCCCTCGCGTTCGGATGGCAGCACAACGGCGTCGGCGGCGCTCATCAACAGGGGCAGGGCATCATGGCTGACCTGTCCGAGAAAATGAACCCGGGCGGCAAAAGGTTCGGCAACCTGACGCAGGACGGTTTCATAAGCGCCGGTGCCGGCCAGCGCCAGATGCGCATCGGGCAATTCCTCCAAAGCGCCAATGGCCAGCGCCTGCCCCTTGATGGCGATCAGAGCGCCGGGGCAAACCAGCAAGGGTACGCCATCGGGAATCGACAGGCCCAGTCTTTCCGGCAAGGCGGCCCGCGCCTGATCGCGCGGCGTGGGTATGAAGCGGGAGCGGTCGAGCCCGGTGTAGTGGATGCGCAATTTCGCCTCATCCATGCCCAACGCCACCATATCCCGCCCCAGAGCGCCCGAGACGGTCAACAACGCAGATGCCTGATCGGCCGCACGCAGCATTTGTGCCAACGCCTTGGGCCTTGCGCCCCAGTAATGGATATCTGATCCCCGCGCCTTGATCGTCAGCGGCAGGCCCAATTCGCCCGCGATGATCGCGGCGGCGGGGCCATCGGGAAAGAAAAACTGCGCATCGACCAGATCAAAGGGCTTTTCGGCATGGAGACGCCGCACAAGAGGCAGCACCGCGCGAGCGATCCGCGCCGGATTGCTATCGCCTCCAATCATCGGGATCAGCGTGAAACGCGGATGCAAGACCGTCAGCCCAGCCAATTCCGATTGCGCGGGACATCGCGCCCAATCCCGATAGGGCCGACGCAGGCTGAGCGGAAAAGGCGGCAGGCCGATGGGGTTGATCATGGTCAGATCAACCCCGCCCAGTTGGTGGAGCGCCGCCATCTGATTGGCGACGAATTTGCCGAACCCCCCGCGCACGGGCGAGGGGAACAGGGTGGAAATGGAAAGGACGCGCATCATGCGCGGGTGATTACAGCTTCCTCACTAACATTTCGGCAACGGCCAGCCATGGCGGACTGTCGATCACCAACTGGCGATGGCCGATGCCGGGAGGCAGCAGCGCGATGCGATGCTCGTCGCGGTCGATCAGGCGGCCAAAAACGAATCGCCCCCCTGGACGCGGAGCAAGCACGTCGCGGTTAACCAGTTTGGAGAAACTCTCCGGCTGCATCTGGCGCAGCCAGATCTGGTCGCCGCTGCGGTAATCGCCCGCGCCGGTTTCCACCGACATGGCCATTTGCGTGCCTTCTCCCACCAGTTCGGAAGGCAGAATGGCATCGCGCGGCGTGGTCAATGCTTCGGCCCCGACATCGGTCAGGCGAGCGACCATTTTGGCCTGTTCGGCAGCATCGCCGCGCACCAAAAGCTCCGGATCGACCTCAAGTGCGAGGGCAATCCGGTTCATCCAGATGAGCGAAAGATTGCGCGTGCCGGTTTCCAGCCTGCCAATCGTCTGCGCCGTTGTGGGCGGTGAACAACGCGCGGCCACATCGGCCAGCGTCATGCCCTTTTGTCTGCGAATATCACGTATGCGGTTAATCATGACTAGCCGACCCCTCGAACCAATCCGGTTTTTTCACTTTCCTACAATTCGCCCGGTTTGGCAAACTCTTTGCAGGGAATGGCGGAACAAACCTAAGGAGATAGTACTATGAATCGTCAACTTGTCGAACGGGAATTAACCGCACAGGGGCCGGGACGCGGAAAATCTCGCCGATTGGGGCGCAGCGTGACGGTTAATTTGTGCGAATCACCCCTCACATGGCTCCACGCGCGTGGTCATCTGACCGATCGGGAATATGATGCGGGCGAGCGGCTGCGCGCCGATTGGGAAATGGCGCAGCTCAGCCCCAATATTTCAATGCGCTGGGAACCCGTCACTATCCGGGGCAGCCGCCATGACCGCGATCTCAACCCCACCGAGCGCCAGATTGCCGCCAAGGCCCGTTTCGACGGCGCGCTTGCGGAGGCGGGCAAGGGACTCTCCGACATTCTTTGGCGCGTCGTTTGCGCAGGGGACAGTCTGCCCGTGGCCGAAAAAGCGCTCGAATGGCCCGTTCGGTCGGGCAAGCTGGTGTTGAAGCTGGCGCTCGACCGGGTGGCGGGGTTTTATCGGATCGGGTGAGGGGCTTTATGCTTCCGGCGGACAAAGGGACTTGGTCCATTTGCAATCCTATTAAGGGGTGGCGCCATTTCTGCATCGAAGCGCTAATCCGCGAAGCGGTTTAAAAGCCTGCGGCGCTGCAAAGTTGATCGGAAGCGCGACGAAATGCAATAACGGGATTGCAAAGGGTCGAGACCCTTTGCCCGCCGGAGGCAAAACCTTCCCGCTTCTCACCCCTCCACCATCTCCGCCAATTCCAGCCAACGCTCTTCGGAAGCATCCTTTTCCGCGCGAGCCTTGTCCAGTGCCGCCGTCAATTGCGCAAACCGCGCCGGGTTTTGGGTATAGAGATCCCCATCGGCCAGCGCCGCCTCCAGCTTGGCAATCTCGCCATCCAGCGTCTCGATCCGCGCGGGCAGCAGGTCGTAATCGCGCTGATCCTTATAGCTCAGCTTGACCTTGCGCGCGGGCATGACCACAGGCGCCACCTCGGCCTTGTCCGCCACAACCGCCTTTTTGGCCGCCGGAGCATTGCGCTGCTGACGCTGCTTTTCCCAATCGGCATAGCCGCCTGCGACGATATCCACCCGGCCCGAACCGTCCAGCCCCAGCGTGACCGTGCAGGTGCGATCCAGAAAGTCGCGGTCGTGGGAAACGATCAGCACGGTGCCGTCATAATCGGCAATAACTTCCTGAAGCAGGTCGAGCGTTTCCAGATCAAGGTCGTTGGTCGGTTCGTCCAGCACCAAGAGGTTGGAAGTCCGTGCAAATTCGCGCGCCAACAACAAGCGCGACCGCTCGCCGCCCGACAGCGTGCCGACCCGGGCATCGATCAGGCCGGGGTCGAACAGGAAGTCTTTGAGATAGCCCTGAACATGCTTCTTCTCACCGCGCACATCGACCCAGTCGCCGCCCTCGGCCAGCACATCGCGAATGCGCTTTTCCGGGCTGAGCAGGCTCCGCTGCTGGTCGATCATCACGCCCGAGAGCGTCTGCGCCAGCTTGACCGTGCCGGTGTCCGGCTCCAGTTCGCCGGTCAGCATTTTGAGCAAGGTGGTCTTGCCCGCACCATTGCCGCCGACAAGGCCGATCCGATCGCCGCGTTGGATGCGCAGGTTAAAATCGCGGATGATCGTGCGGTCGCCGAATTTCTTCGACACGCCCTCAGCCACGATCACCGATTTGGTTTTTACATCGTCGCTGGCCAGCTTCATCTTGGCCGCGCCTTGCACCGACAGCATTGAGGCCCGCTGCGCACGCATCTGATAGAGCTTTTCCAAACGCCCCTGATTACGCTTGCGCCGCGCCGTAACCCCGCGCGACAGCCAGTGCGTTTCCAGCTTCAGCTTGGCGTCCAGCTTTTCGGCCGCGCGCGCCTCGTTGGCATAGACTTCCTCTTCCCACGCCTCATAGCCGCCAAAGCCCACCTCGCGCCGCCGCAGCGATCCGCGATCCAGCCACAGAGTTGCCCGCGTCAGCCGTGTCAAAAAGGTGCGGTCATGGCTGATGACAACAAAGGCGCCGGTAAAGCGCATCAGCCAGCTTTCCAGCCAGTCGATCGCGGCCAGATCCATGTGGTTGGTCGGCTCGTCCAGCAGCAGCAGGTCCGGCTCGCTGGCCAGAGCGCGGCACACCGCCGCCCGCCGCCGCTCGCCGCCCGAAGCGCTGACCGCTTCGCGGTTCAGGTCGATGCCCAACTGGCTGGCGATGGATTCGACCTCATGCTGGGGCGGGGCGTCCGGCCCCTTGAGGCAATAGTCGAGCAGGCGAGGGCAGCCGCCAAAATCCGGGTCCTGTTCCAGCACAACCACCTTGGTCCCCGGCTGGATCGAACGCTTGCCCTTGTCCGCGTCCAGCGTGCCCGCGATCAGGCGCAGCAGCGTGGTCTTGCCCGCGCCATTGCGCCCGATCAGCGCAAGCCGGTCGCGCGGGGCGATGAAAATGTCGAGGTCGCGAAAAAGCCAGCCCGATCCTTGGATCAGGCTCAGTCCTTCCCAGCTGAGAATAGGTGCAACTGCCATGGGCGCGCGTTAGGCAGTGCCCGCCGGGAAGGCAAGCAATTCGCGTCTTTTTATCGCCCCCTCTTGCCTTCTATGGCTGGCTGAACAATCGCTATGTTCTCTATTCACATCGCGTTCAATCGCAAACGGATAACCCACCTTTCATGTTCACACGGCTCACCTCTATGCTGATGATGGCCCCTCTGGCGCTCTGGGCGGTGGTTTCGGCGCTGGCTCTTCCGCCGGTGCCGGCGGCCCATGCCGGCCCGGGCGAGGCGCAGGGCGAGGCCCGCCGTGAAATGCGCGCGGGTAATGTGCGCTCGCTGCGTGAAATCGAAACGCATGTTTTGCCGATGATGGCGGGCGCGCAATATCTCGGGCCTGAATACGACCCGCTGGCTATGGCCTATCGCCTGAAGTTCGTTAAGGACGGGCGCGTAGTCTTTGTCGATGTTGATGCGCGTTCCGGGGAAATCCTGCGCCAACGGCGCTGATCCCTGCTCCCTTGCGCTTGACGCGGCGCGGCCTGGCGCCCATCTCCCTTTGTTAATCCGACCTAATAATAAGGAAGTGCCAGATGCGGATCCTGATCGTCGAGGATGAACCCACGCTGGGCCGCCAGCTGAAAACCACGCTGGAACAGACCGGCTATGCGGTCGATCTGTCCACCGATGGCGAGGATGGCCATTTCATGGGCAGCACCGAGGATTATGACGCGGTGATCCTTGACCTTGGCCTGCCCGAAATCGACGGGCTGACCGTCTTGTCGATGTGGCGCAAGGAGGGGCGCAAGTTCCCTGTGCTGGTGCTGACGGCGCGCGATTCGTGGTCGGACAAGGTGGCGGGCCTCGATGGCGGCGCCGATGATTATCTGGCCAAGCCGTTTCAGACCGAGGAACTGATCGCCCGCCTGCGCGCGTTGATCCGTCGCGCTTCGGGCAATTCGTCCAGCGAACTGATCGCGGGCGATGTGCGTCTGGACACGCGCTCGGGCCGTGTCACGCTGGCGGGCGAGCCGGTGAAGCTGACGGCGCAGGAATATAAGCTGTTGTCCTATCTGCTCCATCACAAGGGCAAGGTGGTGTCGCGCACGGAATTGATCGAACATATTTACGATCAGGATTTCGACCGCGATTCAAACACTATCGAGGTATTTGTCACGCGCATTCGTAAGAAGCTGGGCGCCGATGTGATCACCACGATCCGCGGGCTGGGCTACAGCCTTGACGAGCCTGCGCGCGGATAAGCAGCAATGGCCAGCGGCCAGACGCCGGAAACAGCACAAAGCGATACGCGCAAGGTTGACGGAATAAAATACACCGGCAGCCTTGCGCGGCGCATGATGCTGATCGCGGTGGGCTGGATCTTGGTGCTGCTGTTGGCGGGCGGGCTGGCGCTGGACCGGGCGATGACCGCGATGGTCACGCGCAATTTTGACGAACAGCTCGGCTATATGCTGACCGGCATGATCGGCAGCGCCGAAATCGGCCCCGATGGCGAGGTGTTCTTCAACCGCCCCCTTGGCGACCAGCGTTTTCTAGAGCCGAACAGCGGATTATACTGGCAGATCAGCGGCAAGGGGCATGAGGATTTCCCCAGCCGCTCGCTGTGGGATCGCACGCTGAAGATCTCGGCCGATCATCAGGACACGCAGGCGCATATCTTCGATTCGAGCCAGTTTTCCGGCGAACCCCTGCGCATCATGGAGCGCTCGATCATCCTGCCGGGCAGCAATACGACATGGTGGTTCGTGGTGGCCGAGAGCCGGCATGAACTGGACGCGCAGATACGTCGCATCCGCACGATCCTGATCGACAGTTTCCTCGTGCTGGGCCTTGGCCTCGTGCTGATGGCCGCGATCCAGAGTTGGTATGGCCTTTCACCGCTTCGCCGCGTGCGTCTGGCCATTGCCCATATGCGCAGCACCGGGGCCAACCGGGTCAGCGATCCGCTGCCGGTCGAGGTGCAGCCTTTGGTGCAGGAGTTGAACGACCTGCTCTCGCACAACGAGAGGCAGGCCGAAGAGGCGCGCACCCATGCGGGCAATCTGGCCCATGCGCTCAAAACGCCGCTGACGGTGCTGCTCAATGCCGCGCAGGCCAAGGAGCTGGATCTGGCCGAGTCGGTGGCGCGCGAAACGGCGGTGATGCGCCGGCAGGTCGAACACCACCTTGCCCGCGCCCGCGCCGTGGGGCGGCGCGGGGCGGGGCAGGCACGCACGCCGGTGTGGGATGCGGCCAAATCGGTCATGCGCGCGGTCGAGCGACTCTATCCCGATGCGCGCTTCGATCTGGACGGTTCGCACGATGCCCAGGTTGCCATTGAGCGGCAGGATCTGGACGATCTGCTGGGTAATCTGATCGAAAATGCAGCTAAATATGGCGGGGGCAGCGTGTTCGTCACCGTCGATGCGGGCGACAAGGGCGAGCTGGTCGAAATCTGGGTCGAGGACGACGGCATGGGCATCCCCGAAGCGGAGCGCACCCGCATTTTCGACCGCGGCGCGCGGCTGGATACCGGCAAGCCGGGGACGGGGCTGGGGCTGGCCATCGTGCGCGATGTGGCGGAAATCTATGGCGGAAATGTCGATCTGGATGAAAGCGAGGATCTGGGCGGGTTGTTGGTGAAGTTGCGGTTGCCCAGGGCGCGGGGGTAATAGAAGATGCCTCCGGCGGGCAAAGGGCGGGGCCCTTTGCGATCCCGTTATGGGGTAGCACTGAAGCCGCGATGATGCGCCACATAGTATCGGGATTGCAAAGGGACCGAGTCCCTTTGCCCGCCGGAGGCAAAAGCCCCAAACCTTCACTCGCCCAACTTGGCCTTTTCATGATGCCGGATCACCTCATCAATGATGAAGCGCAGGAATTTTTCGCCAAAATCGGGATCAAGCTGGGCGTCCTCGGCCAGTTTGCGCAGCCGGGCGATCTGGCGTTCTTCGCGCCCCGGATCGCTGGCGGGCAGGGTGTGGGTGGCTTTATATTCGCCCACGGCCTTGGTGATACGGAATCGTTCGGCCAGAATGTGAATCAGCGCGGCATCGATATTGTCGATGCTGGACCGAAAGGAGGCCAGAACCGGATCGGTGGTGGCAACAAGGCTGCCCTGATGTGACGTTTCAACCATAAAGCGCCGCTAGCATGAGACAATGGTCGATTCCAGCCTTGCCTTTGCGCGGGATGCGGCGCAATGCGGGCCCGATGACTGCCCAACCCGTTTCCTTGACTGAACTTGGGGCGCCCATGGACGCGCCCCAGCCCTCGATCGACCCTTTGCTGGCGCTGACGGCCAAAGGGATGGACGAGGTCAACGCCGTGATTCTCAGCCGCATGGAGAGCGAGATCCCGCTGATCCCGCAGCTTGCCGGGCATTTGATTTCGAGCGGGGGCAAGCGTCTCCGCCCGATGCTGACCGTCGCGGCGGCGGAACTGGTGGGTTATACGGGCGGCGCGCAATATGCGCTGGCTGCGGCGGTCGAATTCATTCACACCGCCACCCTGCTGCATGACGATGTGGTCGATGGCTCGGACCTGCGCCGGGGCAAGGCGGCGGCCAATATTATTTACGGCAATCCGGCCACGGTGCTGGTGGGCGACTATCTGTTCAGCCGCTCGTTTGAGCTGATGGTTGAGGCTGGGTCGCTGCGGGTGCTGGATATCCTGTCGCGCGCCTCCTCGATTATTGCCGAGGGCGAGGTCGATCAGTTGACCGCCCAGCGCAAGATTGAGACGAGCGAAGAACACTACCTCTCGATCATCGCCGCCAAGACCGCCGCGCTCTTCGCCGCCGCTTGCCGTATTTCGGCGGTTGTGGCCGGGCGCAGCGATGCCGAGGAGCAGGCGCTGGATGACTATGGTCGCTACCTTGGCGTGGCGTTCCAGTTGGTGGACGACGCCATTGATTATGATTCCGAAGCCGCCGAAATGGGCAAGGGCAAGGGCGACGATTTCCGCGATGGCAAGATGACGCTGCCGGTGATTCTCGCCTATGCCGCCGGCACCGAGGACGAAAAACAGTTCTGGCGCGACGCGATCGCCGGTTTCCGCGCGGAGGATGAGGATCTGGCCGAGGCCATCGCCATCATCGCTCGCCACGGCACCGTCGAGGCCACTCGTCAGCGCGCGGCCGATTATGCGCAGAAGGCGATTGATGCGTTGAGCATTTTCCCGGCGGGCGAGATGCGTTCGGCGCTGGAAGAAGCGGCGCTGTTTTCGGTGGCGCGGCGGTATTAAGAGGTAGTTGGCCTCCGGCGGGCAAAGGGTCTTGACCCTTTGCAATCCCATTATGGGGTTATGTCGAAACCGCGATGATGCGCTGTTCCGCGAAGCGGCTTATAAAGCCTGCGGCGCGGCCAGGTCACGCAAGGTTGATCTCATGGCGCCACAAAGTATCGGGATTGCAAAGGGCCCCCGCCCTTTGCCCGCCGGAGGCATCTAAAACCCTCCGCCCGAGCCCCACTTCCCTTTTCCTCTAAAATCCATATGACGCAAACCTGTGTCAGACCTCCCCATCCATACTGTCCTGCCTGAACTTCTGAAGGCCCTGCGTGACCGCCCTAATGCCGTGCTGATCGCGCCGCCCGGTGCGGGTAAGACGACCAGCGTAGCGCCTGCGTTGATCCGCGAAGCTTGGTGCGACGGCAAGGTGATCCTGCTCTCGCCCCGCCGCGTTGCCGCCCGCGCAGCGGCTGAGCGCATGGCAGAGGTGATGGGCGAGAAAGCGGGGCAGACGGTGGGCTATCTGACTCGTCTGGACAGCAAGCAGTCGGCTGCAACGCGCATTCTGGTGGTGACTGAGGCGATTTTTGTCGCCACCATTCTGGCCGACCCGGAGCTTAGCGGTATTTCGGCGGTGCTGTTCGACGAGGCGCATGAGCGTAATCTTGACAGTGACTTAGGTCTGGCTCTTGCAGTGGAGTGTCAGCAGGTTCTGCGCGAGGATCTGCGCATCATCCCCATGTCGGCCACGATTGACGGCGAGCGTTTCGCCGCCTTGCTCGGCCCCGATACGCCGGTGATCGAGAGCGAGGGCCGCGCATGGCCTTTGACCATCCGCTGGCTGGGCGCGCGGGCCGAAGCGCGCATCGACGAACAGATGGTCAGCGCCATCCTGACCGCATGGCGTGAGGAAGAGGGCGATATTCTGGCCTTCCTGCCCGGCGTTGGCGAAATCTCCCGCGTGGCGGAAAAGCTGGAGGAACGGCTGAAAGATGTGCCGATCCTGCCGCTGCATGGCCAATGCGAGCCGCAGGACCAGCGCGCCGCGATCCGCCGTGACCCGCAAGGCCGCCGCCGCATCGTGCTGGCCACCAGCATTGCCGAAACTTCGCTGACGCTCGATGGCGTGTCGGTGGTGGTCGATTGCGGCCTGTCGCGCCGCCCGGAATATGACAAGGCGGCGGGCGTCACGCGCCTGATCACCACGCGATCCCCGCAGGCTGCGGCGGCCCAGCGTGCTGGCCGCGCCGCGCGTCAGGGGCCGGGCACCGCCTATCGCCTGTGGGAGGAGGCCGCCCACGCGGGCCGCCCCGCTTTTGACCCGCCCGAAATGCTGACCAGCGATCTGGCGCCTTTCACGCTGGCGCTGGCTCAATGGGGGGCGCTTGATCCGGGCGCGATGGCGTGGATCGACCCGCCTCCGGCGGCGGCCCTCTCTGCGGCGCGGGCCAAACTGGTCAGCCTTGGCGCGCTCGATGGCGACCGGATCACCGACCATGGCCGCGCGATGGCCAGCCTGCCCATGGGGCCGGAGCAGGCGCATATGCTGCTCTATGGCGCGGCGCGCGGGGGCGGGGAAACAGCCGCAATGCTGGCGTTCCTGCTTCAGGAGCGCGCTCTGGGCGGGCGGGGCGAAGATCTTCTGACGCGGCTGGACCGCTGGCGCACGGATCGTTCGGCCAAGGCCGATGCGGCGCGGCAGATGGCAAAGCAATGGGCGCGGCGGGCCGAAAAGCTGGTCAAGCGCATCCCCGGCGAGGCTCCTCCTGCGGGGGTTCTGCTGGCCGAAGGTTTTCCGGATAATCTGGCCAAAAGGCGCGATGCCGGCGGCGAGGAATGGCTGGCGGCGGGGGGCAGGGGGCTGGTCCTCGATGGCCTTTCCTCGCTGGCCCGCGCCGAATATCTGGCCGTGGGCGAGGCGCAAGGCAGCGCGAAGGGCGCGCGGATCACCGGGGCGATTGCTTTGAGCGAGGCCGAGGTGCTCGAACATCTGGCGCATCGGATCGAACGGCGACAGACCCTGCGCTGGGTGACGGACGAGCGGCGGGTCGAGGCTTTGCTGGAGCGGCGGCTGGGCGCCTTCGTGTTCATGCGGGGCAGCGATCCCAAGCCCGATCCTGCCGCGATCACGGCCTTCCTGTGCGAGCGGATCAGGGCCGACGGGCTGGGCTTGCTGCCTTTGGGGCGGGCCAGCCTGGGCCTGCTCAAGCGCGCGCGCTTTGCCGGGGTGGAGGCGCTGAGCGAGCAGGCCTTGCTGGCTGATCTGGAGGATTGGGCGGGGCCGCATCTGAAACGGCGGCTGGATACGGTTGAGCCGGGCGCGCTGCATCAGGCCCTGCTCGACCGGTTGGGCTGGGACGGCAAGCAGACGCTTGACCGGCTGGTGCCCTCCGAATTTCGCAGTCCTGCGGGCAGCACCCATCCCATCGACTATGACGACGCAGGCGGGCCATCGGTCGAGGTGCGCGTGCAGGCGCTGTTTGGCCTCGAACGCCACCCCACCTTTGGCAATCCGCCCCAGCCCTTGCGGCTTTTGCTGACATCGCCCGGTGGAAAACCGATCCAGACCACGCTTGATCTGCCCGGATTTTGGCGCGGATCGTGGCGCGATGTGGTCAAAGACATGAAGGGGCGATACCCCAAACACCGCTGGCCCGACGAACCTTGGGCCGAAGACCCCAGCCTGAAGACGAAAAACGCGTTTCAGGCCCAACGTCGCTCTTGATTTATGGCGTGATTCGCTGGCATGGCAGCGCTTATGACCGCACGTATCTTTCAGCGCCCGAAGAACGCCATGCAGTCCGGCAAGGCCCTGCTGGACCAGTGGATCCTCGAATTCGCGCCCAACGAAGCCCGCCGCCCTGACCCCCTGATGGGCTGGCCCGGCAGCGCCGACACCCAAAATCAGGTGAACCTCAAGTTCGCCTCGCTGGATGAAGCGAAAGCCTATGCCGACGCGCATGGCATCGTGGCGACCATCCACGCCACGCCGCCGCGCCGCCTTAAGCTGCAGGCCTACGCGGATAATTTCCGCTAAGTGTCAAAGGGGCTTGCCTTTCGCGGCAAGCCTCGCCATAGGCCGCTCTGGGAGTCGGTCGGACGTTGCGTCCGCCAACCTGGTCAGGTCCGGAAGGAAGCAGCCACAACGGAATTGCCGCGGGTCGGCCGGCTCCTACTTTACAAAGAACCAGCTTTCGGGCTGGTTTTTTTGTTTGAGCGGTGGGTGGTTTATGCCTCCGGCGGGCAAAGGGTCTCGACCCTTTGCAATCCCATTACTGGGGTGGCGCCATATCGCTGGCTTTCCGCGAAGCGGCTTAATATCATTGCCTCCGGCGGTGCGGCGTTACGCCTTGGCCGAACCGACACGCAACGCATACAGTAATGGGAGCGCGAGGGACGAGTCCCTCGCATTTACCCTTTCCTTCTTCCTCCCAAGCCCTAGTTAGACAGACATGATGACTGATTCCTCGGACATGTTTGGCGGCGACGATGACGGCGATGATCTGCCGTGGGATGATGACGCGCCAGAAGCGCAACCCAGCGCGGCCGAACTGGAAGAGGCGGGGCAGGAAAGCATGTTCGGCGCGCCCGATCCGGCGCCCCCCTCTGTACCAAAGCCCGCGCCTGTGGTTTCAGCCCAGCCCTATCGCGTGCTGGCGCGCAAATATCGTTCGCAGACCTTTGCCGAGCTGATCGGTCAGGATGCGATGGTCCAGACGCTGGCCAATGCGATCAAGCGCGACCGCCTGGCCCATGCGTTTTTGATGACCGGCATTCGCGGGGTGGGCAAAACATCCACCGCCCGTCTGATTGCCAAGGCGCTCAATTGCGTGGGGGCCGATGGCAAGGGCGGACCGACGATTTCGCCCTGCGGCGTGTGCGAGCCCTGCGTGGCGATTGCCGAGGGGCGGCATATCGACGTGATCGAGATGGACGCGGCCAGCCATACCGGCGTGGACGACGTGCGCGAGATCATCGAGGCGGTGCGCTATGCGGCGGTTTCGGCGCGTTACAAGATCTATATCATCGACGAAGTTCACATGCTGTCTCGCAATGCTTTCAATGCCTTGCTCAAGACTCTTGAGGAACCGCCCGCGCATGTGAAATTCCTGTTTGCCACCACCGAGGTCGATAAGCTGCCGATCACCGTCCTGTCGCGGTGTCAGCGTTTCGACCTGAAGCGCATCCCGGCCAAATTGCTGGCCGAGCATTTCGGTGGCATTTGCGAAAAGGAAGGCGTGGCCATCGAGGCCGAGGCGCTGGGCATGATTGCCGAGGCGGCCGAAGGTTCGGCGCGCGACGGGCTTTCGATCCTCGATCAGGCGATTGCTCATGCCGATCAGGCCAGCGATTCCGACCACACCAACGTCACCGCCGAGAGCGTGCGCGAGATGCTGGGGCTGGCCGATAAGAGTGTGCAGCGTAAGCTGTTCGCGGCTCTGTTGGGCGGGGATGGGGCGGCTTTGCTGGATCTGGTCTCGGTGCAATTCGCGCTGGGGGTTGAACCCATCGCCCTGATGCGGTCCGCGATGGAGATTACCCATCGCATCACCGTGGCGCAGGTCGGCCGCGGCGAGGTTAAGGCTGTTTCCGAGGATGAACGCAAGGCCATCGAGGATTGGGCCAAGCGTTTGCCCCCCGGTCAGTTGCATCGCCTCTGGCAATTGCTGATCAAGGGGCATGACGAGGTCAAAACCGCGCCCGCGCCTTTGGTGGCGGCGGAAATGGCGCTGCTGCGATGCCTCCACGCCGCCGATATGCCCGATCCGGGGCAATTGGTGAAAAAGCTTGAAGGGCTTGCCGCGCAGGCTGTCGCCATGCCGGCGCCCGCTCCGGGAGAAAATGGCCCGGCCCCTGCCGCCCCGGCGATGAACTGGCGCGAACTGGTCGAGCATGTCGAGCATTACTCGATCCCGATGGGGGCGATGATGCGCGGACAGGTGCGCGTGGTGGAGCTTTCCCCCGCGCGGCTGGTTTTCGAGCAGGCTCCGGGCTTTGCGATGAATATCGTCGAGGACCTGCGCAAGATCCTGCGCGAGGTGACCGGCGATTTGTGGGAGGTTGAGCAGCGCAGAGAAGGCGGCGAGCCGACCTTGATGGAGCTTGAAGCCAAGGCCCGCGAGGCGCAGGTCAGCCAGCGCCAGCAATCGCCCCTGATGCAGGCCGCATTGGCCGCATTTCCTGGGGCGCAGGATATTACCGATGAAGGACAATCTGGCGGCTTTCAGCGCCGTCAGTCCTATGGGAGTCGTTAAATGAAGTCGATGGAAGAAATGATCAAGGCCGCCCAGCAGGCCGCCGAAACGATCCAGAAGCAGATGAACGAAACTCAGTCGAAGCTGGATTCGCTTGAAGTTGAAGGCAGCGCGGGAGGCGGTCTGGTCAAGATCCGCGCCAGCGCCAAGGGCAGGGTGATCGGCGTTTCGGTCGATGACAGCCTGCTGGTGCCTGCCGACAAGGGCATTCTGGAGGACCTGATCGCGGCCGCGTTTAATGATGCGCGCGCCAAGGCCGATGAAGTTGCCGGGGCCGAACTGGCCAAGGCGCAGAGCGGCATGGGCCTGCCCCCGGGCTTCAAGCTGCCGTTCTGATCATGAGAATGCAAATGGGGCTGTGGCGTGGCGCCATGGCCCTCATGCTGATTATGGGCGCGCCGGTGGCGCAGGCCGAAGATGCCGCCCCGGCCCCCGATCCGATCACCGCGACCTGTCATCCCGCCTTTACCGTCGATGGCGCAAAGCTGTCGGCGGGCACCGCCTTTGTGCTGGACATGACCGAGCCGCCCAGCGCGAGCAACCCGCTGGCGCCTCGTCCGCCTGCGCTGTTTCTGGTGACGGCGCTGCATCTGTTCGGGCCGAATGGCGGGCTGGCCTCGCAAATCGAATCCGAACATCTGCCCGACCATGTGAAGATGGACGCCTGTATCGGCGGCGATGGCCAACATTGGGCCGCGCGGCGCACGCTGGCGATTGCCGGAGCGGTACCGATGGCCTCGCCCTTTCGTGATGTGGCTGCCTTTGCCGCCGATCCGGCCGGGTTGAATGGCGCAACTCGTCTGCGATTGGCCGACAAGGGCCCGGCGGTGGGCGATGACGTGTGGGTGGTGGCCTCAATGGGCGGGGATGGGCGCATCCGGCGCTATGGCGCACGGGTGACCTATAATGGGCCCGAGGCGCTGCAATATGCCTTTGTCGATGGCACGCTGGCGTTGCAGGCCAGCAGTGGGGCGGCGGTGATCGATGGATCGGGCCGGGTGCTTGGCCTGCACCTGGGCGGGGGTAAGGATCGCGGCGATCTGTTGGGCATGGCGGTGCCGCTCGAGCGTTTGCGCAAGTTGATTGGCGAGGCGAAATAGGCGCCTGTCTCTGTGGGCAAATTGCAGGATGGCGCGATTGCAGCCTATTTCCCCATTGCGCCGCGCGCATCTGCTCCCCATATCCTCAAAAACAACGCAGGGCCGCCGTTCTTAGGTGCAGCCTGAATGGAAGATTATGACTGACGAGAACACTCCCTCGAATGTGATTGCGCCGCTGCCCCAGTTGCTGCCGATGCTGCCGCTGCGCGATATTGTGGTTTTTCCCGGCATGGTTGTGCCGCTGTTTGTGGGCCGCGAAAAATCGGTGGCCGCGCTTGAAGCAGCTATGGCAGGCGACAAGGATATCTTCCTGCTGGCCCAGCTTGACCCCGGCTGCGATGATCCCCATGCCGACGATCTCTATGATGTCGGTGTGGTGGCCACGGTGCTGCAACTGCTGAAGTTGCCCGATGGCACGGTGCGCGTTCTGGTCGAAGGCACGCGGCGCGCCCGCATGGTTGCGCTGACCGAGGAAGATGAGATGCTGCGCGCCGAACTGGCGCCGGTGGAAAGCGGCACGGCCGAAGGGCCGGAAGTCGCCGCCATGATGCGCAGCGTGGTCGATCAGTTTGGCGAATATGCCAAGCTGAACAAGAAGCTCTCGCAGGACGCGGGCGACCAGCTTTCCGAAATCGAGGACGCCTCGGCTCTGGCCGACCAGATCGCCAGCCATATCAGCGCCAAGGTGGCCGACAAGCAGGCCTTGCTGTCGGAAACCGATCCGTTGAAGCGGCTGGAAATGGTCTATGGCTTCATGGAAGGCGAACTGGGCGTTTTGCAGGTTGAGCGCCGCATCCGTGGGCGCGTCAAGCGGCAGATGGAAAAGACCCAGCGCGAATATTACCTCAACGAACAGTTGAAGGCGATTCAGAGCGAACTGGGCGGCGGCGATGAAAGCGGGGCGAATGAGATCGCTGAGCTTCAAGAGCGCATCAACAAGCTCAAGCTCTCCAAGGAAGCGCGGACCAAGGCCGAGACCGAGCTGAAAAAGCTCAAGACCATGCAGCCGATGAGTGCCGAGGCGACCGTCGTGCGCAATTATCTCGACGTGCTGCTGGGCCTGCCCTGGGGCAAGAAGAGCAAGCTGAAGAAGGACATCGGTGCCGCCCAAGCGGTGCTCGATGCCGACCACTATGCGCTCGACAAGGTCAAGGACCGCATCATCGAATATCTGGCGGTGCAGGCGCGGACCAACAAGCTGAAGGGTCCGATCCTGTGTCTGGTCGGCCCGCCGGGCGTGGGCAAGACCTCGCTTGGCAAGAGCATCGCCAAGGCTTGCGGGCGCGAATTCATCCGGCAATCGCTGGGCGGCGTGCGCGACGAGGCCGAGATCCGCGGCCATCGCCGGACTTATATCGGTTCGATGCCGGGCAAGATCGTGTCGAACCTGAAAAAGGCCGGCACGGGCAATCCGCTGTTCCTGCTGGACGAGATCGACAAGCTGGGTCAGGATTTCCGCGGCGATCCGGCCTCGGCACTGCTCGAAGTGCTGGACCCGGAACAGAATTCGAAATTCCAGGACCACTATCTGGAGCTGGATATCGACCTGTCGGACATCATGTTCGTCTGCACAGCCAACAGCCTGAACCTGCCCCAGCCTCTGCTGGACCGCATGGAGATCATCCGTCTGGAGGGTTACACCGAGGACGAGAAGGTCGAGATCGCCGAGCGCCATCTGGTGGCCAAGCAGGTCGAGGCGCATGGGTTGAAGAAGGGGGAGTTCACCCTGACGCAGCCCGCGCTGCGCGATCTGATCCGCTATTACACCCGCGAGGCGGGCGTTCGCACGCTGGAGCGCGAGATTGCCCGGCTGGCGCGCAAGACCTTGCGCAAGATCCTTGAGGGCAAGGAAAAGGGCGTGACCATTACGCCCGAAAATCTGGCCGATTTCGCCGGTGTCCGCAAATATCGGCACGGCGTGTCGGATGAGGAAAACCAGATTGGCGCGGTGACCGGGCTTGCATGGACCGAGGTGGGCGGCGAATTGCTGACCATCGAAAGCGTGACGGTGCCGGGCAAGGGCGCGGTCAAGACCACGGGCAAGCTGGGCGAGGTGATGAGCGAGAGCGTGCAGATGGCGTTCTCGTTCGTGAAGGCCCGCGCGCCTGCTTATGGCATCAAGCCGTCGATTTTTAACCGCAAGGATTTGCATATCCACCTGCCCGAAGGCGCCGTGGCCAAGGATGGGCCGAGCGCGGGCATCGGTATGGTGACCGCGATGGTTTCGACGCTGACCGGCATCCCGGTGCGTGCCGATGTGGCGATGACCGGCGAGGTCACGCTGCGCGGGCGGGTGCTGGCGATCGGGGGCCTCAAGGAAAAGCTGCTGGCCGCGCTGCGCGGCGGCATCAAGACCGTCCTGATCCCTGAGGAGAACGCCAAGGATCTGGCCGAGATCCCTGCCAATATCCGCGAGGGTCTGGAGATCGTGCCCGTGTCTCATGTGGATCAGGTGCTTGCGCGCGCGTTGGTTGAGGTGCCGCAGGCGATTGAATGGACCGAGGCTGACGATCTGGCCAGCCAGCCCGGTGCGACGCCTGCAGGCGGGGCTGCGCCTTCGACCGCCACGGCGCATTGATTTTGCTGCAATGCCGCGACTCGGGTTTACGCCCTTGTCGCGGATTGCCCTTGGGCGACGACAGGCCGGGTTTAGCCTTCCATTCGTCGAAAAACCCCCGATTTTCGGGGATAATTGCGGGTTTTTAATCGCATTTCGCTTTGACAGGGGCATTAAAAATCGCTCAATTCCGCCCGCTGTCGAGGCGACTCAAACAGATATTCTCAACGTCCTTTTCGGGGGTACCCAAATGAATAAGAACGAACTGATCGGCGCGGTTGCCGAAGCCAGCGGCCTTACCCGCAATGATGCGACCAAGGCTGTCGAAGGCGTGTTCGATGCGATTACCGCTGCTCTGAAGGCTGGCGATGAAGTCCGTCTGGTCGGCTTTGGCACTTTCTCGGTGGCCAAGCGCAAGGCCTCGACCGGTCGCAACCCCCGCACCGGCGAACCTCTGGCGATCTCGGCCTCGGCTCAGCCCAAGTTCAAGGCTGGCAAGGGCCTGAAGGACGCGGTGAACTGATCACCCGTTTTTGACTGCTGAATGGCTGAAACGCCTCGCAGCCATAAGCAGAAAAAACGCCGCCTCGGATCATCCGGGCGGCGTTTTTGTTTGAGGCCGGGAAGGGGGCTCTAAAGGCCCCCTTTGCCTTATTCGGCGCCTTCGCGTGTGGCTACGGCATAGAGCGCGATGGCGGCCGCATTCGACACATTGAGCGATTCCATCGCCTCACTGATCGGCAGGCGGGCCAGAGCATCGCAATGCTGGGTGATGTTGTGGCGCATGCCTTCGCCCTCAGCGCCCAGCACCAGCGCCACCGGCCCCGCGGTCATCGCCTGCGAGAGCGTAGCCTTGGCCTCACCGGCCAGACCGATGCGCCAATAGCCCGCTTCGGCGATTTCTTCGAGCGCGCGGGCCAGATTGACGACGCGCACCCAAGGTACGACCTCCAGAGCGCCGCTGGCCGATTTGGCGAGCGTGCCCGATTCGGGCGGCGCGTGGCGATCCTGGGTGATGATCGCAGCCGCGTTGAAGGCAGCGGCCGAACGCAGAATCGCGCCGACATTATGCGGATCGGTCACCTGATCCAGCACGATGATGGGGCGCGAGGGATCGCCATCGAGCACTTCGTCGAGGAAAATGTCTTCGAGGCAATCGCAATCCAACACCAGCCCCTGATGCGGCGCATCGCGCGCGACAAGGCGGCCCAGATCGGCGGCCTGCGCATATTCGACCGTGAAATCAGCGGGAAGCTCGCCATCCAGATTCGCAATGGCCTCACGCGTGGCCCACAGTTTGCGGTGGTTGCGGTCGGGATTCTTCAATGCGGCCTCGACCGCGTGATGGCCCCACAGGCGCACCGCGCCCTTGCTGGCTCGGCCCGAGCCGCGCCCGCCCTGCATGCGCCCTGCACGGCCCCGCATGGCCTTGCCCTTTCCGCGCCCGCCCTGTTGGGTGTCGTCGTCGCTGTGGCGGCTCATGAATTGTCCTTTCTGGCAAAAATTTCCCCGCCTTTGCCAATTCGAGTGTTGACAGGCAAGGGCAAGATCCTCATAGGCGCGGTCCTCGGCTGAAAGGCTCCACACAAATGGGGCCATTCGGGGGGAAACCCCCAAGCTGGATAGCCTCGCAAGAGGCCTGACGGTGTGGACAGGTGGCCGAGTGGTTAATGGCAGCAGACTGTAAATCTGCCCGCGAGAGCGTACGCTAGTTCGAATCTAGCCCTGTCCACCACCGTTGCAGTTTTCCCATACACATGATCGTGATCGGCCCCAAGGGGCTTGGCTTCTGGCTGGGTTTTGCCGCCGTGCCTGTCCCGGCATTCGACAGACAATTTATCCACAATGATTTCTGCCTGTTGACAGACGTGATCAACACCCCCATAGGCGCGGACCTCGGCTGAGCGGCTCCATCCAAATGGCGCTGTTCGGGGGGAGACCCCCAAGCTCGAATGCCTTGAAAAAGGCATAACGGTGTGGACAGGTGGCCGAGTGGTTAATGGCAGCAGACTGTAAATCTGCCCGCGAGAGCGTACGCTAGTTCGAATCTAGCCCTGTCCACCACCGTTTCCTTCAAATAGCCGGAAGGTTGCGCCCGACACATGGCCCGGCGCAACGCTCGACATGGCCTTATTGCTGCGGCTTGCTGGCGGGAGCAGGCGTGGCCGCAGGCTCGGATGCTGCGGGCGCGGATGCTGCGGCGCGGGCCTTGCGCATGGTCTCGATCTCGGCGCCGGTCTTGTAATCAAGCAGCTCGACCTGAAACACCAGATCGGAATTGGCCGGGATCGGGCCTGCGGCCTGCGCACCATAGCCCATGGCCGCAGGGATGCAGAAACGCGCCACGCCACCCTTGGGCACCATCTGAAGCCCTTGCGAAAAGCCGGGGATCACGCCTGCGACGGGAAAGGTCGCCTGCATCCCCTGATCGAACACCGCGCCCGTGGCGGCCAGATAACCGATGTAATTGACCAGCACATAATCCTCTTCGGCCGGGACCGGGCCGGTCGCGGGGCGCAGCATGGTGAAGCTGACGCCCGAAGAGGTCTTGGTGCTGCACAGGCGCTGTGCCGGGGGCAGGATCGGGTTGAGCGGCAGGGGGATGATGCCATTGTTCGCGGTGAGCGCCGGTTTGGCCGCAGCAGCCGTTTTTGCCGCCGCAGGCTTGTGCGCCGGGGCGGCGGCATGGACAGGCGCGATCAGGGAAAGAGCCGCCAGAGAATACAGGGGCAGGGCGAGGGGCGACAGAGCGCGATACAGTTGCTTCATGGTTTCAAGATATAGGCAGGATGGAGCGTCCCGATCAAGTCGATGGCAATTATCCCACAACTCAGCATTTTGCCTGATGCCAAATGCGTGGATTTTGGCATGGTGCGGGCCTAAACAGGGCCATCGCAAGGCTCGCATCTGAAAGAGGATCTGCCATGTCGGACGCATTGCTGGGTCAGATTTCCGAAACGGTCGCAAGCGCGCAGACGGTCGAACAGCTCACGCGCCCCTTGCTGACCATGCTCGAACTGGTGACGGGGCTGGAAAGCACCTATCTGACCCGGATCGACGAGACGGCCGGTGTCCAGAGCATCCTCTATGCCCGCAACAGCAAGGTGATGCAGATCCCCGAGGGGCTCTCAGTGCCTTGGGGCGACACTTTGTGCAAACGCGCGCTGGACGCCGGACAGCCCTTTACCGACGATGTGGCGGGGTGCTGGGGCGATTCGGATGCGGCGCGCGCGCTGGGCATATGCACCTATGCCTCCACCCCCGTCCGGATGGAGGACGGCAGCCTGTTCGGCACGCTATGCGCCGCCAGCTCGGAAAAGCGCCCGATCACGCAAGAGGGGCGTCAGGTGCTGTTGCTGTTCGGCACCCTGATCCAGCAGCATATTCAGCGCGAAAACCTGCTGGAAAAGCTCCAGCGGGCCAATCGCGAGCTTGAGGGCTTTTCCTTCACCGATACGCTGACCGGCCTGCCCAACCGCCGCTTCATCTTTCAGGAACTTGGTCGCCTGTTCAGCCTAGCTCAGCGCGAGGGGCGGCGGGTAACGGTGGCCTTTATCGATCTTGATGGTTTCAAACAGATCAATGACACCTATGGCCATGAAACCGGCGATGCTTTCCTGATCGAGGTCGGGCGGCGGCTGGCCGCAGGTATGCGGGGCAGCGATCTGCTCGGGCGACTGGGGGGCGATGAATTCGTGCTTGCGGGGCTGGGCCCGGCGCAGGGGCAGGACGTCGAGCTGACCGTGGCGGCGATGCGGCGGCGGCTGGCCGGGCTGGTTGAGGGGCATTATGATCTGCCCTGCTGCGCGGTGGATTATCCCGGCGCCAGTCTGGGCATCATCAGCGCCGACCCGCGCGAAACCACCGTCGATCAGGCGCTTCAGGATGCCGACGCCGCCATGTATCTGGAAAAACGCCAACGCCGCGAGGCCCGCGCCCAGCCGGCCTGAGCGCTCATTCCGGATGCGACATTAGTATATTTTCGTGTTTTTTCGTCCCGCCGTTAAGTGTTTTTGGCAGAGGTGAGGAACCGAAGCCGCGTCTGCGGCATTGGTTAGCGACGGGACGAAAGGATGAAATATGTGGCTGCTTGACCGCTTCCTCCGCCGTGCGATCCGCACCGGACCTTTGCAGATCACGGATGCGGATGGAACGGTTCATCTTTATGGTTCGGGGCAGGGCGCGCCTCTATGTCTGCGCTTTACCGACAGACGCACCGCAGGCCATATCGCGCGCAACCCTTCGCTGGGCGCGGGCGAGGCCTATATGCGCGGGTGGATGGTGGTCGAGCCGCCCCATGACATCCGCGATCTGGTGCTGATGATCGGTGCCGAGGCCAAGGCGGCCAAGACCCATATGGACGCGCCGGGACGGCTCAGCCGGATGATCGACCGCGTGGCGTGGCGTCTGGATCAGTTCAATGATCGCCGCCGCTCCAGCCGCAATGTACGCCACCATTATGACCTTACGCGCCAGTTCTACGAAATGTTCCTCGACGAGGACCGGCAATATACGATGGCCTATTTCTCCGGACCTCAGGTGGGGCTGGAACAGGCCCAACTGGAAAAGAAGGCGCTGATTGCGGCCAAATTGCATCTGCCGGCCGATGCGCGCGGGATGCGGGTTCTGGATATAGGCTGCGGCTGGGGCGGGTTGGGGCTTTACCTCAACCGCCATTACGGTTGCGAGGTGCTGGGCATTTCGCTGGCCCCCGATCAGGTCGCCTTTGCGCAGGAGCGTGCGCAGGCCGCAGGCGTTGCCGACAAGGTGCAGTTCCGCCTTGTCGATTACCGCGATCTGACCGAGACATTCGACCGGATCACCAGCGTGGGCATGATCGAGCATGTCGGCGCGCGCCATTTCGACGAATATTTCGGTCATACGTTTAATCGGCTGGCCGATGATGGCGTGATGCTGACGCACACGATCGGGCGCGCGGGCGGGCCGGGCTTTACCGATGCGTGGACGCGCAAATATATCTTCCCCGGCGGCTATATCCCGGCGATGAGCGAACTGGTGGGCGCCATCGAGCGGACCGGATGGAAAACCGGCGATATCGAGGTGCTGCGCTATCACTATGCCGATACGCTGGCTGAATGGTATCGGCGCACCACGCTGCATGCTGACCGGATCGCGGCTATGTATGATGAGGAACTGCTGCGCATGTGGCAATTCTATCTGGTCGGGGCCGAACAGGCGTTCCGTCAGGGCAATATGGTCAATTTCCACATCCAGAACGTGAAGCGGCAGGACACCTTGCCGATGACCCGCGACTATATAGCCGCCGAAATGCGCCGCCTTTTGTCCAAAGAGGCCCCGCCGGTCTGGCATCTGGCGCCTAAGGTTGCTTGAAAACGGGCGGAACTTGATCGATTTGCGCTGATTCTTCGTTAATTTTCGGTTAAGGTTTTCTTGACAAATCTTGGTGTGCGGATAGTCCGCGCAGCAATGTTTTGTCGCACTCTAAAATACGCTGCGCTTAAATCGGCCCTTTGCTTCGCCGCGATTGCGGCGGCTGACCATGCCTGTGCTGCGCAAGACAATGTACAGCATTCGCCGGGGGCTTTTTTGGTCCGCAAGCGGCCGAAATGGCCTATTTCTTCGGAGTCAGCGGTACGTTCCCGTCGGGATATAGCGGTTTTGTGCTGGGATCGGTTGCGGGTCGCAAGCCCTGATTTTATGTCGGGGGAATAAAGCACATTCCCCCGCATTTTGAAGCGATAGGGAGCCAGCTCATATCAGCATGAACCGGCTCCCTATCGCCATGAAATCAAGCGGCGCGCAAGAATCTCGACCTGAAGGAATGCCCGTCAACGAGCAGGAGCACGAGAGGTCTTGAAAGCTGATGGGGTGGACGCCCCCCGACGGCATCGATGTGCCATAGTGGAGGTGTTGAACACCACTGAAGGAGGCGTCCGTGTCGGAGGTTATCA